>NZ_DAMBCN010000012.1:0-116 GCF_032056425.1 Stenotrophomonas sp.
TGCCAGATTTCCATCAGATAAGGCTCGTAGGCGCCATCCATGGCGCCTGCGGTCCTGCCCACCCACACCGCCCCACCTCTGACAGATTCCCGCGGCTGCTGGTAGGTGTCGACCTT
>NZ_DAMBCN010000012.1:216-58522 GCF_032056425.1 Stenotrophomonas sp.
GGTCGACACAGTAGATCCACGCCATGCGTGGATGCATTTCCATGGAAATCGAATATTGAATCCAGGGTCAGAGCCCGTTGCGCAGCAACAGGATCCGACCCCGCTGCCGTTCGGACAGATCGCGCTGTTGGTAGGTGTCGAGCTCGGTCGACACAGTAGATCCACGCCATGCGTGGATGCATTTCCTCGGGGTCAGAGCCCGTTGCACAGCAACGGGATCCGACCCCGCTGCCGTTCTGACACAGCACGCCGAAGGTAGGTGTCGACCTTGGTCGACACATCTGTCAGATATCGAATGAATCATCCACGCATGGCGTGGATCTACTGACGGATGCCGAAACAATTCCGGGGTCAGAGCCCGTTGCGCAGCAACGGGATCCGACCCCATGCCGATCCGACAGCGCTCGCCAACGGTAGGTGTCGACCTTGGTCGACACAGTAGATGCACGCCATGCGTGGATGGAATTCCATCGAAATCGAATATCAATCCGGGGTCAGAGCCCGTTGCGCAGCAAAGGGATCCGACCCCTTGCCGTTCCGGCAGCGCTCGCCAACGGTAGGTGTCGACCTTGGTCGACACAGTAGATCCACGCCATGCGTGGATGCATTTCCATGGAAATCGAATACTGAATCCGATTCCGTTGCCGTTACCCCTTGCCGTTCCGACAGATCCCGGGAAACGGTCAGAGGTGGGGCGGTGTCGGAATGCGGGGTGTCAGCCGCATGGATGCGGCTGCCAAGCCTACACGGACGTACTTGCGGCGTCCCCGCATTCCGACACCGCCCCGCCAATCCACGGAATGCACGCTCTTGTCGTTGACGTTGACGCTGACGTCCAGCAGGTGCAGGGCTGCAAGCCCTGCCGCAAAGCCCCCTATCGGGTCTGCCCTTCGCCGCGCACCACGAACCGTTCGACGGTCAGCGCTTCCAGCCCCATCGGGCCGTACGCGTGCAGGCGCGTGGTGGAAATGCCGATCTCGCTGCCCAGCCCCAGCTGGCCACCGTCGGAAAAACGCGAGGACGCGTTGACCATCACCACCGCCGAACGCAGTGCGTTGACGAAGCGCTCGGCATTGGCCTTGTCCTCGGTAGCGATCACCTCGGTGTGGTCGGAGGTGTAGGTGCGGATATGCGCGATGGCGGCGTCGAGATCGTCGACCACGCGCACCGCCAGCACCAGGTCGAGAAATTCGACCGCGTAATCCTCTTCGGTGGCGGCCGTGCTGCCGGGCAGCAGCGTCTGCGCACGTTCATCGGCACGCAGCTGCACACCACGTTCGCCCAGCGCCTGCGCCGCGCGCGGCAGGAACGCATCGGCCACATCGCGGTGCACCAGCAGTGTTTCCAGCGAATTGCAGGCCGCCGGGCGGCTGCACTTGCCATCCACCAGCAGCGCAACGGCCTTGTCCAGATCAGCGCTGGCATCCACGAACAGATGGCACACGCCCTTGTAGTGCTTGATGACCGGAACCCGCGCGTGTTCGGCCACGAAGCGGATCAGGCCTTCACCGCCACGCGGAATGGCCAGGTCGATCAGCTCGTGCAGCTGCAGCAGTTCCAGCATGGCCTCGCGGCGCAGATCGGTCAGCACGGTCACCGCTGCCGGCGGTACGCCGTTGGCCTTCAGTGCACCGGCCAGGGCCTGGGCGATGGCAGTGTTGGAATGGATGGCCTCGGAACCACCGCGCAGGATCACCCCGTTGCCGGCCTTCAGGCACAGCGCAGCGGCCTCGGCGGTCACGTTCGGGCGTGCCTCGTAGATCATCGCGATCACGCCCAGCGGCACGCGCACCTTCTGCACGCGGATGCCATTGGGGCGCACATCGTCGCGGGTTACCTGCCCGACCGGATCGGACAGCGCGGCTACCTCGCGCACCGCTTCGGCCATGGCGAACAGCCGCGCCGGGTCCAGCGCGAGGCGGTCAAGCATCGCCGTACCCACGCCCTTTTCCCGTGCAGCTGCCAGGTCGCGAGCATTGCCGGCCAGGATCAGGCCGGCGTTTACTTCCAGTGCCTGTGCCATGGACAGCAGCAGCGCACGGCGCGCCGCACTGTCCAGGCCGGCAACCACCGTGGCCGCATCACGGCAGGCCCGCACCTGCGCTTCGATTTCACTCATGGGGATGTCCTGCAGTTCGTTCATGGCAGCACCAGATCGTCACGATGCACGACCGTGCCACCGTAGTTGTAGCCGAGCACGGCCTGGATGTCGCGCGTGTGGCGGCCGGCGATGCGGCGCACATCGTCGGCGGCGTACTGGCTGACCCCGCGCGCCACGCAGACCCGCCCCGCCTCGCTGTTCCAGCACACCTGCACCATGTCACCGCGACGGAACGCGCCGTCGGCGCCGGTAATGCCACCGGGCAACAGCGAAGCGCCCTTATCGCGCATGGCCTGGGCCGCGCCGGCATCGACCAGGATCGCGCCCTCGGCCAGCGGCGCATGCCGCAGCCAGTGCTTGCGCGCCGCTTCACGGCTGCGGGCGGCGTGGATGCGCGTACCAAACAGCCGATCGCGCGTCAGCGCGCGCACCACGTCACCGCTGCGGCCGTTGAACAGGTAGGTTTCGATGCCCAGCCGGCCAGCCTTCGCGGCGGCTTCCAGCTTGGTGCGCATGCCGCCGGTACCGGCGCGCGAACCGGCGCCACCGGCCATTGCCAGCACGGCATCGCTCAGTTCGGCCACCTCGTGCAGCGGCTGCGCGTCGGCCACCGTGCGCGGATCGGTGCTGTACAGCCCGTCAATGTCGGTGGCGATGAACAGTGCATCGGCATCGACCAGCGCGGCCACCGTGGCGGCCAGGTTGTCGTTGTCACCAAGCTTGAGCTCGTCCACCGACACGGTGTCGTTCTCGTTGACCACCGGCAATGCGCCCAGCCGCAGCAACTCGTTCAGCGTTGCGCGCGCATTGAGGTAGCGGCGGCGGTTGCGCAGGTCGTCGTGGGTAAGCAGCACCTGCGCCACCGGCCGCTCGAAGAAGCGCTGCCACAGGCCGATCAGCTGCGCCTGGCCCAGTGCCGCAAGCGCCTGGCGGGCGGCCATGGCGGCACCGGGTTCGTCCACGCGCGGCAGGATCGCCCGCCCCGCCGCGACAGCGCCGGAGGAGACGATCACCACTTCGCGGCCGGCCAGCACATGGGCCGAGACGAACTGCGCCAGACCCAGTGCATGGCGCGGCGACAGCCCTCCACCATCGGCGGCCAGCAGACTGCTGCCCACCTTCAGCACCGCCCGCCGCCACGGCGGCAGCGCTTGTTCGGGGAACGGCGAGGCGACGTGGGCAGCGGGGTCTTTCATCAGCGGGGTCTCAGCGGGTACGCCATTCGTGCACGGTCAACTGCGAGGCCTGCATCGTCACCAGCGGATCGGTGGCGACGATGGCCTGGGCCTGCGCCAGGCTGTCGACGTTGCACAGCACGTAGGCGCCGCCGCTGCCGTCGGTGAAGCCACCGGTCAGCTGCAGCCGGCCCCGCTCGCGCAGCGCGTCGAGGAAATCCAGGTGCGGCTGCACCGCGGCCTGGGTGAACGTGGGCAGGCGCAGGGCCATGACCAGGTAGACGGTGCCGGCCATCAGGCCAGCGCCAGCCAGCGCGCGCGCAGCTCGTCCAAGCGCAGGTCGGCGGCCGAACCGGGCGACACGCGCGCGGCCAGGCTGCCTTCCGGGGTACGCCCCTGCCCTGCACTGTCGGCACCGGCAGCGGCGGCCTTGTAGGCCTCGCGGAACGGCACACCGGCCACGGCCGCCTCCACCGCAACGTCGGTGGCGTACATGCCCGAATCAATGGCCGCGCGCAGCTTGTCGTCACGCCATTCCAGGTTGGCCAGCAGCGCCGGCAGCAGTTCCAGCGCGGCCAGGCCACGACCGAAGCCGTGGAAGATGGCGCCCTTGGACGACTGCAGGTCGCGGTGGTAGCCCGACGGCAGCGACAGCAACTGCTCGATCTCGGTACGCGCCGCGGCCACGCTGGCGTGCGTGGCGCGCATCAGTTCGATCACGTCCGGGTTGCGCTTGTTGGGCATGATCGAGCTGCCGGTGGTGTACTGCGCCGGCAATGCGACGAAGCCGAATTCGGCACTGGTGAACAGCGAAAGATCCCAGGCGATGCGGCGCAGGTCCAGCGTGGCGCCGCCCAGTGCTTCCAGGGCGGCCAGCTCGAACTTGCCGCGCGACAGCTGCGCATAGATCGGCGACACCTGCATGCGCGCAAATCCCAGCGCGGCAGTGGTGTGTTCGCGGTCCAGCGGCAGGTTCACGCCGTAGCCGGCGGCGGTGCCCAGCGGGTTGGCATCCACCAGTGCGTGGGTGTCGCGCGCGCGCACCGCGTTGTCGATGAAGGCTTCGGCCCAACCGGCCCACCACATGCCCGCCGACGAGACCACGGCGCGCTGGATGTGGGTGTAACCGGGAATCGGCAGGTCCTTCTCGGCCTGCGCACGATCCAGCGCGACCTTGGCTACTTCCGCACTGAGATGGGCCACGCGCTGCAGCTTTTTCTTCAGCCACAGGCGGGTGGCCACCAGGATCTGGTCGTTGCGGCTGCGCCCGGTGTGGATCTTGCGCCCGGCATCGCCCAGGCGTTCGGTCAGGCGTGCTTCGATGGCCGAATGCCCGTCTTCGTACTGGGTGTCCAGCACGAAACGGCCTTCGCGGAAATCCTGCGCCAGCAGGTCCAGTTCGCGCAGCAGGCCGGCCAGCTCGTCGGCACTGAGGATGCCGATGTGCTGCAGGCCTTCGGCGTGCGCGGCGCTGGCGGCGATGTCGTGCAGGAAGAATTCGCGATCAAGGATCACGTCATCGCCGGCGAGGAAGGTCTGGATCTGTGCGTCGACCGCGACGCCCGGCTTCTGCCAAAGAAGGTCTGCCATGGGGGCTCCGTAATACGTGTTCAGTGCGGGATCGACGTCAGTTCGTCGATGCCCAGCGCAAGGTTGAGGTTCTGCATGGCCTGGGTGGCCGCGCCCTTCAGCAGGTTGTCCAGGGTGGCCACCACCACCACCCGCTTGCCACCGGGTGCCAAGGTGAAGCCACCTACCTGGGCGCCGTGGCGGCCGGCGATGCGGCTGACCCACGGCGCATCATCCACCACTTCGATCAGGGGTTCGCTGGCGTAGGCCTGCTGGAAGCGCTCGACGATCTGTTCGCGGGTCTGCACGCGGTTCAGCCACAGGTTGGCGGTAAGCGTGATGCCCCGGAAATGCGGCGCGACATGTGGCATGAATTCGACCGCCACGCCCAGCTGCACCGACACTTCGCGCTCGTGCACGTGGTTGGTCAGCGCGTATGGCATCAGGTTGTCGGCCAGCAGGTCCACGTTGTTCTTGTCCGACGGGCTGGTGCCCGCACCGGAATAGCCGGACACACCGAAGCACTGCGGCGGGCCGGCCAGCAGGTCCAGCAGCGGGTGTACGGCCAACTGCATCGCGGTGGCGTAGCAGCCCGGGTTGCTGATGTGCTTCTGGCCGCTGTAGCGGCTGCGGGTGAGTTCCGGCAGGCCGTAATACCAGCCGTTGTCGAAGCGGTAGTCGGCCGACAGATCGACGATCACGGTATCCGGCCTGGCGGCGTCAAGCGCGGCCACGAACGGCGCGGCCAGACCATTGGGCAGGGCCAGGATCACCGCATCCACGCCCTTGGCGGCCACGGCATCGGCATCCAGGTTTTCGTACTGCAGGTCGCCCTGCACTTCGGGGTGGTGGTCGGCCAGGCGCTGGCCGGCACGCTCGCGCGAAGACACGAAGGCCAGCTTCAGGCGCGGGTGGGCAGCCACCAGCTTGATCAGCTCGGCGCCGGTATGGCCACGGGCACCGACAATGCCCAGGGTGAAAGTCGAATCGTTCATGCGTGTTGGTCCAGGCGGTGCTGCAGGTGGCGCTTCACGCCCTGCCATTCCGCGTCGATGATGGAAAAGATGACAGTGTCACGCGGCGTGCCGTCGGCATGCCGCTTGTGGTTGCGCAGCACGCCGTCCTGCTTGGCGCCCAGCCGGGCGATGGCGGCGCGCGAGGCATGGTTGAACCAGCTGGTTTCCAGCACCACGCTGATGCAGCCCATCACCTCGAAGGCGTGCTGCAGCAACAGCAGCTTGGCCTCGGTGTTCACCCCGCTGCGCTGCACGCGCGGTGCATACCAGGTGTACCCCAGGCTGAGTTTGGGAACGTCCACTTCCAGCCCATAGAAGCGGGTGCTGCCGACGATGGCGCCGGCCGCATCACGGATCACGAACGGCAGCACCTTGCCTTCGGCCTGCGCATCCAGCGCGGCCTGCACGTACTGCCCTGCCCGCTGCGGCGACGGCACCTGGGTGTACCAGAGCTGGTCCAGGCCGCTGCCTTCCAGCGCCGCGGCCAGGCCGGGAACGTGCGTACCCTGCAGCGGCTCCAGCAGCACATGCTGGCCGCGCAGGGTGGGAACGCTGTTCCAGGCGTCGGCAGGCGTCATGGCTCAGCCCTGCAGGCTCGGCGTGCGCTGCGCGCAGTGGTCGACATAGGTCTTGATGCGGTCGATGCCATCGGCGCCGAACCAGAACACCTTCCACTGGTCCTGCTTGTAGCAGCCATCGGATTCGGCGTAGTAGAAGTGGTTGATCGGGTTGCCATGGCGCGAGCGCCAGAACAGCTGCGGGGTTTCTTCCAGCATCACGTTCCACACCGCACGGCCCAGGCCTTCGCCCTGCGCATCGTCCAGCACGGCGAACTTGTCCAGGTACACGCCCTCGGCCTCGTCGGTGAGGATGACCGCAGTGCGGTAGTTCTCGCTCACATAGGCGCGCAGCAGGCGGGTCTTCTGGAAGTAATCGGGCACCAGCGTGCGACCGAAGCTGGATTCGATCAGGCCCTTCAGGCGCGGCAGGTCCAGCTCGCTCCATTCGGTGGCGCGCAGCACTTTTTCGCCCTTGCGCACCAGCGTGCCCGAGCCCTTGTGGGTGAACAGTTCCTTGGCCAGGTCGGCCGGACGGGTGATCGACACCGACGATTCCAGCGGCAGGCGATCGAGCAGGTCCTTGATCTGCTCGATCTTCACCTTCATGCCGCCATGGATCCACGGCTGCGCGATCAGGTGGTCGTACTCGGTGGACAGGTTGATCGAATCGATCACCGTGCCCTGCTCGTCCAGCAGGCCGCCGGTGCCGGTCAGGAAAATGATCTTGTAGGGCTGCAGTTCCTGCACCAGCTCATTGGCGGCGAAGTCGGCGTTGACGTTCAGGATCTGCCCACCGGCGGTCTCACCCAGGCTGGTGATGACCGGAATGGAGCCGGCGCGCAGGCTGGCCTCGATCGGCGCCAGGTTGACCTTCTTCACTTCGCCCACCAGACCGTAGGTATCCGGGTCCAGGTACTCGGCCTCGAATACGCCGCCGGTGATGGAAGTGGCACGCGCACCGTTCTGCTGCAGGGCTTCGACCAGGCGCAGGTTGGACTGCTGGAACACCCGGCGCACGATCGCCAGGGCTTCCGGTGAGGTCACGCGCAGGCCGTTGACCGTCTGCTTCTCGATGCCGGCGGCCGACAGTTCCGCATCCAGCTGCGGGCCAGCGCCGTGCAGCACGATCGGGGTCAGGCCCACTTCCTGCAGGAAAGACAGCGAGGACGTCAGCGCTTCAAGATCGTCGCGCAGCACGGCACCGCCGACCTTCACCACAGCGAAGCGCTTGGCATCCAACTGCGAAAAGCGCTTGAGGTACTGGCTGATCTCCTTCGCGCTGGCCATGCTGGAAAGCAGGCGCACGATGGTCTGGCGGGTCTGGCGGTGGGGCTGGAGGGCAGGAGACATTTCGGTTTCGTCGGAAAGGGAAGAATCAGGCGCCGGCGGCGATGATGCGGTGCACGGCGTCGGTGTAGCGCTGCAGCTGGTCCAGCGTCACGAACTCATCAGCGGTATGCGCCTGGGCGATGTCGCCCGGGCCGAACACCAGCGTGGTGTAGCCACCGGCCGAGAACAGCGAGGCTTCGGTCCAGAAATCCACCGCGTTGCCGATCGGCAGATCCAGTGCATCGGCCACGTCGCGCGCCAGCAGGCGGCGGTGCTCGGCTTCGGCGATATCGCCGGCCGGCAGGCTGGGGCCGCGGAAGGTTTCGGTGAACAGCGCAGCGTCCGGTTCGGCGAAGCCGGCGAAGGTCGCCAGCAGCGCATCGATATCCATCGACGGCAGCGGGCGGAAGCCAAAGCGCACCTCGGCGGCCGGCGCGATCATGTTGGCCTTGATGCCACCCTCCACGCGACCGATGTTGAAGCGCAGGCCGGTCAGCCCGCCGAAGCGCGCCGAGGCCAGCGATTCCACGTGGTCCAGCGCGCGGTTGCCCCAGCGCATGGCCTGATGCAGCGCGCTGGCGGCCGCATCCTGCTTGCCCGAAGCGTGGCCGGCGCGGCCGGCGAACTGCATCAGCACCGAGCTGATGCCACGGTGCGCCAGCACCGCCTCGCTCATGGTCGGTTCGGCCACCAGCACCGCCTCGTAGGGCAGGCCACGGGCCAGGAACGCGGCGATGCAGCGCGGATCGTTGGCTTCCTCATCGCTGGAGAACAGGAACGCGGCGTCGCCATCGCTGGCATTGGCCGCAGCCACCAGCGCGGCGGCCGCGCCTTTGATATCGCACACGCCCAGACCGACCACGCGGTCGTCCAGGCGGCGCATCACGTGCGGGTCGGCACTCCAGTGCGGCGAATCGGGCACGGTATCCAGGTGCACGTTGAACAGGTACTTCGGCGTACCGCGCACCGCGTACAGGCTGACCGCACCGGCACCGTGGTCGATCACCTCGACGTTGAAGCCGGGCAGATGGTCGCGCAGGTAATCGAAGATGCCACCGGTGGTGATCGCGCGCGGCGGGTTGCGGGTGTCGAAGGACACCAGGGCCTGCAGGTGATCGAGCGTCTGTTCAAGCATGAATCAACAATCCTGTGGAATTCCGCCGGGCATGGCCCGGGGGGATATCGGGTTTCCAGCATCCGCCGGGCATGGCCCGGCGCTACCGGATTGCGTCTGGTGGAGAGCCCCCTTGGTGTTCAAGGGGGCGCGCCAACGGCGCGGGGTTGAGGCGGAATGCGTGGTCAATCGCTCAGCGATTGACCTGCGCGTACAAGGTCGAGCTCATGCCGAACAGCTTGATGAAGCCTTCAGCCTCTTCCACGCCCCAGTCGGCCGACTGCGCGTAGGTGGCACCCTTGGTGTTGAGCAGGTGCGGCGACTTCACCGCCACCGCGTCAACGCGGCCACCGCGGGTTTCCAGCACCACTTCGCCGTTCACCTTGGCCTGCGAGGACTTCAGGAACGCTTCGATGTCGGTCTTCAGCGGGTCGTGGTAGAAGCCTTCGTACACCAGCTCCACCCACTTGCGCGCCACGTCCGGCTTGAAGCGGTTCTGCTGCTTGGTCAGCACGGCATCTTCCAGCGCACGGTGCGCGGCCAGCAGCGAGACCAGGCCCGGAGCTTCGAAGACGATGCGGCCCTTCAGGCCGATCACGGTGTCACCGGTGTAGACGCCGCGGCCCACGCCATACGGAGCAAACAGCTTGTTCAGCTGGGCCAGGATCTGGTCGCCCGGCAGCGCCTTGCCATTGAGTTCAACGGCTTCGCCTTCCACGAACTTCAGGGTGACGGTCAGCGCCTGTTCCGGCCACTCGCTGCGCGGCGCGCACCAGCCACGGGCGCCCTCGCCCGGCGCTTCCCAACGGTCGATCTCGCCACCGGACATGGTCACGCCCAGCAGGTTCTCGTTGATGGTGTAGGCCTGCTGCTTGGCGCGTACGCCGAAGCCGCGCTCTTCCAGGTACTTCTGTTCGTAGGCACGGGTCTGGGTGTGTTCCTTCTGGATCTCGCGGATCGGCGCGATGATCTGGTAGTCACCCAGGGCCTTCACGGCCAGATCGAAGCGGACCTGGTCGTTGCCCATGCCGGTGCAGCCGTGGGCGATGATGTTGGTGCCCAGTTCGGCAGCACGCTTCAGCGCGGCGTCGACAATCAGGTAACGGTCGGACACCAGCAGCGGGTACTGGCCCTGGTAGCCTTCGCCGGCCCACACGAACGGCTTGACGAAGCCTTCCCAGATGGCCGGGCCACCGTTGACGGTCACGTGGCTGGTGACGCCCAGTTCGGCGGCACGCTTTTCGATGAAATCGCGCTCTTCATCATCCACGCCGCCGGTATCGGCGAACACGGTGTGCACGTTGTAGCCGCGCTCCTGCAGGTAAGGCACGCAGAAGCTGGTATCCAGGCCGCCGGAGAAGGCGAGAACGACGTCTTTGTTGCTCATGGGGGTAATGTCCAATCAGGTGGGGTAGCGCCGGGCCATGCCCGGCGGATTGTTTCAATGCCTGGCAATCAACGACCGGCAACCGCGGCCATGATTGCCTTCTGCACGTGCAGTCGGTTCTCGGCTTCGTTGATGGCAATGCACTGCGGCGAATCCATCACGCCATCGGTGGCCTTCACGTTGCGGCGCAGCGGCAGGCAGTGGCTGAACACACCGTTGTTGGTCAGCGCCATCTTGCGTTCGTCCACGATGAAGTGCTTGTACTGGTCGCGGATCGGCTTTTCCGGCTCCCAGTTGCCGAAGAACGGCAGCGCGCCCCAGCTCTTGGCGTAGACCACGTCGGCACCGGCGTAGGCGCTGTCGATGTCATGGCTGACCTTCAGCGAACCGCCGCTCTCGGCCACGTTCTGCTCGGCCCAGCCCATGTAGCGCTCGTCCAGGATGTAGTCGGCGGTCGGGCACAGCAGGGTCACGTCCATGCCCATGCGCGTGGCGATGGTCAGCGCCGAGTTGGCCACGGCGGTGTTCAGCGGCTTGGGGTGGTAGGTCCAGGTCAGCACGTACTTCTTGCCACGCAGGTCCTGGGTGCCGAAGTGCTCCTGCAGGGCCATGATGTGGGCCAGTTCCTGGCACGGGTGGGTGATGGTCTCCATGTTGATGACCGGCACCGGCGAGTACTTGGCGAAGCTGTTGAGGACAATGTCCTGGCGGTCGTAGGCCCAATCCACGAACTTGGGGAACGCACGCACGGCAATGATGTCGCAGTAACGGCCCAGCACCTTGGCCACTTCGGCGATGTGTTCTTCGGTATCGCCATCCATCACCGTACCGAGGTTGAACTCGATCGGCCACGCATCCTTGCCCGGCTGCAGCACCACGGCGTGCGCGCCCAGCTGGAAGGCGCCCAGTTCAAAACTGGTGCGGGTGCGCATGGAGGGGTTGAAGAACACCAGCGCGATCGACTTGCCCTTGAGCTGGTCGCCGATCTTGTTGCGCTTGAACAGCTCGGCCTGGGTCAGCAGCGCGTCAAGCTCGCTGCGGCTCCAGTCCTGGGTGTTCAGGAAGTGCTTGGGGGACATCATCTTTCCTTGCGTGGCGGCGCCGGACTGCGGCGCGGTGGAAGGGAAAACCGGCAAACAGGGTGGTGCGGAATGGTTGCAGATGAAGCTTTCAGGACGCGGAAACGAAAAAACCCAGCCGGCGGGCTGGGTTTTTTTCGGACGAACAGCAGAAAGCTCCGGTTACCCAGCGGAAATGTGGGGTTCCGGTCGACGGGCACGCGACGTCATGCCAGTGGCCTGGCGGGCGGCGCTGCTGTCGTGCTGGAAGTCGGTGAGCTTCATGGCCGAACATCTTTGCATGGGCGGAAAGCCTGCGCAAGGGGCAGGCGTGGCAGGATCAGGGCGATGCGCCGGCGGTCTGGTCAGCGCCGACCCACGGGGTGATCGAAACCCGGATCTTCAGCCGATTGCCGGGGTCTTCCGGCAGCCGTGAGCGGTACTTGGTGCCCTTGTAGACGTAATCCACGTCGTAGGCGATGGGGCGGCGGAACTCGCGGCCCACCGGCACGATGCGGCAGTCGCGGGTCAGCATGGGGCCGTTGTTGGCCGGGGACGGGGCCGGGTTCTCGGCGGCCACCTCCTGGGCGGCCTCCTCATCGCTGCGCTTGAACATCGAGCGTACCGAGTCCCAGAAGCGGCCGATCCGGCCCTTGTCCTCCACCGGCTCCTCGCCGGTCACGTTCACCGGGGCCAAGGTACGGGTGGACACGGGTTCGCAGTGCTCTTCGGTACGGGTCGCGCGCAGGGTCTGGAACACCGGCTCGACGTTCAGCACCTGCGCGTAGTCGAACTTCACGTTCTCCACGATCACCACCCGGTTGCGCGGTTCGGCCTCTTGGGCCTGGACCACGAGCGGCGCCGCCGACAGGCAGGCCAGGGTCAGCAACGCGGTGGTTTTCATTGGCGACGGAAGGAAGGGCACGGCAATAGTGTAGGCAGTGACGACCGCAAGGGGCTGAACATTACCCGTCCGCGCCGCTCCTGCCCACCCCACTCCGCCTGCCGGTGGGTTCCGGCGCCCCCAAAGGGCCCCGACACGTTCTAAAATCACACGCTTGTCCCCCACTCCGACCCCCATGACCCTGCGCCTGCACAACAACCTGACTCGCCAGCTCGAACCGTTCACCCCGATCGACCCGGCCTGTCCGACCCTGTATGTGTGCGGCCCGACGGTCTACAACTACGTGCACATCGGCAACGCCCGTGGCCCGGTGGTGTTCGGGGTGCTGGCCGACCTGCTGCGGCGCCGCTTCGGCGCCCTGCGCTACGCCCGCAACATCACCGACGTGGACGACAAGATCAACACCGCCGCGCGTGAGCAGGGCGTGCCGATCAGCACCATCACCGACAAGTTCGCCGCCGCCTACCGTGAAGACATGGCCGCGCTGGGCGTGGTGCCGCCGGATATCGAGCCGGAAGTGACCGCACACATGCCGCAGATCATCAGCATGATCGAGCAGCTGATCGGGAACGGCCATGCATACGCCGCCGAGGGCCACGTGCTGTTCGCGGTGGCCAGCTTCGACGGCTACGGCAAGCTTTCGCGCCGCGATCCGGAGGAAATGCTGGCGGGCGCCCGCGTCGAGGTGGCCCCGTACAAGCGCGACGCCGGCGATTTCGTGCTGTGGAAGCCGTCCAGCGACGACCTGCCCGGCTGGGAATCGCCGTGGGGTCGGGGTCGCCCGGGCTGGCACATCGAATGCTCGGCCATGGCCGCCGCCCACCTGGGCGAGACCATCGACATCCACGCCGGCGGCGTGGACCTGCAGTTCCCGCACCATGAAAACGAGATCGCGCAAAGCGAATGCGCCCACGGCGGCAAGGTCTTCGCCCGCTTCTGGCTGCACAACGGCATGCTCAACTTCGGCGGCGCCAAGATGAGCAAGTCGCTGGGCAACATCGAGCGCGTGCACGACCTGGTGCGCCAGCACCCGCCCGAAGCGCTGCGCCTGGCCCTGCTGTCGGCCCACTACCGGCAGCCGCTGGACTGGTCCGATGCACTCATCGAACAGTCCGCGCGCACCCTGGACCGCCTGTACGGCACCCTGCGCGACCTGGTGGACGTAGACGCCGCAGCCGTCATCCCGGCCTCGGTGGAAGCCACCCTGGACGATGACCTGAACACACCACAGGCGCTGGCCGAGGTCGCCCGCATTGCCGGCGAGGCCCGCCGTGCCACCGACCCGACCGAGCGCGCGCGCCTGAAGAGCGAGCTGCTCGGCGCCGGGCTGGCGCTGGGCCTGCTGCAGGCCGACCCGGCACAGTGGTTCGGCACCGCCGCCAGCGAAGGCGACGACGATGCGCGCATCCAGGGCCTGATCGACGAACGTGCCGCGGCCAAGCAGGCCCGCGATTTCGCCCGCTCCGACGCCATCCGCGACCAGCTGGCCGCCGAAGGCATCGTGCTGGAAGACACCCCGCAGGGCGTGCGCTGGGTGCGCAAGCGCGCCTGACCGCCCTGCCCCGTGGCCGGCGCCCCCGGCCACGCCCCCACTGCAGAGACCGTTGTGACCGACTCCCCGTTCCCGCTTGAACCCACCGCCGCCGAGGCGCAGAGCGCCATTGCCGAAGAGTTCGCCTTCTTCGGCGACTGGTCCGAACGCTACCAGTACCTGATCGACCTGGGCCGCAAGCTGCCGACCTTCCCGGAAGAATGGAAGACCGAAGAACACCGCCTGCTGGGCTGCCAGTCGATGGTGTGGATCGTGCCGGAAGGCAATGCGCAGTCGCTGCGCTTCCACGCCATCAGTGATTCGGCCATCGTCTCGGGCCTGATCTTCCTGGCCCTGCGCGTGTACTCGGGCCGCTCGGCGCAGGAGATCCTGGCCACCGAACCGAGCTACATCCAGGACATCGGCCTGGCCCGCCACCTGTCGCCCACCCGCAGCAACGGCGTGGCCGCGATGCTGGCCTTCATCCGCGAGACCGCGCAGGCCCAGCTGCAGCGCGAACAGTCGTGAGCGCGGCCGCCACTGGAGAGGAAGGCGCGCTGGCCCTGCTGGGCCGGCCCGGCTTTGCCAAACTGCTGGCCTACCGCATCTTTGCCATGCTGTCCTACCAGGTGGTGGCGGTCACCGTCGGCTGGCACATCTACGAAGTCACCCGCAATCCGTTCTCGCTGGGCCTGGTCGGCCTGGCCGAGGTGCTGCCGTTCTTCTGCGTGGCGCCATTTGCCGGTTACCTGGTCGACCACCTGCCGCGCCGTCGGCTGGGCATGGTCGCCTGCGCCGGGCTGGTAGCCACGGCCATCGTGCTGACCTGCGTGGCGAAGGGCTGGTTGCCGTTCCACGGGGTCTGGCCGATCTATGCGGCCATCGCCCTGACCGGCATGGTGCGCGCCTTCCTGTCCCCCATCTACAACGCGCTGTTCGCCCGCGTGCTGGCCCGCGAGCAGTTCGCGCGCGGCGCCGGGCTGGGCAGCGTGGTGTTCCAGTCGGGCATGGTGGTGGGCCCGGCGCTGGGCGGCATTCTGGTGGGCTGGGGCGGCAAGGGCCTGTCCTACGCCGTGGCCACCGGCTTCGCGCTGGTCGCGCTGGGCTGCCTGGCCACGCTGAAAGTGAGTGAGCCGGTGCATGACGGCCCGGCCGCGCCGATCTTCAAGAGCATCGCCGAAGGGGCGCGCTTCGTGGTCGGCAACCGCATCATGGTCGGCGCAATGGCACTGGACATGTTCTCGGTACTGCTCGGTGGCGTGGTGGCGATGCTGCCGGCCTTCCTGCAGGAGATCCTGCACCATGGCCCGGAAGGGCTGGGCATCCTGCGCGCGGCACCGGCGCTGGGCTCGATCGCGGTGGGCCTGTGGCTGGCCCGCCACCCGCTGCAGAAGAACGCCGGGCGCGTGCTGCTGTTCGCCGTGGCCGGGTTCGGTCTGTGTGTGGTCAGCTTCGGCCTGTCGCAGCACTTCTGGCTGTCGGCGCTGATCCTGCTGTTCTACGGCGCCTTCGACGGCGTGTCGGTGGTGGTGCGCTCGACCATCCTGCAGCTGGCCACGCCCGAGGAAATGCGCGGGCGGGTATCTTCCATCAACGGCATCTTCATCAGCTCGTCCAATGAACTGGGCGCGTTCTATGCCGGCACGATGGCCAAGCTGCTGGGCCTGGTGCCCGCGGTGGTGCTGGGCGGTTGCGCGGTGCTGGGCGTGGCCGGCATTACCGCGTGGAAGAACCCGACGCTGCGCAAGTTGAACCTGCGCGACCTGCAATGAGCGCGCTTTTGTAGAGTCGAGCCATGCTCGACTGCGCACTGCCGTGCGCCCACGAACCGGTTGCGCCGGGCCGCGACTGGCGGACGCTTTCTGCGACCGCGGCGGGTTGTAACTTTCTTTGCTCGTGCAAAGAAAGTCACCAAAGAAACACGCCGCCATCCGCGAGCCGGCGCTGCGCGCCGGTGCCCTGCGCTCCTCGGTGAATCAGGGGACGGCGCGGAACTCGCTTCGCTCAGACACCCGCGCCTCTTCGCCCCTGATTCCCCTGCGGTGCTCGGCTCGCTGCAAGGCGGACCCAAAAGTCAACGGCCACAGCCGCCCGTGCCAGCCAAGGTCGCGCGCCCACGATACCCCAACAAAAAACCCGGCCAAGACCGGGTTTTTCGCATGACCCCACAACGCTCTGGAATCAGTCGCCCTGCTGCTTCTGCAGGTGCTCCCAACGCTCCTGGGCGTCGATGGTGCGCTCGGCGGTCAGGCGCGCTTCCAGGCGCTCCAGGCCGATCTCTTCACCGGTGTCCACGCAGTAGCCGTAATCACCGGCTTCCAGGCGCTTGAGGGTGCTGTCGATCTTGCCGATCAGCTTGCGGTAGCGGTCACGGGTGCGCAGTTCCAGCGAGTTCTCGGTCTCGCGGGTCGCACGCTCGGCTTCGTCGCCGATGTCACGCACTTCCTCACGCAGGTTCTCGATGGTCTGCTTGGATTCTTCCACCAGGTCACCACGCCAGTTCTGCAGGCGCTGACGGAAGTATTCCTGCTGCAGCGAGCTCATGTATTCCTCTTCCGAGGACGGCTTGTAGCCAGCCGGCAGGATCGGGCGGCCAGTGGCCTCGTCGGTCTTGTATTCGACGACCTTGTACTTGCTGCGCGGGGCCGGCGCCGCCGAACGGGCGGTCACAGCCACGGCAACCTTGCCGACGGGGCGCGACACGGTCTTCGGAGCGGTATCAGGATTCACGGCAGATTTCACGGCGGTCTTGGCAGGCGATTTCGAAACGGGCACGGGATTCTTGGATTGCGGGGCCTTCGATGCAACCGGGGCGGCGGCCGCAGCCGGCTTGGGGGCCGGAGGGGCAGCCACCGCGGGGGCGGTCTTGGCCGGGACAGGCTTGGCCGGAGCCGGCTTGGCGGCAGGCTTCGGTGCGGACTTCACTACGGGGGCCGGGGCCGGCTTGGCAGCCGGCGTGGCGACATTCTTCGTGGCTTTCTTTACAGCGGCAGGTGCGGGCGCCGGTTTAGCGGCCGCCGCCTTCTTCGCGGCGGGCTTTACGGCGGGCTTGGCAGCCCCCTTGCTGGCCACCGGCTTCGGTGCCGGCTTGGGCGCGGCTTTCTTGGCGACCGGTTTGGGCGCCGGCTTGGCAGCGGCTTTCTTTTCCGGGCTTGCCTTGGTGGCCGTCTTCTTCGCCACCGGTGTCTTCTTTGCCGCGGCCGCAGGCTTGGCCTTGGCCGGCGCCGCCTTCTTGGCAACTGCGGGCTTGCTGGCCTTGGCCGGGGCTTTCTTTGCGGTAGCCTTCCTGGCCGCCGGTTGCGAGGATGCCGCCTTCGCCGCCGGCTTGCTGGCCGACTTCGGGGCAACGGGCTTGGCCGCCAACTTCTTCACAACAGGCTTGGCGGTTTTCTTGGCGGCCTTGACGGCCTTCTTTGCAGTTTTTTTAGCAGCCACGAAACGCTCTTCCTTGGATTCCCCGGGGCCCGGGAAAGCGGGCCTTTATAGCCTACCCGACCGGCAGCAGCAACCTTGGGGGCCTGCTCCATTCAGTCCTGGAGCCAGCGCGCCCAACGTGGCGGTCCGAACAAGCTGACCGCCCTGCGCGGTGCGGAACCTGGCCAGCACCCGCAAGGGTACTGGCACCGGCCGCAGGCCATCGACGACATGCGACCAACGGCCCATCCTGCACAAATGCGGCCTTCATGCCAACTGGCATAAGATGACTGGGTGATCTCGCGCCTGCTCATCGCCCTGCTGCGCTTCTACAAGCGCTTCATCAGCCCCCTGCTGGGGCCGCGCTGCCGTTTCGTGCCCAGTTGTTCTGAATACGCGATGGAGGCCATCGGCCGCCACGGCCCGCTGCGCGGCAGCTGGCTGGCCGCGCGCCGGCTGGGCCGCTGCCATCCCTTCCATCCCGGCGGCTTCGATCCAGTGCCCGAGTCTTCCCACGCCCCTTCTTGCCGTTGCACAGGAAAACACTGACATGTCCTCCACCCTCATCACCAATGCCCGCATGGTCAACGAAGGCCGCACCTTCGACGGCGACCTGCGCATCGAGAACGGCCGCATCGCGCAGATCGGCAGCGGGCTGGTCCCGCGCGATGGCGAACAGGTGGTGGACGCGGCCGGTCGCTGGCTGCTGCCGGGCATGATCGATGACCAGGTGCATTTCCGCGAGCCGGGCCTGACCCACAAGGGCGACATCGCCAGCGAATCGGCGGCGGCCGTGGCCGGCGGCCTGACCAGCTTCATGGACATGCCCAACACCAATCCGCCCACGCTGGATTCGACCATCCTGGAAGCCAAGTACGAACTGGCCCGCGGCCGCGCCTGGGCCAACTATGGCTTCTACCACGGCGCCAGCAATGACAACCTGGAAGCAATCCGCGCCCTGGACCCGAAGAAGGCGCCGGGCGTGAAGGTGTTCATGGGCGCGTCCACCGGCAACATGCTGGTGGACGACCCGGACACGCTGGACGCGATCTTCCGCGAGTGCCCCACCCCGATCATCACGCACTGCGAAGACACGCCGATGATCGATGCCAACCTGAAGGCGTTCCAGGAAAAATACGGCGACGCGCTGACCCCGGACATGCACCCGGACATCCGTTCGCGCGAGGCCTGCATCAAGTCGACCCGCCTGGCGATGTCGCTGGCACGCAAGCACGGCACCCGCCTGCACGTGCTGCACATCTCCACCGCCGACGAGCTGGCGCTGTTCGAGAAGGGCCCGCTGATCCGCGCCGACGGCAGCCGCAAGCAGATCACCGCCGAAACCTGCGTGCACTTCCTGCACTTCGCGCGCCCGGATTACGCGACCAAGGGCAACCTGATCAAGTGCAACCCGGCCATCAAGGAAGTCTCCGACCGCGAGGCGATCACCGCCGCGCTGGCCGATGACGTGCTGGACGTACTGGCCACCGACCATGCCCCGCACACCTGGGAAGAGAAGCAGACGCCGTACGCGCAGGCACCGTCCGGCCTGCCGCTGGTGCAGTACGCGCTGGTGGCCGCGCTGGAGCGCGTGCACGAAGGCAAGCTGACCCGCGAACAGGTGGTGCAGAAGTTCGCCCACGCCCCGGCGCAGCTGTTCGACGTGGAAGAACGCGGCTTCCTGCGCGAAGGCTACTTCGCCGATCTGGTGCTGGTGGAAGACGTGCCGTTCACCGTCAAGCGCGAGGACGTGCTGTCCAAGTGCGGCTGGTCGCCGTTCGAAGGCACCACCTTCCGCTCACGCGTGGCCTCGACCTGGGTCAACGGCCAGCGGGTGTGGGACGGCAGCAAGCTGGTGGGCGAACCGGCCGGCCAGCGCATGACCTACGACCGCTGATGCGTTCGGCACTGATGATCGGGGCACTGCTGCTTGCCGCGCCCCTGTTCACCGCACCGGTTGCACAGGCGCAGGATGGCATCGGCAGCCTGATCGACAGCCGCGTGGTGTTCCCGGCCAGCGCATCGCAGGGGGCCATGGTGATCGGCAAGGTGCCGGCCGGCAGCCGCGTGCAGTACGCCGGCCGCCAGCTGCGGGTGAGCAGCTACGGCAGCGTGGTGTTCGGCATCGGCCGCGACGAGAAGGGCCCGCTGCGCCTCCAGGTGCAGCGCCCTGATGGTGGCAGCGAGACAGCGACGATTGCGGTGACGCCGCGCGACTGGCCGACCGAGCGGGTCAATGGCGTGCCGCCGAAGACGGTCAATCCGCCGCCGGCGATTGCCGAACGGATCAAGCGCGAACAGGCGCAGGTGACCGCCGCGCGTGCGCGCGATGACGACCGCACGGACTTCACCCAGACCTTCATCTGGCCGGTGCAGGGCCGCATCAGCGGCCGCTTCGGCAATGCGCGCGTGTACAACGGCCAGCCCGGCGCCGGCCATTCCGGCATGGACATCGCCGTGCCCACCGGCACGCCGGTGAAAGCACCGGCCGCCGGCGTGGTGACCTTCGCCGGCCCGGACCTGTACCTGACCGGCGGCACCCTGCTGATCGACCACGGCTACGGCGTCAGCTCGAACTTCCTGCACCTGTCGCGCATCGACGTGAAGGTCGGCGACCGGGTGACCCAGGGCCAGGTGATCGCCGCCGTCGGCGCCACCGGTCGTGCCACCGGCCCGCACCTGCACTGGGGCATGAACTGGTTCGACACCCGCATCGATCCGTTGCTGGTGCTGGAACGCAAATAACGCGCGCCACGCGCTTGGGTGGGGTCATATTCCGGTAGCGCCGGGCCATGCCCGGCGAGCGCACTGCGCCTTGGTAGGTGCCGACCTTGGTCGGCACGATCCCGCAGCGCGCGCGGAACGTGCATTCATCCACGCATGGCGTGGATCTACCGCAATGCGATTCGGCACGATCCCGTAGAGCGTGCGGACCACGGTCCGCACCCACCAGCAGCGATCAGCCGCGTGCGGCCCACCACACGCGCAGCAGGGTGCGCACCGGGGTCGCTTCGATCGGCTTGCCTGCCGCCTGTGCGGCCACGCGGGCGCGGGCCAGGCTGGACCAGATACGGCGCGGGCGCGGGCCGGATACGCGGGTACCCCACCCCTTCAGCAGATGCTGCGCCCAGCGCTGGCTGGCGTTGCTGGCGTCCTCGTCCAGCAGACTGCGCGGCACACCGGCCACGCCGGCGTCCTGCAGGCGCTGGGCCAGGGTCTGCAGCTGCACGGCACGGCCCGCTCCCTTGCGCAGGGTGTCGTTGAACAGCACCGCCTCCACCGCAGCCACGGCGTCAGCGTAGTTGGCCAGCGCGCGCTCGGCGCCAGCAGCATCGAGGGCGACCGTGCGCGCCTCGACCAGATCCGGCAACGCCTCGGCAAGCTGCGCCCACGGCGCGCGCACCGGCTCCAGCAGGCGCCCCAGCGGGTGGCGCGAGCGTTGCCCGGCCCAACTGCGCAGCTCCTCGCCCCACCACGCCAGCTTGGCGTCGGCCGGCAGCGGGTCGCCACTGGTGTTGAGCATGTCGTCGAATTCCTGCAGCAGCGCAAACCACGCCACCGCAAGATCGCGGTGCGGTTCGGCCACGAACGGCGCGGCCACCGACCATTCCGGCCAGCGGCTGCGCCACTTGTCGAGGAAGCTTTCCAGCGCGGTACTGCTCACTACGTTGTTCCTTACGGCTGGGCCGGGGCTGCCGGCCGGGTCGGCCACAGACTGGCCAGTTGCAGAAGCTCGGCGTTTTCCACCAGCACATCGGCCTGCCAGGCCAGCGGATCGTCGCTGTGCAGGCGGTAGCCCCACAGCGCTGCCACCGATGGCATGCCGGCCGCGCGCGCGGCAATGATGTCACGCTCGTCGTCGCCCACGTACACGCAGTCTTCGGCGGCAACGCCAATGGCCTGCGCGGCATGCAGCAGCGGCAACGGGTGCGGCTTGCGTTCGGCCAGCGTATCGCCGCCCACCAGCACCGCGCAGCGCTGCTGCCAACCGTGCTGCGGCAACACCAGACGGGCCAGGTATTCCGGCTTGTTGGTGACAATGCCCCACACCGCGCCGGCAGCATCCAGCGCCGCCAGCATGCCGGCCACGCCGTCGAACAGCACCGCGTACTGGCCGATCAAGGCCTCGTAGCGCTGCAGGAACTCGGGAATCAATGCGTCACGCGCGGCGTCGTCCAGATCCGGGAAGGCGGCGCCCACCATGGCGCGCGACCCCTTCGATACCACCGGGCGCAGCTGCGCCGGGTCGATCGGTGCGCGGCCGCGCTCGGCCAGCATGACATTGCAGGTGGCAACGAAGTCCGGCGCACTGTCCAGCAGGGTGCCATCCAGATCGAACAGCACCGCACGCGGGAACGGCGCGGCACTCATTCCGGCTTGACCGCGTAGGCCAGATAGTTGATGTCGGTGCGACTGCTCAGGCGAGCGTGGTTGCGCCACGGCTCGTAGGCCATGCCGCTGACATCGACCAGCTGCACGCCGGCTTCGCGCAACCAGCGGGCCAGCTCGGCCGGCTTGATGAATTCCTGGTAATGGTGGGTGCCCTTGGGCAGCAGCCGCGCCACGTACTCAGCACCGACAATCGCCACCGCGAATGCGGCAGCGGTGCGGTTGATGGTCGACAGGAACAGGTGGCCGCCCGGCTTCAGCAGGCGCTTGCAGGCCTCGATGATCGCGCCCGGATCCGGCACGTGCTCGAGCATTTCCATGCAGGTGACCACATCGAAACTGCCCGGCTGCTCGGCAGCCAGGTCCTCGGCGGCCTGGACGTGATAATCCACCTTGGCACCGCTTTCCAGCGCGTGCAGGCGCGCGACCTTGACCAGTTCCGGGGCCAGGTCGATGGCGGTGACGTCGGCACCGGACTGCGCCAGCGCCTCGCTCAGCAGGCCGCCACCACAGCCGATGTCCAGCACGCGCGCACCGCGCAGCGGCACGCGGTCGGCCACGTACTTCAGCCGCACCGGGTTCAGCGCATGCAGCGGCTTCTGCGGGCCATCAGCGTCCCACCAGCGGTTGGCCAGCGCGGCGAACTTGTCCAGCTCGGCCTGATCGAAATTGGAGGATGCGTGGGGGGCAGTCATGGGGTAGTCCTTGCAGCGCCAGGGTTCAGGCGCGGATATGGCGGATGCGCTCGCGCCACTGGCGCGCGTTGGCGATGATGCCCGGCAGGTCCATGCCGACCAGCTCGCGCTGCACCAGCTTCGGCTTGCCGGCAATCCAGACGTCGCTGACCTGCTGGCGGCCGGTGGCGTACACCAGCTGCGACAGCACGTTGTGCAGCGGCTGGGTTTCCAGTGCGGAAAGGTCGACGCAGACCAGGTCGGCCTGCTTGCCGACCTCGATCGAACCGATGCGCTCGCCGAAGCCCAGCGCGCGTGCGCCACCGAGGGTGGATGCGCGCAGCGTTGTGGCCGCGTCCAGCGCGGTGGCATCGTCGGCCACGGCCTTGGCCAGGATGGCCGCGGTGCGGTTCTCGCTGAACATGTCCAGATCGTTGTTGCTGGCGCAACCGTCGGTGCCGATCGCCAGGTTCACCCCGGCGCGCTGCAGCGAGCAGGCAGGGCAGAAACCGGAGGCCAGCTTCAGGTTCGATTCCGGGCAGTGCACCACGCTGACGCCGCGCTCGGCGCACAGGTGGATTTCCGCGTCGGTCAGCTGGGTCATGTGCACCGCGATCAGGCGGTCGTTGACCAGGCCCAACCGATCCAGCCGCGCCAGCGGGCGCTGGCCGTGCAGCTTGATCGAATCGGTGATTTCCTGTGCGGTTTCATGGGTGTGCAGGTGCACCTGCATGTCCAGCTGGTCGGACAGCATGCGCACGCGCTCGAAATTGGCGTCGTTCACGGTGTACGGCGCATGCGGCGCGAACGCGGTGCCGATCAGCGGATCGCTGCGCCACTGGTCGTGCAGCTCACCGGCCTTGGCGAAGTATTCGTCATCGGTCTTGGCCCAGGCGGTGGGAAAATCGATGATGACCGCACCGACCAGCGCGCGGAAACCGTGCTTCTTGTAGACCGCGGCCTGCACGTCACCGAAGAAGTAGTTTTCGTTGGCACAGGTGGTGCCACCGCGCAGCATTTCAGCAATGGCCAGCGTGGTGCCATCGGCCACGAACTCGGGGCCGATCACCGCCGCTTCCACCGGCCAGATGTGCTGCTGCAGCCAGGTCATCAACGGCAGATCGTCGGCCACGCCACGCAGCAGCGTCATCGGGTTGTGCGTGTGCGCGTTCACCAGCCCCGGCATCAGCGCCGCGTCGGGACGGCTGACCACCTGCGCGGCACGGAAGCGCGCGCGGGCCTCGGCACGCGGCAGGATGGCGACGATTTCGCTGCCACGCACGGCCACGGCGTGATCTTCCAGCACCACCGCATGCGGCTCGATCGGAACGACATAACCGGCTTCGATGAGCAGGTCGCAGGCTTCGGGGAGATGCGGGCTATCGCTCATGCGGGCTCACTGGCTATTGGAGAAGGGCCTGGCGGGAGGCGGTAGCGCCGGGCCATGCCCGGCGGCTGTCCGTTGCGGCGCCATGGGCGCCGTCAACGGGTTCCGGGCGGTGCCCGGAAAGCCGAGCATGGCTCGGCTCTACAGGTAACCCGGCTACGCCGGATTACTTCACGCGCGAGGAGTATTCACCCGAGCGGGTATCAACCTTGATGATTTCATCCTGGTTGACGAACAGCGGCACGCGCACCACGGCACCGGTTTCCAGGGTGGCCGGCTTGCCGCCGCCGCCCGAGGTGTCACCACGCACGCCCGGATCGGTTTCGGTGATCTTCAGTTCAACGAAGTTCGGCGGCTGCACGAAGATCGGCGCGCCGTTGAACAGGGTCACGATGCAGGCTTCTTCGCCCTTCAGCCACTTCTCGGCGCCGCCCATGCCGGCCTTGTCGGCCTGCACCTGCTCGAAGGTTTCCGGGTCCATGAAGTGCCAGTACTCGCCGTCGCTGTACATGTAGTTCATGTCGGTGTCCACAACGTCGGCCACTTCCAGGTCGTCGGTCGCCTTCATGGTCAGTTCCACCACGCGGCCCGAACGGATGAAGCGGTACTTCACGCGGGTGAAGGCCTGGCCCTTGCCCGGCTTCACGTACTCGGTATCCGTGATGACCGCCGGTTCATTGTTGACCAGGATCTTCATCCCGTTCTTGACGTCATTCATGCCCACAGTGGCCATGCTCAAGCTCCTCAAATGGCAAAACCGCCGCGGGTGCGGCGAGCCGGATAGAATGGAAAGCCCACCGGAACCCCGGTGGGCAACTGATTTATGCCCCCATGATAACCGCAGGCCCCCTCTCCATGCAGCTTTCCGCCTTCCCCCGCACCCAGTCAGCGGGCGCGCCCGCGCGCTGGCAGCAGCTCTGGCGGCAGGCGCTGCGTGACCCGCAGCAGCTGCTGGCCCAGCTGGGTCTGGACCCGGCCACACTGGGGGTGTCCGAGGCCGCCATGGCGCAGTTCGCGCTGCGCGTGCCGCAGGGATTCGTCGCCCGCATGCGCCACGGCGATGCCAGCGACCCGCTGCTGCGCCAGGTGCTGCCGATCGATGCGGAAATGCAGGTGGTCCCCGGATTCAGCTTTGATGCGGTGGGCGATGGCGCGGCCAAAAAGGCCACCGGGGTCATCCAGAAGTACCGTGGCCGTGCCCTGCTGGTGGCCACCGGCAGCTGCGCGATCAACTGCCGCTACTGCTTCCGCCGGCACTTCGACTATGGCGCGGAAAACGCCGCCAAGGGCGGCTGGCGGGAGGCGGTGCAGGCCATCGCCGACGACGTAGACATCGACGAGGTGATCCTGTCCGGTGGCGACCCGCTGTCGCTGGCCACCCACAAGCTGGTGGAGCTGACCGCTGCGCTGCGGCAGATTCCGCACGTGCGCCGCCTGCGCATCCACACCCGCCTGCCCATCGTGCTGCCCGAACGGGTGGACGATGAACTGTTGGCCTGGCTGCGCAGCCTGCCCTGGCCGCTGGCGATTGTGGTTCACGCCAACCATGCCAACGAGTTCGATGCCAGCGTCGACGGCGCCATGGCGCGCCTGCGCAGCACCGGCGCGCAGCTGCTGAACCAGGCCGTGCTGCTGCGCGGGGTGAACGACAGCGTGCAGGCCCTGCAGGACCTGAGCGAACGCAGTTTCGCCGCAGGCGTGCTGCCGTACTACCTGCACCAGCTGGACCGGGTGGAAGGCGTGGCCCACTTCGAAGTGGACGATGCGCAGGCCAAGGCGCTGGTGGCCGGCCTCACTGCGCGACTGTCCGGTTACCTGGTGCCGAAGCTGGTGCGGGAACTGCCCGGCGACCCGAGCAAGCGCCCGGTGTAAGGCCTGGGCTGGGGTCAGAGCCCTTTTCCTGCGAGAGGGATCTGACCCCAGGACATCGGGGTGTCAAAGCCCAGATTCGATCATCCGCACCACTTCGGTGGCGGTCACCGGGTGGCTCAACCGGTAGCCCTGGCCCAGGTCGCAGCCGCGCTGGGCCAGCAGCTCGAACTGCGCTTCCTGCTCGATGCCTTCGGCCACCACGGTGATGCCCAGTGCATGGGCCATGGCGATGATGGCCGTGGTCAGGGCCAGGTCATCCGGGTCACGCTGCATGTCGGCCACGAAGCTCTTGTCGATCTTCACCCCGTCCACCGGCACCTGGCGCAGATGGCTGAGGCCGGAGAAGCCGGTACCGAAGTCATCCAGCCACACCTTCACGCCGGTCCGGTGCAGCTTGTCCAGCAGCTGCGCGGCAACCATTTCATCGCCGATCACCGCCGTTTCGGTCAGCTCCAGATGCAGGCGTGAAGCGGGCAGGCCGGACTCGTGCAGGCACTGCGCCACCAGCGCGGGCAGTTCGCCGCCGCGCAACTGCCGCGGGGACACGTTCACCGACACGAACAGTTCATCGCCGGCGGCCCCGCGCGGCCACTGCGAGGCCTCCATGCAGGCGGCGCGCAGCACCTTCGGCCCGATGATCTCGATCAGCCCACTCTGCTCGGCCACTTCGATGAACACCGACGGCGGAATGGTGCCCAGCGTAGGGTGCTGCCAGCGCAGAAGCACTTCCACGCCCACCAGGCGGCGGTCGCGCATGCGGAAGATAGGCTGGTAGGCCAGGCGCAGCTCGCCGCGCTCCCAGGCCCCGCGCAGTTCCTGTTCCATGTGCACGCGGCGTTCGACCGCGTGGTCCATGGCACGGCTGTAGTAGCGGAAGCAGTTCTTGCCGGCCATCTTGGCCTGGTACATGGCGATATCGCCGTTCTTCAGCAGCGTGGTCGCATCGGCGGCATCGTCGGGGAACAGGGTCACGCCGATCGAGGTGCCCAGGAACAGCTCACGGCCCTGCACCACCAGCGGCTTGCCCAGCTCGCGCACCAGCACTTCGGCCAGCAGGCGGGCATTGGCCGCTACGTCACCGTCGCCGACCAGGATCACGAACTCGTCGCCACCGAACCGCGCCAACAAGGCTTCGTCACCACCGGCTTCGGCCACCGCGTGGGTGATGCGCTGGGCGAACTGCAGCAGCGCCTCGTCACCGGCCTCATGGCCCAGCGTGTCGTTGACCCGCTTGAAGTCATCGATGTCGGCGAACAGCAGGCCCAGCCGGTGCCCGGACGCGCGCGCCGCCATCAGGCGGTGGTCCAGCGCTTCGCGGAAGGCCAGCCGATTGGTCAGCCCGGTCAGCGCATCGGTGTAGGCCATGTGCCGCACTTCGCGGTCATGGCGGGCGATGGCATCGCGCATGCGCGCAAAGCCGCGCACCAGCTCACCCACTTCATCGTCGCGGGTGTTCTCGGCCAGCGGCGCCTGGTAATCGCCCGCCTCGATGCGGCGTGCCGCGGCGGCCAGCTCACGGATCGGTGTCACCAGGGTGCGCTGCACGTACAGGATGACCACCACGCCGATCACCACAAGCAGGCCCAGCATCAGCAGCAGCCAGCCCAGGTGGCGGCTGCCGACCTGCTGCAGGCGCTGCCCCAGGGTCGCGTTGGCGGCCACTTCGCGCGCGTGCACCTCGTCCAGGGCCATGCCCACGCGCACACCGCCGATACGCTGCTTGCCCACGGTGATCGGCATGGCGTTGTCCAGCACGGTCGGCGACTGCTGCACCACCAGGGTCTGTGCCTTCACCGCACCACGCGCCAGCGGGTCGTCCATCTCGCGGCCGAAGCCGGCCACGTCCAGCGAGCCGTCGTGCACCAGGCGCCCGCGCTCGTCGAACACCCGCACGTAGCGCACCACCGGTTGCCGCGCCGTGCCGCGCACCAACGCGCCCACCTGGTCCAGGTCGTTGTAGTACAGCGGGTTGGCCAGCGAATCGGACAGCTCACGCGCCAACGCCTCGCCGCGACTGCGCACGCTGCGGTCGAACAGCTCATGGATCACGCCGCCACTGAGGCTCTTCACTTCGCTCTGCATCGACGCCTGGCGCCCCAGCAGTACGGCCAGGATCGCGATCACCACCAGCATTGCCCCGCCCATGGCGAGCAGGAAACGGGCCTGCATCCCGGAGCCGAGCCACTTCATTCAACGTCCATCCGCACGCGCATCAACCCTTGTTTCAGTTCGTCCAACCGCTGCTGCGCATGCGCATCCACGCGGTGGAACCCGGAAGTTCCAAAAAACCGTTGCAGCGCCACCTGTGCGCGCGGATCGGCCGCCG
Organism: Stenotrophomonas sp.; assembly: GCF_032056425.1. Taxonomy (GTDB): domain Bacteria; phylum Pseudomonadota; class Gammaproteobacteria; order Xanthomonadales; family Xanthomonadaceae; genus Stenotrophomonas. The sequence continues at coordinate 28,023 of NZ_DAMBCN010000012.1, forward strand.
CCTGCAGCAGCACCTGCTGCAGCCGCTCGCGCACCCGTGGATCGAGGTCGGCACGCACCACTTCCAGCGCCCGCGGATACGGCTCGGTGCGCAGCAGCACACGGAAATCGCGGCGGAACGCCGCCGGCACCCGTTGTTCATCGTCCCAGTCCACACTGCTGACCGCACCACCGTCAGCCAGCCCCTTGTGCACGAAGGTCGCCACGTTCAGCTCGCTGCGGGCGAACACATAGCCCACCGCATCAGGCCCGGGCAGGTCCCAGCTGCCGGCCAGGATCTGCGGGCTCAACCCATGGTCCAGCAGGGTCATCACCGGCACCAGATAGGCGCTGGTGGAAGCGGTGTTCTGCAGGGCCAGACGATGCCCGCGCAGATCCTGCAGACGCTGCAATGCACTGTCGCGGCGCACGAAGAACACCGTGTGGTATTCGCGCACGCCGCTGCGCTCGGTCAGCAGCAGCGGGCGGGCGCCACTGCGCAGGCCCAGCGCAACGGCCGTGCCGGCCGTTTCCGTGACCCAGTCGACCCGGCCGCGGCGCAGGTAGCTGGCCATCTGCTGCGGGTCGCGGGCCATCAGGATCCGGCCTTCGCGGATGCCGACGTCGTGCATGCGCGCGACGACGTAATCCAGCAACGGCTGCAGTTGTTCGTAGTGCACCTTTGGATCATCACTGATCCGCCCCAGCACCAGGACCGGGTCGGGCGCCGGCGCAGCATGCGCCACCCCGGCCAGCAGGACCCAGGCCAGGCTCAGCAGTCCCCCCCGCATTGCCTTTCGCAGACCCGACAACACGTTTCATCCCCCAGGTAATCGCGACAGACTACCTGAAAAAATGAGAACTTCGTCAGCCTTGGTGATCCTTGGGCTGGGCCAACCGCGCCATGCGCTGGGCATCGGCCAGGATGCCGCGCAACAGCCGCACCTCCTGCTCGCTGGGTTCGGCCCGCAGGAACAGGCGGCGCAGCTTGCGCATGGCCGATTCGGGCGCACGCCCCTTGTGGAAATCGATCTCGTCCAGGGTCTGGCCGAGCTGGCCGAAGAAGCTTTCCAGCTGCTCGTGGCTGGCCGCCTGCTCGCGCACGGCCTCTTCGGCCGGCGCCACCGGCTGCTGGCCCAGCAGGCGCATGCGGGTCTCATAGGCCAGTACCTGCACCGCCGCGGCCAGGTTGAGCGAACTGAACGCCGGGTCGGACGGAATGTGCACGGCGGCGTGGCACAGCTGCAGCTCTTCGTTGGTCAGGCCGGTGCGCTCGCGCCCGAACACCAGCGCCACCTCGGCGCCCTGCCCGGCCTTGTCCACCACGCGGGCGGCCGCGTCGGCCGGCAGGAATTCCTCCAACTGCACGCGGCGTGCCCGCGCGGTGCAGCCCAGCACCAGGGTGCAGTCGGCCACGGCCTCGGCCAGGGTCGCCACCACCGGCGCATCGCCCAGTACGTCTTCGGCGCCGGCCGAGCGGCGGAAGGCCTCCTCGTCCAGGGGTTTTTCCGGGGCGACCAGCACCAGCCGGGCCAGGCCCATGGTCTTCAGGGCACGCGCGGCGGCCCCCATGTTGCCGGGGTGCTGGGTACCGACAAGGACGAAACGGATGCGGGTGGCGGCAGGAAACTGGGACATGAACAGGGAAAAGGTCGAGCTGGACGAAGACCAATGGTAAACTGTGCGGCCGGCCACTGCGCCGGACCCGCTCTTTTCCCCCGCCAGCCCTTCTCTTCTGCCTTTCCGGGAGCCCACGCCATGCAGAAACCCGCCGTCACCGTCATGGTCAAGGCCGCCCGCCTCGCCGGCAACGTCCTGTTGCGCAACATCAACAAGCTCGAGGCGCTGAATGTGGTGCAGAAGGGCCGCATGGACTACGCCAGCGAAGTCGATGCCGATGCGGAAAAGGTGATCGTCAAGGAACTCAAGCGCGCCTACCCCGACTACGGCATCTTCGGTGAAGAAGGCGGCGTGCAGGGCGAACGTCGCCAGATGTGGGTCATCGACCCGCTGGATGGCACCAGCAACTACCTGCGTGGCGTGCCGCACTACTGCGTGTCCATCGCCCTGGTGGAAAACGGCGAACCGACCGACGCGGTGATCTTCGACCCGCTGCGCAATGAACTGTTCACCGCCAGCCGCGGTGCCGGTGCCGTGCTGAACGACCGTCGCATCCGCGTGGCCGACCGCAAGGACCTGGAAGGCACGATGATCCACACCGGCTTCGCGCCGCGTGAGCGCAGCCGCGCCAGCGCGCAGCTGAAGGCCCTGGATGCGCTGCTGGTACACGCTGAAGACGTGCGTCGCACCGGCTCTGCCGCGCTGGACCTGGCCTACGTGGCCTGCGGCCGCGCCGATGCGTACTTCGAAGCCGGCGTGAAGGCCTGGGACGTAGCGGCTGGCCTGCTGCTGGTGCGCGAAGCCGGCGGCAAGGTCTGCGACTTCAAGGGCGCCACCCTGGGCCGCATGGACAACCGCGGCCCGGACACCCACCAGATCGTTGCCGGCAACCTGAAGGTGGCAGAGTCGCTGCAGAAGGTGCTGGTGAACACCGCCTACGCCGCCGAGTTCGACGCCAAGTTCTAAGCGTCGCATCGCAGCGGCGCATCGAGACGGCACCCGGGAGGGTGCCGTTTTTGTTTGCGTAGACTGCGATGTGTCACGGTTCTGCACGCTGCGAGGTACGGGCGGCTGTGGCTTTTGACCTTGACGTGGGTCCGCCTTGTAGCGAGCCGAGCACCGCAGGGGAACCAGGGGCGAAGAGGCGCGGGTGTCTGAGCGCAGCGAGTTCCGCGCCGTCCCCTGGGTCACCGAGGAGCGCAGGGAACCGTCGTGCGCAGCACGGCGGCTCGCGGATGGCGGCGTGTTTCTTTGGTTACTTTCTTTGCACGAGCAAAGAAAGTGACACCTCTCCGCAGGCGTGGAAATGATCCGCCGGGCATGGCCCGGCGCTACCCGCGCATGGTCATTCAAACGAAAACGCCCGGCACGTGGCCGGGCGTTCGTGTTTCCGGGTTCAAGCCCGACGGTTACGCCACCGTCGAGGCCCGCAGCGCGGCAATGCGCTCTTCCAGCGGCGGATGGCTCATGAACAGCTTCTTGGCGGTCGAACCGGCAATGCCGAAGGCGGCAATCTGGCTCGGCAGCGTGCTCTGGCCGTGGTTGAGCTGCAGGCGTTCCAGCGCGGCAATCATCTTCTGGCGACCGGCCAGCGATGCACCACCAGCGTCGGCGCGGAATTCGCGATGGCGCGAGAACCACATGGCAATCATCGTAGCGAACAGGCCGAACACCATCTCCAGCACGAACACGATGATGTAGTAGGCGAAACCGCGGCCGCCGCCTTCGCGGTTGCCTGACAGCGCACTGTCGATGATGCCGCCGACCACGCGGGCCAGCACGATCACGAAGGTGTTCAGCACGCCCTGCAGCAAGGCCATGGTGATCATGTCACCGTTGGCCACGTGGGCGATCTCGTGGCCCAGCACCGCTTCGGCCTCGTCCTCGCTCATGTTGTGCAGCAGGCCGGTGGACACCGCCACCAGTGCGTTGTTGCGGTTGGCGCCGGTGGCGAAGGCATTGATCTCCGGGCCTTCATACACGGCCACCTCCGGCATGCCGATACCGGCGGCCTTGGCCTGGCGCTCGACGGTGGCCAGCAACCAGCGCTCGGTCGGGTTGCGCGGCTCGGTGATGACCACCGCACCGGTGGAGCGCTTGGCCATCCACTTGGACAGCAGCAGCGAAATGAAGGAGCCACCGAAGCCGAAGATGCCGGCCATGATCAACAGGCCGCCCATCTTGCTTGGATCGGTTCCCGTCAGCGACATCACGATGCTGGCGAGGATAAGGACCGCGAAGTTGGTTGCCAGGAACAGGGCAATGCGGGTAAACATGGGAAATTCCGGCTCGGAAGGGGTCGATATCTGCCAATTTGCGGTGTGGTCAGCTTGAATTCAAGCGCCAACCTGACCGACGATTCAGCCAGCATGACCTCCCCCATTCCCTGCGGCCGCTTTGCGCCCTCGCCCACCGGCCTGCTGCACCCCGGTTCCCTGCTCGCCGCGTTCGGCAGCTGGCTGCTTGCACGCCATCACGGCGGCCTGTGGCGGCTGCGTATCGAAGACGTGGATCCGCCACGCACGGTGCCCGGTGCCGCGCATGCGCAGCTGCGCACGTTGGCCGGTTTCGGCCTGGCCCACGATGGCCCGGTGCTCTGGCAGAGCGAGCGCAACGCCGCCTACCAGGCCGCGCTGGACGTGCTGCTGGCCAGCAACCTGGCCTTCGTCTGCCACTGCAGCCGCAGCGACCTGGCGGCCAGCGGCGGCATCCATCACCGCTGCGTCAGCCGCCCACCGCGACCGGACCCGGCTGTCCGCTTCCGGGTGCCGCCGGGCAGCGTGGTCCAGTTCGTCGATGGCCTGCGCGGCCCGCAGCAGCAGGACGTGCACGCCGAGGTTGGCGATTTCGTGCTGCGCCGTGCCGATGGCTGCTGGGCCTACCAGTTGGCGGTGGTGGTGGACGATGCCGCACAGGGCGTGACCGAGGTGGTGCGCGGTGCCGACCTTCTGGATTCGACCGCCCGCCAGATCCTGCTGCAGCAGTCCTTGGGACTGGCCGTGCCGCACTATTGGCACCTGCCCCTGCTACTGGATGCGCCGGGGCACAAGCTGTCCAAATCGCTGGCGGCGCGACCGGTGGACAGTGCCCTGCCACAGCCCGTGCTGCGCTGGCTGTGGCAACAGCTGGGACAGGCGCCGGCGGCGCTGGACGACTGCGAAGACCTGCCCGCGCTGCTGCAGGCCGCCCGGCACGCCTTCGATCCGGCGCGCCTGCCACGGCAGGACATCCTGCTGGCCGACGGCGCACTTTCCGCGCCGATGTTGCAGAATCCCCTTTCCCCCACCTGAAACCCGGACAGCATTCAATGACATCTCGCGTCGCACTGGTCACCGGCGGAACCGGCGGCATCGGTACCGCCATCTGCCAACGCCTGGCCGACCAGGGCCACCGGGTCGCCACCAACTACCGCGACGAGGCCAAGGCCCGTGCCTGGCAGCAGGCCATGACCGCGCGCGGCTACACCGTGTCGATCTTCCCCGGCGATGTCTCCGACCCGGCCAGCGCCGAGGCCATGGTGCGCGCGGTGGAAGCCGAACTGGGCCCGGTCGAGATCCTGGTGAACAACGCCGGCATCACCCGTGACACCACCTTCCATCGCATGCGCGCCGAGCAGTGGCACGATGTGATCAACACCAACCTCAATTCGGTGTTCAACGTCACCCGTCCGGTCATCGAAGGCATGCGCCGCCGCGGCTGGGGCCGGGTCATCCAGATCAGCTCCATCAACGGCCTGAAGGGCCAGTACGGTCAGGCCAACTACGCCGCGGCCAAGGCCGGCATGCATGGCTTCACCATCTCGCTGGCACGCGAGAACGCCGGCTTCGGCATCACCGTAAACACCATTTCGCCCGGCTACGTGGCCACCGACATGGTGATGGCCGTGCCGGAAGAAGTGCGCGCCAAGATCATTGCCGACATCCCCACCGGCCGCCTGGGCAAGCCGGAGGAAATCGCCTATGGCGTCTCCTTCCTGGTGGCCGATGAGGCGGCATGGATCACCGGCAGCAATCTGGATATCAACGGCGGCCACCACATGGGCTGGTAAGCCGCGCAGCGCAGGCGGCGGCAGCGCCCCTGCGCGACCGCACAGCCATTATGCTGCGCAGCACGCAAACCCTTGCTGCGCAACATGATCGGCGTGCAAACCCAAGCCCTACGGGGGCTGGGGCGGTTGCCAAGGCTTGTGCACTGCGCCATGCTGCGCATCTACTGTGACGAGTACCGCTTCATGGCTGCGACCCGCATCATCAAGAAGTATCCGAATCGTCGTCTGTACGACACCGAGATTTCCAGCTACATCACCATCGAAGACGTACGCCAGCTGATCCTGGATGGTGAAGACTTCGAGGTCCGCGACGCCAAGAGTGGCGACGACCTGACCCGCTCGGTGCTGCTGCAGATCATTGCCGACCAGGAGCAGGACGGTGAGCCGATGCTGTCCACCCAGCTGCTCAGCCAGCTGATCCGCTTCTACGGTGATTCCCTGCAGGGCTTCATGGGCAACTACCTGGAGCGCAGCATGCAGGTCTTCCTGGACCAGCAGCAGCAGTTCCGCCAGCAGATGGGCAACCTGCTGGGGCAGACCCCGTGGGCGATGATGAACCAGCTGACCGAACGCAACCTGGAGCTGTGGCAGGAATTCCAGCGCAACATGGGCGCCGGCTTCGGCGGCCCGCGCCCGGGCGGCACTGGCACCGGTACCGGCAGCAAGTCCAGCGACAGCAACGTGGGGACCGGCACCGGCGGCAAGACCCGGCGCTGAGCACGGACGCTTGGCCGCACGACACGAAAACGGCGCGCCCCTGGCGCGCCGTTTTTTGTGTCTGCCGTCGTCCCCGCGTCATCCACGCAGGGCGTATATCTAGCGCTTGCAGCCGGTGCAGACGCGCTCGACCTTGTAGCCCCTGGCCTTCAGCTTTTCCACCACGCCATCGCTTCCCAGCAGGTGCAGTCCGCCCACCACCACCAGCGTGCCGCCCTGCCCCGCCTGCAGATACGGCACCAGCTTCGGCACCCAGGCATCATTGCGCCCGGTATTGATGCGCTGATACAGCTGCGGGTACTGCTGGCGCATTTCCACCGCCATCTTGTTCCACAGCAGACGGTCGTCGCCTCGGCGCCAGGCGTCGTGAAGCTGGCGGGCCTGCACATCGCCCTTGTCCACTTCGTCCAGCGCCTCGGCCAGCATCTGTCGCTGTTCGGTGGCACTCATGCCATCGAGCATGCGGATCTGCGTATCGATATCTTCCAGCCCAGCGGTCTTGCGCCCGGTCTTCTGCGCGCGCTCCATGAAATGCCGGTCCAGCCCCAGTGCGGGGTCCAGCCCCATCTTCTGCATCTGCCCAACCGAAATGGTCAGCCCTACGAACCAGGCTTTCATGCCCTGCAACTGGGGCAACGGCAGGTTGTTGCTGGCCGCAAAGGCCTGCAGCTTGTGCCAGGTCGCTTCGTCCAGATCGCGCTTGAGCTCACTGCCATCGGTGCGGGTGGCCGCCTGCACCATGCGGCTGGACAGTTCCGGCGACTGCATGTCCTCCGGCGACAGCTCGAACACCACGCGCTGCGAGGCGTCGAAGGCCTTTTCAACATCGGCTGACAGCGGGTAGTCCTGTGCGGTCAGCAGGTGGAACGAGCCGAGAAGATACACGCGCGCATCGCCGGCCCCGGTTACTTTCCATAACAGCGGCACCGGCGGCTTGCTGGCTGCGGTATCGGCGGGGGCGCCGCGCGCAGCGGCCAGCGGTGCAAGCGCGACGGCCAACAGCAGCGCGGCACTGCGCAACAGGGTTCTGATCGGCATGGTCAGCCTTCTCCAGGGGGCAGGTGGTACGCCTTTTCGCCCGCGTCCACGCGCAGGTCGATCCGGTTCTCCGGTGGCGACAACGGACAGGTCGCATAGGCAGTGAACGCGCAGGGCGGGTTGTACGCGTGGTTGAAATCCAGGGTCAGCGTGCCGTCTGCGGCGGGCGCGGCGGCATCCAGGTAACGGCCGGCCGGATAGCTGCCGTGGCCGCTGGTGCGGTCGGCGAAGATCAGGAACAACGGCTGGCCAGGCTTACCGATGGCCTCCAGACGCCATTGCCGTCCATCACGGTCGAATTCCACCGCACCCGCGTTGGGCATCTCGGTGGTCAGGCCGGTGATGTCGACAATCGGCAGGGTCTTGCCGGCCGGATGCGGAATGAAGCGCGCCGGCACCTGCCACTGGGTACCGCCCGGCCAGTACTGCAGGCCGGCGAAATCGCGCCGGGCGGCCGCATCGGCGTGCTTTACCCGCAGCGCATCGCGCGGGCCCCGGCGGATCAGGCTCAGCTGGCCCTTGCCGGCATCGAACGCCAGCAGGGTCGGCTGCGCATCCTGGTCGGTGTCCATCCGGATCGGGCCCCGCACCGGTTGCCCGTCATGGGTCACATCGGTGCCCGCTTCGGGGGTGAACCACCATTGCGCGCCTTCGCGGCGCAGCAGACCCAGCCTGGCCGGGCCCACCGCCAGGCGGATGCCACTGGTGGCACCGCTACCGATGAAGTGCGACTTGTTCTGCAGCCAGTGCAGCCCCACCAGTGCCGTCCAGCCATCGGCCCGCACCAGATCCTGGTAGCGCTGCACGCGCCACTGCTGTTGTTGCGCAGCAAACGCTGCATCTTCGGCCAGCGCCGGCGCCGGCGCAGGGGCCGGACTGCAGGCTGCCAGCGCCAGGGCGACCAGCAGGCCGCCCGCTCCCCGGTAACGCATCGAAGCTCCCCTCAACGTGGCGCCGCTCAACGGCCGCGCAGGAACCAGCGGTCGATCTCCGCCAGCGAAAAACGGGCCCAGGTCGGTCGACCGTGGTTGCACTGGCCGGACCGCTCGGTGATCTCCATGTCGCGCAGCAGCGCGTTCATTTCCGGCACGGTGAGGCGACGGTTGGCGCGCACGGCGCCATGACAGGCCATGGTCGACAACAGTTCATCGCGGGCCGTGGCGATGCGCCGGCTTTGGCCGTGTTCGCGCAGGTCGGTCAGCACGTCGCGCAACAGGCCTTCCGGCTCGGCATTGGCCAGCAGCGCAGGAATGCTGCGCACATGCAGGGCGCCCGGGCCGGCACGGGTCACTTCAAAGCCCAGTGCGGCCAGCGTGTCCGCTTCGGTCTCGGCGGTATCGGCCTCGCGCTCGCCGACAGCCAACGTGATCGGCACCAGCAACGGCTGCGACTGCAGGCCGATGCCATCGTGGGCGTTCTTCAGGCGCTCGTAACCAATGCGCTCGTGGGCGGCATGCATGTCCACCACGATCAGGCCTTCGGCGTTCTCGGCCAGGATGTAGATGCCGTGCAGCTGGGCGATGGCGTAGCCCAGCGGCGGCACGCCGGCATCGGCGCTGGTTGCCGGCAGGCCGTTACCGCTCGGCATGGGCGGCAGCGCGCCGCTGCGCTCGCCCGCAGCGGGTGCGGCATACAGCGCGGCGTAGGCGGCCGGCGCATCGGCCACCTGCAGGCCCAGCGGCTGCTGCGGGCGCCAGCCGGAGAAACCACCACCGCCACCGCTCGAACCGGGCGCGGGGCCGCGCACCAGGCCAAAGCCCGACGCCCCGGCACTGGACAACGCTGGCCCACCCGCGGGGTCCACGGGGTGGGCCGCACCGGCACCGATCTCCTGCGCGGACACGCCGGCGCGGGTATCGGCCAGCGCGTCTTTCAGTGTGCGGTAGACGAAATCGTGCACCAGCCGCGAATCACGGAAGCGGACTTCGTGCTTGGCCGGATGCACGTTCACGTCCACCCGGGTCGGGTCCAGTTCCAGGAACAGCACATACGCCGGTTGCCGCCCGTGGTAGAGCACATCGCCATAGGCCATCTTCACCGCGTGGGCGACGCTGCGGTCACGCACCGAACGGCCGTTCACGTACAGGTACTGCTGGTCGGCGCTGGCCCGCGAATAATGCGGCTGCGCGATCCAGCCATGCAGCCGCAGGCCGGCACCTGTGTGGTCCACGCGCACCGTCTGGGTGGCGAAATCCTCGCCCAGGGTTTCCGCCAACCGCGAATCGGAGTACAGATCACCGGGCTTGTAGCGCCGCGATGCCTTGCCGTTGTGCGAAACGCGCAGTTCAACGTCAGGCCGCGCCAGCGCCAGCGAACGCAACCACTCTTCGATGTGGCCCAGTTCGGTGCGTTCGGCGCGCAGGAACTTGCGCCGCGCCGGCACGTTGTAGAACAGCTCGCGCACTTCCACCGTGGTGCCCGGCGCATGCGCGCGCGGGGTCACCTCACCGATCTTGCCCCCCTCGATCTGCAGCGCCGAGCCGTGCTCGTCATGGGCGCGGCGCGAGGCCAGAGTGAAACGACTGACCGAGGCAATGGACGGCAACGCTTCGCCGCGGAAGCCCAGCGTGGCCACCGACTCCAGCTCGTCCAGATCGGCGATCTTGCTGGTGGCGTGGCGGGACACCGCCAATGGCAACTGCTCCGGCGCGATGCCGCTGCCGTTGTCGCGGATCCGGATCAGGCGCACACCGCCTTCCTCCAGCTCGATATCGACGCGGCTGGCGCCGGCATCGATGGCGTTCTCGACCAGCTCCTTGACCACCGACGCGGGGCGTTCGACCACTTCGCCGGCGGCGATCTGGTTGATCAGGATTTCCGGCAACGGCCGGATCGGGCGCGGATGAGCATCAGACTTCATCCAGCGATGATAACGGAGCCGCCATGGGTAGAGTCGAGCCATGCTCGACTGACGGGTTGCCGGTGACGTCCAGTCGAGCGCGGCTCGACTCTACAGAAAGCAGAAACCCGCCTTCGGCGGGTTACTTGCTGCCGCCGGCCATGGTGGCGGCCGCGTCGATCTCGGCCTGGGCACGGGCCGCATACAGCGTGCCCGGCGGCGGCTGGCGGCTGAAGAAGGTGTGCACGCCATCCAGCACGGCACCCGCCACTTTGCGCTGGTACGCCGGGTCGGTCAGGCGGCGCTCTTCGTCCGGGTTGGAGATGAACGCCGTTTCCACCAGCATGGCAGGCATGTCCGAGGTGCGCAGCACCGCGAAGTTGGCCCGCTCGATGTTCGGCTTGTGGTTGTTGCCGATCCGCTTCAGGCCGCCCAGCACGTGCCCCGCTGCATCTTCGGACGCCTTCATGTAGCCGCTCTGGGCCAGGTCCAGCAGCACGCTGGCCAAGGTGCCTTCAGTCTGCTGCAGGCGCACGCCACCTACCAGGTCGGCCGCGTTTTCCTTGTCCGCCAGCCAGCGCGCGCGCTGCGACGATGCGCCCTTGGTGGACAGCACGTACACCGACGAACCGGTGGCCGAGCGGTTTTCCGCGGCGTCGGCATGGATCGAAATGAAGATGTCGGCCTTGTTCGCACGCGCCTTCTGCGCGCGCATCGGCAGCGGGATGAAGACATCGCTGTCGCGGGTCAGGAAGGCTTTCAGGCCAGGCGTTGCGTTGACCTGGCGTGCCAGTTCACGCGCCACCGCCAGGGTCACGTCCTTCTCGCGCTTGCCGGTCGGGCCGATCGCACCCGGATCCTGTCCGCCATGCCCGGGGTCGATCGCCACCACCAGCTGGCGCATGCCGGGCTGCATGCGGATACGCGAAGCATCGCTGGGCATGGCCGGGCGCGGCGTCGAGGTCGGGGCGGCCGGCGTCGGGGCCGCCGCGGCAGGCGTGCTGACCACGGCCTTGGTCGGCTGACCGGCCAGGATAGCGGCCGGAGAACCGGCCGCCGGAGAGCTGGCCGCCACAGTGCCGGCAGCGGCCACCTGTGCGGGGGTCGTGGTGGGGGCCGGTGCCGGCGCCACCGGGGCAGCCACACTGGCACTGGCCTGCTGTTGCACCTGCGCGGTCAACAATGCGGTGGCACGCGCCGCATCGCCGCGGGTCTGCGCTGCAGCCGTGGGCGCCGCCGCAGGGCCGGCAACAGGCGCCTGCGCAGCGGGAGCACTGGCCACCGGCGCCGGACCATCGCCCGGCCACTCGATCACCAGCGTGGATTGATTGCCTTCGCGCTGCATCTGCGGGCGGAACGGCGCGACCGATTCGGCCAGATCGAACACCACGCGGAAAGTGCCGGGCACCGGCTGGCCGGTACGCACGGCAGTCACTACGCCCTGCGCCGCCGGCATCTTCAGGTTGCGTACCGCGCTGGAGTCGGGGAAATCGACCACCAGCCGGTTCGGCGACGACAGTGACAGGGTCTTGTAGCCGCCACTGCCGACCAGCGCGATTTCCGCGCGGGTGCCGGTCGAGCCGGTATTCAGCACAACCTGGCGTACTTCACCCGCCCACGCAGCCGCGCTCGCCAGACCCAGTCCGACGGCGGCACAGATGGCGATGAGACGGTTCCCCAGGCGCATGGCTCAGGATTCAATCACCGCGCTGAACGGAATGCAACACCTTTTTCCTTAATAATCCGTAACCTGCCGGTGTTTGTTCTCGTCAGGCGACAGAAATGGCCCGCAAGTCGCCCCCATCGGGTAGACGATCCAGCCATTCACGTCCGGCGTCGCTGGCCCCAGTGAGACGAACGCGTCGGCCCTGCCCCTCGATCTCAAGGGCCACGACCAGGTCGGTGGGCGGCAGCGCACCGGCGCCGCGCTCGGGCCATTCCACCAGCCACAGCACCGCACTGCCCTCGTCCAACCCCAGGAAATCCAGCTCACCGGCCTGGCCGATGCGGTACAGGTCCAGGTGCCAGGCCTCGCCGCCGCTGGCCAGCGGATAGCGCTCGACCAGGGTGTAGGTCGGGCTGCGAATGGCCCCCTGCACGCCCAGCGCGCGCAGCAGCGCACGGGCGGTGGTGGATTTGCCAGCGCCCAGGTCGCCACGCAGTTCAACCACCGCCTGCGGCGGACGGGTTGCCGCCAGCCACTGGCCCAGCCGTTCAGTGGCCTCGGGGTCGGCAAGGAAAAATTCGGTCATCGGGGTCATTCCGGGTTGGCCAGCCGCCGCAGGGGCGCCAGCAGATCAGTAGGAAGCAGGCCGCGTGCGCCATCGGCCGCGGCGACGTCGCCAGCCAGGGCGTGCAGCAACGCACCCCCGGCGGCCGCATCGAAGGCCGACAGGCCCTGCGCGCGCAGGCTGGCAATGATGCCGGTCAACAGGTCGCCCATGCCGCCCACGGCCATGCCGGGGTTGCCTGCGGCGATCAGGCGCGGCGTCTGCCCTGGCGCAGCGACAATGCTGCCAGCGCCTTTCAGCACCACCACGGCGTGATAGCGCTGCGCCAGCGCCTGCGCACTGCCGGCACGGTCGGCCTGGATGGCGGCGGTGGTGGTGTCCAGCAGACGCGCGGCTTCGCCCGGGTGCGGGGTCAGGATGGCATCGGCGATGGTGTGCGGATCCTGGGCCAGCAGGTTCAGCGCGTCGGCGTCGATCACCAGCGGTCTGCCGCAGGCGGTGACCCGCGCAAACAACGCGCGCGCCCAGTCGTCCTGGCCCAGCCCCGGACCGATCGCCACCACGCCGGCCTTGGCCAGCAACGCCGGCAGTGCGTCACCGTCCTCCAGCGCGTGCGCCATGGCTTCGGGCAAGCGGGCCAGCAAGGGCCCGACGTGATCACGGCGGGTGCCGATGCTCAGCAGGCCAGCACCCGCGCGCAGTGCCGCTTCGGCCGCCAGTGCGATGGCACCGCCACTGCCGTGGTTGCCGCCCACGCACAGCACGTGGCCCGATTCCCCCTTGTGGGTGTTGGCCCGCCGCGGCGGCAGCAGCGCGACCAGGCGATCACCCGACCAGCATTCGGCGGCCGCCTGCACGCCCTGCCAGGCGGCCTTGGGCAGCTGCAGCGCCGCCAGCGCGTGTTGGCCTGCATGCTCCAGCGCGTCGCCGGTATACAGCCCGCGATGCGGCACGATGAACTGCAGCGTCAGCGCCGCACGCACCGCCACCCCGGGCACACTGCCGCGGTCGGCATCGACGCCGCTGGGCACGTCCAGGGCCAACAGCGGGGCGCCCTGCGCGTTCAGCGCTTCGATCACCGCCCTCGCCTCGCCGTCCGGCGCGCGGTCAAAGCCGAGGCCGAACAGGGCGTCCACCCAGACATCGGCGTCGGGCAGCGTTCCATCGAACTCGGCCAGCGCCCCGCCAACGGACTTGAAATCCGCTGCGGCGCGCCGTGCCAGCGCGGTGGCCGGCGGCTTTCCGGGCAGGGTCAGCACGCTCACCCGGCGCCCGGCCAGCTGCGCATGGCGGGCCAGTACCAGGCCATCGCCACCGTTGTTGCCGCTGCCCACCACCACGCCCACGTGCAGCGCCTGCGGCCAGTGCCGCAACAGGCGTTGCCAGGCCGCCAGCCCAGCCTGGGCCATCAGTTCCCAGCCGCCATCGCCGGCGAGCGCCGACGCCTGCGCATCGAGCGCACGCGCAGCAGCGGAATCGAACAGATCGGCAAGGTTGGCCATGCGGAGATTTTATACTGGTGCGCATGTCCCCTGTTCCTGCCCCCCTCGATCCGGCCCTGGCCGTGCAGCGCATCCGCGATCTGGCGCGCGCGCACGGCTTCCAGCGCTGCGGCATTGCTGGCATCGAACTGGGCGAGGACGAAGCGCACCTGGCCGACTGGCTGGGCCAGGGCCTGTACGGCACCATGGACTGGATGGCGCGCCACGGCACCCTGCGTGCCCGCCCTGCTGAACTGCTGCCCGGCACGGTGCGGGTGATCTCGGTCGGCATGGACTACAGCCACAAGGATGACACCGAGGCCTGGGCCACCCTGGCTGACCCCGGCCGCGCTTACGTGGCGCGCTACGCGCTGGGCCGCGACTACCACAAGCTGATGCGCAACCGCCTGCAGAAGCTGGCCACGCAGATCAACGACGAAGTGGCACCGCTGGGCTACCGCGTGTTCGTCGATTCGGCGCCCGTGCTGGAACGCGCGTTGGCGCGCAACGCCGGGTTGGGCTGGATCGGCAAGCACACCTGCCTGATCGACCGTCAGGGCGGTTCCTGGTTCTTCATCGGCGAAATCTACATCGACATTCCGCTGCCGATCGACGCCCCGGCCACCGCGCACTGCGGCACCTGCACCCGCTGCATCGATGTCTGCCCGACCCAGGCGATCACCGCGCCGCAGCGGCTGGATGCACGGCGCTGCATTTCCTACCTGACCATCGAGCACGATGGCGCCATTCCCGAAGACATGCGCCCGCTGATCGGCAACCGCATCTATGGCTGCGATGACTGCCAGCTGGTCTGCCCGTGGAACAAGTTCGCCAAGCGCACCGACGAAGCCGATTTCCGTGCGCGCAACAACCTCGATACCGCGCGCCTGGACCAGCTGTTCGCCTGGGATGAAGCCGAATTCCTGCGCCGCACCGAGGGCAGCCCGATCCGTCGCAGCGGCCACGAGCGCTGGCTGCGCAATATCGCCGTGGCGCTGGGCAATGCGCCGGCATCGGCCGAGGCACTGGCTGCCCTGCAGACGCGACGGGATGATCCCTCGCCACTGGTGCGCGAACACGTGCAATGGGCCCTGGCCCAGCACGGTGCGGCCTGACGTGCGATCCTGAGCGCCCGCTCCACCTGCCGCACGCCGTACCCATGCAGCCACGCAACAACGACATCCTCACCCCCAGCCAGTTGAACACCCTGGCCCGCGACCTGCTGGAAGGCAGTTTCCCCGCCATCTGGGTGGAGGCAGAGCTGGGCAGCGTGGCCCGTCCCGCCTCCGGGCACCTGTACTTCACCCTGAAGGATGCGCGCGCCCAGCTGCGTGCGGCGATGTTCCGCATGAAGGCGCAGTACCTGAAGTTCGTGCCGCGCGAAGGCATGCGCGTGCTGGTGCGCGGCAAGGTGACGCTGTATGACGCCCGCGGCGAGTACCAGATGGTGCTCGACCACATGGAGGAAGCCGGCGAAGGCGCCCTGCGCCGCGCCTTCGAAGAACTGAAGGCACGCCTGCAGGCCGAGGGGCTGTTCGATCCCGCGCGCAAGCGCGCCCTGCCGGCACACGTGCAGCGCCTGGCGGTGATCACCTCGCCCACCGGTGCCGCGGTGCGCGACGTGCTGAGCGTGCTGGCGCGCCGTTTCCCGCTGCTGGAAGTGGACCTGTTGCCGACCCTGGTACAGGGCAGCACCGCCGCCGCGCAGATCACCCGCCTGCTGCAGGCCGCCGATGCCAGCGGCCGCTACGACGTGATCCTGCTGACCCGCGGCGGTGGTTCGCTGGAAGATCTCTGGGCCTTCAATGACGAAGCCCTGGCCCGTGCGATCGCCGCCAGCGCCACGCCGGTGGTGTCGGCCGTCGGCCACGAAACCGACTTCAGCCTCAGCGATTTCGCAGCCGACCTGCGCGCGCCCACGCCGTCGGTCGCGGCCGAACTGTTGGTGCCGGACCAGCGCGAACTGACCGTTCGCCTGCGCCGCAGCGCGGCGCGCATGGTGCAGCTGCAGCGGCACACGATGCAGCAGGCCATGCAGCGCGCCGACCGTGCGCTGCTGCGGCTGAACGCGCAGAGCCCGCAGGCCCGCCTGGACCTGCTGCGCCGGCGCCAGCTGGATCTGGGCCGGCGTCTGCAGGCCGCTTTCCAGCAACAACAGGAACGTCGCGCTGCCCGCCTTCGCCATGCGGCGGCCGTGCTGCGTGCGCACCACCCAAAGCGCCGGCTGGATGAAATGCAACGGCGCCTGCTCACCCTGCGTGGGCGCCCACAGGCGGCGATGCAGCGGCTGCTGGAACGCGACGCCCTGCGCCTGCGCGGGCTGGCACGCTCGCTGGAAGCGGTCAGTCCCCTCGCCACGGTGGCGCGTGGCTACAGCATCCTGACCCGTGCCGATGATGGCGCCCTGGTAAGGCACACCGGCCAGGTGCAGCCGGGCGACGCGCTGCAGGCCCGGGTGGGCGACGGCGTGATCGACGTGCAGGTCAAGTAGGGGTTGTTCGGCAGGGCTGCGCCCTGCACCTGCCGAATCAACGTCAACGTCAACGTCAACGTCAAAAGCAACAGCGGGCTTTCCGTGGGTTGGCGGGGCGGTGTCGGATTGCGGGGACGCCGCAAGTACGTCCTTGTAGGCTTGGCAGCCGCATCCATGCGGCTGACACCCCGCAATCCGACACCGCCCCACCTTCGACAGGTTCACGCGGCTGTGGGAACGGCCCGGGGTCGGATCCCGTTGCTGCGCAACGGGCTCTGACCCCGGAATTCTTTTCGACGTCTGACAGATTCATCCACGCGTGGCGTGGATCTACTGTGTCGACCAAGGTCGACACCCACCAGAGCAGAACAGCGTTCCGACAGATCGTGGGAAACTGTCGAAGGCGGGGTGGGTCCGGTTGCGGGGGTGTCCGCGGCATGGATGCCGCGGCCAAGCCTACAGGGACGTACTTGCGGCGTCCCCCGCAACCGGACCCGCCCCGCCCTCCCGAGGAATCCAGCTATCGCTTTGGCTTTGGCATTGGCTTTGGCTTTGGCTCGCAGCAGGTGCAGGGCTGCAAGCCCTGCCGCCCACCCTACTGCGCCTGCTCGCAGAATTTCTGCCGATACTCGAGGGCCTTCGGCATCAACGCCTGCAGGTTCTGGATACGCGTACCCGGATTGGGGTGCGTTGACGAAAACTCCGGCGGCGACTGACCGCCACTGGCCTGGCCCATGCGCTGCCACAGCGGAATTGCCTCGCGCGGGTCGAAGCACGCCGCCGCTGCCAGCATCAGACCCACTTCATCGGCCTGCGTCTCGTGGCTGCGCGCATACGGCAGCAGATAGCCATAGCCCATCGCCGACATCATCATCTGTTGCTGCTGCGCATCCATGCCGCTGGCCGCACCCGCCATCTGTCCGATCTGGGTCAGCTTCTGCTGCGCCATGCGCTGCGCACCATGGCGCAGCAGCGCATGCGCGATCTCGTGGCCCATCACCACCGCCATCGCGTCGGTGGTGCGCGCCACCGGTACCAGCCCGGTATAGACGGCCATCTTGCCACCGGGCAGACAGAACGCATTGGCCTGCTCACTGGGAATGACGTTCACCTCCCACTCGAACTCGCGGGAGAAATGCGCTGGCTGCAGGCCATGCTCCTGCGCCAACGCAGTTTCCACCACATCAACCTTGGCAATCAGGCGCTGGGCGATGGCGCGGATATCGCGCGAGATCTGCGCGTTCGGGTCCAGTGGCCGCTCCTGCGCCAGGATCTGCTGGTAGGCCTGCAGTCCCAGTGCGCGCTCCTCGCTGGCGTCCAGGCTGCTGTCGATCAGCACCTTCTCGCCCGTGTACGGGTCCACCGTGCGGTTGGAGAACCAGTAGAACGCCGCATACCCGGCAGCCAGCAGCAGCACCCACCAGCGGATGTTGCCGAACAGTCCGCGCCGGGGCGGACCCTGTTGCGGCGAGCGGGAGAAGGGATCGTTGCGCATCGGCAGGGTTTCCGGCGGACCCCGCCGGCCGGCGGGCACGCTGCAATCTTAGTCCGCCGCCGCCTGCGCAGGGTGAAGCGCCCGGATCAGATGCCGCGCACCAGGCGGAAGCCGATGCGGGCGTTGGTCGTATCCGAATCCTGGGACTGCCGCCATGCCGCACGGGTCTGCTCGGGGGCGTTGGCCCAGTTGCCGCCCCGGATCACCCGCGCACGGCAGCCCGGGTTGTACCAGGCCACGCCGTCGGCTGGGGCGCGGCGATAGCTGGAGTGCCAGCAGTCGGCCACCCATTCACTCAGGTTGCCGCCCATGTCATGCAGGCCGAAGGCGTTGGCCTGGAAGCTGCCCACCAGCGCCGGCCCCCACCAGCCATCGCCGTAGCCCACGAACGCGTTGTGCCAGTGCCGGCCCGAGGGTGAAACGTCCTGGCTGCCGGTGTAGTTGCCGCTGCCCGGTGGCGGCAGGCCGGCCCCCCCCCAGGGGTAGCGACCACTGCCGCCGGCGCGCAGCGCGTACTCGAACTCCGCTTCACTGGGCAGCCGGTAGGCGTAACCGGTCTGTTCGGACAGCCAGGTGGCGTAGTTTTCCGCATCGCGTACGCTCACGTGCATCACCGGCGAATTGCCCATGGCGCGGCTGCCGTCGTAGTCCGAACGCCAGTCCACGCCACTGCGGCGGATGAAATTGCCGCTGCGTTCGTCGTACACCACCGAATGGCCGCGCCGGGTCGCACGCGGGCGCGCGTTGGTGGCTTTCACGAAACGCTCGAAATCGGCCACGGTCACCTCGGTGATCGCCATGGCGAAGCCACGCTCGAAGCGTACGTAGTGCGACGGCCGCTCGGCATCACTGGCGCCGGGCTCGGTGTCACCGGCCCCCATCTGGAAGCCGCCGTGCGGTACCACGATCATCTGCGGGCCACGCCCGCCGTCACGCAGGGCATCGCTGAACACCTGCCCGGGGCGGAAACTGCCGTAGTGCGTGGCCAGATCGATGCGCTCGCGCAACTGTGCCACCACTGCATCACCGGGCAGCGCGATGCGCAGCGCCTCAGCCAGTTTTTCCCGTGCCGGCTTCAGGCCCTGCGGCGTGGCCAGGTCCTGCAGGCCGCCGTCGCGCAGCTGGACCAGTGCCGCCGCGCGGATCTGCTCGATACGCTCGAACGCGTCGGCAATGGTGGGCGAGGAATCACGCACCTTGCTGGCTTCGGCCAGCCAAGCGCCGGCCGAAGCAAAATCGCGGATGCGCGCCGCATCCTCGGCACGCCGGATCAACGCACTCTCCGCGGCCGCCAGGCCCTGGCGGGCGCGGCGGTTGTCCGCATCCAGCGCCAGCGCTTCGCGGAACGCCGGAATGGCACCATCGCCGTCCTCGCCGATACGGCCCGCGCGCAGATCGTCCTCCCCCGACCGGTTGTAGGCCACCACGCGCTGTGCCGTCTCCACCCGCCCCTGCAGCGCGCGCACCTTGGGGTCATTGGGGGCCAGGGTCAGCAGCACCAGCGCCTGTCGCCCGGCCTCGGCCAGCGCCTCGCGCTGCTGCAGCGGCCGCGCCAGCAACGCATCGGCCTGCTGCTGCAGGCGCTGCCGGGCCCGCAACAGGCCGGCACGGGCGGCACGGTCGTCCGGCGCTTCCTCCTGAACCGCCAGCCACAGCGGAATGGCCGCATCACTGTCTTCGTAAAGGTGGCCGGCGGCATGCGCCTGTTCGGCGGCACGCCGCAACTGCGCCAGCGTCCGCGCTTGCCGATCCACCCGCGGCGGCGTCCAGCGCTGAACGTCCTCACCTGCGTCTTCGCCGGCGATGGTCACCGTACCCTGCGCCGCGGCAGGGGCCGCGTCATTCACCCTGGGCCGCGGCCGTTCCGGTTCCCTCGCCGGCGGCGATGGCGTACACGCGGCCAGCCCCAGTGCCAGGGCAGTACACAGCGCGATCGGCAGCGGAAAACGCAAACGGAGGCTCCTTCGGTACGGACGCGCACCGACGTTAGGCTATTCTCCCCTGCCTGAGCAAACCCGAGTAGCAGGCCCCGACCCGTGGCAATCTGGATCACCACCCCCGCCGAGCTGGACGCGTACCGCCAGCAGCGCCCAGCCCGTATCGGCCTGGACACCGAATTCATCCGCGAGCGCACCTTCTGGCCGCAGCTGGCCCTGGTGCAGATGGCCGTGGGCAGCGACATCCTGTTGATCGACCCACTGATTCCCGGCATGCCCGAAGCGCTGGCGCCGTGGCTGACCGACGAATCGATCGTCAAGGTCATGCACAGCGCCAGCGAAGACCTGGTCGCCTTCAAGTGGACCTGTGGCGTGCTGCCCCGTCCCCTGTTCGACACCCAGATCGGCGCGGCGCTGGCCGGTATCGGCGGCGGCATGGGCTACCAGAAGCTGGTGCAGGAGATCACCGGGGTGGCGTTGGCCAAGGGCGAAACGCGCTCGGACTGGATGCGCCGCCCGCTTTCCGAATCGCAGCTGCAGTATGCCGCCGACGACGTCGAGCACCTGTTCGCCCTGCATGATGCGATCGAGGCCAAGCTGCAGGCCCTGGGCCGCCGCCAGTGGCTGCAGGACGATGCCGAGCGGCTGCTGGCCAACGTGGCCAACGACGAAGACCGCTGGCCGCACCTGGGCATGCGCGCGGCGCAGTTCCTCGACGCCGCCGCACAGCATCGCCTGCTGCGCCTGCTGCGCTGGCGCGATGCCCAGGCCCGCAGCAGCGACCGCCCGCGCAGCTGGATCCTGGACAATGAACTGGCCGCCACCCTGGCGCGCACCCCGCCGGCCGATCCTGCCGCACTGGGCAAGTTGTTCGAGCAGTTCCCGAAAGCCCCGCGCAAACTGGCCGGCGCTGTCTGGCAGGCGCTGCAGACCCCTCTGGCCGACGAGGCTGACGCGCCGCTGGCGGTACAGGCCAGCGATGCCGACAAGAAGACCATCAAGAAGCTGCAGGACGCGGTCGCCGAACGCAGCCGCGAGCTGGGCCTGGCCGACGGCGTGCTGGCCTCACGCAAGCACTTGGAAAACTATCTGGAACGCCGCCAGTGGCCGGCGGCGCTGGCCGGCTGGCGCCAGCAGGAACTGGAAGCCCGGCTGCAGGCCTTGCTGCCGGCGTAGCACGGCATCGCGCCGGGGCGACCGGGCCCGGCGCCCAGGATCAGACGTAGCCGCGCGCCTTCAGCTGCGCCCAGCGCTGCCGGCCGATCGCCTTGCGCATCGCCGGCAGTGGGTCCACCGAACCGGTGTTGTCGGCCACCGCGACCACGAAATCGTCGGTGGTGCGCAGCAATGCGCGCTGTTCCGGCGCGTCCAGCCAGGCCGCCACGCGTGCGAGCAGGCGCATCGCGGACGTCGTGCTGCCGCGCAGTTCCATCAGCCGGCCATGCCGCTTGCACGCGTCCAGCAGTGCCGGCTCCTCGAACCAGCATTCATCCTCGTCGCGCTGCCCGGCACGCATTTCGTCCGGTGCCCACAGGTAGTACGGAACGTCCTCGCCGCGCTCGAGCACCGCCTCGCGATAAGACTGGCGGCCCCAGGTGATGAACGGTGGCCAGGCCGAACTGAAATCGCCATCAGTGAAGCACAGCAGCAGGCAATACAGCGGCTCCCCGCGGGCAATCTGCGGCAGCTGGGCGGCCAGGGCCTGCATCAGCAAACGCTCGACATCGGCCGCGGCGGCGGCCACGGATTCGCCGCGGCGCGGGCGCTGGTACTGCAGGCGCTGGCTGCCGGTGGGTGTGCCGTCTTCCTGCAGATACTGCAGTTCGATGCGGTCCAGGGCGCCGGCCTCATCGTAGCTGTAGACATCCTGGCACCACCAGGTCGGGCGCCCGTCCTCCCAGTTGCGCACCACCACGCGCAGCAGCACTTCGCCTTCCCAGTGATAGGTGCTGTCATGACCGCGATGGCCAACAGTCAGCTCACTGCGCTGCAGCCGCCCGCCTGGTTCGTGCAAGATCCGGGCCGAGGCAATGCTTCCACCGCGGTGGAAGCTCACGCAGTGCCGCTGCTCGACGCCGTGCAACCACACCGTTGTCCTCGCGCCGTTGTCGGCCACGGCCATCACGATGCGCTCCTGGGCGTCGAACCCGTGGTGCACATGCGCATCCGGGTCCGCCTTGGCATCCTCCAGCCAGCGGCTGCGTCGGAAACCATACTTTTCAGCCGTGAACGGCGCGTCGTGCGCCATATCGCCAGTGGCCCAGCGCCAGCTCACCACCTGGGCCCGGCATTGTTCGATCAGCGCCGTGGCGGCGCCGCTGTCGGCGTACTGCTGGTACAGCGTCTGGATCATGGTCGAGGTCCGTTCAACACAGCGCGGCAGCCTAGCATGCAGCCTTCCCCTGCCTGCCCACCAACGAAAAACGGCGCCCCGGAGAGCGCCGTTCCCGGTACATGAAGCGGTGGTGGTTACCAGTTCATGTTCAGCGAAACACCCACGGTACGCGGTTCGTTGTACACCGCCGCCATGTAGTTCTCGATCACACCCTTCAGGTTCTTCTCGTTGGTGATGTTGCGCGCGAACAGCGCCACTTCGTACGCGCCGTAGTTGCCCGAATAGCCCAGCTTCAGGCCACCTTCGAAATCGCCCTTGGAATTGAACTCCTGGCTGTCATACAGAACGAAACTGGTGTAGCCCTGCTTGTTCCAGTCGGTGGACACGAACATCGTGCCCGCATCGCTCACCGGCATGTCATAACGCGCGGCGAAGTTGATGTTGTACTTCGGCGCGTTCGGCAGCGGGTTGCCATCGATCTGCGCGAACGTGTTGGCACCGACCTTGATGGTCGGGTCGTTCACGGTGCACACCACCTGGCCGTTCAGGCCACAGACCTGCGCATACACGCGTTTGTCCTGGATCTCGCTGTGCAGCAGGCTGACACCGGCGCTCAGGGTCAGGTTGGGAATCGGACGCAGTTCCATGTCCGCCTCGAAGCCATACGCCTTGGCCTTGTCGGCGTTGAACAGCACGCCATTGCCATCGGAGTCATTGCCGTTGAGCTGGATGTCGTTGACGGTGTAGGTGAACGCGGTGGCATTCAGGCGCAGGCGGTTGTCCCACAGGCTGCTCTTCACACCCGCTTCCCACGACAGGATGGTCTCCGAATCAGCGGTGGTGAAATCAGCGTTGAACACCGCCGAACGGCCCTGGATGGTCGGGCCACGGAAGCCGCGTGCCACCTTGGCGTAGACGCTCACGTTCGGGTTGAACTGGTACATCGCGCTGACGTCCCAGCTTGGCGTGGTATCGGACATCTTCACGTCCGTACGGCCCTTGTAGGTCACCACACCGGCGGCGGTGTCGGCGGTCTTCAGCAGGCGCGTGTGCTTCTCGTCGCGGGTCTGGCGCAGGCCCGCGGTCACGCTGAACTTGTCGGTGAAGGCGTAGCTGATCTGGCCGAAGCCGGCCCAGGAGGTGTTCTTGTTGCGCAGGCGCACCCAGTTGTTCGGGTTGCGCGCGGCGCCCTGCAGGAACCAGCCGCGCTGGTAGAAATCGGTGGTATCGCTGCCGTTGAAGTAGAACGCGCCGGCCTGCCACTGCAGGGCGCTGTCATCGTGGCTGGCCAGGCGGAACTCCTGGGTCCACTGGTCCAGGTCACGAATCTGACCCATCGACTGGCCGTAGCCGTTGGCCACGCCATTGAACGGGAAGTCTGCCGCTGCACCGCCGTCGGTGTCGCCACGGCTGTAACCGGAGGTGGTTTCGTAGGCGGTGATGGAGGTGAAATCGACCGCGCCGAAATCGTAGATCGCCTTCACCGAACCGCCGTAGGTCTTGTAGGACTGCGGGTTGTTGTCGGCTTCGTCGTAGGCCACCTTGTCGCGCGGCACGTCGGTCTGGTTCGAACCCTTGGTCAGCGCACCGCGCAGGAACAGGGTCGAGGTGCCGTCGTAGTCGCGGGCGTGCGCCGAGGCCAGGATCGAGAACTGGTCGCTGGGCTTGAGCAGCAGCTGCGCACGCACGTTGCGGTCATCGAAGCCGCCCATCGCGTTCTTCTTCGGACTGACCGTGCCGTCGGCGCTGGGGCCGGTGTAGGTGTTGTCGACGTAGTCGTCGCGGTGCTGGTACAGCGCCGACACACGGAACGAGGCGATGTCATTGATCGGGCCACCGAAGCCGCCATCGACCGACACGCTGTTGTAGGTGGCATAGCTGGCGCTGACCCGGCCGGTGTACTCATCGGTCGGCTTCAGCGTGTCGAACTTGACGATGCCGGCGGTCGTGTTGCGGCCGAACAGCGAGCCCTGCGGGCCGCGCAGCACTTCCACCTGGTCCACGTCGTAGACCGGGTTGGACTTCAGCACCACGTGTTCCAGCACCACGTCGTCCTGGATGATCGACACGGGCTGCGAGGCACCCAGGTAGAAGTCGATGTTGCCCAGGCCGCGGATGTAGAAGCGCGGGAAGATGCGGCCGGTGGTGGTTTCCGCATACAGGCTGGGCACGCGGCCGGACAGTGCCAGCAGGGTGTCATCGCCACCGGCGGTGAAATCGCGCATGCGATCGCCTTGCACCACACCCACCGATACCGGCACTTCCTGCAGGTTCTGCTCACGGTGCTCGGCGGTCACAGTGATGGTGTCCAGGCCGGTCGGGGTCGGTGCGCTGTCCTGCGCGGCCGCGCCGAAGCTGACAGCCAGGGCCAGGCCGGCACAGGCCAGGGCCAGCGGGTGGCGGCGGAAGGAAAGCGAGGAAGACGACAGGCCCGTCGGACGACGGGAAGCGATATGGGAGGGCATCGAAAGCTCTTGGGAGACGTCCGGGCGGCCTGCGCAAGCCGGGCGGTAGAAGGGGAACCACTGCGCAAGCGCCCATTATCGCCCGAATTGTTACGATTTCGTTGCGCATCCCATCGCAGTCCGCGTCCCGCCCGCTGCGGCAAAGTGCGCAGGTGGCAGGCGGCAGCCTGCGCCACCGCCTCCCAGGCCCTGCGCCCCCCCTTACGCCGTGGCCATCGCCGGGCCCCGCTCCAGCACGAAGCGGCCGGCCGCGTCCTGCAACGCGTGCGCCTGTTCGCTCATCGCACGGGCCGAAGCGGAGGCTTCTTCCACCAGCGCGGCATTCTGCTGGGTCACGCCATCCATCTGCACGATGCTCTGGTTGACCAGCTCGATGCCGGCCGCCTGTTCCTGGCAGGCATGGGCGATCTCGCCCACCAGTCCACCCAGTTCGGTCACCGAAGCGACCACGTCCTGGATGGTGCGCCCGGCATCGCTGGCCAGCACGTTGCCTTCGGCCACGCGCGCCACCGAGTCCTCGATCAGCCCCTTGATCTCCGCCGCCGCCAGCGTCGAGCGCTGCGCCAGCGCGCGCACCTCGCTGGCGACCACCGCGAAGCCGCGGCCTTCCTCACCGGCACGTGCCGCTTCCACGGCGGCATTCAGGGCCAGGATGTTGGTCTGGAAGGCGATGCCATCGATCACCGCGATGATCTCGGCGATGCGCCGCGAGGCGGCATCGATCTGGCCCATCGTTGCTTCCATCTCAGCCATCGCCGCCCCCCCGCGCCCGGCCACCCGCGCCGCCTCGCTCGCCAGATGATCTGCGCGACGTGCGTGATCGGCGTTCTGCCGCACGGCCGACGTCATTTCCTCGATCGAGGCAGCGGACTCTTCCAGGTTGGCGGCCTGCTGCTCGGTACGCCGGGACAGGTCATCGTTGCCGGCAGCGATTTCCGCAGCGGCCGTGCTGACCGCAGCGGCGGCCTGCTGGATGCGGCCGACGATGCCGGCCAGCGACCCCACCGTGGCATTGGCGTCCTCGCGCATGCGCGCGAACACCCCCTGCGCCTGCCCGTCGATGCGGTGCCGCAGGTCACCTTCGGCCAGGTTGCGCAGCAGGCCCGACAGCGCCAGCAGGTTGTCATCGGCAGTGGCCATCACGCTGTTCAGGCCCTGCACCATCTGCTGGAAGTCATTGGCGAAGGCCTGCGCATCGCCGCGCACGCTGAAATCACCGCTCGCCGCCGCCGCAACCAGGCGCTTGATCTCGCCGTTGATGCCCTGCAGCTTGCCGCGCACGCCGTTCAGCGCCTGCGTGATCGCTACCTGTTCGCCCGGCAGCACGTCCATGGTCTGCTGCAGATCGCCCTCGGCGTAGCGCTGGACCAAGGCCACCATGCGCTGCTGGGTCTGCAGGTGTGCCGCCACCAGTGCGTTGGTACCGGCCACCATGGCGCGGAACTCACCTTCGAAGGCCTGCTCGTCGATCCGGTGGCTGATCGCGCCCGCCGCATGGCGTTCGCTCATGGTGGCCTGGGCCTGCAGGATCTCGCGCAGCTTGGCGCGCATCTGCTGCAACGACCCCAGCAGACGACCGACCTCATCATCGCGGCCGCTGTCGATTTCGCGGTCCAGGCGCCCGCTGGCCACATCGCGGGCGACCTGCGCCGCTGCGGCCAGCGGACGACCCAGCAGGCGCCGCACCACCAGCACGATCAGCACGACCACGGTGGTCAGCGCCAGCACGGAAATCAGCGCGATGCGCAGCATCAGGCCGTTCAGTACCTCTGCCAGCACCGATTCCGGCTCCAGGCCGATCACCAGCCATTGCCAGGCGCCGTAGCGCTGCGCCGCCGCGAACCAGGCCTGCTCGGGGCCACCATCGGCCGGGCGCAGATGCAGACGGGCCTGCGTGCTGTGGCCATCCAGCAGGGCCTGCAGTTGCGGCAGATCCGCCGCGGCAACGCGTTCCTGCAGCAGGCCACCTTCGCCATCGGCGGCGGCCAGCACGCGACCGTGGTCCTTGCCCTGGCGCGTGTCGACCACGATGAAGCGGCCCTCCCGGCCCAGCGTCGCCTCGCGCAGGCGCGTTTTCAGTGCGGCCAGGCCCTGCGAGTAGTCCTGCCCCACGAACGCGATGCCAGCCACGCTGCCATCGGCCGCCGGGATCGGCATGTAGTGGGTCATGTAATCGGTGCCGAACAGGTGCGCCGGCCCCGTGTAGCCCTGCCCCGCGCGCACCCGCGCATAGGCCGGGTTGGCGTGGTCCAGCACGGTGCCCAGCGCGCGTTCGCCCTGCGCGTTGCGCAACGAAGTCGCCACGCGGACGAAATCTTCGCCGTCACGCACGAACACGGTGGCAACGCCGCCGGTCGCCTCGGCGAAGCGATCAACCTCGGTCGATGCCGGGCCGATCACCTGCGGGCCCAGGCGCAGGGTCGGCGCACTGCGGCCGGCCACGTCGATGGTCGCGGTGGCATCGGCCAGCGCCTCACCCTGCGGCAGCATCGCGCGGAAGGTACCGGCGATGCGCTGGGTGCTTTCGCCCAGGCTGCGGTCGTACAGCTGCACCGAATCGCGCATCAGCACCGTGCTGGTATCCAGGCCAGCAACCACGCGCTGCTGGTAGCTGTCGGCAGTATCGCGGTAGATCAGGATCGCCAGCGCGGCAAAGGCCACCGTGGTGATCGCCACCATCAGCAGCGCCAGGCGGGTTGCGATGGTCAGGGTCCGCTTCGGCGGCGAGGCGGAAAATCGGGAGGCAGCCGGGGTCATCATCAGAGGGAATATCCGTGGAAGGGAGCGCGCGAAGCGCCCCCTCTTAACGGCACCGTTCTGGTCCTCTTTACGCCAACCGGCCTAGCCGCTTCCGGTTATTGACAGCGCCAAGCCCTTGATTCACAAACCCTGTTCAGATTCATCGGGGGGCGGAATGGCCAACACGGTACGCGGCCCGGGCACGCCGTCAGCACCCAGCGTGGCCACCGCCCGCAGATGGTCCAGACGGATGCGGTGCTCGCCGTCCTCCGCGTCCAGCACCAGGAATTCCTCTTTGCCCGGCGTGCTCAGCGTGGTCCGCGCGCGGGCCACGAAGGTGCGGCCATCCGTCAGCTCCACCTGCAGCAGTTCGTGGTGCAGGCAGGCGATTTCCAGCACATCGTGCAGGTCGCACTCGATGGGGCGGTAGTCGGTCACAGGGCATCTTCCGGCAGTGGAGGCGCCCAGCCTGCCACGACTGTCGCCCCCGCTGCTTGGCAAGCCCCCGGCGGCGGCGCTACACTGCAACCCTGCCGTGGGGCCATAGCTCAGCTGGGAGAGCGCGTCGTTCGCAATGACGAGGTCAGGAGTTCGATCCTCCTTGGCTCCACCACTTTTCAGGAAAGCCCGTAGATCCCCGTGATCTGCGGGCTTTTTCTTTGGGCACGGGCTTCGGCGACCGATAGGATGAGGGTACCCGCGGCGCGGAGCGCCACATGCAGACAGGGATCCCATGGACCATGCCGCGATACCCGATCCTCACCTGATCCCGCTTTCAACCCTCATTCCCGGCTGGAAGGGTCAGTACATTCCCCGCTACGTCGCTGACGTCGCCCATGGGCTTGGTCTTGAACAGGCGCGGTTGCAGGGAAGTCAGTTGCTCGTGGTCCTGCGCCTTCGCGAACTGTCCTACGACGGCATATGGGAGAAGATCAGGATCGTGTCCGGGCACCAGGAACTGAAAGACGCAGCGGGCGTGGCCAAGGAGGCTGCAATCCGATGGCTTGCACAGCGCAGGAGCGAGGTGCGCCCCTACGGTCGTTGGCGCCCGATGCAACACCAGCAACCATGGCCATCAACCGCTCCGCTGTGGCAGGGCGCCCCTCTTCCCTCCTGTCTGGCAGGCCTATGCGACGGTACGGGGTACTGCGCGATCGAGGTCGCGGCCGCCATCCTGCCGACTGCACCCGCCGATCCGATCAATACGGCGCTGATCCAGCAGATCGACATGGACGAACTCGCCGCCTGGTTCGCTGACGTGGCCCGCGCCGCGCAGACGCCGCCGTCGGCATGACCCAGGCCGACGAGACCTCGGGCTGACCATTACCGGCTCAACCCGGCTCCTGGCTCCCATCCTTGCGTTGCGGTCGCCGCGAGTTTTCGTCATGCACCTTCTGATCGTTCTGCCCAGGGCGGCGTTTGGCCACGTCGTCCTGCTGCTGGTCCTGGCGGCTTTCCTGGGTACCGGCATCCTTTTCGGCGGGTGAAGGCGTGCGGGGAGTAGTCATGGTGGGCTCCGCACCGGCACCGTGCCGGGCTTGCACGACCACGCTAGCGGCGCGGCCGTGAGCCCCCGGTCGTGCGGCCGCGAGCGGCGCGTGCATACCCTGGTATGAGCGGCGGAAACCAAGGCGCAATGGCCAGCCCGGCGCGACCGGCCGACGATGGCACTGCCGATGCAGAACCCACCGCGCGCCATCCCACCCCGCCAGGAGCCCGCCATGTCCGCCCTGCCCCGCCCCGACCCTGCGCACGCCCCCTTGCCGCCGGGAACACCCGCCCCCGCCTTCCGCCTGCCCGCCACGCCCGACCAGACCGTCACTCTGGATGAGCTGCGCGGTCGCCCGGTCATCCTGGCCTTCTATCCTGCCGATTGGAGCCCGGTCTGCGGCGACCAGATGGCCCTGTACAACCAGCTGTTGCCCGAATTCCAGCGACAGGGTGCACAGTTGATCGGCATTTCGGTGGACGGTGTCTGGTGCCATGCCGCGTTCGCCGAACAGCGCCACCTGCATTTCCCGCTGCTGGCCGATTTCGAGCCCAAGGGCGCCGTTGCCCGGCAGTTCGGTGCCTACCGCGAACACGACGGCGTCTGCGAACGGGCGCTGTTCGTGATCGATGCGCAGGGCATCGTGCGCTGGAGCTACCTGTCTCCACTGGGCATCAACCCCGGTGCCGATGGCATTCTCGATGCACTGTCACGCCTGCCGCACACGGCGCCGGCGGAGGTGACTCCATGAGCCGCCTTTCCGTACCCGTCAGCGCCAGCGACCACTCCAGCGGCCCGGCCGATGCGGCGGTCACCCTGGTCGAATACGGCGACTACCAGTGCCCCTACTGCGGCCAGGCCTACCCCATCGTGAAGGCCCTGCAGCAGGTCTTGGGCGACTCGCTGCGCCTGGTATTCCGCAACTTCCCCCTCAGCGAAATGCACCCGGACGCCCTGAACGCCGCGCGCCTGGCCGAAGCCGCTGCCGACAGCGGGCATTTCTGGACCGCGCACGATCTGCTTTACGAACGCCAGGGCGCGCTGGCGCCGCACGACCTGCAGCGCTACGGCGAACTGCTGCAGCTGCCGGCCGAGCGTGTGCGCGCGGCACTGGCCGGCGCCGACGATGCGCGCATCGAGGCCGACTTCATGGGCGGCGTGCGCAGTGGTGTGAATGGCACGCCCTGCTTCTTCATCAACGGCGTGCGCCATGATGACAGCTGGGACTACGACACCCTGCTACTGGCGCTGCAGCGCGCGATGTAGGGCGCGCCCCGCCACGCCCGTTGCTGCAGGCAACGCAGGATCAAGCACTTGCCGCGCTGCCCTGCCCGCGCAGACGGCAATGTGAAGGTTTTTTGCCAAAACGCTTGCCGAACCCGCCCGACGTCCGTAATATGCGCGTCCTCGGCAGCGTCACAGCTGCAACGAAACAAGTGGCCGAGTAGCTCAGTTGGTAGAGCAGGGGATT
The DNA here is from genome assembly GCF_032056425.1 of Stenotrophomonas sp. Classification (GTDB taxonomy): domain Bacteria; phylum Pseudomonadota; class Gammaproteobacteria; order Xanthomonadales; family Xanthomonadaceae; genus Stenotrophomonas. The sequence goes on from NZ_DAMBCN010000012.1 coordinate 58,379, forward strand.
GAAAATCCCCGTGTCGGCGGTTCGATTCCGTCCTCGGCCACCACTTTCGAAGGCCTGCAGAAATGCAGGTCTTTTTTTTCCAGATACAGGGCCGAGTAGCTCAGTTGGTAGAGCAGGGGATTGAAAATCCCCGTGTCGGCGGTT
>NZ_DAMBCN010000012.1:58622-98636 GCF_032056425.1 Stenotrophomonas sp.
CGATTCCGTCCTCGGCCACCATGTATGATGACCTGCAGAAATGCAGGTCTTTTTTTTTGCCCGCGCCCGGTTGACGAAACATTTACACCGCCGTGCATCGCGCCGCCTACGCTCGGAGTTCACGCCCGGAGTCCGCCATGCCGATGCACCTGCGCCCTGCCCTGCTTGCCTGCCTGCTGCTGTTCGCCACGCCCGCCGTTCTTGCGGCCGAACCGGTGCGCGCGGTCGATGCCCTGGATATCGATCGCTATGCCGGCCAGTGGCACGAAATCGCCCACCTGCCGGTGTCATTCCAGAAGAAATGCGTGGGCGACATCACCGCCACCTACGGCCTGCGCCAGGACGGCCGCATCAGCGTGCGCAACCGCTGCCGCACCGGCGAAGGCGATTACCTGCAGGCAGACGGTGTGGCCCGGCCCGTCGCCGGCCAGCCTGGGCAGCTGGAAGTGCGCTTCGCCCCCGACTGGCTGAGCTGGGTGCCGCTGGTCTGGGCCGATTACTGGGTGATCGCCCTGGACCCGGACTACCAGTGGGCCGTGGTCGGTGAGCCGGACCGCAAGTACCTGTGGATCCTGTCGCGCGAACCGCGCATGGAGCGCGCCCTGTTCGAGCAGTTGAAGGCGCGGGCCGAGCAGATGGGCTACGACCTGGCGCCGCTGCGGACAATGGCGCCGCTGCTCGAAACCGCCTCGCCCTGAGCCGCGCGGTGACCGCTGCGCACCATCTTCACACGCTACCCTTGTGAAGGTCGCCCATGGCGATCCATTCAACCATACGCCGTAGTATGCTTATGCCACGCACTGCTCCCAGAGGACCTGCGCCCATGCTCCACCGCTTCCGTATCGCCTTGATCATCCTGTGCACCCTGGCCCTGGCCGCCTGCGGCGATGGCATCGTCAAGCGTGTTTCGGAACCGGCGGCCAGCCTGCAGCAGCTGACCGTGCGCGCCGATGGTGGCTGGACCGTGGCGCTGCGCCTGCAGAACTTCAGCTCCATGCCCATGACCTTCGATGACGTCGCCTTGGCGCTGACCGTCGGCGACGCCGAGGCAGGCACGCTTCAGGCCCGCCCGGCCATGTCCATCGGCGGGGTGTCGGCCGACGTGGTCACCGTTGAATTCACCCCCAGCGCCGCCGCGCGCCTGGTGGTGGCCGACGCGCTGGCCGGCAACCGCACCCTGGCCTACGCCCTGAAGGGCACGGTCGCCGCCACGCCCGAGGACAAGAAGCAGCGCAGCTTCGATATTTCCGGCCGCAGCACCCTGAACCAGGCGCCCGGCCTGCCCGGCGTGCTGCGCTGAGTCCTTTCCTGCCGCGGCGCCCGTCGCCGCTCCCCGTTCCCTGATCGAGACGTACCCGATGAGCAGCTATACCGCACCGCTTTCCGACCTCCGTTTCGCCCTGCACGACGTGCTGAAGGTGGAACCGCTGTTCGCCCGCCTGGGCTTCACCGACGCCACCGCCGACGTGGTCGATGCCGTGCTGGAAGAAGCCGCGCGGTTCAGCGGCAGCGTGCTGGCACCGCTGAACAGCGTGGGCGATGAGATCGGCTGCGTGCTCGACCAGGCCAGCGGCGAAGTGACCACCCCGCCCGGCTTCAAGCAGGCCTACGACCAGTTCGTGGACGGCGGCTGGACCGGCCTGACCGCATCGCCGGAACTGGGCGGCCAGGGCCTGCCGCACACCCTGGGCGTGCCGCTGAATGAAATGATCAATGCCGCCAACCTGGCCTGGGGCAACTTCCCGCTGCTCTCGCACGGCGCGATCGAAGCGCTGAAGCAGCACGGCGAGGCGTGGCAGCACGACGCCTTCCTGAAGCCGCTGATCGAAGGCCGCTGGACCGGCACCATGTGCCTGACCGAACCGCATTGCGGCACCGACCTGGGCCTGCTCAAGACCAAGGCCGAGCCGAACGCCGACGGCAGCTACGCGATCACCGGCACCAAGATCTTCATCACCGCCGGCGAGCACGATCTGACGGAAAACATCGTGCACCTGGTGCTGGCCAAGCTGCCCGGCGCACCGGCCGGTGCCAAGGGCATTTCGCTGTTCGTCACCCCCAAGTTCAAGGTCGACCGCGACGGCAACGTCGGCGAGCGCAATGCACTGCGCTGCGGCTCGATCGAGCACAAGATGGGCATCAAGGGTTCGGTCACCTGCGTGATGAACTTCGACGGCGCGCAGGGCTATCTGGTCGGGCAGCCACACAAGGGGCTGCAGGCAATGTTCACCATGATGAACACCGCCCGCCTGGGGGTCGGCCTGCAGGGCATCGGGCTGTCCGAGCGCGCCTACCAGAACGCACTGAAGTACAGCCGCGAGCGCCTGCAGTCGCGCGCCCTCAGCGGCGCCAGGTTCCCGGAGAAGGCGGCTGACCCGATCCTGGTGCACCCGGACGTGCGCCGCATGCTGCTGACCATCAAGTCGCTGGTCGAGGGCAGCCGCCTACTGGCATTGCATGCCGCCACGCTCATCGATGTGGCGCACAGTGCCGACGATGCGGCCGAGCGCGAGCGCGCCGACACCCTGGTCAGCTTCCTCACCCCTATTTCGAAGGCCTGCCAGACCGAATGGGGCATCGAAAACACCTATAACGCGCTGCAGTGTTTCGGTGGTCACGGCTACATCCGCGAACACGGCATGGAACAGCTGGCGCGCGACGCCCGCATCACCACGCTGTATGAAGGCACCACCGGCATCCAGGCGCTTGACCTGATCGGCCGCAAGACCGCGTCCAGCCAGGGCGCCGGGCTGAAGCTGATGCTGGCCGAGATCGAAGCGTTCGTGAAGGAACACGAGGGCAACGAGGCCCTGGCCGAGTTCATCGGCCCGCTGCAGGCCAAGGCCGCCGAGTGGGGCAAGCTGACCATGGACGTGCTCAAGCGCGCCGCCGGCAATCCGGACGAACTGGGCGCGGCCAGCTACGACTATCTGTTCTATTCGGGCTATGTGGTGCTGGCCTACTGGTGGGCGCGCAGCGTGGCCGCCGCCGACGCCAGCCCGCATGGCGCGGCCTTCGCCCAGGGCAAGCGGGAAACCGCACGCTTCTACTTCGCCCGCGTGCTGCCGCGCACCCTCGCCCACGCCGCTGCGATGCAGGCCGGCGCCGCCCCGCTGATGGCCATGGACGACGAACGCTTCGGCGCCTGAGCCGGGCTGCGCCCGGCACCCGCAGAGGCCAAGGCTGGAGCAACGGCAACAGCTGGCTTCCTGCGGGATTGCGGGGCAGGCCCAATTGCGGGGGACGCTGCAAGTAGGTCCATGTAAGCTCGGTCGCCGCATCCATGCGGCTCACGCCCCCGCAATCGGCCCCACCCCGCCTCCGACACGTTCCCGCCCCGTCCGCGCCATGCGGGAACAGGGATTCAGAGAATCCACCGAAATCCATCTGGAGAAGAGCCCCCTTTTGTTAAAGGGGGCGCGCCAAAGGCGCGGGGAACAGGAAGAATGCGCGGGCAACCCAGTACGCCAACGGCGGGCTGGGTTGCTAAAGGGGGCGCGCCAACGGCGCGGGGGATAGGTGGAATGCGCGGACCTGAATGTTGACAATTTGTGTAACGCCCAACGGTCGATACACAAATTGTCAACATTCAGGTATAAGCTGTTTTCCCGATGGAGACAGACACTACACGCTTGGGTCTGATCGAAGCCGGAGCCTCGCTTTCCGCTCCGGGCGCCGAAGCATCGCCCGCTGCCAGCCCCCTGCACCGCCCCGGAACGGTCCGGCTGTTGTCCCTCGATGCCCACGGCCGTGTACTGGACTGGATCACCTGGCAGGACGCAGCCTGTCTCTACGCCCGCGACGCCGTCGCCTGGACCCTGGGCGATCCCTGCCTGCACATCCACGGCGGCACCAACCGGCTCAGCGGCATGCAGAGCGGCATGGACCTGCACCCGATCATCGCCGCCCGTGGCCATGCCCGTTCACGCGCCATCGATCCCACACCGAACCTGACCAACCCGGCGCTGTTCGCCCGCGACGCGCATCTGTGCCTGTACTGCGGCCAGCAGTTCAACCGCCCCACCCTCACCCGCGATCATGTCATTCCACTGTCCAAGGGCGGCCTGGACTGCTGGGAAAACGTGGTGACCGCCTGCTTCCAGTGCAACTCGCGCAAGAGCGACCGTACCCCGCAGCAGGCCAGCATGCCATTGCTGGCCGTGCCCTACCGGCCCAGCTGGATCGAGCACCTGATCCTGTCCAACCGCAACATCCTCGCCGACCAGATGGCCTTCCTGAAGGCACAGTTGCCCAAGCGCTCCAAGCTCAGCACCTGAATACCGCGAGCAGCAATCGTCACCGTTCTGTCACGGGCAGCAGCGTTTGCTTGCCCCACTCCCGCTTGAGGGCGAAAATGGGCGTTCAGAACAAGTGCGAACACGATGATCGACTCTGCCCGCTATCCCCGCCTCGCGCGCATCCGCACCCCGGATGACCTGCGCACGTTCGAAGAAACCGAACTGAGGGCGGTTGCCGACGAACTGCGCGCCTACCTGATCGAATCGGTGGGCAAGAGCGGTGGCCACTTTGCCGCTGGCCTGGGCGTGATCGAACTCACCGTGGCGCTGCATTACCTGTACCAGACCCCGCACGACCAGCTGGTCTGGGACGTAGGCCACCAGACCTACCCGCACAAGATCCTGACCGGCCGTCGCGACGACATCCACACCGTCAAGCAGAAGGACGGCGTAGCGCCGTTCCCCAAGCGTGAGGAAAGTGAGTACGACACCTTCGGGGTCGGCCACTCGTCCACGTCCATCTCGGCGGCGCTGGGCATGGCCATCGCCCGCCAGGCCGCCGGCGATGAGCGCCAGGTGGTGGCGGTGATCGGCGATGGTGCAATGACCGCCGGCATGGCCTTCGAAGCGCTGATGCATGCCGGCGGCATGGATCCCGAACCGAACCTGCTGGTGATCCTCAACGACAACAACATGTCGATCTCCGAGGCCGTCGGCGGGTTGACCAAGATGCTGGGTCGCGCCACCGGCAGCCGCACGCTGAATGCACTGCGCGAAGGCGGCAAGAAGATCCTGGGTGACAAGAAGAACAACCCCGCGCGCTTCGTGAAGCGCTGGGAAGAACACTGGAAGGGCATGTTCGTGCCCTCCACGATGTTCGAGGAAATGGGCTTCCACTACACCGGCCCGATCGATGGCCATGACATGCCGGCCCTGCTGTCCACGCTGAAGACGCTGCGTGCCTCCAAGGGGCCGAAGCTGCTGCACGTGATGACCACCAAGGGCAAGGGCTACGAGCCGGCCGAGGGCGACCAGATCGGCTACCACGCCGTGGGTCCGTTCGATCCGGACAAGGGCCTGGTGGCCAAGACCGGTGCCAAGAAGCCGACCTACACCGATGTGTTCAGCGACTGGCTGTGCGATGCCGCCGCCGCCGAGCCGCGTCTGTACGGCATTACCCCGGCCATGCGCGAAGGCTCGGGGCTGGTGCGCTTCAGCAGGGAATACCCGCATCGCTACTTCGACGTGGCCATTGCCGAACAGCACGCAGTCACCCTGGCCGCAGGCATGGCCACCCAGGGCGGCAAGCCGGTCGTGGCGATCTATTCCACGTTCCTGCAGCGCGCCTACGACCAGCTGGTGCACGATGTGGCCATCCAGGACCTGGACGTGCTGTTCGCCATCGACCGCGCCGGCGTGGTCGGTCCGGACGGCGCCACCCATGCCGGCAACCTGGACCTGAGCTTCCTGCGCTGCGTGCCGAACATGGTGGTGATGGCGCCCTCGGACGAAGCCGAATGCCGGAAGATGCTCAGCACCGGCCTGCAGCACCCGGGCCCGGCCGCCGTGCGCTACCCGCGCGGCAGCGGCACCGGCATTGCCGCCGGCACCGATCTGGCCACGCTGCCCATCGGCAAGGGCGAACTGCGCGTGCAGGGCAGCCGCATCGCCCTGCTCGCCTTCGGCAGCACGGTCACCGCCGCCGAACAGGTCGGCCGCGAACTGGGCCTGAGCGTGGTCAACATGCGCTTCATCAAGCCGCTGGACCGCGAGCTGGTGCTGGCCATGGCCGCCCAGCACGAAGGTCTGGTGACCGTGGAAGACAACGTCGTGGCGGGCGGTGCCGGTTCGGCCGTGGGCGAACTGCTCAATGCCGAAGGCGTGCTGCGCCCGATCCTGCACCTGGGTCTGCCCGACGCGTTCCAGCACCATGCCAGCCGCGAAGACCTGCTGGCCGAAGCCGGCATCGATGCGGCCGGCATCCGCGCCGCCGTGCTCAAGCGCTGGCCGCAGCTGGCCAATGGTGCGGCCCCGTTGAGCGCCGCCAGCTGAGCCACGCAGCCACGCATGGCGTGGCTCTACTGCGGCGTAGACCCACGCCATGCGTGGGCGCCGCAAGCCGGTAGACCCACGCCATGCGTGGATGCCACCTCAGCCGTAGCTGATTGCTTCCACAAACGCGCCACTGGCCTCCACGCGCACCGCGGCGCGCTGACCGGTGTCGGCGAAATGCAGGCGTGCCAGGGTTTCGGCGAAATCAAAGGCGCGGACACCGTCGCGGAACTCGATCGGTTCGGGCCGGTCCGGGTGCAGCACGCGCCACTGGCGCTGCTCACATTGCAGACGGATCAACATGCGTTGCTCACTCCTTGGAACAGCGTATGGAGCCGCATCGAAGGCGGGCCCTTCCTGGGCCGGGCAACGCTGCGGGCCGGGACGTTCACGACGCCCCGGTGACCGACAATACGAGGAAAAATGTGTGATCGCTATCAGATTATTCTGATTCGCAGCGCCGCGACGGCCGCCGTCAGTTCACCTGGAACTGCGCCCGGCAGCCATCGCTGACCCACACCCCGCGCCGGTCCCAGCCCCAGCTACGGCCTTCAATGCATGCGCTGCGGGACTCCTGCCGCACCAGGCGAACGCCACGGCGCACCCGCGCGTCGCAGTACTGCTGACGGTGGTCGTTGGAATGGCAGGCGATCACCTGCCCGCCGCCGTTGCCGCCCCCCCAGCCGTGGCCGCCACCCCAACCGCCGCGGGACTCACCCACAAACTCGGCACGGCAGCCCCGCGTCACCCACACGCCGTAACGCGACTGCCCCCAGGTATCGCCCTCCACACAGGGCGAGCCGGACAGCTGGCGGATCAAGCGTGCCCGGCCATCCAGACGGCACTCGTTGCTGCGGCCCTTTACCGACTCGCAACGCACGATGCCGCCACCGTTGTCGTAGCGATCGTCATAGCCGCGGCTCTGCGCCTGTACGGCGCCAGTCGCAGCCAGCATCGGCAGCACCATGCACATCACGACACCCCAGCCTGCTCCCTTGCCCATTACCCCTTCTCCCGATGAAAACAATGGCGCAAGCATCCGGGATTCCACACGCAACGCACAGAGGGGGCTCGGGCAGTGTTGGCAATCCATTCAAGCAACCCAACCGCACCTGACCAGGGCCGCGCCGCGTCAGTAGTCCACGGCAACCCCACCCTGCGGCACCCCAAGCTTCTCCTCGAACGCATAGGCGAACAGTTCGGCATCGTTGCTGATACCCAGCTTGCGCATGGCCGAGATGCGCTGCCGGCTGATCGTGCTGACGGTCCGCCGCAACTGCGCGGCGATCTCGGTGATCGACGGCCCCGATACGTAAAGGCGCAGTACCTCCAGCTCCTTCGGCGAAAGCACTGACAGCGAGCGCTCGCATCCGGCCTCCTGCAGGCAGGGAGTCAACACGGGGTCCAGATAGAGCCGCCCGGCCAGCACCACATCCACCGCCTCGCGTACGTTGTCCACCCCGCTGCCCTTGTGCACCAGGCCACGCACGCCAGAGCGCAACGCCATCTGCAGCGACGTTGCATTGGTGATCATGGTGACCAGGATCACGGGCACATCAGGGTGATTGCGACTCAACGCCTGCAACATGGCGTGCCCGTCGGCGCGGCCTCCGCCGGGCATCGAGAAGTCGGTCACCACCAGGTCCACCGGCACGCTGGCCATGATCGACAACAGGCGTTCGGCACTGTGCGCCTCTGCCACGACGCGGTGCCGCCCCCCTGCCTCGATCACCACGCGGGTACCCAGCAGTACGAGCGGATGATCGTCTGCAATGGCAATTCGAGTAAGCATGATGATTATCCCTGTATCGCTGCGCCGCAGTGCGCAGCGAGGACGCTAATAATCCATTCGCTTACCGTCAACTTAACATTGATATTTTTACCGACCGCGGCAACAGCAGCAAAGTCCGACCTTTCAACTAATTGCAGAAACGACCGGATATCGGAAGAAAAGCATAACTTTCCCAATAGTTTCATGGATCGAAATCGGGAAAGACGATTACATGGCGCTCCCCGATCATTCACTGCACCGAGCCCCATGGTCCGATTCCGTCGCGCATCCTTCGAGGACCCCAGCGAGCAGTTCGCGCCGCCACCGCCGGCGCAGGCAACGCTGCCGTCGGCAGCACTGCCCTTCGTGCAGCAGCTGCGCCTCCACTTGGCCGGTGATGCAGCGACGTCGCGCAGGCCTGCCTACGCCGCCGTCGTCCATGACGATGCGACCGTCTGCTGGCTCGATGCAAACAGCGACCGCATGATGACCACCGCACCCGCGCCAATTGCACTCACACTGCTGCAGAAACTGCTGGCCGACGAGCATCCGCCGCTGCACCTGGCGCCCGTGACGCAGCAGATGTTCGTGCAGCGCGCAACCGTGTCCAGCAACCTGCCGCTGCGGCCAACCCTGTGGAACATCGGCCTGGCAGCCACGCGGCTGGACCGGCTGATGGCGCCGCTGCAGCTGGACGCCAAACTGCGCCTGCGCCGCTGGCCGGATTTCCGCATTCTCGCCCACCGGCCGGACCACTTTCGGCTGTGCGCACTGCTGATCAAGCAGGGCGCTTCCGTGCAGGCATGCTGCGACATTCTGGGTCTTCCGCAGCGCCAGGTGCAGTCGTTCTTCAACGCCGCCTTCCTCACCGCCTACGCCTTTCCGGTGATGGGCGAGGATGCGCCTGTCCGCCCCTCGCCCGCTGACGGTCTCGTCAACCTGTGGCGCCAACTTCGTATCCGCTGGAGTGCATGACCGTGCGTGAGCACAAGATCGTAGTAATGGGCCCACTCGGCGCCGGCAAATCGACCCTGGTGCAGACACTCACACAGGGCAGAGCCGTGGTGACCGAAGCCCGCAATACCGACCCCAGCGTGGGCAAGGAGTACACCACCGTAGCCATGGACTACGGCGACATCGACCTGCCCGGCGGTGACCGCCTGCGCCTGTATGGCTCGCCCGGGCAGGATCGATTCTCCTATATCTGGCCGATCCTGCTGGCCGGTGCCGAAGGCGCGATTGTGCTGGTGGATGGCAGCACGAGCGTCGATGCAACGCTTGCCGGCCAGCACCTGCAGGCCATCGGCGAACACGCGCCCAGCCTGCCGGTCGTCATCGGCATCACCAAATGCGGCCGCACCGATGACCCCGTCCTGCCGCAATGGCAGGCGTGGCTGGGCGAGCATGCACCCCACCTGCCTGCGCTGCCGCTGGATCCGCGCGACATGAAGCAGGCGATTACCGCCATGGATCTGCTGATGAGCCAGATTGAATGCAACGCCATGGCGACCGCGCATGAATGACGCTGCGCACGCTGCTTCAGCACTGAATGCACTGGCACGCGACGTCTCGGGCATACAGGCGATCGTGGTCGCCAGCGCCGATGGCTTCGCCCTGGCCCAGGCAGGCCCCAAGGGCAATGTCGCCGACCGCCTGGCCGCGATGACCAGCTCGATGCTGGGCCTGGCCAGTGCGCTCGGACGGGAACTGCGCTTTGGCGAGCTGGACACGCTGATTCTGGATGCCGCCGACGGCAAGGTGCTGATGCTGGCCATTCCCGGAAAGCAGCAGCGGCTGCTGATGACGGCCTGCGACCACAGCTGCGTCATCGGCAACGCCCTGTGGCACGCCAAGCAGTGCGTGCGCACCCTGGCCGACAACACGAACCGATGAATGCCCCTCTCTCTGCTCAGACGACTCTTTTCTTCCAAACACCCGCAACGGACCACTGAAATGAATACCGCGATCAACAAATGCCTGGATACGCTCATGCAGATCAACGGCGCACAAGCCGTTGCGCTGGTCGACTACGAAAGCGGCATGCTGCTGGGTGAAGCCGGCTCCGGTGTGGACATGGAGCTGGCTGCGGCGGGCAACACCGAAGTGCTGCGCGCCAAGATGAAGACCGCCGAGGCGCTGAACCTCAACGACAGCATCGAGGATGTCCTGATCACCCTGGGCCGTGCCTACCACGTGCTGCGCCCGGTGTCGGCCAAGAAGGGACTGTTCTTCTACGTCGTGCTGGACCGGCAGAAGGCCAACCTGGCACTGGCCCGCCGCATGGTGCTGGACGTGGAAAGCTCGCTGGCGCTGTAACGCACAGCCAACCCATCGTATTGAAGGGGATGGGAATGCCGGGGCCGCTGGGGAGAGCGGCCCCGGCCTGTGGACGTCGTTCCGCAGATATCCCTGCACTGGAGCCAGCACCATGCGGCAACCTTGCGCACCACCGGTAGACCCCATGCTGCCACCCCGGGTATCGCCCTGGGTGGCCTTTGTCGTTGCTGCGGCCTGGATCGCCATTTACGCCGTGCTGCTGGCCGCACCGGCCGAGGGCGCTCAGGCTGCCCGCCGCCAGCTGCACAGCGCGGTTGCCAGCTTGACCACCGCCATCAGGGTGGTGGAAGACAGCTATGCCGACAACGATCTGCAGGCCAACGACCGGCACCTTGGACTGCCCGCCAGCGCCGCGTTCTGCGCGCATCTGCGGCTGCAGCTGCCGGACACCGGGCACGCACGCCTGACCTGCCAGCTGCGCGACGCGGGCCGCGTGCGCGGCACGCTGGTGCTGCAGCGCAGCCCGCAGGGTGCGTGGCGGTGCGAAGCCGACGTCCACGATCCGCAGCTGTTGCCTGCGGCATGCGCCCCGCACGCATTCAAATAATCGTAAAAGCAGCAGGATGGAGGCGCATTTACTATTATTTGAATATCCATAAAAACGCCCTGGTGATTATCTATTGGCAGGCCCCGGAAAAACCCACGCCAAGGCCAACCATTACCCCCACTCCAAGGAGGATCACCATGAACATCCATAATCGGCGGGCAGTATTTACCTCGCAGCATTCCCGGCAGAAAGGCTTCTCGCTCATCGAGCTGATGGTGGTTGTGGCCATCATCGGCATCCTGGCAATGATCGCGCTGCCGCAGTACCAGCGCTTCTCCGCCAAGTCGAAACTGGCCGCGGCGCTTGCCGAGGTTGCACCTGGAAAGGTTGGCGTGGAAGCACTGTTGGCGGAAGGCTCTGATTTGACAGGGGTAGATGGCGAAGCGGTTGGGCTCCCCGTCTCAGGTTCGCGCTGCACTTCCTTTGATGTGGATCTGGTGCCAGGCGGGATCACCCGGCTCAGCTGCAACCTGAAACATGACGAGTCTTACGGCGGCGGCAATTCCAGCCTGAGCCTTGTCCGCAGTCATACGGGCGTCTGGAACTGCGAGAGCGACATCGGTGACAAGGGCCTTCTGCCCGAGCCCTGCCGCATCTGACCCTGAGCCGTGAGCACGGTGGTGACGTTGCAGCAACGTCACCACCGCAGGCCACCCGGCATCCACCTATTCAAGGACCGCCATGAACACTTTGGTTTCCCCAGCGCTGCGGGCGATGCCACACGCATCCAGACAGCGGGGTTTTTCTCTCATCGAACTGATGATTGTCGTAGCCATCATCAGCATCCTTGCCATGATCGCGCTGCCGCAGTACCAGAAGTACGCGGCGAAGGCCAAGATCGCAGGAGCGCTTTCCGAACTGTCCGCGGGCAAGGCAGGAGTGGAGGCCTTTATCGCGGAGGGCTTCGTAGGAGGCGGATTTAGCGCGTCGGACATCGGGCTGCCTACGCAGGGCCAGCATTGCGAGCGCTTTGACGTGTCCGGCTACAGTGGCGGATTCAATCTGGGATGCAAGGTAAAGCCAGACAGATACCTTGGAAACTCGGTGCACCTGACTCTGGATCGATCCGTTGACAACAAATCCTGGACCTGCAGAGCCTACATCATGGACGAAAGCCTGCTTCCGGAACTGTGCCGCCGCTCCTGATCCGCGACTGTATCCATGCTTGCATCAACCCTCCTCGTCGCGGACGCCAATCCCTGGGTCCGCCGCGAACTCAATCTCCGTCTGCGCCCGCACCTGGGTGCAGTCGCGCTCCAAGAAGCCCGTTCACCTTCGGAGGTGCTTGCCCACATCGCTGACCCGCGCTGTACGATGCTGGTGATTGATCCCTGCATGCCGACCGTCGGCCAGACCGATGGCATGCCGCTGCTGCGCCGGATCTGCTGCCTGCGCCGTGACCTGAAAATCCTGGTGCTGGCACGACATCCACAGCACCTGCTGCGTGACAAGGCACTTCCCCGGCAGATTTCGCACGTCTACGGCAAGAACATCAGTGCCGCATGGCTCTGCCGCCTGGTGCACCGGGCGCTGGCGCAGCCCGAAGCCGCCTGACCCACGGGCCGCGCCCTGTCAGTGGCTGAAATGCACGGCATCCACGCTGTTGCCCAAGGCTTCCACACGCACCGTGCTGTCCTGGCCGGTGCGGCGATGGTGGTCGCTGGCGCGCCGCAGCGCAGCGTCGAAGGCGGCAGCACCGCTGGCGAACGGTTCGGCGGTGGCGGTGGCCGGGTCCAGTACGGACCAGTGCGCGGCATTGCATTTGACGGTGATGACCATGATGGACTCCTTGAGAGTGAGGGCAGCAGTGCCGCCGCGCCTCTGACTGCCGCTCACCCTAGGCAGGGTGTCAGGGAGTTCCTATCGGATTAGTACGAAAATTCCCGGTCGGACCGTCAGAACACCACTTCCATCACATCCCTGAGTCGGTTTAGTGAAGATTTTTCGTGACCCTTGTCACGAAGTCAGTGGCGCTTCACACTGTCGTCACCAACAGGGGCCCCTTCCACATGCGCACCTCCCTTCCGCTGCAGCGTTCGACCTTGCTGAAGTTCTACTTCGTGGCCAGCTATCTGGTCCTGCTCGAGGAGCTGGTGCGCGCCAGCATCGCCTGAGCGCTTGCCGCCCGCGCGGATACGGCCGAGACTGAGGCCCCGACCGGAGGCCACGCCGATGAAGATCGCCCTGCTGCCCGTTCTGCTGATGCTGGCTGTGGGCGGCTGCGCGCAGCCCGAAACGGCACCTGGCCACGATGCAGCCACCGTCACGCCCGTGGTCGGTGCCGATCGCGATGCGCACGGCTGCATCGGCTCGGCCGGCTACCAGTGGTGCGCGCGCAGCGAGCGCTGCGAACGGCCGTGGGAACTGGCCCAGGCGCAGGGCCTGGCGAACACGGCTGACGCCATCGACGCCTGGTGCGCGCTGCCGCCCGCGCCCGCGCGCAAGTAGACTTGCCGCATGTCTGACCTCAGCCCCCTGCCCCGCCTCGAGCCGGGCCGCTACCGCCATTTCAAGGGCGGCCTTTATGAAGTGATCGATATCGTGCGCAGCAGCGAGACCCTGCAGCCGATGGTGCTGTACCGCGCCCTGTATGGTGAAGGTGGCCTCTGGGTGCGCCCATACGCCATGTTCGTCGAACAGGTGCCGGGTGAGCACGGCCCCCAGGCGCGTTTCGCCCGCATCGACGACTGAGCCCAGCGTTCACGGCGCCACGACGCGTCGGCCGCGCATGCTCGACACCACCTCCCGGGCTCGTCGGCCAGCATGCGCCAGTGCATCGTACTGTTCGGCCTCTGCGCAGCCTGCCTGTCCGCACAGGCGCAGCCGCCGTCCAGCCCCCCCGGCTTTGATCGGCCCGGCCTCGGCATGGGCACCGATACGGTGCCCCGCGGGGCCGCGGCGCTTGAATTCGGGCTTCCTGCTTACCTGCGCGAATCCGGCGCCGGGGGTGTCCGCAGCACGACCTGGTCAGCCGATGCCCTGCTCCGCACCGGATTGGCGCCGGGCCTGGAACTGCAACTCTCGGGTACACCGTGGAACCGCCAGCGACTGCGCGCGCCGGACGGGGCGCAGAGCCACCTGCGCGGGGCCGGCGACAGCAGCGCAGGCCTGAAATGGGCCGGTCCTGGCAGCAATGACCGCACCGCCTGGGCGGTGCTGGCGTCCGCCGTGGTGGCACGGGGCGATGCAGCCTTCAGCGACGGTCGCCAGTACACACTGGCGGTCAGCGTCGAACAGTCGCTCAACGATCAATGGCAGCTGGCGCTGTCTGCGCAGCAGCAGCGCGGTGACGGCCAACGCACGACCACCTGGGCGCCCAGCATTTCGCTGCAGGCCTCGCCGACGGTGTCCACCTACCTGGAAGCCGGTTTCTTCGACAGCAATGACGGTCCCGACCAGTCCATTGCCGGGGCGGGAGTGGCCTGGCGGGTGCGGCCCAACGTCCAGCTCGATGTTTCATTCGAGGTGGGCCTGGACGATGCGAGTCCGGATCTGCAGGTCGCCACCGGAGTGTCGGTCTTCCTGGACTGAGCCGGGCAGCGCTGGGTTACAATCATACCGTCCAGTCGGTTTCATTCTGCCATGTCCGCATCTTCCGCCCTCACCCGCCGCAAGGCGCCCGATCTCGTGCGCCAGGCCTTGCTGGACGCGACCGCGCGCGTGATCAGCCAGAATGGGCTCGCCGCCCTGACCGTCCAGCAGGTAGCCGACGCCGCCGGGGTCAGCAAGGGCGCGCTGTTCCATCATTTCAGCAGCAAGCAGGCGCTACTGGATGCCGCCTTGACCGGCATGCTCGACGATTTCGAACAGGATCTGCGCGCGCACATGCAGCAGGCCCCTGCCAGCCACGGCTGTTTCACCCGGGCCTATGTCGAGGTCACCTTCGATCATCTGCTACGGCAGACCCGCGACAACGACATCGGCCTGACCATGGCCAACCTGCTGGAACCGGCGATGCTGGCACGGTGGCGCCAGTGGCTGCGCACGATGCTGGCGCAGTTCCCCGGCGAAGCAGACGACCCACGCCTGTATACGGCGCGCTGTGCCGCCGACGGCTACTGGGCCACGGCCTACGGCCGACCACTGGACGAGGACGAACGGCGCAACGCACTGGCCATGGCCACCGAAGCGATGAAGCTGTGCATGCCCGGCTGAACTGGAGCCCGCGATGAATCCCTATCTCCTTCTGGCCGCCGCGATCGGGCTGGAGGTGATCGCCACCTCACTGCTGAAGGCCTCCGAGGGCATGAGCCGGCTTGCCCCAACGCTGGGCGCGCTGGCCTGCTACGGCGCCTGCTTCTACCTGTTGGCGCTCACGATGAAGTCCATCCCCACAGGTATCGCCTACGCGATCTGGTCCGGGGTGGGCATCGTACTGATTTCGGTGGTTGGGCTGGTGGTATTCAAGCAGCGCCTGGATGCGCCGGCACTGGTCGGCATCAGCCTGATCTGCGCGGGTGTGCTGGTCATCAATCTTTTCTCAAAAAGCAGCGCGCAGTGAGCGCGCTGCTGCCAGCTGCGATGGACAGCGGGTCAGGCGACCTTCTTGGCGACACTCATGCCGATCAGGAACAGGATCACCGCGATGATGATGCCGGCCCAGAACAGGAACTTGGCGATGCCGACCGCGGCACCGGCGATGCCGCCGAAACCGAGCACGCCTGCAATGAGGCCGATGACGGCAAAAATGATGGCCCACTTGATCATATCGATCCTTTCCCTCGGGAATACTGACGGTATGAACAGGTTAAGCAGCCTCTGATGCCCGTGCCGTGAGCACACCGCGCGCGCGGCGTGAACATTCACCGCGGGCGGAAACGCAGCAGCGCCAACGCGAAGACCAGGAACACGCTGCCGACAAGGCGCTCGAACCAGCGCTGCGCGAAGGGCCGGGCCAGCCAGCGCCGCAGGCTGTGACCGCCGGCGGCGTACATCACGTACCAGAACAGTTCGCAGCCGGCGAAGGTGGTGACCAGCACGGTGTACTGCACCCCCTGAGCACGCGCGGGATCGACGAACTGCGGCAGGAACGCCGCAGCGAACAGCAGCAGCTTGGGATTGCTCAGGCCGACCAGCAGTCCACCACGGAACACCGCCCACGCGCCATGCACGGCTTGCGGCAGCGGCTCGCGTGCAGCGCCCACGGCGACTGCACGGAAGCTGTCGCGCCAGGCCTTGATGCCCAGCCAGGCCAGGTAGGCCACGCCCAGGTAGCGCAGCACTTCGAACAGCATCGGCGAGGACCGCAGCAGCGCACTCAAGCCGGCGGCCGAAGCGGCCAGCACCAGCAGCATGGCCAGCAGGCAGCCTGCCATGGCCGGCACGCTACGGCGGAAGCCCAGGCCCACGCTGCGGCCGAGGATATGCAGCATGTTCGGGCCTGGCGTGCCACACAGCACGAACACCGTGGCCAGGAACCACCACCAGGTTTGCAGGGCCATTGCTGCTCTCGACACGGGAAGCCCACCAGCTTACGGGTTGGCGCCGCGCGGCGGTACGTACAGCCTTGGGCGCGATCGACGGTTACAGACGACGGCCAGCATGCAAGGGCCCGTCTGTGCTGGAATGCGGCTTCCAGCACGGAGACACGCATGAAGACCCTGGGCCTGATTGGCGGCATGAGCTGGGAAAGCTCGGCGCAGTACTACCGCCTCATCAACGAGGAGGTACGCCAGCGGCTGGGCGGCGCGCACTCGGCACAGCTGCTGCTGTGGTCGGTGGATTTCGCGCGCATCAAGCAGCTGCAGCACGACGGCGACTGGCACGCGCTGGGCGCGGAGATGATCGACGCCGCGCGACGGCTGCAGGCAGGGGGCGCCGACCTGCTGGTGGTCTGCACCAACACCATGCACAAGCTGGCCCCACAACTGGAGGCGGCCTGCCCGCTGCCGCTGCTGCATATCGCCGATCCCACCGCTAACGCCATCCGACGCGCCGACCTGCGCACGGTCGGCCTGCTCGGCACCGCCTTCACCATGGAAGAAGACTTCTACCGCAAGCGACTGAGCGAGCGCTTCGGGTTGCAGGTGCTGGTGCCGGACGCCGACGACCGCCGCGACGTGCACGACATCATCTACCGCGAGCTGATTGCCGGCGTGGTGAGTGAAGCCTCGCGGCAGCGCTATGTGGAGGTGATCGCACGCCTGGTGGCGCGCGGCGCCGAAGCCATCATCCTGGGATGCACCGAGATCATGTTGCTGGTACGGGAACAGGACAGCCCGGTACCGCTGTTCGATACCACCACCCTGCATGCACGCGCCGCAGTAGACGCCGCGTTGGCCGACGCTTTGTAGAGCGAGCTCGACGCTACGGCGCCTGGATTTCCAGCGCCGTCTCCAGCCACTCCATCACGGCGGGTGAATCGCACAGGAAGAACAGCGCATCGCCGCTGCGGGCCTCGGTCAACAGCCGATAGACACTGATGGCCACGCCGGACTGGCTGGCTATGAATACTTCGCCACTGCGCGGCCCCTCCACCTGCCGGGACAGGTGCTGCAGCGCCCGGCGCGCGGCCACGGTGTCGGGCGGTTCTGCCTCGCGGCTCAGCTCGGCGCCGCGCAGGCCCCAGGACACGAACACGCGTTTGCCCTTGAACGTGGTGTCCAGGACCTGTACGCCGGCCGAGCCTTCGCCGGCCGAACGATGAATGACGATACTGCTGATCAACGCAACCCCCTGTGGTCGTCGTGGTCCGTGCGCCGCCCGCACGTACTGCGCCGCAAGCCGGGGCAGGACCAAGGCCTGTCCACTGGCGCGGCGAACAACGCGAGGGAACATCGATGCGATCGGATGTGCGGCCGATGATACGGGAACTATCCCGGGGCATGGGTCCGCAGGCTGAACGGCAGGTCGTTACGCTCCCGGGCCCACTCCCTCGGCCAGGCACGCGCCCACGCGTGCTTCCAGCAACGCCATCAGCGCCGGGTCCATGCAGGCGTAATCATCAGGAATGTCCAGGCAGTGCAGCGGCGTGTGCAGCAGCAGCCGCGCGAACTGCGCCCGCAGGCGCTGCTGGTGCTTGGCTTCCATCACGAAGATCACATCGGCCCAGCGCAGATCATGCGCACTGATCGGCCGCCGTGCGTGCGGGCTGGTGCCGGCCGAGCGCGCGCTGAAGCCCGGCCGCCGTCGCCAGATGGCTTCGGCGGTCGGGCTGCGCAGTTGGTTGCGGCTGCAGACGAAGAGCAGGTTGATCATGGCTGCTCCAGCTGCTGGCGCACGCTCTGGATGGGATAGACGAAGCCCAGTTGCCGTGCACGCGCAAGCTTTGCGCTGCGCAGGTACATCAGCTTCCAGTTCTTCTCGGGCTTGATCGACGCCACGCGCGTTGCGCGATCGCCGCCATGCAGGCGCGCCGCGGCACGACGCCAGGCGCGGGTACGGGGATGGTGCATGAAATGTTCTCGTAAGGACCGGGTTCAGCAGCCGCGGTGATACGAGTGGCGCGCAGCATACACTGGCGCAACAAAAAAGCCCACGCAGTGATGCGCGGGCTTTTCGGTTCATTGCAGTAATGGTCGGGACGGCCGGATTCGAACCGACGACCCTCTGCCCCCCAGGCAGATGCGCTACCAGGCTGCGCTACGCCCCGACTGATGCTGCAATGTGCCCGCCTGTGTGGCGGGCCGTGAAGTATACCGGATTACTTGGAAAAAAGGTTCAGCGCCGCAGCAGTTGCAGCACTTCTTCCAGTTCCATGCGCACCTGCTTGATGATCTGGTTGCTCAGCGCCGATTCCTCGCGCGCATCCGGACCATCCAGGCGCAGGCGCGCGCCGCCGATGGTGTAACCCTGTTCGTACAGCAGGCTGCGGATCTGCCGCACCATCAGCACGTCGTGGCGCTGGTAGTAACGGCGGTTGCCACGGCGCTTGGCCGGCTCAAGGCTGGGAAATTCGGTTTCCCAGTAGCGCAGCACGTGCGGCTTGACGTCGCACAGCTCGCTGACTTCACCAATGGTGAAGTAGCGCTTGGCCGGAATCGGCGGAAGTTCGCGGTTACTGCCCGGATCCAGCATAAGCTTCCACCCTCTCCTTGAGCTTCTGGCCCGGACGGAAGGTGACCACCGTACGGGCGGAAATGGGAATTTCCTCGCCGGTCTTGGGGTTGCGACCCGGGCGCTGACTCTTGCGCCGCAGATCGAAATTACCGAAGCCCGACAGCTTCACCTGACGTCCCTGTTCCAATGCTTCACGCAGCACATCGAAAAACGCGTCGACGAATTCCTTGGCTTCCCGCTTGTTCAGACCGACTTCGTCGAACAGCTTTTCCGCCATCTCCGCCTTGGTCAATGCCATTGCCTGCTACCCCCGAGTGCTGCCCGCTCAGCCGCGGATCCGGGCGTGATGTTCACGCTCGATGGCAGTGACCGCCTCGGCCACCACCGCTTCCACGTCGCGGTCCGTCAGAGTGCGCGACTTGTCCTGCAAAATCAAGCCCATAGCGAGACTCTTGAACCCCGGCTCGACCCCCTGGCCGACGTAACGGTCGAACAGGTTCAGCTCGCGCAGCAGCGGGCCGGCCGCCTGCCGGATGGTGGCGGCCAGGTCACTCCAGGCCACCTGCTCGGGCACCAGGAAGGCCAGGTCGCGGCGCACCGCCGGGAACCGCGACAGCTCGCCGGCGCGCGGCAGCGCACGGGCGCTCAGCGGCTCCAGGTCCAGCTCGAACGCGTAGACATCCACTTCGATGTCCATGGCCTTGGCCAGGCGCGGGTGGATCTGGCCGATCCAGCCGATCGCCACGCCGTCACGGTAGATATCGGCCGAACGGGCCGGATGGCCGAACGAGCGCTGCGACGGGCGGAACTCCAGTACCGCGCCACTGGCCGCGGCCAGCGATTCCAGGTCGCCCTTCAGGTCATGGAAGTCGACCTTGCGGGTCGGCAGGCCCCACTGCACGGCCTGCGCGTCGCCGCAGACGGCAGCCGCCACGCGCGGGGTTTCCAGCGGTGCCGGCTGGCCTTCGCCATCCTGCTGGGCGAACACCCGGCCCACTTCGAACAGACGCACGCGACCCAGCTGGCGGGCGGCATTGCGGCCCAGGGTGGCGACCAGGCCCGGCAGCAGCGCCGGACGCATCACCGCCAGCTCGGCCGACAGCGGGTTGGCCAGCGGCACCAGGTTGTCGCGCAGCTGCCACTGGGTCAGCAGGGCGTCGTCGACGAAGGCGAAATTGAGGGTTTCCTGCAGGTCGCGGGCGACCAGCTGGCGGCGCACGCTGAGCACGTCCAGCTGGGTTTCAGTCGGCATTGCCACGCGTGCCGCGCCACCCGGCAGGGTGGTGGGAATCTGCTCGTAACCGTGGATACGGGCCAGTTCCTCGATCAGGTCTTCTTCGATGGCGATATCGAAGCGGCGGCTCGGCGCGGTCACCCGCCAGCCTTCGCTGGCGGCGGTCACGCCCATGCCCAGCGCGCGCAGGATGCGCTCGACTTCGGCATCGTCAATGGTGATGCCCAGCACGCGGGTGATGCGGGCGCGGCGCAGGGTAATCGTTGCCGGCGCAGGCAGGTCACCTTCCCGTACGGCCTCGGTCACCGGCGCCGGGGTACCGCCGGCCAGGTCCAGCACCAGGCGGGTGGCGTACTCGATCGCCGTGCGCGGCAGCGCCGGGTCGACGCCACGCTCGAAACGGTGGCCGGCATCGGTGTGCAGGCCCAGCTTGCGACCACGGCCCATGATGGCGGCCGGCGCGAAGTGCGCAGCCTCCAGGAACACGGCGGTGGTGTCGTCGGTCACGCGGGTGTCGAAGCCGCCCATCAGGCCGGCCAGGCCGACCGCACGGTCGGCATCGGTCACCACCAGGAAGCTGTCGTCCAGCACCGCATCGCGGCCGTCCAGCAGCTTGATCGCTTCACCGGCGCGCGAACGGCGCACGCCGATGCTGCCCTGCAGGGTGCCCAGGTCATAGGCGTGCATCGGCTGGCCCAGTTCCAGCATCACGTACTGGGTGATGTCGACCAGCAACGACACTGGACGCACGCCACTGCGGCGCAGGCGCTCGGCCATCCACAGCGGCGTCGTCGCGGCGGCATTCACGCCTTCGATCACGCGGCCCAGGTAACGCGGCGCTTCGGCGCCGGCGTCGAGCTGGATGGACAGTTCACGGCTGCCGGCAGCGGGAATCGCCTCGGCGGCGAACGCCAGCACTTCGCTGCGGGTGGCGGCGGCCACATCGTAGGCGATGCCGCGCACGCTGAAGCAGTCGGCACGGTTGGGGGTCAGCTTGATCTCGATGCTGGCGTCGGGCAGGCCCAGGTACTCGACCAGGGTCTGGCCGACCGGTGCGTCATCGGGCAGTTCCAGCAGCCCCGAGGCATCGTTGTCCAGGCCCAGCTCCTTGGCCGAACACAGCATGCCGTTGGATTCCACGCCGCGCAGCTTGGCCGGCTTGATCTTCAGGTCGCCGAACTGCGCGCCGACCATGGCCAGCGGTGCGACAAGGCCCGGCCGCGCGTTCGGCGCACCACAGACGATCTGCAGCAGTTCACCCTGCCCTGCGTCGACCTTGCACACCTGCAGGCGGTCGGCTTCGGGATGGCGCACGGCTTCGACGATGCGTGCCACGACCACATGCTGCAGGCCGTCGCCGAGCGCGGTCACCTCTTCCACTTCCAGGCCGATGGCGGTCAGCACCGCGCTCAGTTCATCGCGCGAGGCGGAGGTCGGGACGTGGCTGCGCAGCCAGTTTTCGGAGAATTTCATGGTGTCACCCTGGTGGGCCCGGCGCATGCGCCTGGGCCTGCGAATTTAGGAGCAGTCGATTCAGGAACAGTCGAGCAAGCTCGACTCTACGGGTCGGCGCTTACGCGAACTGTTTCAGGAACCGCACGTCGTTTTCGAAGAACGCGCGCAGGTCGTTCACGCCATAGCGCAGCATCGCAAAACGCTCCACGCCCAGGCCGAAGGCGAAGCCGGTGTAGCGCTCGGGGTCGATGCCCACGTTGCGCAGCACGTTCGGGTGCACCATGCCGCAGCCCAGCACTTCCAGCCAACGCGTGCTGCCGTCGGGCTGCTGCCAGGCGATGTCCACTTCCGCGCCCGGTTCCACGAACGGGAAGTAGCTGGGGCGGAAGCGCATTTCGAAATCGCGCTCGAAGAACGCGCGCACGAACTCGGCCAGCGTGCCCTTCAGGTCGGCGAAGGTGGAATGCTCGTCCACCAGCAGGCCTTCCACCTGGTGGAACATCGGCGAGTGGGTCTGGTCGCTGTCGCTGCGGTACACCTTGCCGGCGGCGATCATGCGCAGCGGCGGCTGGTGCTCGCCCATGTAGCGCACCTGCACACCGGAGGTATGCGTGCGCAGCAGGCGGCCGTCACCGAAATAGAAGGTGTCGTGCATGGCGCGCGCCGGATGGTGCGGCGGGAAGTTCAGCGCTTCGAAGTTGTGCCAGTCATCCTCGATTTCCGGACCCTCGGACAGCTCGTATCCCAGCCGGCCGAAGATGCCGGTGATACGTTCCAGGGTGCGGGTGATCGGGTGCAGGCCGGCGCGGTCGCCGTTGCGGCCCGGCAGGGTGATGTCGATGGCCTCGGCGGCCAGTCGCGCGTCCAGTGCGGCGTTTTCCAGCACGGCCTTGCGTTCGCCCAGCGCGCTGGACAGCGCGTCACGGGCCTGGTTGATGGCTTCACCGGCGGCCTTGCGCTCGTCGGCCGGCAGGGTGCCCAGCTGCTTGAGCTGTGCGGTGATGCTGCCGCTCTTGCCGAGCAGGGCCACGCGCAGCTGTTCCAGCACGTCGGGGCTCTGTGCGGCGGCCACGTCGGCCAGCGCCTGGGTGGTGAGGGATTGGATGTCGCTCATGGGGGGCCGGAACTCCAGTCGGTCTGCCATCGCGATGCGCGAAGGGCCGACCCCTGTCGCCACCGCCGGTCCCCGCAACGCGCGCCTGCGGCATTGCCGGAACCCAAAAAAGAATGGGGAAGGACTTGCGCCCTTCCCCATGCATTGCCTCTACCTGACACCGTTCACCGTGAACGGAAACGGCATCGGGAAGGACTTATGCCGCCAGTGCGCCCTTGGCCTTTTCGGCCAGCGCAGCAAAACCGGCTGCGTCGTGCACGGCGATATCAGCCAGGACCTTGCGGTCCAGGGTGATGCCGGCCTTCAGCAGGCCGTTCATGAAGCGGCTGTAGCTCAGGCCGTTGATGCGGGCAGCCGCATTGATACGGGTGATCCACAGCGAACGGAAGTTGCGCTTCTTCTGCTTACGGCCGATGTAGGCGTACTGCTGTGCCTTGATGACCGCCTGCTTGGCAACGCGGAAGACCTTGCGACGGGCGTTGTAGTAGCCCTTGGCGAGATCCAGAATCTTCTTGTGGCGGCGACGCGCCTGTACGCCACGCTTAACTCGTGCCATTTTTCAGTTCCTCAGAGGTAAGGGAGCATACGATCCAGACGGCCGGCGTCTTCTGCGCGGACGTGGTTCGTCTGACGCAGGTTACGCTTCCGCTTGGTCGCTTTCTTCGTGAGGATGTGGCTACGGTTGGCGTGGCCGCACTTGTACTTGCCCGAGGCGGTCTTGCGGAAACGCTTGGCCGCTGCCCGGTTGGTCTTGATCTTGGGCATTGCAATGTCCTTGATGGGGGTGACCCTGGTTTCTGACTGATCTGGCGGTGGCCATTGCCACTCTTTCCGTCCTGCCATGATCGGCGTACGACCCGTCCTGGGTGGGTCGAGCCGGGCATGATACAGGCAAAACCGCCCCGCCACCAGCCCTATCGACCTATTCTGTGTACTTCGCAAATGCAAAGGGACGCCAACGGCGTCCCTTTACACTGAACCGTTCAGCCAAGCGCCCGAAGGGCGGCCCGTCCGGCGTCAGGTCTTCTTCTTCGGCGCGATCATCATCACCATCTGGCGGCCTTCCAGACGCGGACGGCTTTCAATGATGATGTCTTCGCCCAGATCGGCTTCGATGCGGTTGGCCATCTCACGACCCAGTTCCTGGTGGCTCATTTCACGGCCACGGAAGCGGATGTTGACCTTGATCTTGTCACCGTCTTCGAGGAAACCGCGCATCTTGCGCAGCTTGATCTGGTAGTCGCCCTCGTCCGTGACCGGACGGAACTTCACTTCCTTGATCTCGACCTGCTTGGTCTTCTTCTTGGCCTCGCTGGCCTTCTTCTGCGCTTCGAACTTGAACTTGCCGAAGTCCATGATCTTGCAGACCGGCGGGTCGGCCTGCGGCTGGATTTCGACCAGGTCCAGGCCTTCATCTTCAGCCATGGACAGCGCTTCGTCGCGCGACAACACGCCGATCATTTCTCCGTCACTGCCGATCACGCGGACGCGCGGCACACGGATTTCCTGATTCCTGCGGTTCTGTTTGTTGTCAGGGGTGCTGATATTACGTTCTCCCAAGGGTATCGAACCGGCCCGGGTGCCTATGCCCCCGGACCGGACCTTTGCTTACGCGCCCTCGGCCTGCAGCCGTTCGATGAAGGCCTGCAGGCTCATGCTGCCCAGGTCTTCGCCAGAACGCGTACGCACCGCCACAGCCCCATTTTCCTTCTCGCGGTCACCGATGACCAGCAGGTAAGGCACGCGCTGCAACGTATGCTCGCGGATTTTATAGCCGATCTTCTCGTTACGCAAATCCGAGCTGACGCGGAAGCCTTGCTCCGCAAGGGTTTGGGTCACGCCCTTGACGTATTCAGCCTGGGCGTCGGTGATATTGGCCACCACCACCTGGGTCGGCGCCAGCCAGGCCGGGAACTGGCCGGCATGGTGCTCGATCAGGATGCCCAGGAAGCGCTCCATCGAACCGACGATGGCCCGGTGCAGCATGACCGGATGCTTCTTCTGGCTGTTCTCGTCCACGTACTCGGCGCCGAGGCGGCCGGGCATCATGAAATCGACCTGCATGGTGCCCAGCTGCCAGGTGCGGCCGATGGCATCCTTCAGGTGGTACTCGATCTTCGGGCCGTAGAAAGCGCCCTCGCCCGGCAGCTCCTGCCACTCCACGCCGCAGCTGGACAGCGCCGAACGCAGCGCGCCTTCGGCCTTGTCCCAGGTGGCGTCGTCGCCCAGGCGCGATTCCGGACGCAGCGCGATCTTGATCTGGATCTCGTCGAAGCCGAAGTGCTGGTACACCGCCAGCGCCTGCTGGTGGAACGCGGTCACTTCCGATTCGATCTGGCTTTCGGTGCAGAACACATGGCCGTCGTCCTGGGTGAAACCACGCACGCGCAGGATGCCGTGCAGCGCGCCGGACGGCTCGTTGCGGTGGCACGAGCCGAATTCACCGTAGCGGATCGGCAGGTCGCGGTAGCTGTGCAGGCCCTGGTTGAACACCTGCACGTGGCCCGGGCAGTTCATCGGCTTGACCGCGTAGGTGCGCTTCTCCGATTCGGTGAAGAACATGTTGTCCTGGTAGTTGTCCCAGTGGCCGGACTTCTTCCACAGGCTCACGTCCAGGATCTGCGGGCAGCGCACTTCGCCGTAACCGCTGCTGCGGTAGACCTTGCGCATGTACTGCTCGACCACCTGCCACAGCGCCCAGCCCTTGGGGTGCCAGAACACCAGGCCCGGGGCCTCTTCCTGCAGGTGGAACAGGTCCTGCTGCTTGCCGATGCGGCGGTGGTCGCGCATTTCGGCTTCTTCGATGCGCTTGATGTAGGCCTCAAGCTGCTTCTTGTCGGCCCAGGCGGTGCCATAGATGCGCTGCAGCTGTTCGTTCTGCGCATCGCCACGCCAGTAGGCGCCGGAAATGCGGGTCAGCTTGAAGGCCTTCAGGAAGCGCGTGTTCGGCACGTGCGGGCCGCGGCACATGTCCACGTATTCCTGGTGGTAGTACATGCCCATGGCCTGGATGTCGTCGGACATGTCCTCGATCAGGCGCAGCTTGTAGTCTTCGCCACGGGCCTTGAAGATCTCGATCACTTCCGCGCGCGGGGTCACCTTCTTGATGACGTCGTAGTCCTGGGCAATCAGTTCGCCCATGCGCTTTTCGATGGCGGCCATGTCTTCCGGCGTGAACGGGCGCTCGGAATAGATGTCGTAGTAGAAGCCCTCGGCAATGACCGGGCCGATCACCATCTTCACGTCCGGGTACAGCTGCTTGACCGCGTGGCCAACCAGGTGGGCGCAGGAGTGGCGGATGATTTCCACGCCCTCCTCGTCCTTGGCGGTGATGATGCGCAGCGATGCGTCCTGGCTGATGACGTCGCTGGCATCGACCAGCACGCCATCGACCGAACCGGCGATGGTGGCCTTGGCCAGGCCGGCGCCGATCGACTGGGCGACGTCCATGACACTGACGGGGTTTTCAAATTCGCGGCGGCTGCCGTCGGGAAGGGTGATGTTGATCATCGATAGGGCTTCGTGCGGGGCCCGCGCGGCGGGCTGGAATGCAGTTCCGGGCGGACGCCCGGGCAATAAAAAAGCGCCACGAGGGCGCCTGGAACAGGGCCTTCGGGGGCAGATCAGCGATGGGCGGTGGTAGTGCTCATGTCGCACGCTCGGCCGGCGCATGGACGCGGGCCACCTTGTTCCAGAGGGTCAGGCGCTGATCTTAAACCAGCGCACGGCAAAGCCCAAGCGCCCGCGCTTACGACTGAATGGGACGTGCTGGCGGGCTGAAATAGCAATGATTACCATGTGCGGGCCGCGCAGCCGATGCCGGCCTGCCCGCTTGCCCAGGACCCTGTGATGCGCCACCCGCCTCGACCGGCCGCCGCCGGCCCCGCCCGTGACCCGCAGCCGGTGGCCTCGCGCCAGAAGGGGAACCGCCGATGATCACGGTGGCCCTGTCCAGCCTGGGCTTCTGCAGCCTGGGCCTGCTGGCCTCGATGTTCTCGACGCTGGCCTTCTATGCCGCCTCGCCGCACTGCCGTTGGCCGCGCCTGCGCCGCGCCGGGCGCCTGGGGCGGCAGATCGGGCTGGTGGCCGCCACCGCCGCGCTGTGGCTGTGGATGGCCGAACTGGGCTTCGCCACCGGGCTGGTGGTGATGCTGTGCACGTGGATGCTGACGGCCCTGCTGCTGCCGGCGCTGGCCGCCTGGCACCGGCCTGGCGTGGAGCCGCGCTGATGTGGATGCGCGCCTTCGCCGGCCTGCTGGCCGGATTCTTCCTGGCCGCTGCGGCCACCGGCCTGCTGACCTGGCTGCCGCCCGGGCCGTGGACCCGCGCGCTGGTGCCGGGCCTGATCGCCTTCGTGCCGCTGTGGATGCTGGCCGCGTTGTGGGCCTTCAGCTTCCGCTCGCCCACCCGCGCCTGGCTGGTACTGTCGGCGTGTGCCGCCGCTGGCTTCCTTGCCCTGTGGCTGCTGCGCCTGACCGGCGCGGTGCAGTGAGACTTCCCGCATGAAATTCAGTTCGCAGACCCTGCGCACCTTCACCACGCTGCACACCTGGGTTGGCTTGGTGGCCGGCTTCGGCCTGTTCGTGGCCTTCTATGCCGGCGCATTGACCCTGTTCCACCACGATCTGCCGCTGTGGCAGACGCCGGGGGCCGCCTCGGCCCTGCCCGCCGGGCTGGACGATGCGCAGTACCTGCTGGATGAGGTGCTGGCCCAGCACGCCGAAGCGCAGCGACACGTCGGCATGACCTTCCCCGGCGCCGACCACCCGCGCCCGCTGGCGTACTGGCAGGCCGGCGATGGCAGCTGGCGCTACGCCTGGCCGGGCCACACCGCAGGCAGCGCCACGCCGCCGCAGACCGGCCTGGCCGAGCTGGTGAACGAGCTGCACTACAGCCTGGGCCTGCCGGTGGCGGGCCTGTACGTGATGGGCATCGTCAGCCTGCTGTACGGCATGGCCCTGCTCAGCGGCCTGGTCATCCACCTGCCCAAGCTGCTGGGCGATCTGTTCGCGCTGCGCCCGGGCCGCAACCTGAAGCAGATGTGGCAGGACGCGCACAACGTGATCGGCGTGCTCAGCCTGCCTTTCCATCTGATGTTCGCGGTGACCGGCGCCCTGCTGTGCCTGGTGTTCCTCCAGATTGCCCTGCTGAACCCGCTGATCTACGAGGGCAAGGCGATGCAGGCCGTACCGGCGGCGATGGATACCGCACCGGTGCGCGAAGCCGCGGGCGTGCCGGCTGCGCCAGGCAGCCTGCGCGAGCTGCATGCGCGCGCGCTGGAAGTGGCCCGCGCACAGGGCGTGGCCGATTTCGAACCGGCCTACCTGAAGCTGGCCAACGGCGGCGATGCCAACGCCACCATCGAGATCACCGGCGAATCCAGCGGCACGCTTGGGCCGCTCGGCTCGGTGGCGCTGGACGTGGCCAGTGGTCGCGTACTGGCCAGCCAGCTGCCCGGCCACCGCGATGCCAACCACGCCACGCTCAGCGCCGCTTATGCTCTGCACTTCGGCGATTTCGGCAACGGCGTGGTGGTCTGGCTGTACTTCCTGCTGGGGCTGGGCGGTGCCTTCCTGTTCTACTCGGGCAACCTGCTGTGGATCGAATCGCGGCGCAAGCGCCGGCAGCCGCAGCAGCCGCGCGCAGGGGTGAACATGGCGCGGGCCACGGTGGGCGTGTGCATCGGCCTGTGCGTGGCGATTTCGGTCGCCTTCACCACCGCGCTGGTGCTGGAACGGGTAGCGCCGGCCAGCGTGGACCACGGTATCCGCTGGGCCTGTTTCGGCACGTGGGCGGCGTGTGCGCTGTGGGCGGCAGTGCGCCGCCCGGCCCAGGCCGCGCGTGAACTGCTGTGGGCGGCGGCGATCAGCACGGCACTGGTACCGGTGGCGCATGGCGCGCTCAACGGCGATTGGCTGTGGCTGGCCGCAGGGCGCGGGCACTGGCCGCTGTTCTGGATCGACGTGGTGGCACTGGCCATGGCCATCGGCTTTGCGCGGCTGGCACTGGCCAGCCAACGCCGCGCGCGCGATGGCGACCCCAACAGCGTGTGGGCCAACTGAGGAAGCCGCCGGGCATGGCCCGGCGCTACCGCTGTACACCGTCTTTGTAGAGTCGAGCCATGCTCGACTGCTGTTGATTTCGCGCCAAAGGCAGTCGAGCATGGCTCGACTCTACAAAGGCCTGGTCAATCGCCGATGCGGGCCTTGTGCCATGGCGCGAGCATGGCGTTGAGCAGGCTGGCCTGTTCGTCATCGCCGGTCAGCTCCCACATGAACACGCCGGCCAGTCCCTGCTCGCGGGCGAACTGCGCGCGCAGGTCGATCGAGCGCGGGTCTTCGTAGCTGATGAAGATCTTCTGGGCCGCGTTGTACAGCCACGGACTCTGCGCCTGCGGCTGCCAATGTTTCGTCCAGCCCGGCTGATCCAGATAGCGCGCCTTGATCACCCGCCAGTCGCCGGCATCGGCCGGTGCGCTGCAGGCCTGGTAAAGGCCGTCGGCGGCATCGCCGGCGACCTTGAAGCCACGCCCGTAGAACGGCACGCCCAGCACCAGCTTGTGCGCCGGCACACCGTGTTCGCGGTAGTACTGCACCGCGCCAGCCACGTTGTTCCAGCGTCGCAGGTCTGGCGCCAACGGGTCGGTCGGCACTTCCTGCAACGGTGCGTTGAAGGTCGACACCGCCGAGAAGCCGGTGCCCATGTCGTAGCTCATCAGGTTGATGAAATCGAACACCTTGGCCAGCGCCGGCAGGTCGTAGCTCGCCGCCGGATCGTAGGGGCCATCGGTCTGCAGGCGACCGGCGGCCAGTGCAGCGGTCAGCAGCATCGGCTGCCCCGCCTTGCGACCGCGCGCATCAAGTGCCACGCGGAACGCCTGCGCGAGCCGGGTCAGGTTGGCGCGATCCTGCGGGCGGTGAGCCAGTTCCTTCGGCCCACCACTGACCGGGAATTCCCAGTCGATGTCCACGCCGTCGAAGCTGCCTGCGTACTTCTCGAAGAACAGCGCCATGCAGGAATCAACCAGGCGCTTGCGGCTGGCCTCGGTCAGCGCGGCATCGGAGAAGCCACCTGCGCCCCAGCCGCCAATGGAAATCAGCGTGCGCAGGCGCGGGTGCGCCCTCTTCAGCTCGGCCAGCGCGGCGAAATTGTCCGGCGCTTCGGCGCCCACCGTGCAGCGCCCTGATTCGATGGTGGAGAACGCGTAGAACAGGTGGGTCAACCGGTCGGCCGGTATGCGCGACACCGGGTAGCGCTCGGCCGAACCGCCGGGATAGTAAGCACCGTAGATCGGCGGCTGCGCCGCGTGGCTGGCGGCGGGAACGACGGCGGCGATCAGCAGGGCAAGCCCGGCCAGGGTCTGGCGCAACATGGAAACTCCCGGTTGGTAGCGTCGAGCGTGATCGACTCTACACGGCGGGGAGCCCGTAGAGTCGAGCTTGCTCGACTGCGCTGCATCCAAGCAATCGAGCAAGCTCGACTCTACGAAAGGCGCGGAATCGCAGGCAAAGAAAAAGCGGGCCGAAGCCCGCTTTTTCATTTCGGCGATTCCAGAAGCGTGTCAACCAATGTTGACACCTACCGGGAACCGTAATCGACCGCGGCGAAAGCGTGAGGACCAACGGTCCTCACCTACCGTAATCGACCGTAGGTCGATTACTCGGCGCTGACGCCTTCGCCTTCTTCGACGGCCTTCATCGACAGGCGGATACGGCCCTGCTTGTCGACTTCCAGCACCTTGACCTTGACCACGTCGCCTTCCTTCAGCTTGTCGCCGACCTTCTCGACGCGCTCGCTGGAGATCTGCGAGACGTGGACCAGACCGTCCTTGCCCGGCAGGATGGTGACGAACGCACCGAAGTCCATGATCTTGGCGACCTTGCCTTCGTAGATGCGGCCCGGCTCGACGTCGGAGGTGATCTGCTCGATGCGGGCCTTGGCGGCCTGGGCAGCGATGGCGTTGACCGAAGCGATGACGATGGTGCCGTCATCCTGGATGTCGATCTGGGTGCCGGTTTCCTTGGTGATGGCCTGGATGGTCGAGCCACCCTTGCCGATCACTTCGCGGATCTTGTCCGGGTGGATCTTGATGGTCAGCAGACGCGGCGCGTAGTCCGACAGCTCTTCACGCGGCGCGGTCAGGCCGTGGGCCATTTCGCCCAGGATGTGCAGACGGCCAGCCTTGGCCTGCTGCAGTGCCTGCTTCATGATCTCTTCGGTGATGCCTTCGATCTTGATGTCCATCTGCAGGGCGGAGATGCCCTCAGCGGTACCGGCCACCTTGAAGTCCATGTCGCCCAGGTGATCTTCGTCACCCAGGATGTCGGACAGGACGACGAAGCGATCGCCTTCCTTGACCAGACCCATGGCGATACCGGCCACCGGCGCCTTCACCGGCACGCCGGCGTCCATCAGGGCCAGCGACGAGCCGCAGACCGAAGCCATCGACGAGGAACCGTTCGACTCGGTGATTTCCGAGACGACGCGGATGGTGTACGGGAAGGCTTCCAGCGACGGCATGACAGCCAGCACGCCGCGCTTGGCCAGGCGACCGTGGCCGATTTCGCGGCGCTTCGGGCCCATCATGCGGCCGCACTCACCCACCGAGAACGGAGGGAAGTTGTAGTGGAACAGGAAGTTTTCCTTGTACTCACCGGCAACGGCGTCGATGACCTGGCCGTCACGGGCGGTGCCCAGGGTGATGGTCACGATGGCCTGGGTTTCGCCGCGGGTGAACAGCGAGGAACCGTGGGTACGCGGCAGCACGCCGGTCTTCACGGCGATCGGGCGGACGGTGTCCAGCGCGCGGCCGTCGATGCGGACCTTGGTGTCCAGCACCGAGTCACGCATGGTGCGGTATTCCAGCTCGCCGAATTCCTTCGACAGCTCGGCCGGGTTCCAGCCTTCGGCGGCCACACGGCCGGCCAGGCTTTCGACCACGTCCTTCTTGATCGCCGAGATGGCGTCACGGCGCTGCAGCTTGTCGCGCACCTGGAAGGCTTCGCCCAGGCGCGGGCCGATGGCTTCCTTCAGGGCGCCGATCAGCGCGTCGTTCTTGGCCGGGGCTTCCCAGGTCGACGGCTTGGTGCCGGCTTCGACGGTCAGCTCGTTGATCGCGTTGATGACCTTCTGCATTTCGCGGTGACCGAAGGTCACGGCGCCCAGCATCACTTCTTCGGACAGCAGCGCGGCTTCGGATTCGACCATCAGCACGGCGTTGGAGGTACCGGCGACGACCAGTTCCAGCTGCGAGTCAGCCAGTTCGCTGACGGTCGGGTTCAGGATGTACTCGCCGTTCTTGTAGCCGACCTTGGCAGCGCCGATCGGACCCATGAACGGGGTGCCGGCCAGGGCCAGGGCAGCCGAGGCGCCGATCAGGGCCGGGATGTCGCCGTCCACGTCCGGGTTCAGCGACATGACCGTGGCGATGATCTGCACTTCGTTCTTGTAGTCTTCCGGGAACAGCGGACGGATCGGACGGTCGATCAGGCGCGAGATCAGGGTTTCCTTCTCGGTGGCACGGCCTTCACGCTTGAAGAAACCACCCGGGATACGGCCGCCGGCGTAGAACTTTTCCTGATAATCGACGGTCAGCGGGAAGAAGTCCTGGCCTTCGCGCGCGCTCTTGGCGGCGACGGCGGTGACCAGCAGTACGGTGTCGTCCATCTTGACGATGACGGCACCGCTGGCCTGACGGGCGACTTCGCCGGTCTCAAGCGTGACGGTGTGCTTGCCGTACTGGAAGGTTTTGGTGATTTTTGCCACGGAGGGTGTCCTTGGGGATGCTGTCTGCGAGTTGGACCGTCGGCGACCCTTGCCGCCTGCGGGTGGCCGGATCGTTCCGGCCTGAATCGGGGATTGCGGTGCTACAAAACAAAACCGCGGCGCATCGCTGCGCCGCGGGGGATTCGTTGCTTAGCGACGCAGGCCAAGCTTTTCAATCAGGGCCTTGTAACGCTCGACGTCCTTCTTCTTCAGGTAGTCGAGCAGGCTGCGACGGCGGTTGACCATCTGCAGCAGGCCGCGGCGGCTGTGGTGGTCCTTCTTGTGGGTCTTGAAGTGGCCGGTCAGCAGCTCGATGCGGGCGGTCAGCAGGGCGACCTGCACTTCCGGGGAGCCGGTGTCAGCCGAGCTGCGCTTGTTGTCTTCAATGACCTTCTGGGTGTCGATCGACATTTCTTTTTTCTCTGTGATGCGTGGCCGGCAGGAACGCGCTTCGCGCACCGCCAGGCTCGCCGTGGACTACGAGGATGAAACCTGCCGGGGCAGGCTGCCGGAAAACGGCCGCGAAATTGTAACGGTCAGGGCCCGGCGGAACAAGGACCCGGGCTGAATGCGGCCCGGTCCGGTCAGAGGTTGAAGCGCCGCTGCGGGGCCAGCAGGCCACCGTCATCGACCTGGCCCAGGCCCTGCGGCGTGCCGTCGGGCCCGAACACCGCAACCAGCCCGTGCGGCCAGGCGACATCGCGCTGGCGCTGGCCCACGCAGAAGCGGTGGGCCTGGTCGGCGTCCAGCTCGACCCGCGGGTATTCGGCCAGGCCCGCCGCCAGCGGCAGCAGCAGCGCGTCCATGCCGGCCTCGTCGCCGGCCTCGACCATCGCCCGCAGCTGGTCCAGGGTGACCATGGCCGGCGCCCGGAACGGTTCGACCCACAGCCGCCGCAGCGCGCTGATATGCGCGCCACAGCCCAGTGCCTCGCCCAGATCGCGGGCCAGGCTGCGGATGTAGGTGCCCGAGCCGCAGGTCACGCGCAGGCGCAGGCGCTCGGCCTGCTGCTCCAGCACCTCGATGGCATGCACCTGGACCTCGCGCTCCGGGGCCTCGATGGCCTCGCCGCGGCGGGCCTTCACATACAACGGTTCACCGCCCTGCTTCAGCGCCGAGTAGATCGGTGCGCGCTGCCGGATGCTGCCGGTCAGGGGGGCCAGCGCGGCCTGCAGGGCGTCTGCGCTGATGGCCGGCACCGGGCGCTGCAGCAGCACCTGGCCTTCGGCATCATCGGTATCGGTGGTCTGGCCGAGCACGATCTCGGCGTCATACGCCTTGGCCGAGCCGAGCAGCAGGCCGGCGATCTTGGTGGCTTCGCCAAAGCACAGCGGCAGCAGGCCGGTCGCCAACGGGTCGAGGCTGCCGGTGTGGCCACCCTTCTCTGCGCGGAACAGGCGGCGTGCCACCTGCAGGGCGGCGTTGGAGCTCATGCCGGTCGACTTGTCGAGCAGCAGGATGCCATCCAGGCGGCGGAACTGAATTCGGGTCATGGCGTCGATGTCGGCGGATGCCGCCGGTAGCGCCGGGCCATGCCCGGCGTGCGCGCAATGCGCGGTTATTCTTCGTCGCTCTCGCGACGCTTCTCTGCGGCCAGCGTATCGGGCAGGTCGCGCAGCAGGTTGTCGATGTGCTCACCACGATCGACCGAATCGTCGTAGTGGAAATGCAGCTCGGGCACATGACGCAGCTTCATGGCACGGGCCAGATCCATGCGCAGGCGGTAACCCAGTTCCTTCAGGCCCTTGACGGCCTCGGCCGAACGTTCCGGCATCAGCGCGGTGACGAACACCTTCGCGTGGGCCATGTCGCGGGTGATTTCCACGTCGGACACGCTCACCGAGGGCAACCCATGCTCGCGCACGGCGTTGTGCACCAGGGTGCCGAGTTCACGGCGCAGCTGGGCGGAGACACGGTCGGTTCGATGGAAAGTCTTGGGCACGAGGAGCTCTTGATTCAGTTGTCGCCCGACCAGCGGTCGGGCGCTACCTTTGATTCGATTGTCGCCCGACCAACGATCGGGCGCTACAGGTACAGGGTGGGGCCCGACCGTTGGTCGGGCCACCTTGCAGCATTACAGGGTGCGCGGCACTTCAATACGCTCGAAGCACTCGATCTGGTCACCCGGCTTGACGTCGTTGTAGGCCTTCACCGCGATACCGCATTCGGTACCGTTGCGGACTTCCTCAACGTTCTCCTTGAAGCGACGCAGCGATTCCAGCTCGCCCTCGAAGATGACCACGCTGTCGCGCAGCACGCGGATCGGCTTGTTGCGCTTGACCACACCCTCGATGACCATCGAGCCGGCCACGGCGCCCAGCTTGGAGCTGCGGAACACGTCGCGGACCTCGGCGATACCGATGATCTCTTCGCGGATTTCCACGCCCAGCAGACCGGAGGCCACCTGCTTCACCTGGTCGATCACGTCATAAATGATCGAGAAGTAACGCAGGTCCACGCCATTGGATTCAATGATGCGACGGGCCGAAGCGTCCGCACGCACGTTGAAGCCGATGACGGTGGCCTTCGAAGCAGCCGCCGAGTTGGCGTCCGATTCGGTGATGCCGCCCACGCCGGAGTGGATCACGTTGATACGGATGTCTTCGTTGGACAGCGCAACCAGTGCCTGGCTCAGGGCCTGCACCGAACCCTGCACGTCGGCCTTGATGACCAGATTGAGGACCTGCTGGCCCTCGCCCTTGCCTAGGGTCGCCATGATGTCTTCCATGCGGCTGCCAGCGGTGGCGACCAGGCGCGATTCACGGCGCTTGGTCTCACGCTGCTGGGCAACGTCCTTGGCCAGGCGCTCGTCCTCGACCACCACGAAGTCGTCACCGGCTTCCGGCACACCGGACAGGCCCAGGACCTGCACCGGGATGGACGGGCCGGCGAACTCCGGCTGCTTGCCGGTTTCGTCGAACAGCGCACGCACGCGGCCGTACTGGATGCCGCACACCAGGTAGTCGCCCTTCTTCAGGCGGCCCTGCTGCACCAGCACGGTAGCGACCGGGCCACGGCCCTTGTCCAGCGACGATTCGATCACCACGCCCGAGGCGCGGCCTTCGTCGACGGCCTTCAGTTCCAGCAGCTCGGCCTGCACAGACACGGCGTCCAGCAGGTCGTCGATGCCCAGGCCGGTCTTGGCCGAGATCTCCACCATCTGGATGTCACCGCCGAACTCTTCGGCCACGACCTGCTCGGACAGCAGCTCGTTCTTGACCCGCATCGGGTCGGCGCCGGACTTGTCGATCTTGTTGATCGCCACGATCAGCGGCACGCCGGCCGAACGGGCGTGCTGGATCGCTTCCTTGGTCTGCGGCATGACGCCGTCGTCGGCCGCCACCACCAGCACCACGATGTCGGTCAGCTTGGCACCGCGGGCACGCATCGAGGTGAACGCGGCGTGGCCCGGGGTATCCAGGAAGCTGATGACGCCCTTGGGCGTATCAACGTGGTACGCACCGATGTGCTGGGTGATGCCGCCGGCTTCGCCGTGGGCAACCTTGGTGCGGCGGATGTAATCCAGCAGCGAGGTCTTGCCGTGGTCGACGTGGCCCATGATGGTGACCACCGGCGGACGCTGCACGGCTTCGCCCTGGTTTTCACCGGTCGAGGCCAGCAGTGCGTCTTCGGCGTCGTTGTCATTGGCGCGGATCGCCTTGTGGCCGAGTTCTTCGGTCACCAGCGCAGCGGTGTCGTGGTCGATGGACTGGGTGATGGTGGCCATCACGCCCATCTTGAACAGCGCCTTTACCACCTCGCCGCCCTTCAGCGCGAGCTTCTGCGCCAGGTCGGCCACGGTGATGGTCTCGCCGATCGCCACTTCACGCACGACCGGTGCGGTCGGACGCTCGAAGGCGTGCGGACCGGCGTTGTTGCCGCCACGCGACATGTCACGACGGCCGCCACTCTGGTTGCGACCACCCGGACGACCCCGGGTGTTGCTGTTGTTGCTGTTGCCACGACGCGCACGGTCGGCCGCCGACAGATGCATCTGGCCGGCGAAACGATCGCCCGGGCCACGCTCGTTGCGCGGCGCGCTGCGGTTGTTGCGGTCGTCGCTGCGCGGCGGCGGCGCACTACGCGGCGCAGCCGGAGCGGCGGCCGGGGTACGCGGCGGGCGCGGTGCGGTTTCGTCGATCGGCGCGCGCTTGGGCTTGCTGGCCGCAGCCGCCTCGGCCGCCTTGGCGGCAGCCGCTGCTTCTTCGGCAGCCTTCTTCTCGGCCTCGGCACGTTCCTTGGCAGCGGCCTCTTCCTCACGGGCACGGACGATGGCTTCGTCGCGCAGACGATCCTTCTCGGCCAGGGCCTGCTGTTCGGCGAGGTTGCGGGCGCGCGACTCTTCCAGCTTGCGCAGGATGTCGGCACGCTCTTCGTCCGGCGTCATCGGGCGCGCACCATCCTTGACGTAGGTACGCTTCTGGCGCACCTCGACATTCACGGTCGTCTTGCTGCGACCGGAATTGACCGTCACTTCCTGCTGTTTCCGGCGGTTGAGCGTGATCTTCTTTGCAGACTGATCGGTCTCTTCCGGAGCCTGCTCGGGCTTGCCGTGCGAACGACGAAGGAAGCCCAGGAGCTTGACCTTCTCGGTGCTGGTCACGACCTGGTCCGGACCGCTGAACTTCATGCCGGCACCGGCCAGCTGTTCCAGCAGTTTTTCGACCGGCGTATTGACCAGTTCGGCAAGCTTGCGGATGGTGGTTTGCTGCGACATTCGGATCCTATGATCTTGTGGGCGCCCCCCCGCAGATGGAGGTGGCGCGGATTCTACGCCCTGATCGGCTCAGGGCCCTGTTCATTGCCGGCTCATTCGCCGCGTTCCAGTCGGGCGATCTCCTCGGCACGCGCGGCCAGGATCAGCGCTGCGGCGCGCTCCTGGTCCAGCCCTTCAATGCCGAAGTCCATGACCTCGTCGGCGGCCAGGTCGGAAAGCTCCTCGCTGGTACGCACGCCGTGGCCGGCCAGCGCATACGCGGTGGCTTCGTCCATGCCCTTCAGGGACAGCAGGTCCTGCGCCGGCTGGCCGTCTTCAAGGCCTTCTTCGACTGCCAGGGCCTCATTGAGCAGCGCATCGCGGGCACGAGCGCGCAGCTCTTCGACGATGTCTTCGTCGAAACCTTCCACGGCGAGCAGTTCGCCGACCGGGACATAAGCAATTTCTTCGACCGTGCCGAAGCCTTCGGTCACCAGGATGCCGGCGATTTCCTCGTCCACTTCCAGCTTGTCCATGAACAGCTGGCGGGCCGAAGCCTGCTCGGCTTCCGACTTGGCGGTGACCTGGTCCTGGGTCATCACGTTCAGCTGCCAACCGGTCAGGCGGCTGGCCAGGCGCACGTTCTGGCCGCCCTTGCCGATGGCCTGGGCCAGACGGTCTTCGGCCACGGCCAGGTCCATCGAGTGCTTGTCTTCATCGACGATGATCGACTGCACTTCGGCCGGCGCCATGGCGTTGATGACGAAGTTGGCCGGGCTCTCGTTCCACAGCACGATGTCCACGCGCTCGCCATTGAGCTCGTTGGACACCGCCTGCACGCGCGAACCGCGCATGCCGATGCAGGCACCGATCGGATCGGTACGGGTATCGTGGGCCAGCACGGCGATCTTGGCGCGGTCGCCCGGATCACGGGCGCAGGCCTTGATTTCCACCAGGCCTTGGCCGACTTCCGGCACTTCCAGCTTGAACAACTCGATCATGAATTCCGGGGCGGCGCGGCTGATGAACAGCTGCGGGCCACGCGGTTCCGAACGCACTTCGGCCAGGTAACCGCGCACGCGGTCGCCGGCGCGCAGCACGTCGCGCGGAATGCCCTTGTCCTTCGGAATGAAGCCCTCGGCGTTGCCGCCCAGGTCCACATAGATGTTGCCGCGCTCGGCACGCTTGACCACGCCGGTGATCAGCTCACCCACGCGGTCCTTCCACGCATCGACCACCTGCTGGCGCTCGGCTTCGCGCACGCGCTGCACGATCACCTGCTTGGCGGCCTGGGCGGCAATACGGCCGAAATCCGGGTTTTCGATCTGCTCTTCGATGTAGTCGCCGACATCCACGCCTTCGGCTTCGTCGACGGCGTCCATCAGGCGGATCTGCCGGTCCGGCGATTCCATGACCACGTCATCGGCCACCACTTCCCAGCGGCGGTACGTTTCGTAGCTGCCATCCTTGTGGTCGATGACCACGCGGGTCAGCACTTCCTCGTCGGGATAGCGCTTCTTCGCTGCCGAAGCCAGGGCGGCCTCGATGGCATCGAAGATCACTTCACGCGGCACGCCCTTCTCGTTGGCGACCGCGTCCACTACCAGCAACAGTTCCTTGCTCATTGGCTCACTCCGCGCGCGGCTTCTTTGCCGCCGGCTCGTTGGAAGAAGAATTCTTGTCCGTCTTCGGACGCTTCGGCGCCGGACCGGTCGGCTTGCTCGGGGCCAGGCCCAGCGCAACCCAATCCGGCATGATCCGGGCCTTGTCGATGTTGTCGGCCGACACCACCACTTCGGTCTTGTCGACGATGAAGGTGATGGTGTCTGCGGCCTCGTCGGTCGCTTCGATGCGGCCCTGCAGGCGTCGACGGTTGTCCTGCGGCAGCTTCAGCACGACCTTGGCCATTTCGCCCAGGTGACGGCCGAACTGTTCCAGGTTGAACAGCGGGCGATCGACGCCCGGCGAAGACACTTCCAGCGTGTAGTTGCCGCTGATCGGGTCTTCCACGTCCATCTGTGCGGACACTTCGCGGCTGACGCGCTCGCAGTCGTCCACGTTGATGATGCGCTCGGGCTGCTCAGCCAGCGGCACGTCGATGTAAAGACGCAGGGTTGCACCGCCGGGGGCCGGCAGATATTCAACGCCCAGCAGCTCCAGGCCCAGCGACACAACGGTCGGGGCGAGCAGATTCGCGATGTCGGTTGCCTTGTCGCTCACAGCCTGCCTTGATCTCTTGGTTGGGTGCCGGCCACGGCCGGCAGGAAACATGACGCCCCGGAAACGACAAAGGGCCCGCTGGGCCCCTTTTCCGGAAAGACTCCGGTGACTGGATTCCGGTTGCAGCACCAAGTGTAAGCGCGCTGCGGCCCTCCTTCCGGGTCCGGACTCCCGCTGGGAGACCGCCTTCAGGGGTAGTGCTAGGCCGCTGATGATAGCGGTTGCACCGCGCTGGTGCAAGGTGCGGGCCGGGTTCCGCCCTGGGGTCAGATCCCTTTTCCATACCGGCAGTCGGGCATGGCTCGACTCTACACGTACGTGGAGCCCAAAGAAAAACGCCTTCGAAGCAGGACTTCGAAGGCGATTTCTTTACTTGGTAGCGGGGGCAGGATTTGAACCTGCGACCTTCGGGTTATGAGCCCGACGAGCTGCCAGACTGCTCCACCCCGCATCAGAAGCGGAATTATGAGTGATTGCTTCAAAAAATACAAGCTTTCCCTCATTCATCACACCGGTTGGCGCCGATATGAAGTTGGTAGCGGGGGCAGGATTTGAACCTGCGACCTTCGGGTTATGAGCCCGACGAG
>NZ_DAMBCN010000012.1:98736-106281 GCF_032056425.1 Stenotrophomonas sp.
CTGCCAGACTGCTCCACCCCGCACCGGAAGTGTTTGAACTGCTGCCCTGCTCTTTCGAGGAGGGCTACCGCAACGATGTTCTGGCTGAACCGCTGCAGTGACAACTCAGGCTGCGCATATTACACGAATCGCGCAGCTTTGTGTCAACTTTTATGCAAGATGCGCAAAAGCGTTCTGGCACCAGACCATGATCGGGTTCCAGGACAGGCCCAAAGCCAGCAGCGCCAGCGCGTTCACGCCCAGCACCACGCCCAGCACGCGATCGTTGCTGCGCGGCATGGCCTCGCCCACCGGCTCATCGAAGTACATGACCTTGATGACACGCAGGTAGTAGAAGCAGCCGACCACGGCGCACAGCACGCCGAGGATGGCCAGCCACAGCAGGCCGCCGTTCACCGCAGCGCCCAGCACGGCCAGCTTGGTCCAGAAGCCCAGGAACGGCGGAATTCCGGCCAGCGACGCCATGATGCACAGCACCAGGCCGGCCATCCACGGGTTGCGGGCATTGAGGCCCTTGAAGTCTTCGATGTTCTCGGCTTCAAAGCCCGCACGGGACAGCGCGATGATCGCGCCGAACGCGGCGGTGGACATGATGGCGTAGGCCAGTGCGTAGAACAGCGCGGCCGCGTAGCCCTGCGCGCCGCCGCCGGCGATGCCCATCAGCAGGAAGCCGATGTGCGACACGGTGGAGAACGCGAGCATGCGCTTCAAATTGCTCTGCGCGATGGCCATCAGGTTGCCCAGCACCAGCGACACCGCGGCCAGGCCGCCGATCAGCAGCTGCAGTTCGGTGGACAGCGGACCCACGCCCATTTCCAGCAGGCGGTACGCCATGCCGAACGCGGCCAGCTTCGGCGCCGAGCTGATGAACAGCGCGATCGGGGCCGGGGCGCCCTGGTACACGTCGGGCAGCCACATGTGGAACGGCGCGGCACCGAGCTTGAAGGCGACGCCGGCAATCATGAAGACCGCACCGGTGATCAGCAGCACGCGCTCTTCCGAGTGCGGGATGGCATCACGGATGACGTCCAGATGCAGGCTGCCGGTGGCGCCGTAGATCAGCGACATGCCGTACAGCAGCAGGCCCGAGGCCAGCGAACCGAGCACGATGTACTTCATCGCCGCTTCCGAGGCCAGACCGCTGTCGCGGTTGCTGGCCACCAGGGCGTAGGAGCACAGGGCCAGCAGTTCCAGGCCCAGGTAGACCATCAGCAGGCTGCCGGCCGAGACCAGGATCATCATGCCGGCGGTGCCGAACAGGATCAGCACCGGGATCTCGCCCTGGAACAGGTTGCGGTCACGCAGGTAGCGCCAGCCGTAGACCAGGGTCAGGCCGCTGAGCAGCACGATACCGGTCTTCATGACGTCGGCAGCCGTGTCGCGCACGAACATGCCGTGGAAGACCTCGCCCTGCCCGCCCACGCCGGTTGCCAGCATGAACAGCACCACGGCCAGCGCCGCGAGCGAGAACAGATGGGTGACGATCTTGTTCCGGTTGCTGACGAACAGGTCGAGGATCATCAGGGCGAAGGCGCTGCCGATCAGCACCAGCTCGGGGGCGAGCGGTGGCAGGTCGGCGGCGGTCAATGGCAGCAGCGGCGAGGTGGTCATCATCAAATCCTGGAATTACAGCAGCTTGCTGGATGCGATCTGCATGGCCAGCTTGGCGATCGAGGGCTCCATCAGGTCGGTCAGCGGCTTGGGGTAGATGCCCAGAGCCAGCACGCCGACGGCGAACACGCCCAGCACCAGCCATTCGCGGCCGTTGATGTCCTTCAGTTCGGCCACGTGGCTGTTGGCCACTTCACCGAAGAAGATGCGCTTGTACAGCCACAGGGTGTAAGCCGCACCGATGATCAGAGTCGTGGCCGCGCCCAGGGCAATCCACGGGTTCCGCTGGAACGCCGACAGGATGACCATGAATTCACCGACGAAACCGCTGGTGCCCGGCAGACCGGCATTGGCCATGAAGAACAGCATGGCGAAGGTGGCGAACCAGGGCATGACATTGACCACGCCGCCGTAATCGGCGATGCGGCGGCTGTGCATGCGGTCATACAGCACGCCCACGCAGGAGAACATCGCGCCGGACACGAAGCCGTGCGAGATCATCTGCACCATCGCACCCTGCAGGCCCAGGCGGGCGGCGTCGGCATTGCCGGCCTCACGCACCAGCCACAGGGCAATGAAGGTACCCAGGGTGACAAAGCCCATGTGCGCGATCGACGAATAGGCGATCAGCTT
Organism: Stenotrophomonas sp.; assembly: GCF_032056425.1. Taxonomy (GTDB): domain Bacteria; phylum Pseudomonadota; class Gammaproteobacteria; order Xanthomonadales; family Xanthomonadaceae; genus Stenotrophomonas. Next base: position 100,981 of record NZ_DAMBCN010000012.1, read on the forward strand.
CTTCATGTCGTCCTGCACCAGGGCGACCAGGCCGACGTAGATCACCGCGATCAGGGACAGGGCGATGACCAGCCAAGCCCATTCGTTGGAGGCGTCCGGCACGATCGGCAGGTTGAAGCGCAGGAAGCCGTAGCCACCGATCTTCAGGGCGATGGCGGCCAGGATGACCGAACCGGCGGTCGGCGCTTCCACGTGCGCGTCCGGCAGCCAGGTGTGCACCGGGAACATCGGCACCTTCACCGCAAAGGCGATGAGGAAGGCGAAGAAGATCCACGTCTGCTCGGTGGCCGACAGCTGCAGCGCGTACAGGTCGGCCAGCTGGAAGCTGCCGCCCTTCATGTACAGGTAGATCAGCGCCACCAGCATCAGCACCGAGCCGAGGAAGGTGTACAGGAAGAACTTCAGCGCTGCGTAGATGCGGCGCGGGCCGCCCCAGACACCGATGATCAGGAACATCGGGATCAGCATCGCTTCGAAGAACACGTAGAACAGCATCGCGTCGGTGGCAGCGAAGATGCCGACGGTGACGCCTTCCAGGATCAGGAAGGCGGCCACGTACTGGTTCACGCGCTTGTTGATGGCGCTCCAGGCACCGATCAGGGCGAGCACGCTGACCAGGGTGGTCAGCAGGATCAGCGCCACGGCAATGCCGTCCACGCCCAGGTTGTAGCCGATGTTGTACGCCGGGATCCACGCGTGGGTCTCGACGAACTGCAGGGCATCGATGCCCGGATCGTAGCCGGCCAGCAGCGGCAGGCTTGCCGCGAAGGTCAGCAGCGCGATGCCCAGCGACGCCCAGCGGGCGGTCTGCGCATCACGGATCGCAAGGATCAGGGCACCGCCGATGATCGGCAGCCAGATGAGGACACTGAGTAGGGGCCAGTTCGACACGTCTTCTTATTCCGTACAGGTCATCAACGCAGGTAATGCATCAGCACGCCCAGCAGGGCAATCAGGCCGATGATCATCGCGAAGGCGTAGTGATAGAGGAAACCGGATTGGGTACGACGCAGCACGCCGGCTGCAACGTCCACAACACGTGCCGAGAGATTGACCACGCCATCGACGATGTTGCTGTCGATCCAGCGCGACACCTTGCCGAGCTTGACGCTGCCGCCGGCAAAGCCATCGATCCACAGCTTGTCGAAGCCGTACTTGTTTTCCAGCACCGACACCAGCGGGGCGAAGGTCTTGCGTGCCTTGCCCGACAGGTCCGGCTTCCACAGGTAGAACAGCGCGGCCAGCAGGAAGCCCGCCAGGGTCAGCCAGAACGGCGGCAGCATCATGCCGTGCAGCGCGAACGCCACCGGGCCATGGAACTCTTCACCCAGGAAGGCCACGGTGTTCTTGGCCGGATCGTAGAAATCGACGATGCCGGTGAAGAACGTGTTGACCTGGCCCTTGATGGCCGCGTGCGCGTGGTGGCCGGCCCAGTCGGTGCCATGCAGCATCGGACCGATGCTGAAGAAACCGATGGCAATGGACGGAATGGCCAGCAGGATCAGCGGCAGGGTCACCACCCACGGGGTTTCGTGCGGCTCATGCGGACCGTGGCCATGGCCGTGGTCGTCATGGGCATCGCCGTGGTGCGCATCGGCATGATGGGCATCGGCGGCGTGGTGATCGTCATGGCCGTGGCCATGGTCGTTGTGGTGCGCGTCACGGAAGCGCTCCGGACCGTGGAAGGTCAGGAACAGCAGGCGGAAGCTGTAGAAGCTGGTGACCAGCACGCCACCCAGCACTGCCCAGTAGCCGTAGGTGGCCACCCAGGTGTGCTGCATGTGGGCGTGGATCTCGGCCGCCTCGATGATGGTGTCCTTCGAGTAGAAGCCGGAGAAGAACGGCGTACCGACCAGGGCCAGCGTACCGATCCACATGGTGATGAAGGTGATCGGCATGTACTTGCGCAGGCCGCCCATCTTGCGCATGTCCTGCTCGTGGTGCATGGCGATGATGACCGAACCGGCACCCAGGAACAGCAGCGCCTTGAAGAAGGCGTGGGTCATCAGGTGGAACACGGCGGCCGAGTAGGCCGACACGCCCAGAGCCACGGTCATGTAGCCCAGCTGCGACAGCGTGGAGTACGCAACGACGCGCTTGATGTCGTTCTGCACGATACCGATCAGGCCGGTGAAGAAGGCCGTGGTGGCACCGATGAACAGGATGAAGTTCAGCGCAGTCTGCGACAGCTCGAACAGCGGCGACATGCGGGTGACCATGAAGATACCGGCGGTCACCATGGTCGCGGCGTGGATCAGTGCCGAAATCGGGGTCGGGCCTTCCATCGAATCGGGCAGCCACACGTGCAGCGGAACCTGGGCCGACTTGCCCATGGCACCGATGAACAGGCAGATGCAGATGACGGTGGCGATCGACCACACGACCGGGTCGTTCAGCAGCTGCATGCCGAACAGGGTGCCGTCCCAGATCTGCATCGTGGCTTCGGGGCTGGCCAGTGCGCCGGCCTGCGAGAAGACCTGCGAGTAGTCCAGGGTGCCGAACACCCACAGCACGCCGGCGATGCCCAGCAGGAAGCCGAAGTCACCCACGCGGTTGACCAGGAACGCCTTCATGTTGGCGAAGATCGCGGTCGGGCGCTTGAACCAGAAGCCGATCAGCAGGTACGACACCAGGCCCACCGCTTCCCAGCCGAAGAACAGCTGCAGGAAGTTGTTGCTCATCACCAGGGTGAGCATCGAGAAGGTGAACAGCGAGATGTAGCTGAAGAAGCGCTGGTAGCCCGGATCTTCTTCCATGTAGCCGATGGTGTAGATGTGCACCAGCAGCGACACGAAGGTGACCACCACCATCATCATGGCGGTGAGCTTGTCGACCATGAAGCCGACATGGGCCGAGTACTGGCCGACTTCGAAGAACGTGTACAGGTTCTGGTTGAACGGCTGCGCGCCGCCCCACAGCAGCTGGTACAGCGTGTACATCGACAGGCCGCAGCTGATGGCCACGCCCAGGATGGTGACGGTCTGCGCGCCGAAGCGCTTGACCTGGCGACCGAACAGGCCGGCGATGATGCTGCCGAACAGCGGTGCAAGCACCACTGCGATCAACAGACTCTTGGAGAGAGTGATTTCCATCTGTGGATCAGCCCTTCAACGAATCGACTTCGCCGACATTGATCGTGCGGCGGGTACGGAACAGGGTCACCAGGATCGCCAGGCCGATGGCGGCCTCGGCAGCGGCAACGGTCAGGATGAAGAACACGAACAGCTGGCCGGACGGATCACCCAGCTGGCGGGAGAACGCAACGAAGTTCACGTTCACCGACAGCAGCATCAGTTCGATCGACATCAGCAGCACGATGACGTTCTTCCGGTTCAGGAAGATGCCCGCCAGGCTGATGGCGAACAGCACCGCGCCCAGCGCAAGCATGTGGCCAAGGGTAATCACGGCTGGGTCTCCTCGCCGGCGGCCGGCTTGCTGTTGCTGTGCACGACCGGCTGTTCTGCGCCCATCTTGACCATGCGCAGGCGGTTGCCGGCCTTGACCATGGTCTGGTCGCCCGGGTTCTGGCTCTTCACGCCGGTACGGCGGCGCAGGGTCAGCATGACGGCGGCCACCACGGCCACGGTCAGGATGACGGCGGCGAACTCGAACGGCAGCAGGTATTCGGTGAACAGCGTGCGTGCCAGCCAGGTGATGTTGGAGCTGTCAGCGGCCAGCGCGGCAGCGTTGTCGGCCGGGAAGGCGTTGACCGCCCTGCCCTTCACGCCGATCAGGATGAGCATCTGCACCAGCATGGCCACGGCAACCACCAGGCCTACCGGCAGGTAACGCACCCAGCCCTCGCGCATCTTCGTGGGGTCGATGTCCAGCATCATCACCACGAACAGGAACAGCACCATCACCGCACCCACGTAGACCAGCACCAGCGCCACGCCGAGGAATTCGGCGCCCACCAGCAGCCACACGCAGGCAATGGAGAAGAAGGTCAACACCAGGCAGAGCACGGCGTGAACCGGGTTGCGCACGCTGATCACCGCACCGGCCGAAACCGTTGCCGCGATGGCGAACACCCAGAAAGCGATATTTACCCAATCCATCTCTCGACCTCAGCGGTAAGCGGCATCGGCGGCACGACGCTCGGCGATCTCGGTTTCGAGACGGTCGCCCAGGGCCAGCAGCTGCGGCTTGGTAACGATGTTTTCGCCACGCTTCTCGAAGTGGTACTCGAGGATGTGGGTTTCGACGATCGAGTCCACCGGGCAGCTTTCTTCACAGAAGCCGCAGAAGATGCACTTGAACAGATCGATGTCGTAGCGGGTGGTACGGCGGGTGCCGTCCTCGCGCTTGGCCGAGTCGATGGTGATGGCCAGCGCCGGGCAGACCGCCTCACACAGCTTGCAGGCGATGCAGCGCTCTTCGCCGTTGGGGTAACGGCGCAGCGCGTGCAGGCCGCGGAAGCGCGGCGACTGCGGGAACTTCTCCATCGGGTACATCATCGTGTACTTCGGCTTGAAGCTGTACTTCAGCGTCAGCCACAGGCCGGCCAGCAGTTCGAGCAGCAGCAGGCTCTTGAAGTAATGGGTAATCCTGTTCATCACTTAGACGCCCTTTTGAATCACGCCGAAGAACACCATGACGGCGGTAGCCGCGATCCACAGAATGGCCAGCGGAATGAAGACCTTCCAGCCCAGGCGCATGATCTGGTCATAGCGGAAGCGCGGGAAGCTGGCACGGAACCAGATGTAGGCACTGGCGAAGAAGAACACCTTGACGAACAGCCACGGTGCACCGCCCTTCCAGATCCAGTCGACCAGCGGCGAGATGTTGCCCAGGTCGACCCAGCCCTGGATCGGGCTCAGCCAGCCGCCGAGGAAGAAGATCGAGATCAGGAAGCTGATCAGGATCATGTTCGCGTATTCGGCTAGGAAGAACAGCGCGAAGGCACCGCCGGAGTACTCGACCATGTGGCCGGCCACGATCTCCGATTCGCCTTCCACCACGTCGAACGGCGCGCGGTTGGTTTCGGCCACGCCCGACACCCAGTAGATGACGAACAGCGGGAACAGCGGCAGCAGGAACCAGTCGAAGAAGCCGGAGCTGCCAGCCTGCGCCATCACGATGTTGCTCAGGTTCAGGCTGCCCGCCGCGATCATCACGCCGACCAGGGCGAAGCCCATCGCGATTTCGTAGCTGATCATCTGCGCCGAGGCGCGCATGGCACCCAGGAACGCGTACTTCGAGTTCGACGCCCAACCGGCCAAGATGATGCCGTAGATGCCCAGCGAGGTCATCGCCAGCAGGTACAGCAGGCCAGCATTGGCGTTGGACAGCACGATCTGC
>NZ_DAMBCN010000012.1:106291-115577 GCF_032056425.1 Stenotrophomonas sp.
ATCTGCGAATCGAAGGGCACCACCGACCAGGCCGCGAAGGCCGGCGCCAGGGTGATCAGCGGCGCCAGCAGGTAGATCGCCTTGTTGGCGCTGCTCGGCTGGACCACTTCCTTGAACAGCAGCTTGAAGACGTCGGCGAAGGCCTGGAAGATGCCCATGCCCACGTACATCGGGCCGTGGCGGACGTGCATCCAGCCGATCAGCTTGCGTTCCCAGACAACGTAGAAGGCCACCGAGACGATCACCGGCACGGTGATCACCAGGATCTTCAGGATGATCCAGATCAGCGCGCCGATGTCACCGAGGCCAAGCAGCCACTGGTGCAGCGGGTCGACCGCGTTCAACAGCAATTCGTTCATGCAGCCACCACCGATACGCGAGCGGCACCCAGCGGCGCGGTCGCGCCGTGGCCCGATTCAATCCAGACCGAAGCCGCAGCGACGCGGGCGTCGACCACCACCGGCAAGGTGGCCTTGCCGGCATCGGTGCCGACCTTGGCCATCTGCCCTTCCTGCAGCTGCAGGCGTGCGGCATCGTCAGCGTTCAGCACGATGCGCGGGGCGTTGTTCAGCGGGTGCGACTGCAGCGCCGGGGCGCGACGGACCACCGCATCGGTGCGGTAGATCGCAGCGGTCGAAGCCACTTCCAGGCCTTCGCCGGCAACGGCCGGTTGGGCCGAAGCGGCCACGGCGACCGACACCGGGGCCAGGCTGGCGCGCAGGCCGCCCAGGTCGGTGAAGTCGAAACCGGCCAGTGCCATTTCGCCGCCCAGCGCACGCAGCACGCGCCAGCCTTCACGGGCCTCGCCCGGCAGCTTGCCGCCGGCACGGGCCGACTGCTCGCGACCATCGAGGTTGGTCAGGGTGGCGTCGATTTCCGGCAGTGCGCCGATCGGCAGGATGACGTCGGCAACGTCGCGGGTGGAAACGCAGGCGAACTGGCTGAAGGCCACCACCTTGGCACCGACCAGCGCCTTGCGCGCGGCCGGGGCATCGGCGAAGTCCAGGCCCGGTTCCAGACCGTACACCACATACGCCTGGCGCGGCTGCGCCAGCATGGTGGCCACGTCCTTGCCGGCCGGCAGCACGCCGGCGCGGGTCAGGCCCACGGCATTGGCACCCTGCGGGATGCGGCACAGCTTGGCACCGGTAGCGGCAGCGAAGTCACGCGCGGCAGCACGGATCGCTGCGGCCTGCGGGTGGTTCTCGGCGATGCCACCGACGATCAGCACGGTGTTGGTACCGCCCTGCACCGCCGAACGCAGCTCGGCGTCGGCCAGTGCTTCGACGAACTTCGACGGCGCCACGATCTGCTTGCCGGCGATGCCGAAGGCAAAGTCGAAATCAACCGGATTGATGACGTGGATCTTCGCGCCCTTGGTGGTCTGTGCCTTGCGCAGACGGGCGTGCAGCAGCGGCAGTTCGTGGCGGATGTTGCTGCCCAGAACCACGATGCGGTCGGCGCCTTCGATCTCGGCCAACGGCAGGCCGAACACTTCGGCGGTCGCAGCGTCGGAGAAGTCGCGGTTGTTGATGCGGTGGTCGATGTTGTGCGAGCCCAGGCCCTTGGCAAGGCGGGCCAGCAGCGCGCCTTCCTCGTTGGAGGTGGACGGGTGCACCAGCACGCCAAGGTGGTCGCCCTGGTGCGCCTTGAGAATCTCGGCAGCCGCGGCCAGGCCTTCGGCCCAGCTCACTTCCTTCCACTCGCCATTGACCTTGCGCAGCGGCTTGACCGCACGGTCTTCGCTGTACAGGCCCTGGTGCGAGTAACGGTCACGGTCGGACAGCCAGCACTCGTTCACCGCTTCGTTGTCGCGCGGCACGGTGCGCAGCACTTCGCCGCGACGCACGTGCAGGAACAGGTTCGAACCCATCGCGTCGTGGTAGCCCAGCGATTCGCGCGCGGTCAGTTCCCACGGGCGGGCGCGGAACTGGAACACCTTGTTGGTCAGCGCGCCGACCGGGCAGACGTCAACCACGTTGCCGGACAGCTCGGTGGTCAGCGGCTTGCCGTCGTAGGTACCGATCTGCAGGTTCTCGCCGCGGTACATGCCACCCAGTTCATAGGTGCCTGCCACGTCGGCGGTGAAGCGTACGCAGCGGGTGCACTGGATGCAGCGGGTCATTTCGGTGGCAACCAGCGGACCCATGTCTTCGTCGGGCACCACGCGCTTGCGTTCGTTGAAGCGGCTGACCGAACGGCCATAGCCCAGCGAAACGTCCTGCAGCTCGCACTCGCCGCCCTGGTCGCAGATCGGGCAGTCCAGCGGGTGGTTGATGAGCAGGAACTCCATCACCGAACGCTGGAACTTGAGCGCCTTTTCACTGCGGGTGGCGACCTTCATGCCGTCCATCACCGGGGTGGCGCAGGCCGGCGCCGGCTTCGGCGACTTCTCCACGTCCACCAGGCACATGCGGCAATTGGCGGCGATCGGCAGCTTCTCGTGGTAGCAGAAGCGCGGAATGGAGATGCCGGCCTTGTCGGCGGCCTGGATGATCATCGAGCCCTTGGGCACGACCAGCGACTTGCCATCGATCTCGATGGTGACGTGATCGGGTGGGACGCTCGGATTTACGGGTTGCGCGCTCATGCAGCGGCTGCCTCCACCTTCTTGCCGTCAACCATCGAATGACCGTTGACGATGTAGTACTCGAACTCGTCCCAGAACTGGCGCAGGAAGCCCTGGATGGGCCATGCAGCCGCTTCGCCGAACGCACAGATGGTGTGACCTTCGATCTGGCCGGCCACTGCCTTCAGCTGGTGCAGATCTTCCATCGTGGCCTTGCCGGCGACGATGCGCTCCAGCACGCGGTGCATCCAGCCGGTACCTTCGCGGCACGGGGTGCACTGGCCACAGGATTCCTTGTGGAAGAACTGGCTGATGCGGCAGGCGAACTTGACGCAGCACACGCTGTCATCCAGCACCACGACGGCGCCCGAACCCAGGCCGGAGCCCAGCGCACGGATGGTGTCGTAGTCCATCGGCAGGCCCTTTAGCTCGGCCGCGGTCAGCACCGGCATGGACACGCCGCCCGGAATCGCGCCCTTCAGGGTGCGGCCCGGACGCAGGCCACCGGCCATTTCCAGCAGGTCGTCGAAGGTGGTGCCCAGCGGCACTTCGAAGTTGCCGCCGTTCTGCACGCAGCCGGACACCGAGAAGCACTTCGGGCCGCCGTTGCCGGTCAGGCTCAGGCCCTTGAACCACTCCGGGCCGTTGCGGATGATCGCCGGCACCGAACCGTAGGTTTCGGTGTTGTTGATGGTGGACGGCTTGCCGTACAGGCCGAAGTTCGCCGGGAACGGCGGCTTGTAGCGCGGCTGGCCCTTCTTGCCTTCCAGCGATTCCATCAGTGCGGTTTCTTCACCGCAGATGTAGGCGCCGGCGCCCAGGGCACCGTAGATGTCGATGTCCACGCCGCTGCCGAGGATGTTCTTGCCCAGCCAGCCGTTCGCATAGGCATCGGCCAGGGCCTGTTCGAAGTGCTCGAACGGCTCGTGGTGGAACTCACCGCGCAGGTAGTTGTAGCCCACGGTCGAGCCGGTGGCGTAGCAGGCGATCGCCATGCCTTCCACCACCGAATGCGGGTTGTAGCGCAGGATGTCGCGGTCCTTGCAGGTGCCCGGCTCGGATTCGTCCGAGTTGCAGAGGATGTACTTCTGCATGTTGCCCTTGGGCATGAAGGACCACTTCAGGCCGGTCGGGAAGCCCGCGCCACCGCGGCCTCGCAGGCCCGAGGCCTTGACCATCTCGATGACCTGCTCCGGCGGGATCTTCTCTTCGAGGATCCTGCGCAGGGCAGCGTAGCCACCGGTCTTCAGGTAGCTTTCGTACGACCACGGGGTGTCGTAATGCAGGGTGGTGTAGACCACCTGGTGCGGCAGCGGCGCGGGGCCGACCGGACCCTTGGATTCGTGGTGATGTGCCATGCCCTTACTCCAGCCCGTCCAGCAGCTCGTCGACCTTTTCCAGGGTCAGACGCTCATGGTAGTGACCGTTGATGACCATCATCGGCGCGCCACCGCAGCCCGCCAGGCACTCTTCCTCGCGCTTGAGGTAGACGCGGCCGTCCGGGGTGGACTGGCCGTGCTTGATGCCCAGCTTCTTCTCGCAATGGCGCACGATGTCTTCGGCACCATTGAGCCAGCAGCTGATGTTGGTGCAGATGGCCACGTTGTTGCGGCCCACCTTCTCGGTCTCGAACATCGAGTAGAAGCTGGCCACTTCGTAGGCCCACACCGGCGGCAGGTCCAGGTACTTGGCCACGCCGGCGATCAGCTCGTCGGTCAGCCAGCCCTCGTTCTGCTCCTGGGCCGCATGCAGACCCTGCAGCACGGCAGAGCGCTTGCGGTCCGGCGGGAACTTGGACAGCCAGTGATCGATGTGAGCGCGCGTCTTGTCGCTCAGCACCACCATCGGGTCGACGTCGCGCGCCGCCTCGAAATTACCTGTCGCCTTCATCGGCCGACCTCAGCGAAATGCATAACGTGAAATTGCAGAAACTGCGGCGCCGGCTTGCGCCGGCTGCCTTCAGCGGGCGTTGGCTTAGCGGACGGCATTACCGGTCAACCTCGCCGAACACCAGATCGTAGGTACCGATCATCGCCACCACGTCGGCCAGCATGTGACCGCGCACGATCGAATCGATCGACGACAGGTGGGCGAAACCCGGGGCGCGCAGGTGCACGCGGAAGGGCTTGTTGGCGCCGTCGGAGACCAGGTAGCAGCCGAACTCACCCTTCGGGGCTTCCACCGCCGAATAGGTTTCGCCGGCCGGCACGCAATAGCCTTCGCTGAACAGCTTGAAGTGGTGGATCAGCGCTTCCATGTCGTCCTTCATGTCCTCACGCTTGGGCGGAGCGACCTTGAAGTTCTTCACCATCACCGGGCCCGGGTTGGCCTTCAGCCACGCCACGCACTGCTTGATGATGCGGTTGGATTCGCGCATTTCGGCAACGCGGACCAGGTAACGATCGTAGCAGTCGCCTTCCTTGCCCAGCGGAATGTCGAAGTCGACGGCATCGTACTTGGCGTACGGACGCTTCTTGCGCAGGTCCCAGGCAACGCCCGAGCCGCGCAGCATCACGCCGGTCATGCCCCACTGGTGGGCCAGTTCCGGGCTGACCACGCCGATGCCGACGGTACGCTGCTTCCAGATGCGGTTGTCGGTCAGCAGGGTTTCGTATTCATCGATACGCTTGGGGAACTCGACGGTGAAGTTCTCCAGGAAGTCCAGCAGCGAGCCTTCACGCGAAGCATTGAGCTGCTTCAGCGCCTTGCCCTTGTGCCAGCGCGATTCCTTATACTTCGGCATGTGGTCCGGCAGGTCGCGGTAGACACCGCCCGGACGGTAGTACGCCGCGTGCATGCGTGCGCCGGAGACGGCCTCGTAGCAGTCCATCAGCTCTTCGCGCTCGCGGAAGGCGTACAGCATGACCGCCATGGCGCCCAGATCGAGCGCGTTGGAGCCCAGCCACATCAGGTGGTTCAGGATGCGGGTGATTTCGTCGTACATGGTGCGGATGTACTGCGCACGCTCAGGCGCTTCGATACCCATCAGGGTTTCGATCGCGCGCACGTAGGCGTGCTCGTTGCACATCATCGACACGTAATCCAGGCGATCCATGTAACCGATCGACTGGTTGAACGGCTTGGACTCGGCCAGCTTTTCGGTACCACGGTGCAGCAGGCCCACGTGGGGGTCGGCACGCATGATGGTTTCGCCGTCCATTTCCAGGATCAGGCGCAGCACACCGTGCGCGGCCGGATGCTGCGGGCCGAAGTTCATGGTGTAGTTGCGGATTTCCTGCCGGCTTTCGGCGGGGTTGCTGGCAAACGCCTCGCCAGCCTGGTGTACGTGGCTCACTTCACTGCCTCCTGCGCGCGCTCGCCTTCTGCGGTCTGCAGGCGGGCGTCGTCGCGGATCACGCGCGGCACGCCGACACGCGGCTCGACCGAGGTGACCGGTTCGTAGATGACACGCTTCTTCTCTTCGTCGTAACGCACTTCGACGTTGCCGATCAGCGGGAAGTCCTTGCGGAACGGATGGCCGACAAAACCGTAGTCGGTCAGGATCCGGCGCAGGTCCGGGTGACCTTCGAAGATCACGCCGTACAGGTCGAATGCTTCGCGCTCGAACCAGTTCAGGCCCGGCCAGATGCCGGTCAGCGAGGACACCACCGGCAGCGCTTCGTCAGGCGCGAAGCAGCGCAGGTGCAGCATCAGGTTGTGCTGGTACGAGCGCAGCTGGGCAACCACGGCAAAACGCTGGGTCGGCATGTGCTGCGGGCTCGCGCCGTCGGCACCGTTTTCTTCGGTGGGGAATTCACCCCAGGCGAAGCGCCCCTGGGCCTTGCCTTCCACGCCGCGGCTGAAGCCCTGCGAGGAAACGTCGGCGGTGTCCCATTCGTCCGAGCCGTAACCCAGATAATCGACGCCGCACAGGTCCACGGCCTGCTCGAAACCAAACTCGTCACGCAGCGCCAGGGCAGTGGCGTGCCACTCAGCCGCAGGCACCTCCAGCGTCACTTCGCCGCGGGGTTCGACCACGATGACCTTCGCACCAGCGAAACGTGCGGAGAGTCGGTCGATGAAGGATGCTTGCTCTGCCATGGGGGCTTGGCGCGCTCTTGTCAGGTGAAAAGGGTCAGCGGGCGATGGTCTGTGTACGCCAGATCTTCTTCTGCAGCTGCAGGATCCCGTACACCAGCGCCTCGGCGGTCGGCGGGCAGCCCGGGACATAGACGTCCACCGGCACCACGCGATCACAGCCGCGCACGACAGAATAGGAGTAATGGTAGTAGCCGCCGCCGTTGGCGCAGCTACCCATCGAGATGACCCACTTCGGGTCTGGCATCTGGTCGTAGACCTTGCGCAGCGCCGGGGCCATCTTGTTGACCAGGGTACCGGCCACGATCATCACGTCGGACTGACGCGGCGACGGGCGGAAAACCACGCCGTAGCGGTCAAGGTCAAGACGCGCGGCGCCGGCGTGCATCATCTCCACCGCACAGCAGGCCAGACCGAAGGTCATGGGCCACATGGAGCCGGTGCGCGCCCAGTTCAGCAGGGCATCGACACTGGTGGTGACAAAGCCCTTTTCCAGCAAGGGGTTGTCGCCTTCCGGCCGCAGGATGTCATCCACCCGCCCTTCCGGGACCGGGTTGTTCATGAGGCCATCGAGAGTCTGAATCACTCCCATTCCAGCGCTCCCTTCTTCCAGACGTAAATGAAACCGAGGAACAGCATGCCGACGAACAGGCCCATGGTGACGAGCGAACGGGCACCCAGCTCCATGAAGACCTGGGTCCACGGCACGATGAAGATGATTTCCAGGTCGAAGACGATGAACTGGATCGCGATCAGGTAGTAGCGCACGTCGAACTTCATGCGCGCGTCTTCGAAGGCCTCGAAGCCGCACTCGTACGGCGACAGCTTTTCCAGATCGGGGCGGCGGGGACCGAGGAATCGACCGATCAGCATCAGCGTGATGCCGATACCGGTCGCGACGATCAGAAACAGCAGAGACGGCAAATATTCGGCCAGCACAGCGATTCTCTCTTGCCTCTGCCGCCGCGCCTGCAGGCGCTTTGGCATGGGGGAGTGGACGGGAAACGGCTGGCGCATTGCGCGCCAGGAGAACCCGCTTTACTTACAAATGGTGCCCAAGAGGGGACTCGAACCCCTACGACCTAAGTCGCTACCACCTCAAGGTAGTGCGTCTACCAATTCCGCCACCTGGGCAAACGATCACATCAGTCAGATAACCCGATGCGCCGCATATTGTAACCGGCTTCAGTCTTTCTGGGAGCCTTCGGACGGCTTTTCTTCACCAGAAGTGGAAGTTTCCGCCTGAGCCGGCACAGTGGCGGCCGGAACCGGCGCCGCCGGCACCTCCGCCGCCTTCGGCGCGACCGGCAGCTCACCCGCCGGAACGGCCGGGGCGCTGGCCGCCGGGGCGGACATCAGGCCCAGGTCCTGGTCGGCCGCCGGACGCGTGCCATGGCCGGCGTACCAGGCCATGAACAGGCTGATGCCAAAGAACACCACGGCCAGCCACTTGGTGGACTTGGACAGGAAATTGGATGCGCCGCGCGCGCCGAACACAGTCCCCGAGGCGCCAGCACCAAAGCCCGAGCCCGCCGCCGCGCCCGAGCCACGCTGCATCAGGATCAGCGCGATCATGGCTACGGCCACCAGCACGTAGACGACATTGAGGATCAACATCAGCATTGGAAACCCGCCCTCGGACTGTTATGCCGACGCTGAGCCGGCTGTCTTGACTAAATAGTTGCCGCCGCTTGCGCGATGGCCAGGAAATCCGCGGCTACCAGCGAGGCGCCGCCGACCAGCCCACCATCGACATCCGGCTGCGCGAACAGTTCCCCGGCATTGTCGGGCTTCACGCTACCGCCGTAAAGAATGGGCAGTGAATCGGCGATTCTAGCATCCATGCGCGCGACTTCGCCACGAATGAAGGCGTGCACCTGCTGGGCCTGCTCCTTGCTGGCGGTCTTGCCGGTACCAATGGCCCAGACCGGTTCGTAGGCGACCACGGCGTTGCCAAACCCTTCGGCGCCAACCAGCCCCAGCACCGGTGCCAGCTGGCTGGCGATGACCGCCTCGGTCTGCCCGGCTTCACGCTGCTCCAGGGTTTCGCCCACGCACAGCACCGGCACCAGGCCGGCGTGCAGGGCGGCAGCGAACTTGCGGGCGACCAGCCCACTGCTTTCCTGGTGGTACTGGCGGCGCTCGGAATGGCCGACCAGGCCATAACGGGCCCCGACCTCGTGCAGCATGGCGGCGCAGACTTCGCCGGTGTACGCACCCTTTTCATTGCTGCTGACGTCCTGTGCACCGAACACCAGGCCGGTCTCGCCGAAATCCTCAACCAGTTCGCCGAGGTACGGCAGCGGCGGCAGGATCACCACCTCCACCCCCGCCTTTGGCAGCCCGGCGGCCACCTGGCCAAGCAGGTCGGTAGCGAATTGACGGCTGCCGTGCAGCTTCCAGTTTCCGGCGACGATCTTGCGGCGCATGGCGGTGGCTCCTGTATGAACTCAGCCGCCCATGATACCCGCTATGGCAAAAATCCGTTTCCGTGTAAGCGGTTACATGGAGTTTCAGCCAACGGCGCAGCCCCTCGTGGCGGGGGTTGGTCGTGCAATGCCCGGTGGGTTTTATTGGGTTGGCAGGGCGGGTGGGTTGCGCAGGGGACGCTGCAAGTACGTCCTTGTAAGCTCGTAGGCGCCATCCATGGCGCCTGCGCCCCTGCGCAACCCACCCGCC
>NZ_DAMBCN010000013.1:0-54280 GCF_032056425.1 Stenotrophomonas sp.
TATTCATATAACCCTCGGGGTCGGATCAGGTGTCCAACTCCCGGGGGTCACTTCATGGAAGGGTTTACGGCGTCCCCCGCGAACCCAACCCGACCGACCAGCGCGACAACGTTGCATATGGCGACCCGCTGTCGCCAGCCACGAGGGGCTGCGCCGTTGGCTGGAACCTACGGCCACCAGCCGTGCCCGAACCGGGCGTAATGATCGGCCGCGCGCTCGAACGGGTTGCGTGCACTCACCCCGCCACACAGCAGGTACACCGGCAGGTACAACGGCCCCAGCACCAGGTACTGGTAGACGTGCGCCCGCTCGTGGTCATCCAGCCGGATCAGCGGTTCCACACCCCCCCCCGCCTGGTGCGCATAGGTGCGGCAGCACATGCCCAGATCGTGGCCGGTATGCAGGATCACATTGCCCAGGGTGATCGCCCCACCTGGGCCCCACGGCCAGCGGTCGAACACCAGCGCGCAGTCACGGCTGCTCCAGCGCAGCCGTGCCCCGCCCAGCAGACCGGCCAGCCCGCCGATCAGACCGATCAGCGTATTGGGCAGCGTCCAGGCCGCGCCCAGCATCTGCAGCGCGCGCAACCAGAGCGGCCAGGGCCGGGCGGCGGCGTTCAATCGGCCTCGTTGGGAATGAGCAGCCACAGGATCAGATAGACCAGAATGCCGGGAAACGCGGCAGAGGCCAGCGACACCAGCACATAGAGCACCCGCAGCAGCGTCGGGCTCCAGCCGAAACGGTGGGCGATACCGCCCATCACGCCGGCGATCATGCGGTCGTTCAGTGAACGCGACAGCGTTTTCGGCGTGGTGTTCATGGTGGTTCTCCAGGGTTACGGAAAAGGCAGTCGAGCTTGGCTCGACTCTACACCGCCCCCTGTCTACGGCGTGCGTTGGCGCAGGGCCTGCAGGCGGGCGCCGAACCAGGCGGCTGCGGTCTGCTCCGGCTGGTCCGGGCAGCGGATCCGGTACGGCTTGCCGCTCATGCTGCTCTGGCTGGCAGCCCGTTCAATGAACTGTTCGGCGGTATCGACCAGCTTCTTCTTCAGCAGGTAATCGTACTTGCGCTGCAGGTGCGCGCGCGCCGCGGCGGCATCATGCCAGCTGCCGTTGCGCTGGAACTGGCAGGTCGAGCCGTCCAGGCTGCCGATCAGCTGGGCGATCTCGCGCTGCGCCTGGGGATCGGGGGCGGCATGGGCGAACGGCACTGACAGCAGTGCGGCGAGGATCAACGGAATGCGGTACGTCATCATTTACCCAAGGCAGTCGAGCATGGCTCGACTCTACAGGTCGCGGGCCTTCAACCAGCCATCGATGGTGGCCGGCACTTCGCGCTGGGCGCGGCCGGACACATAGATGCCGATGTGGCCGCCGCGGAAACTGGACTCGGTGTAGTCCTGCGTGCCCAAGCGCCCGCGCATCGCGCGCGAGGCATCGGGCGGCACCAGATGGTCCTGCTCGGCATAGATGTTCAGCACCGGCAGCGTTACCTGCGACAGATCCACCGCCTCTTCGCCGATGCGCACGGTGCCGTTCACCAGCCCGTTGCCCTGGTAGAACTGCTTGATGAAGTCACGGAATGCCTCACCGGCCAGGTCGGGCGAATCGAAGATCCATTTTTCCATGCGCAGGAAGTCTTCCAGCGCCGCCTTGTCGTCCAGAATGTCGAGCAGGCCCACGTATTTCTGCACGTTCAAGCGGAACGGCTTGAGCATCAGGTAACTGGCGTTCATCAGGTCGGCCGGGATGTTGCCCAGCGTATCGACCAGCAGGTCCACATCGACCTGCCGCGCCCAGTGCGACAGCATGTTGTCGGCGGTATGGAAATCGACCGGGGTGACCATGGTGATCAGGCTGGCCAGCTTCTGCCGGCGCAGCGCGGCGTAGCACAGGGCGAACACGCCGCCCTGGCAGATGCCCAGCATGTCCACCGGCTCACCGCTGCGCGCACGCAGCGCATCCACGGCACCGTCGATGTAGCGCAGCAGGTAGTCTTCCAGTGTCTGGAAACGCTCGGAGCGGTCGGGGTAGCCCCAGTCCAGCACGTACACGTCCTGGCCCAGCGCCAGCAGCTTCTGTACCAGCGAACGGTCGGCCTGCAGGTCGACCATGTAGGGACGGTTCACCAGCGCATAGACGATCAGCAGCGGCCGGCGCCGGGTCGGCGCTTGTTCGCCAACGAAGCGATACAGGACCACCCTGCCATCGCGCCAGACTTCTTCGCGGGCCGTGGCACCGTAGTCCACGTCTTCCACCTGCGGCAGCAGCTTCAGCCCTTCCATCAGCTTGCGCTGCATGGCCAGGGTTTCCTGCATCAGGTCGTCGGCATTGAAGCCCAGCGGCCCTTTCATCGCGCACGCCCCTTCGTCGCGGCGCGATCGGTGGCCTTTCTGGGCTGCGCCTTCTTTGCAGGCGCCTGTTCCGGGGCGGCCTTCTTTGCCGGCGTCGCCTTCTTCGCCGCCTTGCGCGGCGCCGGCTTCACCTTCGCCGCAGCCGGCTGTGCCACCGGGTCAACGGCTGCCGTTCCGGCCAGCACCGCCACCTGTGCCTGCAGCCGGCGCAGGCTGCGCTCCAGCTCGGCAATGCGGCGGTGGGCAGCGTCCATCTCACTACGCGTCGGCAGACCGATGCGTTCACTCATCTGTTCCACCTCGCGTTGCAGGCCCGCGCGCAGGCGCATCTGCGCGTTGCCCAGCGAGGCATACACCTGCTGGAACGGCTCGGACAGGGCGACCTTGGCATACGCCTCTTCGGCCACTTCAATCCACAGATCGAACATCGCCCGCGCACTGGTCAGCTGGCTGCCCGGCTGCTCGTGTTCGGCCAGGCGCTGCTCGAACAGGGTAAAGGCTTCTTCCAGCGCCTGCTTGATCTGTTCCACATAGGCGCGCGAATGCTGCTGGTACTCCTCCTGCGCGCGCAGCAATGCCTGCCAGCGCGCCTGGTGCTCGCGGCCGGGACCGAAGGCCGGGCTCTGCAGCCACGGGCCGGCCTGCAGCTGCCATTGTTGCAGCCAGGCCGCGAACTCCGGCACCGATGCGCCGGCCTGGGTGCTGCCACGTGCACCCTGCAGCATCCACTGCAACATGCCCTCGCCCTGCCCGTTCACGGCCTCGCGCCAGGCCTGGGCCACATCGGCGCTGCTGGCGTCACGACCGGCAAAACGCGCGGCCACGTCCTGCATGGTGCCGTACCAGCTGCCGGCCTGTTCGCGGAAGCGGCGCAGCGCATCTTCAGGCGCGCCCTGCCCCTGTTCGGGCAACAACTGCCCCCACCAGTCGAACAGGCGCTGCCAGCTGGCCGGGTCATCGCCGGCCGGTGCGCCCGGTGCGCTGGCGTGGCGCAGGGCATCGCCCCAGGCGCCGAAGTACTGTCGGGCCAGAGCTTCAAAATCGCTGCTGCCGCCGTCGTGGGCCGAGCTGGTCATCGTGCGCCTCCGCGGGGCTGCATCAGGGCTTGGGAATGCGCAGGGTCTTGCTGATCATCAGCGAGCCGGACAATGCAAACAACAGCACCATCGGGTGCAGCTGCCACGGGCCGATCTGCCACTGCCCGAACCAGATGTCACGGCCGATGGCATCGGTGCCGGCCGCGATGGCCAACACGATCACCAGCGCCAGGCTGGTCGGAATGGGCGTGCCCTCGAAATACTTCACCTTGCCCTCGTCACCGGACATCGCCTCGGCGGTCACGTTGTAGCGGGCCAAGCGGCTGACACCGCAACACACGAAATAACTCAGCACCAGCCAGTCCCAGCCGCCCTGCATGCCGCAGGCATAGGCCAGCGCCGCCGGCGCCACCCCGAAGGAAATCACATCGGACAGCGAATCCAGCTCGCGGCCCAGGGTGGAGCTGGATTTGCGCCAGCGCGCGATCCGGCCGTCCAGTGCGTCGAAGATGAAGGCCAGCGGGATCAGCGCCATGCCGAACAGCAGGTACGCGCGCTCGCCATCCTGCAGGAAGCGCATCGCGGCAAACACCGCACCGGTGCCGCAGAACGCATTGGCCAGGGTGAACCAATCGGCCAACTGGAATTCGCGCAGCATCGAGAAATGACGTTTCATGGAATCTCACGGGGCATCAAGGGCCACAGGGTACCGCGACCACCGACGCGTACAACAGCGCGGCAAGGGCCGGCCTTCACCCGGCCCTCACCACTGCTCACCTGCGGTGAATTTTTAGCCACCCATCTTGACAGCCTAGGGGGGTGGCGCCTGCCACGGCTTATCCACAAAGTTGCCCACGCGTAATCCACACCCCCTGTGGACAACCCGGTCGCAGAAGCTGCGACCCTGGCTATTTTCTCATCACCACGATGCGGGGTTTTCCTACTTCCCAATCCCGTCGCACCCCGCTATGGTCAACGGCGGACCCGCCGCCGCCACGTCCGAACCCTTTGTTCCTGGACGATGTTGATGCTGGATGCACGTACGCTGGCCGCGCAGTTGCGGCAGCCCCATGGCGAAGCCGCGCTGGCCGTGGGCGAATCGATGAACCGCAGCAACGCGGCGCTGAACCAGGCGGCCATTGCGCTGCTGGCGGTCACCACGCAGGAACGGGGGCTGGAAATCGGGCCCGGCAATGCGGCCTTCGCGCCCCTGCTGCTGCAGGCCGACGGCAGCAAGTACCTGGGCATTGAGCTGTCCTCGGCCATGGTCGAGGCCGGCAACCAGGGCCTTGCGTCGGCGGGACTGGCCGACCGCGCCACACTGCGGCCCGGCGATGCCCACGCCCTGCCGGTGGCTAATGCCTCCATCGATGCTGCGCTGGCGGTCAACACGCTGTATTTCTGGCCGGACCTGGCGCCGGTACTGACCGAGATCGCCCGCGTGCTGCGCAGGGGCGGTCGGCTGTGCCTGGCCTTTGGCGATGCCACCTTCATGCGCAGCCTGCCCTTCAGCGAGGACTTCCAGCTGCACGAACTGGACGCCGTGGAACTGGCGCTGCGCGTGGCAGGCTTCAGTGTGTGCGGCTGGCGCGCGCATCGTGAAACGGCGGCCGGCAACGATGGGCAGCGCCGCGACAAGCATTTCCACCTGCTGCTGGCGCAGCGCCGCTGAGCCACCCCGCCGCGCCGCGCTCAGAGGCGGCTGAACGACCAGCTCTGCATGCGCCCGTCGCGGTACGGCATCACCCCGTGGAACGGTCGCGGGTCGGCATCGAACACCAGCGGCAGGAAGTTGCGGTCGCCTTCCCACATGGGCAGCGCGTCGAGCTTGTCCACGTCCACCCATTCCAGGGTGCCTTCGTGGTTGCCGCCGTGCGGGGTGCCCTCGAAGCTGTCGATCACGAACACGAAACCGAACCAGTCCTCGCCGTGCTTGCCGAAGCCCGGCCAGCTGATGGTGCCGCGCAGGCGCATGGCCGTGCAGTCGATGCCCGCTTCCTCGGCGATCTCGCGGCGCATGCCGGCGGCCACGTCCTCGGTGGGTTCGACCTTGCCCCCCAGGCCGTTGTACTTGCCCAGGTGATGGTCACCGGGCCGGGTATTGCGGTGGATCATCAGCACCTGGCGGCGGTCGGGCGACAGCACATAGCCCAAGGTGGCGACGATCGGGGTGTACGGCATGGGGCGGATCCGGCGGCGGGTAAGCCCACGATTATGGCCGATCAGCGCACCAGCGACAGGCGGCGTTCGGCCGAAACCGCCGCCGGGCCATCGGGGTCGCGGCGCAGGGTGGCCACGCCATGGCCGCGCTCGGCCAGGTATTCCAGCCACTTGCCCAGGAAGGTGTTCATGCGCATGCGGTGGTTGATCAGCTCGGCCGGCGGCGGGTACAGCCCCATGGTGTCCTGCCAGCGGCGGCCCACGTAGCAGTGGGTAGTCTCGGCCTGGCGGGCATCCTGGTACAGGCGCACATACGCCGAGGGATCCGGCTCGCCGGTCACCGGGTCGGCCAGATCATAGGTCAGGCGCAGTTCCACCGTGTAGCGGTGGCATTCGATCACGTCCAGGCGTACATCCAGCCCATCGCCCACCGAGGAAACGTAGCTGCCGGCCGTCAGCTCGGCCGGCGCGAACAGGCGCACCAGATGCCGGTAATTCTCGGCATACAGGCCCATCAGCCAGCTCAGCCGGCTGAGGCGGGGAATGCGTTCGGTACGGGGCGAGGCGTGGGCCATGGGTCGATCCTACACGTTGGCCATACAACGTGGGGGCTGACCCGCAAAGGCCAACCCCTGGCAGCGCCGGGCCCGGCGGGCCGCACCGGTCAGTACAGCTCGCGCTGCAGCCCCAGCGTGGCCAGCACCTTGCTGGAAATCTCCTCGATCGAGGTATGGGTGGTGCTCAGGGTCGGAATACGCTCCATCTGGAACATCACCTCGGCCGCGGCCACCTCACGCTTGCAGGTGTCCAGGTTGGCATAGCGCGAATTCGGCCGACGCTCCTGGCGGATCTGCTGCAGGCGGTCCGGATCGATCGTCAGCCCGAATAGTTTCCGACGATAGTTTCGCAGCCGCGGCGGCAGGCGGTCGCTTTCCAGGTCCTCGTCGGTCAACGGGTAGTTGGCCGCGCGCACCCCGTAATGCAGGGCCAGATAGATGCAGGTGGGGGTCTTGCCCGCCCGCGACACCGCCACCAGGATCACGTCGGCGTCGTCGTAGTTCACCGCGATCCCGTCATCGTGGGTCAGGGCGAAGTTCATCGCATTGATGCGGCGGTGGTAGGTATCGAAATCGACCATGCCGTGGGCCTGGCCGACCCGGGCCAGGCGCGGGCTGGCCAGCTCCCGCTCCAGCGGCTCGATGAACGGGGCGAACACATCCAGCATCAACGCCCCGCTTTCGGCCAGGATCAGGCTCAGGCCCTGGTCCACGCAGCTGTTCACCACGATGGGCCGGACCTGGTAGCGCTCCCCCGCCGCCTGGATCCGGGAACAGGCTTCACGCGCTTTTTCAGGGTCATCGACAAATGACATGCGGTCGGTAATGAAGCTGAACCCGGTGAACTGGGTGAGGAGGCTATGCCCAATGGTTTCAGCGGTGATACCGGTTCCATCGGAAACGTAGAACACCGGTCGGATGGTCGACATGCGCGCTTTTACCCCATACGAAGCCTAAAAAGGCCGCCAGCACAAGCTTGTGCCGGCGGTGGTATGCCCGGCATCATATCGGCTTCTTCCTACGGACGCGGCCACTCAGCCCGCCTCGGGCGATGGCCAAACGGAGCATCGCGCTTGAACGAGAACATCCTGTGGTTGCACGAACTGCGTCTGGCCGATCTGGCCCGCGTGGGCGGCAAGAATTCGTCCTTGGGCGAGATGATCGGCAACCTGGCCGGTCTGGGCGTCTCCGTCCCCGGTGGCTACGCCACCACGTCTGAAGCCTTCAAGGACTTCATCGCGCATAACGACTTGTCCAAGCGCATCTTCGACAAGCTGGCCACGCTGGACGTCGAAGACGTGACCGCGCTGACCGCCGCCGGCAAGGAAATCCGCAGCTGGGTGATCGATGCGCCGCTGCAGCCGCAGCTGGACCAGGACATCCGCAGCGCCTACGCCAAGCTGAGCGCCGACAACGGCGGCGGCGACGTGGCCGTGGCCGTGCGCTCTTCGGCCACCGCCGAAGATCTGCCCGATGCCTCCTTCGCCGGCCAGCAGGAAACCTTCCTCAACGTCACCGGTGCCGACGATGTCGTGCACAAGGTCAAGGAAGTGTTCGCTTCGCTGTACAACGACCGCGCCATCGCTTACCGCGTGCACCACGGCTTCAAGCATGAAGACGTGTTCCTGTCTGCCGGCGTGCAGCTGATGGTGCGCTCGGGCGTCGGCTCCTCCGGCGTGCTGTTCACCCTGGACACCGAATCGGGCTTCCGCGACGTGGTGTTCGTCACCTCCTCGTTCGGCCTGGGCGAAATGGTCGTGCAGGGCGCAGTGAACCCGGACGAGTTCTACGTCTACAAGCCCACCCTGCAGGCCGGCAAGCCGGCGATCCTGCGCCGCTCGCTGGGCAGCAAGGCGATCCGCATGGTGTATTCGGACGTGCCCGGTGAGCGCGTCAAGATCGAGGACACCCCGGCCGAACTGCGCAGCACCTTCTCCATCAGCGACGAGGACGTGCAGGAACTGTCCAAGCAGGCGCTGGTGATCGAAAAGCACTACGGCCGCCCGATGGACATCGAGTGGGCCAAGGACGGTGTCAGCGGCAAGCTGTTCATCGTGCAGGCGCGCCCGGAAACGGTGAAGTCGCGCAGCCACGCCACCCAGATCGAGCGCTTCGCGCTGACCGAAAAGGGCGGCAACGTGCTGGCCGAAGGCCGCGCCGTCGGCGCCAAGATCGGCTCGGGCGTGGCCCGCGTGGTCAAGACCCTGGACGACATGAACCGCGTGCAGCCCGGCGACGTGCTGATCGCCGACATGACCGACCCGGATTGGGAACCGGTGATGAAGCGCGCCTCGGCCATCGTCACCAACCGTGGCGGCCGCACCTGCCACGCCGCCATCATCGCCCGCGAACTGGGCGTGCCGGCCGTGGTCGGTTCGGGCAACGCGACCAAGGTCATCGAGGATGGCCAGCCCGTCACCGTCAGCTGCGCTGAAGGCGATACCGGCTTCATCTACGAAGGCCGGTTGAAGTTCGAGCGCACCACCACCGACCTGGGCAACATGCCGGCGGCGCCGCTGAAGATCATGATGAACGTGGCCAACCCGGAACGTGCCTTCGACTTCGGCCAGCTGCCGAACGCCGGCATCGGCCTGGCCCGTCTGGAAATGATCATTGCCAGCCACATCGGCATCCACCCGAATGCGCTGCTGGAATACGACCGCCAGGACGCCGCGACCAGGAAGAAGATCGACGAGAAGATCGCCGGCTACGGTGATCCGGTCAGCTTCTACGTGAACCGCCTGGCCGAAGGCATCGCCACCCTCACCGCTTCGGTCGCACCGAACCCGGTGATCGTGCGCCTGTCGGACTTCAAGTCCAACGAGTACGCCAACCTGGTCGGCGGCAGCAACTACGAGCCGCACGAAGAGAACCCGATGATCGGCTTCCGCGGCGCCAGCCGTTACGTCGATCCGAGCTTTGCCGCCGCTTTCGCGCTGGAATGCCAGGCCGTGCTGCGCGTGCGCAACGAAATGGGCCTGGACAACCTGTGGGTCATGATTCCGTTCGTGCGCACCCTGGAAGAAGGCCGCAAGGTGGTCGAGGTGCTGGCCCAGAACGGTCTGAAGCAGGGCGAAAACGGCCTGAAGATCATCATGATGTGCGAAGTGCCGTCCAACGCACTGCTGGCCGATGAGTTCCTGGAAATCTTCGACGGCTTCTCGATCGGTTCCAACGACCTGACCCAGCTCACCCTGGGCCTGGACCGCGATTCGTCCATCGTCGCGCACCTGTTCGACGAGCGGAACCCGGCGGTGAAGAAGCTGCTGTCGATGGCCATCAAGTCGGCGCGCGCCAAGGGCAAGTACGTCGGCATCTGCGGCCAGGGCCCGTCCGACCATCCGGATCTGGCCGAATGGCTGATGCAGGAAGGCATCGAGTCGGTGTCGCTGAACCCGGACACCGTGGTTGATACCTGGCTGCGCCTGGCCAAGCTGAAGGCCAACGGCTGATGCCGTAGTGGCAGGGGCTGACGTCGTGTTCATCGGCGTCCGCCCATACTGCCCTTGCATGCAAACCCCGCTGCGGCGGGGTTTGTTGTTTCTGGCGTGCGCGCACGCCGACGCCGCCGCTGCAAAGGAGCCCGCATGACTGCCACTGCCCCGCCCGCCCCCGCCCCTGCTTCCTGGTTCCATTCCATGGACTGGGAGCGCCTGCTGGAAACGTATGGTGTACCGCTGCTGGCCGCCATCGTGGTGCTGCTGGTCGGCATGTGGGTGGCACGCAGAGTGTCCAACACCCTGCCGCGTGCCACGGCACGAGTGGGCATGGATCCGATGCTCGGCAACTTCATGCGCAACGTGGTGTATTCGGCCTCATTGGTGATCGTGGTGGTGCTGGCCATCAACACGCTGGGCGTGCCGATCTCCCCGCTGCTGGCCGTGCTCGGCACCGCCGGCCTGGCCGTGGGCCTGGCGCTGAAGGACTCGCTGTCCAACATCGCCTCGGGGGTGATGCTGGTGACCCTGCGGCCGTTCCGCGTGGGCGATGTGGTCACCGTGGCCGGGCAGACCGGCACCGTGCGCGAAGTGCGTATCTTCCAGACCGTCATCACCGGCGCCGACAACCAGCACACCACCATCCCCAACACGCTGATCACCGCCGCGCCGATCATCAACCTGACTGCCGAACCCACCCGCCGCGTCGAACTGGTGATCGGCATCGGCTACGAAGACAGCATCCAGCTGGCGCGCGAAACCGCCATCGCCCTGATGAAGGCCGACAGCCGCGTGCTGCCTTCGCCCGAACCGGACGTAGTGGTGTACGAACTGGGCGACCATGCCATCAAGCTGGGCATCCGCTGCTTTACGAAATCGGCCGACCAGTTCGGCACCAAGGTCACGTTGCTGGAGCAGATCAAGCTGGGCTACGACAAGGCCGGCATCAATATTCCGTACCCTCAGCAGGACATGCACCTGTACCTGCACGGCAAGGATGGCGGCGTGCTGGAAGCCGATGCGCTGGTGCGCGACAAGCCCTGATCGGCAGTGCCGACCAACGGTCGGCACCTACCGGCATCGGTAGCGCCGGGCCACGCCCGGCGGATGCGGATTCAGGCCTCGACGGCCTCTTCCAGCGCTGGGTAATCGATGAACCCGGCGGCACCGCCGCCGAAGTACGTCGCGCGGTCCGGTGCGTTCAAGGCCGCGCCGGTACGCAGGCGCTCGGGCAGGTCCGGGTTGGCGATGAACGGCCGACCGAAACCGATCAGATCCGCCCACCCCTCGGCCAGCGCCTGCTCGGCGCGCTCGGCGCTGTACTTGCCGGCGTAGATCAGCGTGCCCGGGTACACCATCCGCAGCGCCTGCTTGAACGCCACCGGCATCACCGGCGCGTCCTCCCAGTCGGCCTCGGCGATGTGCACGTAGCCCACGCCCAGTTCGCCCAGCAGGTGCGCGGCGGCAAGATAAGTCGCCTGCGGCGTGTCATCCACCGCACCCTGCAGGGTGGTCAGCGGCGCCAGCCGCACACCCACGCGATCACCACCGGCCACCGCCACCACCGCCTGCACCACTTCGCGCAGGAAACGCAGGCGGTTCTGCAGCGCGCCACCGTAGCCATCGGTGCGCTGGTTGGCCTGCGAATCGATGAACTGGTTGATCAGGTAGCCGTTGGCGCCATGCAGCTCCACGCCATCGAAGCCGGCAGCCAGCGCATTGCGCGTGGCCTGGGCGTAATCGGCGATGATGCCGGGAATCTCGTCCTCGGCCAGCGCGCGCGGCATCGAGTGCTGCAGCATCTCGCCTACCCCGGCGTCCGGGCCGGCACCAGTGGGGTCCACGAACACCTTCACGCCCTCGGCCAGCAGCGCCGACGAAGACACCGGCGCGGCGCCATCGGGTTGCAGGGCCACGTGCGAAACGCGGCCCACATGCCACAGCTGCGCGTAGATGCGGCCACCGGCGGCGTGCACCGCATCGGTCACCTGCCGCCAGCCCTGTACCTGCTCGGCGCTGTGAATGCCCGGCGTCCACGCATAGCCCTGGCCCTGCGGGCTGATCTGCGTGCCTTCGCTCACGATCAGCCCGGCGCTGGCGCGCTGCGCGTAGTACTGCGCCATCTGCGCGGTGGCGACATTGCCGGCCGCCGCCCGCGAGCGAGTCATCGGCGGCATCACGATACGGTTGGGCAGGCGCAGCGGGCCCAGGCGGTAGGGGGTGAACAACATGGCGGCATCTCGTGCGGGGGATTGCCCACAAGAGTGGGGGTACCGCGCACGGCGCAACAGACGCAATCTGGCAAAACAGTTGTGCCGCTCAGGCAAGGATGAAGGCCGCCCCCGCGGTAGAGTCGACCGTTGGTCGACTATCGCGCGCAGCGCGGGCTTACATCGCGGCTCGCCCAGAAGCAGTCGACCAACGGTCGACTCTACCGGCTACGCTGCGCGGCTACAGCGTCGGCTCGATCAACGCCCCACCATGGGCAATGCGGTCGTAGCACGCGCGTACCACATCCTCGCCGTACTTCAGCTCCAGCCGGCGCACGATGAAATGGCCACGGGCCATGTCCTGGTAGTAATCGGTGAACATCGTATTGAGCGTCGCACCGGCCGCGGCGCCGACAATCGGCACCGCCTGCGCGGCGAACTTTTCAGTCACTACCACGCCGAAGCGCGCCGCCACCTTTTCCACCAGCTTGGCCAGCAGCTTGCCGGCTTCCTTCGGCGCCACGCCCAGGGTCAGGTCGCGCCCGGTCACCACGCGACCGGCCAGTTCGGCCGACAGATGCCGCATCACATCGGTGGTGAAACCGCGCGCCAGGTAATAGCCGGTTTCGCTGGCGTCATCGCGCGGCGAATTGCCGCCCAGCGCGAACACCTCCAGGCAAGCCTGGCGCGTGCTGAACTGCGACAGGTCGAAGCCCTCGCTGCGGGCAACATCGGCCACCGCGCGCATCATGATCGTTGTCGACACCGGCAACTCGATGAACAATGCGGCAAAGCCGAACGCACCTCCCACCGCACCCGAGGTTGCCGCCGCCAGCTTGTGCCAGCGCGTGGAGGCCGATTTGCCCGGCGTGTTGCCCATGCTCCACAGCGCCGCCTGCGCGGACTTCGACAGCGCCGCCTCCACCGCGCCATGAATGCGCCCGGAGATCGCCGTCGGTAGCGCCTTCACCGCAAACTCCAGCGGCGTGCCAACCAGGTTGGCCATGCGCGCCGTGATGGTGGGCGCCTCCAGCAGCGCGACCGCCCGCTGCAGGTCGCCCCAGTCCTGGGCGTCGTGGGCGATATCGCGCGGCAGCAGGATCGGCTCGTTCATGGGGCCGATCATAGCGCCGGTAAGTTGAACGTTTGGTGGTGGCCCGGACAGCGCGGGGCTATGATCGTGGCAACCGCCCGGTCTGCCGGGCACCACGGATGAACCATCACAAGGACGCACCATGCACGCACGTTTGTTGCTGATCGCTTGCTTCTTCCTGGCTGGGCTGGGCTTTTCACAACACGCCCACGCTGAAGGCAATTGCCCCCAAGGCTACTACCCGATTGGCGGGCAGGGCGTTGCCGGCTGCGCCCCGATTCCTGGCGGCGGAACAGGCGGCAGCGCTTCGTCGTACTTCAGCAATGTCAGAAAAGTCCCCCAGTGGATTGCCTATGCGCGTTCGCCGGATGGCCGCGTGCTCGGCTGGAGCGTTTTCCAGCACAAACAGAGGGGCGCCAACAAGCAGGCAATGAAAGCCTGCAACGCGCGCAGCGGCCAGAAGTGCGAGATCGTCGCTTCCTTCACTGGCCAGTGCTCGACCGCGCTGCAGCACAGTGACACCGGGCAGATGGAAGTGGTGGTGCGTGGATTCTATGACAGCTTTGACCCGACCAGCGAAGCCGCAAGACAGATCTGTCCCCATGGCTGCCGGGTGGTCACATCCGACTGCGCCCGCGATTTCTACCCAGTAGGTGGCCCCGACCGCGGGCCTAACTGGTATCCCTGAGACGAAGCGCCGCGCTTCAACACGGCGCTGCCGGCCAGTGGCCGGCACTACCGATCAGGCGGTCGGCAGGCCCGACAGTGCGCCCATGAACTGGCGGTAGTGGCGCAGTTCGGCAATCGAGTCGTGCACATCGCTCAGCGCGGTGTGGTTGCTGTTCTTGGTCAGCCCGGCGGCCACGCTCGGCGCCCAGCGCTTGGCCAGTTCCTTCACCGTGGACACGTCCAGGTTGCGGTAGTGGAAATACTTCTCCAGCCGCGGCATCTGCCGGTGCAGGAAGCGGCGATCCTGGCAGATCGAGTTGCCGCTCATCGGCGAAGCACCGGCCGGAATCCACTGCGCCAGGAAGTTGATGGTCTGCGCTTCGGCCTGGCCCAGCGTGGTGGTGCTGTCCAGCACGCGCTGCCACAGCCCGGAACGACGGTGCTGGTTGCGGTTCCACTCGTCCATCGCTTCCAGCGTTTCCAGCGTGTGGTGGATGGCGAATTCCGGGCCTTCGGCCAGCACGTTCAGCTGGGCATCGGTGACCACGGTGGCGATCTCGATGATCGAATCGTTGTCGGTATCCAACCCGGTCATTTCCAGGTCGATCCAGATCAGTCGTTCGTTGGCCGCGCCGTTCTCCACCATCGTGTCGCCTCGTTGCTGGGCAGGCAGGGCGCCCACCGGTAAAGGAAAGAGGCGCCCATCATACCCTTTCGCTGCTCAGGCCTCGTCGGCGTGGTTCTCCAGCAGCAACGGTGGCTTGCCACGCTTGGCACGGAAGTAGTTGGTCAGGCGCAGGCTGGCCTCCTTGGCCAGCACGCCGCCATGGATCTCCACCCGGTGGTTGTGGCGCGCATCGCCCAGCAGGTCGAATACGCTGCCGCAGGCACCGGTCTTGGGGTCGCTGGCGCCGTAGACCAGGCGTGACACGCGCGCATGCACGATGGCCATGGCGCACATCGCACACGGCTCCAGCGTCACGTACAGGGTGCTGCCGATCAGGCGGTGGTTGGCCAGCACGCGCCCGCCCTCGCGCATGGCGACGATTTCAGCATGCGCGCTGGGGTCGTGGCTGGCGATGTTGAGGTTCCAGCCCTCGCCCAGCACCTGGCCGTCTGCACCCACCAGCACCGCGCCCACCGGAATCTCATCGAACACGTGCTGCGCACGCTCGGCCAGCGCCAGCGCGTGGCGCATCCAGTGTTCGTCCGCATCGTGCACGGGCACGCCCAGGGAATCGCTCATGGTGGTTCTCGTAGTGAAGACCCGGCCACGCCGGACGGCCGGCATTGTACGCCCCGGGCACGTGCATGCAGGGTGGCCGGCCGCTCACAATCCTGGATTCGACGTTTTCCAAGAGAGGAGTGCCCGCAATGGGGAGTCAGATGCTGTTCTTCATCTTCGCCACTGTCATGGGCGTGGTGTGGATCCTGGTGCCGTTCGCGATCTTCGGCGTGCGCAGCCTGATGCGCGAACTGCTGGCCGAGCAACGGCGCACCAACGAACTGCTGACGCATATCGGCGGGTATCGCATTCCGCCGCCGGCGCCGGAGCCGCGCCCGTGGCAGGCACCGTGACGTTGGGGTCAGATCCGTTTTCCATCGGAAAACGGATCTGACCCTATTACAGCGGCGCAGCCGCCTCGAACGCCGGCGAGTAATGCACTTCGCCTTGTGCCATCGGCGGCCGCAGGCACAGGGCCTGGAAGTACTCCGGGGGTACGCCCGGCAACGTCAGGCCCGGTTCGGCACGAAAACCAAACCGACCGTAGTACGCCGGCTCGCCCAGCAGCACACAACCGTGTGCCTGCTGGCTGCGCAGCGCATCGATCGCCGCCTGCATCAGCGCCGCCCCCACGCCCTGCCCCTGCAGCGCCGGCAGCACGGAAAGGGGACCCAGGCCAAACCAACCGGCACTGCCGTCACTCACCGTCACGGGCGAAACGGCCACATGCCCCATCACCTCGCCATCGCGCTCGGCCACCAGCGAAACGGTCAATTCGCGCCGGTCGCGCAGCGCATCCACGATGAACTGCTCGGTGTGGCTGCTGTGTTCGGCCTGGCCGAAGGCGGCCTCGGTCAGTGCATGGATGGCGGCCACGTCGGCCGGTTGCTCGGGGCGGATGAAAGGCATTGCAAGGACTCCATGGAAGCGCGCACACCATGGCGCGGCCTTTGGATTCACGCAACCGCAACGTTGGCCCGCCTGCGCCCGCAGTGTGAATTGTTGATACACCTCACGAATTGAGACACCCATCCGCCGGAGCATCCACGTTACGGCCTGTGCCGCAAGTCCTTGTAAGGAAAGGCGTTTCCGCGACCTGGGCCGAGCCGGACGCGTCAAATCAATGACATGACCGGGTCGCAAGCGGTGGCACCGTGTCGGCATGGCCTCCCATAATCAAAACTCCCGTCCCCAAGGAAAGGAGACCTGCCGTGCACATTGCGTTGGCGTTCGCGCGCACGGCTGTACTTCCGCAGACGCTGCCTGCCGTGCTGCCGCATTGTCCCTGCCCCGCCGCACAGGGGGCCTGAGGATGCGCGGCCGCACATTTCCCTGCGTTGTTCTGTTGCTGCTGATCGCCTGCAGCCCGGAGGCTCTCATGTCCCAGGAGTTTGATTCCGCCGCCGCCAACGTCGCCCAGGGAGGGCGCGGCCTGGCAAAGCTCAACCCCACCCCGCGCAAGGCCTATGAACTGGTATTGCGGCTGGCCAATCCCCCCGGCGATTTCGCCGTGGTCGAGGGCGTGGCGCAATACGACGTCACCAACGAAGACCAATGCGGCTATATCGAGCCGGAAACCGGCACGCCCGCACGCATCACCAGCCAGGAGCCGGTGACCCTGCGCAAGGTGGCCGACAATGAATATCGCGGCACCGTGTACCTGGACCGCATGCTGGATGAGGACTACTACGGCCGCGGGGTCTGCACCTGGTCCTTCAGCGGTGCCGGGGCCATGCTCAAGGCCACCGGTGCGCAGGGCGAAACCCGCTTCCTGTCCTTCCTGGACGCCGATCCGTTCGTGGGCGGCGGCACTGAAACCCGCCACTACCCGCGCGGCGACTACCCGCGCGTGGCGGACATGCCCGACTACGGCGCCAGCGGCCAGCAGGACCCCAACCGCTTCCGCGCCGAACTGCGCGATGCCCTGTTCTCGGCCACCCTCAGCGCGCACGAGGTCAGCCCATGACGGTGACCAGCCAGGACTACGCCGCGCTGGCCAGCGATGCCTACCGCGATGAACGGGTGGGCCGGCACGATCCAGCGCAGGAGCAGCCGGTCACCCTCAACGGCCACGCCTACCGCGTGCTGGAACATGCCAACAACCGCCTCAACGGCTACCAGGGCACCATCTACCAGCGCGTGGACACGCACGACATCGTGGTCGCCCACCGCGGTACCGAACAGATCGGCCGCGACGGCATCCTCACCGATGGCGGCATGGTGCTGGCCCGCCGCAACCGGCAGGCCAACGACGCGCTGGAACTGACCCGGCACGCCCTGGCCTATGCGCAGAAGGAAGGCCGGGATCTGGGCCAGGCGCCCGAGGTGACCGTGACCGGGCATTCGCTGGGCGGCACACTGGCGCAGATTTCCGCCCACCATTTCAACCTGAAGGGCGAAACGTTCAATGCCTACGGCGCGGTCAGCCTGACTTACCGCATTCCAGAAGGCGGCCACAACGTGGTCAACCACGTGATGGCGGCCGACCCGGTCAGCGCGGCTTCGCAGCACTTCGGCGAAGTACGCATGTACGCCACGCAGAAAGAGATCGACACGCTGGGCAGCTGGGGCTTCAGCAACAGCCGCTTCCGCGCGCTCATTCCCGACAGCGCGCTGGGTGCCGCCGCTTCGTCGCTGGGCTCGCACAAGCTGAGCAGTTTCCTGGGCGACGACTCGGTGTTGAACACCGCCGGCACGCAGGATCTGGCCCGCGACAACAGCCGGATGATCAGTGAGTACCGCAACGAGGTGGAACGCGTGCGCCGCGGCATCACCATCGGTGCACGCGGCATCACTGGCAACCTGTACGACATCTACGACCACAGCCGCGGCCCGCTGCAGCCGGGCGAACCGGCACGGCGGGACGCCCCGGTGGCGCCCTTGCCAGACATCACGGACCGTGACCATGCAGGCAACCCGCTGTTCAACGATGCCCTGCGCGGCGTACACGCGCTCGATGCCCATGCCGGGCGAAAACCCGATGCAATGAGCACGCAGCTGGCCGGTTCGTTGGCAGCAGAAATGCACGCCGCCGGTGGCCGGCGCATCGACCAGGTGGTGATGAGCAACGACGCCTCGCGCAGCTTCGCCGTGCAAGGCCAG
The DNA here is from genome assembly GCF_032056425.1 of Stenotrophomonas sp. Lineage (GTDB taxonomy): Bacteria > Pseudomonadota > Gammaproteobacteria > Xanthomonadales > Xanthomonadaceae > Stenotrophomonas. The sequence continues at coordinate 17,844 of NZ_DAMBCN010000013.1, forward strand.
AGCGGCGACCCCGGCCATCTGCGGGTGTCGGTGGATACCGTCATTGCGACCCAAACGCCACTGGAACAGAGTAGCCAGCGCATCGATCAGCAGACCGCGCAGCGCCAGAGCCAGGAGCGCGACCAGCAGCAGGAGCTGGTGCAGAGCCAGGCACGCGCCCTGCCCTCCTGACCGGCGACGGCATGCGCAAAGGGGAGCCGGACCTGCCGGCTCCCGTTCGTGCAGCACGCACTGGCGCAGTTACCGGCTTGAGATCGCCGCGGCGCTGTCGCCGGCCGCGTTGTCGGCCGTGACGTAGACATCCGGGCCCGAATCCGGGAAGCCGCCACAGGCGCGATCACCCGGTGCCACCGGGTCACACGGCCACTGACGCCGCGACACGCGCTCGCGCAGCTCGAAATTCCGCCCGTTCCACACCACAAACGCCAGATGTTCGCGATTCCAGTCGCTGAACGCATGCGGGCCGGTCTTCTGCGGCGATTCCGGGTACTGCACGTACCAGCGCAGCGCCGGACCGTACTGCAGCTTGCTGTGGTCCAGCAGCACCCGCCCTTCGCGCGCCTGCACGCGCGCGCGGTCGTCTTCGGCGATCAACGGTGCCGATGGCATCAGCCTGGCGGTCACATCGTGGGCCACGCCGTCGGCTCCCATCTGGTACACGCGCTGGCTGACGTAGGCCTGCCGGCAGGCACCGGCCGCCACGCGCACCGGCTCGGGCCGCGCATCGGCCGGCAACGCGCGGTCGGCGCATTCGAACGGCGCCTGCACCAGATAGGTGGTGATCGCCGGATCAGCGCCTTCGAACGAGCGCACCCAGATGTCGCCCAGGCGGGCGATGAAATCCGGGCGCTGGCCAAAGCCGGCAACCGCCTTGAACCATACGCGCTGGCGCACCTCGCGTTCGCGCCAGGCGCGCGGCAACAGGATGTCCTGCTCCGGTACCGCCACCAGCAGCGCCGCCAGATGCGCGGGCGGCGTGCCCTGGCAGGCACCGATCATCAGATCGCCCTGCGGGGCCAGGCGTCCGGCCAGATCAACCGGGCAGCGGGCACCCAACTGGCGTTCGCTGGCCTGGTCGGGCGGCAACGGCACCACCGCCAATACAGGCGCGGCGGCGGTGGCCGCCGGCGCAACGGCTGGGGCCTGTGCGGCCCCGGCCACCGCCGGCACCTGTGCCGGAGCCTCGGTGGCGACCGGCGCTTGCTGTGCCTGCGCCAGCGATGCAGTCAGCGCCAGTGACAGCGCCCACAGCGGCGCCAGGCGAGCGCCGCCACGCGGTCGATGCGCGGCCCCACGCCGCGCGCAAGATTCATGATTCTGCATGTTGTGTCCCTACAAGGAAGTTCCATGAAGGCGCCCGCAGGCACCCAACCCATGCGATCCCGCGCCTGTGCCCAGGCGGACCGCGCTTACACCGACCGCGAACGCTGCTGTTCCTGCTCGCGGTTGACCGATGCCGACTGCTCCTGCCGGCTGGCAGCCTCGGCAGCCAGTTGCCGGCTGCTCTCGTCCAGCGATTGCTGCGCGGCCTGCGCGCGCTCCACGGCGCAGCGCTGCATGGCCGGATCGCCCATGCTGCCCTGCACGGCAAACAACATGCGCCCGTCGGCGCCCGCCACCACGTGATCAATCTGCTGCAGCCCAGCCTTGTGCGCGCCTGCCGCCAGCGCCGCGGCGGCGTTGTCCAGTTCCTGCGGCGTACGCAGGCCACTGCGCTCACCGAGCTGCTGCAGCCCCGTACGGGCGCCCACGAACAGGCCGTGCCCGGCGTGCGCCGGATCGGTCACGTCACGCGCGACCGGCGCGCGCTCGCCCACTTCGCCACGGCCCAGGCGCTCCATCACCTCGGGGGTCAGCTTCTGCTGCCAGCCGTCGAAGCGGCGCAGCCGGTCCTCCACCCCGTTCATGGCGCCGCTGATCGCGTAGGTGGCCTCGCGCACGTCCTCGCGCGCCTGCGCCGGCACGTGCTGTTGCCACTGCCAGACCGCAATGCGGCCAGCGTGCTCGGGTTGCGCGGCCAGCTCGGGGTGGTTGAGCAGATCCAGATCCAGTGCCTGGCCTGCGCGTGCATAGGCCTCCTTGCCGGTCAGCGGCAGATAGCCACGCCCGTGGTAGGTCAGCGCATCGCCCGGGACGTCGTTGCCCAACCGGCCGCCATACATCAGCTCGGCCAGTGCGCCCGGGCGCCCGCGCAGGGCCTCCTGGCGTGCCGACTCCAACGCTTCGTTACCGTTGCGCCACGCTGCTTCCACCGGGATCTGCGAGATGCCACGGGTGTAGTTGAAGCTCTCGTTCAGGCGCGACAGGCCACGCGACTCATGCCCCGCCTGGGCCATGAAGTTGGCCAGTTCGCGGGGCGAATCGATGCCTGCAGCCGTCGCCTGCCGCAGCAGTTCCGACTCCCTATCCCTCGACACGGTGCCACTCCTGGGTCGTCATCAGCGCGGGTTCCTTCCCGCCGGTTGAAGCTTGGCTCATGGAAGCGTCACCTCTGCGACGCTGGCCGGATCGAAATCCTCGAACCGCACCCGGCCGATCTCGGCCGCCGAGAATTCACGGATGCAGGTCGCCTCGGTTTCGATATCCACCACCTTGCGCCGCACGGTATCCACCCAACAGTCCCGCTCAGCCGAGGCATAGCGGAAGGTATAGACGCTGCTCCAGCGCTGGCGGCTGCCACCATTGGTGATCACACTGAAGGTGTCTTCCTCAACCATTGCATACGCAAAAGGATCGCCCGCCAGGCCACCACGCGTTGAACACGGCACCAGCTTGTCGTTGCGCGCGGCCAGCTGCCAGCGGCCGCCGCCGTCACCGCGCAGCAAAAGCAGCACCCGGTTCGGGCCGTGCTGGCCCGCCACCAGGCCTTCCGGCGCGGGCTGGTCGATTACCAGCAACTGATACTGCACACCCTCGCCGTTGCGCGCGCCCCTGACGGCTTCCAGCAGGTTCGCACCAGAGGGAACGAATGCCAGGGCATTGTCCATCTGCGCGCCACTCCGGTTTTCCATCCCCTCCCACTCCTTCAAGGTCATGCCGCCGGTGCCCAGCCACTTTGCAGGCACGGACGCCCGGCCCACCGGCCCCGGGCCGTCCGCCGAAACGGATCATAGCCGTGGCGCCGTCGCCGCGGCGATGGTGGTACGCGTCACCGTGGGACGGGGAAGACAGAGTCCTCATGGACGGAAAAGCTCCTGCAGGCGGCAACAGCGGCGCGTCATTTTTCTGACGCGCAGCGAGCTTACCGCGAGGAGGTTTGTTGCGTCGAAAACAAGCAATCAAAGAGTGCTGTTGATCACAGAAGATCAGGCAATCGCCACGCCATCAGCGGCGCCGGCCGGCATAGCGCGGCCAGCGCCCCATTACATGCAGTTGTTGAACACCAAGGGGCAGTATCTGGCGCCGCTGTCGACACAGTCGCCTACCGCCGCCTCTTCCGCCTCGGGAAGTTTCTTAGCGACCGCTGCGAACGTCTGCACGACCTCGCTGTCCTTGCCACGGCTGCGTACCACCGCCGCACACTGGCCAAGCGTGAAGGCCGCCGCCACCTTGCAGTCACTGGCGTTGCACTGCTTGACCGCCGTGTCACGCGCATCGCGTTCATTCACGCCGATGTGGATTGCATAGGCCTTGGGTGCAGCACCGACGGCGATCGCGGACCAGGCCTGCGCCATGTTGGCAACCGTGCGTCCATCCTTGGCGGTACCGGTGGACACCCCGCGCTTCTCCAACGGTTTGGCGATGAACTCCGCAGCGCCCGGGAAGGGCTCGAACCGGGGATCGGCCACCTTGCCCAGTACGTTCAACGAGACACGCTGGATGAAGCGTTCTGCCGCCTTGTAACCGTACTTCCAGCCGGTACAGAACGCCTGCTCGGGCGGGCTCGTGCACTCCCCGCCAGCCGCAGAACAGGTCGCCTTCGCCGCGGCGCCCGCGTCGTGCTTGCTTCCGCCCTGGCCCAGGTACATTCCGCCCTGCCCGCTGTATGCCGGCGCCACGCAGGTGTTGGCGAACGTCACTATCGGGTAGCAGACGCCCTTGCACGCCTTCATGGCGTTGGTCAGTGCATCGTTCTTGGTTTCATTGTTGAGGTGGACATGCCATGAGCCATCTTCCGTATTGACCGCCAGTGATCCCCACCAGTCGCGCTTTGCATCCTTCCGCAGCTGCGCATTGCGTGCAGCGAGGATGTTGCGCGCAATCTGGTCGGCGATGTAGTCCTCTTCGGTATAGACATACGCGCTGGCCTGCTGGCTCTGCTGCCACTGCACGTAGTTGTTGACGTTCTGCGCGTGCTGTTGCATCTGGGCCTGCCGGCCATTCTGCGCCACGGCCGGCAGCGCCGCGCACATCAGCAGTGCCACACCCAGCGACGCCCAGCGGCGGTCAGAAGCAGTATTCACCCTGCACCCCGCACTTCTTTGCACCCGACGCCTGGCAGCGCTCCAGGGCCTTGCTGCTCAACTCGGGGGCTTTGGTCGTGCGGCCGTCAGCCACCTCCACGAACGTTGCCCGGACATTGGGCCTGGAATCAGCATCGCTGGCGATGGCCATGCAGTGATGCCGGACCGGGAACACGACCAGGTCCTCGCACCCACCCCACTTCTGGTTGCAGTCACGCTTGGCCATCAGTCTGGCCTCAACCTGCGATCCGCCAACAGCGGTCACCACCTGCTGCTTGGCATCACTGACGGCCATGCCGATGAACATCTCGATGCCCTCGGGCAGCTGCGCCGTCATCGTCCCAGGCGGCGGCAACCCCTCCAGTCCAGAGGCCTGCTGTGCCTGCACGCCACTGGCCAATGCCAGCTGGACCAGCAATCCCAATCCCAGAAAACCAGCACTCATCCGCATCACATTCTCCTTTCCATGTCGGGTGCCATCGGGCGCGGCCCATCCAGGCCGCAGGCAAAGATGACCCGCCCGTCGGTCGCGTGCGGGAACGCCACCGGTGCCACTCCGCCGGCCAGCATCGCAACGCGGGCGGGAATCTGCATGAGTCGTTCCTTCGTACTACGCGATTGTGTTCGACACGCCAGATGCACTGCAGCACGGCGCACAGCGTGTCATTGTCCCCAGGGGCAGCGCGCCGAGTTCGCGTGCCCGACAGGTACGATACCGCGCCCCATCTCTGCGCAGTATCAGAGTATTCCTACATGCGATGTGGGCACGCTGGGTGCAACTGCGTGCAAGCAGGGCAATGGACGCCCCCGGGGCAAGGAGCGTGGCAGCGGGCCCGACCGCGGCTGGATTCAGCCTTCCTGGAAGAATGCTTTGGTGCAGTCCGAATGAACGAACGTGCACTCCTGGCTTCCGGTGGCCTTACAGTCCTGGATCGCCCGTTCCTGCGCCTGTCGTTTGGTTGCGCCCGTGTGGAACATCACTCCATTATGCGGACGCGTTGCACCCACTGCGGCGTAGCATTGATTGTAGTAAGTAAAGACCACCTCACAATCGGTAGCACCGCCCAAGCCACATCGCTCGAGCGCTTGTCGCTCCGCCGCCCCCTTCGCTTGATGCCCCGTGGCTGAACCCGCATCACCGGTAGCAGAGCTCGCGACAGCGCCCCATGTCTTCACCCAATAACCAGGGTTCTCCACCGGCGCGCCCCGCCCGCTGCCAGGGATAGGGGCACACCCTCCAACACCCTGGCCGCCAATCGGGTATTGGCCTGAAGGGCAACGCCCCTCGGCAAATGCGGTGCCGATAGACAATGACCCAAGCAACAGCATTGTCATGCAACCAGCCTTCCTCAAATTCCTCAGGCTCATCGGACCAGCTCCTGATTTCCTTGATTTGTGGAATACAGCACCAGCGTGTCGTTGCGCGCGGCCAGCTGCCAGCGGCCACGACCACCACCGCGCAGCAACAGCAGCACCCGGTTGGGACCGTGCTGGCCGGGCGACAGCCCTTGCGGCAACGGCTGGTCGATCACCAGCAACGGGTACTGGACGCCCTCGCCGTTGCGCTCGCCGCGCACGGCTTCCAGCAGGTTCGCACCGGAGGGGACAAATGCCAGGGCATCGTCCATGTGCGCGCCACTTTCCTTCCCCATCCCCTCCCACTCCTTCGAGAACGCCACGTCGACCGCCATCGCGGATCATAGCGCCGGGCGTGGCGCGTCGGGGAAGCTGGCAAGCATCACCCGTCGGGCGGGCACAGTCCTCATGGACGGGAAAGCTCCTCAGGCTCCCGACGTCGAAATCTTCCCAAGCAGAAAAGCACGCTGGATCACAAAACAACGCACTACTACTAATCGAAACACGCTATGGAATGAAGATGTCTGCGGTGCACTTGGTTCTTGCGACCCGACACTGGTGCGGAGAGAGCTGCTTCCCGCTCGCCTTCGCGGCGCACTGCTGCATGGCGACAATCACCGCACCCTGCTCGGACATGGCGGCGACGACACTGGTCGTCCCGGTGTCCAGGCCTGCGTGGGCGACCGCCACACACTGCCCTTGGAACAGCGTGGCCAGCGTGCACTCACCCTTGCCGAATTCCTTGCACTCCTTCAACGCCTCGCGCTTGGCCTTCCGCTGCGATCGCATCGAATTGCTGATGAAGGTGTCGCCACGGGAATCCATCGCCACACCGGCGACTGTCTGCGCCCAGTTCGGGCGGTTGCTGTACTGCGAGCCTGCTGCGTTCTGCGGGATGGGCGCGCACCCTTGCACACCCTGGCCGCCGATGGGATACATGCCTTGTGGGCAATTGCCTTCCGCCAAGGCCGTGAGCGGCAGCATGCCGGCGATCAGCAGCAGGCACAGAAACAGCGTTCTTTGGAGTCCTTTCATTGTTGCTCCTGGTGATGGCCTGTTAGGCAGGCGGGTCGTGCCCGTGTCGTTGTCGCGCGGGCGGCGGAGCGCCCGTGATGGACCCGCAGTTCAGAACTTCTCGAACTTCGGCAGGCTGCAGGCGGAGTAGAAGACCTTGCACTTTTTGCCTGTCGTATCCTTGCAGAACTTCGCCGCGTTCTTCTGGGCGTCTTTGATGGTCTTGCCCTTTGCATAGCCGCTCATGTTCCCTTCGACGTCAGCACTACGCAAAAGCCACGCAACGCATTGATTGTAATAGGTCATGACGACTTTACAGTCCTTGGCACCTTCCGCTCCACACATACTGGCTGCTTCAGCCAAGGCGCCCTGAGGCGTCTCGTTGTCGGCGGCTACGCCGACTACTGTAGTGCTCTCGGACTGCATGATGGCGCCGTATCTTTCATACCAGCGGCCCTTAGTTTGAGCAGGCATGGGTGGCGCATCGTCCTGACCACCTTGGCCTGCACCTGGAATGGCAGCGCATCCGCTCGCACCGCGCCCTCCCACCGGATAAGAGCCGGGTGGACAGCTACCGCCTTCAGCAAATGCGCTGCTTGCAGGTAGGATCGCCAAAACGATGATCAGAACGCAAAATACAATCGATTTCTTCATCCTGAAACCTCAACTCCAGATTGCCGCGCGTGCAAGGCAATGCACTTAGAACCAATCCGGCAAACACTCCAAAGTTCGAAGCTACTGCCATCTGTTGACTCGGCAAAGCGACAGCCCGGAATTGGAGCAGCAAATGCCGCGTGTTGAATTGGCCGGCCAATCAGCGGTAGTGCCTGAACTCGGACATACTGCATGCAGAGTAAACAATTTCACATTCAGCGCCCCCATTCGCCGCCGCGCACTCTTTCAAGCCGAGCGCCTCAGCTTTTCCGGTCGTTTCAGCACTAGCAAAATACGAAACACTCCTCCTTCCTGATCCGATGGCACTCGTCAAATCCGCAATAACGGCACATCGGTCATGGTAGGTTAGGTGGACTACGCATCTCTTGCCTCCGCGCTGCGAGCAAGCATCCAGGGCAGCCCTCCTGGCATCCTGCTTTGGCTTTCGAGAGACAGCAACGCTGGTTGGCGTTACGGCCCCAACCGGAACGTCCTCATCCTCTGCAATTGCACCCCAGCGTGACTCCCACTTGCGTGCAGGAACTGGTGCTGGTGGCATAGGCGGAAGGTCACTATATTCACCCTGAAGCGAGCGGTAGTGAGCATCCAGCCCATGCCGCCCTGCTACTTAACTCAAGCATTTACGGACAACCATCCGGCGGCGTCTCTTTTTGCGATCGACTATTTGAACGACCTGAATTCGGACATGCTGCACGCGGAGTAGACAACCGAGCAGTTGGCACCATTTGAATCTGCGCTACACCGCTTCAACGCGTTTTCCTTGGCAATTTCCACATTCTCAGCACCTGCCGCCACGGACGTACCATTCACGGTGCTTTTCGGGGGATCTGCAAGCGCCACGCATTGGTTGTTGTAGGTAAAAATAACGGCGCACTTCTGCCCGCCAGCAACACGGCACTGCTCAAGAGCGACAGACTGCGCCTCAGCTTTTGACTTTCTTGATTCAGACACCCCTGTGCCGCGCACAACACCACGAGCATTTGCGCTAACGTCGTCTGCAATTGCACCCCAGCGCTTTTCCCATTTCCCCGAAGGAACTGGAGCTGCCGGTGCCGAGGCGCCGCTGCCCCACCCCGGTATGGGGGCGCAGCCAAGCACGCCCTGTGAACTGCCAACAGGATACTGACCGGGCGGACACCTACCTTCGGCATAGGCAACCGTGGCAGAAGAAAGCAAACCCAGTAGAAGGAGCAATCGCATCAAATCTCTCCTGCACGGGCCGAATAACTTCCCCTATTCGGTGCGTTGCGCAACGAGCCCATAGGCTTCACACCAGCCTGAGAACCCGCACCGCCACCCATTATCGATCGACCATGGACTGGTGAAGCAACACCGCCGGACGCACGGGAAGGATTGGTCGTCTGAGGCGGCACATTACTACCCGGGGGCTGCCTATTAGGACCCGGCGTCGGTGCTATTGGACTGCCGCCTCTCTGCGAACATGCCATGAAGCCACCCAGTGCTCCGTGGAAGAACATCGCCGAGATTGGGGCGCAGTCAAGAGCAGGGTCGTCAGGATCAAGCCTATGCCGCTCTGCTGTATCACCTGCGTCGTCGACTGAACAGCCTAGCCACCCCGCGCAGATCAATAAGAAATGAATTCGGGCTTGGCGCAATCAGAATATACAACCTTGCATTGATCCAAGCCGGCCTTCACACAATCGCCCATGACTCTTTCTGTCGCCTGGTCCTTTGACGCACCGGTGTTCGCCCTGGCCTGCTTGTTTTTGTGGTCCGTTGCGAACGCTACACACTGGTTCTTGAAGGCCGTCAAATTATGGCAATCGCTCGCGCCTTCAGTCATACACCGGGTCTGCGCCTCGTCAACAGCCGCAGATTTTTTCTTCTGGCCAACGGACACCCCAACAGCACCCGATGCAGGTGATACAGAAATAGCTCCCCATGTTTTGATCCAACGGCCGGTCGGGCGAGGTGCCGCTTGGGTCCCTCCCTCGCCTCCTGGGATCGGAGCGCACCCTCCAACGCCTTGACCGCCCACTGGGTACTGTCCCGGAGGACAGCGCCCCTCCGCCAAGGCTGATCCAATGGTCAGCAAGGTGATCAGTGCCAAGAAGATGCGCGGAATACAATGCATTGTGACCTCCCCATCAATTGCCGCTATTTCTCTGTGCCGCTCGCATCCCCGAATCCTGATTGGGGGACGACCCAGCTTGTGAACCAAAGATTCTCTCATTGGTCTGCCACGCAGAGTTCGATGGGCTCAAAGCCCCCCCCTGTGCGGGCGCCGCCGGCACATAGCTACCCGGGGGCTGCCCATTAGGACCCGGCGTCGGCGCTATTGGACTGCCGCCTATCTGCGAATATGCCATGAAGCCACCCAGTGTTCCCTGGAAGAACATCGCCGCCATTGGGGGCACAGTCAGGATCAGGGTCGTAAGGATCAAGCCCATGCCGCCCTGCTGCATCGCCTGCGCGTTCAGACCCTCGTTGGATATGCCCTTGATCAGGAAGGTGTTGACCAGCGCCGATGTCCAGAACGCCGCCGCCACGCGAATCACCATATCCAGCGCAATCGACACCATGGCAGAGAGAACCGCCATCGAGAACATCGTGCCTATGCCGTAGAACAGCCACTTCTGGAAGAACTGCTTGGTCTGCTCGAACAGCAGACAAAGGATGAACAGCGGCCCCAACCCGATGAAGAGGGCCATTGCGACTTCGTAGAGCAGCAGCATCGAACCGGCGGTAACCGCCGGGCCTCCCGTGCCCAGCGCAATAAGGTACTGGGAGCGGGCCTTATCAGCCTGCAGCCCCTGATCGTCGATGATCTTGATCGAATCGATGGTGGACAACGCGACCTGCATCCAGGCAAGGCTGCGGTCGATCTGGTCTTCCGGCTTCTCGTTCTTGCCGGTCACCACTGTGGTGATCACGCCCTTCACGTCACCGGTGAGGAACTTCTGCAGGCTTGTCCCGAACATCGCAAAGCTGGTCGCCACGCTGACGATGAGGGCCGCCCGGGCAACGTTGGTCACCAACACCATCATGGAATCGCGGCTGCGGCCGGTCACGATGCGATAACCCTGCACCAGAACCCACAACGTCATGAGCGTGAGGGCCATGCCACCGACCCACTTCATCATGCGCTTCATCATGTCCAGACCAAATTCATTGATCCGATCGTGAAGGAAGTCGAGGATCAGGCGGAAGAACACGAAGTCGCCGATGGACTGGACACGCACCGCGTAGCCCAGCAGATCATGCAACCCGCCTGAGAAATCAAAACCGAAAATCGACCAGATCGACATTTCCACAATCCCTTGGTAGTCCCACTGCTGCCAGGCGCATTCGCCGGCAGCCATGCTGCTCGTCCATTCAAGGATGCAGCGTTACTTGACGCTCAGCGCAGCCTTCAGTGCGGCGGTCTTGACCAGCTCACTGACGAACTTCTTGCCACCCGGCTCGCCTTTCAGCGCAGCCTCGGCGACAACGCGCTGATTGGCCTCCATTACCTCGATGTAGGCGTCATAGGCCTTCATGCGCGCCTGCCAGGACTGCGCCTGCACGGCGAGCTCATTCGCCGTTCTCAGCGAATCACTGTTGACGGCATCAACATTGCCCCGGAGGTTACCCAGCTTGCGAAGATTGTTGATCGCCGTCATCAGCTGATCCATGCTGGGAATCGTATCGTTGATGAACTTGACCGAATCGTTGTACTTCCGGTTCTGCATCATGCGGATGTTCACGCAGATCTGCCGCTGCTGAACCTTCCAGTCGCCTTCTGGCTTGAAGTTGAAAAGGCTGAAGAGCGTATCAACCGACAGTCCATTCCCCGTTCCGCACGATTCCGCTACCAGATAGTCTTCAGGAACCGGAGTCAGAATCGCTCCCGGTGGAAGACCAAACGACTTGAATATTCCGTACGCCTCGATCATGGCATCCGAAATCTGCTTCAGCACCGCCAGCCAGCGCGTGTTGTCCTTGACGTACTCGTACATCGTCTGCAGGCGACCCATCATGGTCTCGAACCAGCCAGCGCCGTCGAACACGGGCACACCGCCGGCGACGGCGGTGGTGGGCGCCCCGGCGCCGAATGCAAGCGCCAGGCCCACGGCCAGCGCAGCAAATCGTGGCTTGATCCGGCCGCCAGACCGCGCCGTGTTTCCGACTGCCATGTTCATTGCCGTTTTCATTCTGTTCTCCATACTCAATGCGTAAGCGTCCCTGAAGCGCAGTGCTTCAGGCGGCCTCTTCCTTGTCGGGGGTCGAGCGCGAACCCTTGCGCTGTTTGTAGAAGTCTTCCAACCACTGTTCCGGCGTCAGTTCATCCACCGTCACGCGGGCGCGGACCGCAGCGGTCTGCAGCACGCGGTGCATCACGTCGATATTGTCGGTAGACGCCGAAATCACCGACAGAATGTCATCCATGCCGCGCAGGTTGAGCTGGCAGACACTGGATGCGTGGCCCTGCTTCACCAGGAAACAGCGCGAGCGCTCGTCCAGTGCGGTGACCACGCGGAATTCGGCCTCGGTCAGTTTGAGGCCGTCCATGTAATCGCTCTTGCTGGCGTTCGGGTTCGGCAGCAGGATCAGGGTAGCCGTCTGCTCGATCAACGCCGCGGAAATGTCGCTCTTCAACGCGTCTTCCGGGCTCTGCGTGGCGAAGATGCCCAGGCCGTTCTGCTTACGGATGGTCTTCTGCTTGTTCTTGGCGAACTCCTTCAGGCCACCCTCGCCGTCGAGGATCTTCCAGAATTCATCCATCACGTAGATCAGCGGACGACCGTCGATCAGCGACTCCAGACGGTGCAGCAGGTAGTTGATGACCGGCACGCGCACTTCGGGGTTGTCGATGATGTCGGTGTAGTCAAAGCCAATGATGTTGGCCTTGCTCAGGTCTACCGTGTCGACCGGATTGTCGAACACCCAGCCCAGCGAATTGCCCGACGTCCAGCGGCGCATGCGCGCATACAAGCCATCGTCGCCCATGTTGGGCAGGCTCTTCTGGAAGTTGGTCATGCTGCGCAGGTGCATCGGCGTGTCGAGCATGCTCTCCACCGCGCGGTAGATGTCATCTTCCTCGCGGGCGCTGTACTCGCGCTTGCCGGCCAGCACCTTGATGAGGTCGGCCAGGAACTGCACATTGGCTTCGTTGTTCTCGCACTGGAACGGATTGAATCCGGTCGGTGCGCCGTTCTCCAGGGCCAGGTAGTTGCCGCCGCAGGCGCGCACGAAAATCTCGGCACCGCGGTCCTTGTCGAAGAAGAAGATGGTCGGTGACGGCTCGTACTTCTGCACCTGGCTGAGCAGGAAGTTGATGAGCGCGGTTTTACCGGTACCGGACTTGCCGATCACCATGGTGTTGGCGATGGCCTTTTCACCCAGCGAGTTTTCCGACGGGTGGGTGGCGTGGAAGTTGAAGTAGTACGGCTGCCCGTTGGTGGTCTGCAACGTGGTGACGCAGTCGCCCCACGGATTATTGTGCTGCTTGCCGGTGGCGAAGTTGTGCAGCGGCGAAAGGCCGAGGAAGTTCAGCGAGCTGACATTGGCCAGACGCGTGCGGTAGCGCCAGTTGCCCGGCAGCTGCGAGTAGAACGAGGAGGTGACGGCAAGGTCTTCCTTGGTCGACACGAAACCGGCATTGGACAGCTCGGCGCGGGTCGTGGCGACGTTCTGTGACAGCCTGGCCTGGCTGTCGCCGTACACCGTCATGATGAAGTGGTACTCGCCCAGAACGAAGTTGCCGGAGGACAGCTGGTCCATCGCCTGGTCAAGCTCGACGATCTGGCTCACTGCCTTGTCGCCGGAGGAGATCATCATGCCCTTGGTACGGTCCAGCACCTTCAGTGCGTCCTGGCGCCCCATGGGGCTGAACGAATGGGTGATGACGTACTCGTAATCCAGGTACTTCAGGCCATTGAGAATGCCCGGGTAGGTGCCCTCGGCATACTCCTTGATGTTGAGGATGGCGCCGAAGTGGTTGGCACCATTGGGGGTATTGATGACGAAGTCACCGGTCTTGGCCGAGAACATGTGCCGGCTGACCGGCAGGTAATCCTTCACCGGCGCGGACAGCACCGGAACCGGCTCGTCGATGCGGTTGATGAGGTAACCGAACAGCTCCAGCGTTTCGGAGAACACCACGCCGTTCTTGGCCTCGTACATGCCCAAGCGGTACGGCGCGTAGTCACGGATGACGGCCTCGACATTGCCGGCCAGCTCCAGCAGCTTTTCGATCGCCTGTTCCTGCTCCGCGCGCAGCTTCTCAATATTGGCCGACTTCTCGACGAAGCGCTTACCGGCCACCACCGGACGATAGATCATCGTCAGGTACAGCTCGTTCTGCATGATGCGCTGCGAGGACAGCATGCCCATGTACTGGTCGGAAACGTCCTGGTTGAAACGCTGCTTGAACGAGCTCTTTCCCTTCAGCGTGCGGCGGCGACGGATGTCATGTACCCAGAATGCAACATTGACGAAATCCGGCGCGCGCAGGGTCTGCAACAGACGGTTGAAGGTGTTGTGCCGATGTTCCAGCTCCCATTCTTCGCGCCCCACGAACGGAAGGCCTTCCAGATGCCAGGTCAGCAGGAAGTCACCGCCCGTGGTCTTCACCACGTTCGGGGCTACATGCGATGACAGGGGAATGAATTCGCTGATGGAGGTGTCTGGGCTGAACATACGACTGCTTCCAATGGGATACGACCGACGGAAAACACGGGGGGCTCGCGGCGGCCCTGCAGGGGCCGCCGGAACCGGACCGGCCCTCAATCCATGCGGGCCGGCTTGTCGCGGTAGTGATTAGGGTTGAACACCCACATGCCATCGTGTTCGCGCACGTTACGAACTCTGAGTTTGACCATCAGGCGCAATCCCAGCAGTCGGAAGATCATCTCGTCGCGCTTGGCCATCTGCCGCATGATGAAAATGGCGACGGGAATGGTCAGCAGGAACCAGAAGTTCGTATACATGCTGAGCAGCAGCAGTCCGCCTGCCACCATGAAAAATGGCAGATAGGGCACGCCCAGGAACATGGCCGGGCGGGTGCAGCCACGAAACACGACGTTCTTATGCACCGTAGATCTGACCGACGTGCTTGAGGGCTTCGACGGTCATGGTGACACCGCCACCCACGCCGTCGCAGGAACCGGCGTCCTTGCCCAGCAGCATGCGGGCGATCTGGCCGGCCGCGCCGATCAGCACGCCACCAATCAGGATCGGGGCCACGTCGCCGATGCGCTTGTGGGCGAAGGCGATCTGGTAGCCGGCGAAGACCACGGCGATGGTCACCACGGCGATGGACGCCATGTTGAGCAGGCCGTTGACATTGGTGAAGAAGCCGCAGACGCGCTCGTCAGTGCCGCCGTAGTCGGTGCCCGCGAAAGCCTGGGGGGCGAAAAGCACACCGGCGAATGCGACGGCCATGAGCATGGTCTTCAGCGTGCGCTGGGCCTGTACGACGTCGAGATTGAACTGCTTCATGGATGGATTTTCCTTGTTGATGGACTAACACAACTGAATCGACCGGCCGGGGGACCAGTCGCACCACGACTTCGTCAGAACACGAAGGCCGCATCCCCTGCGGGAATCTGTCGGACCGGCGCGGCAGGTGCCGCCGCCGGTGCGTTGTAAACATTTCCAGGTGCTGCTGCCGGCTGATTGCGTTCGTTCCACGAACGCAGCATCACCGGTGCCTCATTGCCGCCGACGACGGCACCCGGCAACTGCTGGGGCATGCCCTGGGACGGCGGCTGTGCCGTGGCCTGCGGCAACTGCTGCGGCAAGCCCTGGGGTGCCTGCCCCTGCGGTTGCATTGCGCGGTCCACCGAGCCCAGCACGACCCGGGACAGTGCCTGGTCGGCGATGTTCAGCAGACTGCCGCGGGCCATCGCGCCGGCGGAGGGATAGACGGTGTAAGCGCGCGCAGGGTCGTTGGAGGGCACGTACACCGGGGCCGCGTTCTGCGCCACGATCCGCGCTTCCATCGGCGAGGCGCTCTGCGGGTGATGTTCGACCTTCACCACGCGGCGCTCGCCGCGGTTGACCACGTCGATGGGCGCTGCGCCGTTGCTGGCCAGCCGCTGGCCGCGGCGCATCGAGTCGTAGATCTTCTGCACGTAACCGTGCCGGAAGCCGGTCTCGAAATTGCCCGAGTAGTAGCAGCTGAACGACTTGCCCCAGTCCTGGCCGGAGCGCTTGTAGCACTCGGCCAGGATGCGTGAGCCCGCCTGCAGGTTCGCGCACTGCTGGAACGCTTTCTCGTAGGAATCCAGCCCGTACTTGCCCAGGTTGTAGCGGTTTACCTGGGCCAGGCCAACGGAGAAGTTGTAGCCCTTCTCTTCCAGCATGCGCACGGTGGCAAGCGCCTCATCGAGGGCCTTGGGCTGGCGCACAAGTGCCCCGCCAACCACGCCGATGGCATAGGGGTTGCGGGAGGATTCGACATTGATGACGTGCTGCATCACGTCCATGGAGACGGCCATTTCCGGGCACGCCATCATTTCCAGACCTGGAAGCATGGTTCAACCCTCCTGCCCCTGGGCACGCCCAGGATTGAAGTCGATGCCGGTGATGTAGCGCGCGCCGGCATGCGCTTTTATATGGACGACGATATCGATGGTCATCATCAGCAGCCGCTTGATGACGTTGAACTCCAGGCCCGACCCTTCGCTGGACGCCTTCACCATCAGGGCCAACTGATCCCAGGTCTGCTCGGGGCTGCCCGCGTGGCAGCTGGTGATCGAACCCGGATGGCCGGACGCGCAGTTGCGGATGAAGTAGAACGCCTCGTCGCCGCGCAGCTCGGCCAGGATGATGCGCTCGGGCTTCATGCGCAGGCACGCCTCCATGCAGCTCTTGGCGGTCACGTTGCTGGCGCTCTGCCCCCCCTTCGAGTACAGCAGATGCACGACG
This sequence comes from Stenotrophomonas sp., assembly GCF_032056425.1. Taxonomy (GTDB): domain Bacteria; phylum Pseudomonadota; class Gammaproteobacteria; order Xanthomonadales; family Xanthomonadaceae; genus Stenotrophomonas. The sequence continues at coordinate 34,166 of NZ_DAMBCN010000013.1, forward strand.
TTGGGCTGGGTCAGGAACAGCTCGCGGGCATCCTCGATGGTGACCAGGCGTTCGCTGTCTGGAATGTGATTGACCAGCGCCTTCATGAAGGTGGTCTTGCCGCTGCCGGTCGCACCGGAGACCACGATGTTCTTGCGGTACATCACCGCGCGCCGGAAGAACTCGGCGTACTCGCGGGTATGCCGCAGCTCCAGCAGCTCGCGATCCTGATCGCTCAGGCTCCCGTCCTGTTCGAGTATCTGCGCGAAGAAGCCGTCCTCGTGGTACTGGGTGAGTGACTTGGTGTGCTTGGAGGGCAGACGGATCGTAATGGACACCTTGCCCGCGTCGCAGGCCGGCGGAATCACGAACTGTGCGCGCTGCCCGGTCGGGAACGTGAGCGAGACCACCGGGTCGGCATCGGTGATGCGCTGGCCGGTGTTGCTCTCGTTGACGACCGCGGTGCAGAACTGCCGGGCCCGCTCGAACGTCAGGCTCGGCACGTCCACGCGCTGCCATCCTGCCCGCGTCTCCAGGTACAGCTCACCCGGACGGTTGATACAGATTTCCGTCACCTCAGGCGAAGTCATGTACTCGGCGATGCCCAGCACTTCGTACTGATAGCGCAGGAAATCGCTGGAAACGAGGGCGAGGGGTGACACTTCAGCGTCCATGATCGTTCTGTCGGTTACCGGCGCGGGTTGAGCACGTTGGTGAAATCGACGTCCTTGGCGACGTAGACGTTCACGATGGTGCCCTGGTTGATGGTGACCGTCGGCGGACGGTTGCTGCTGCTCAGCGCATCATTGGCCAGGCGCTCCATGGTGCGGGCGGTGGCGCTTTCATAAGGCGACTGCACGGCAAAGCCGTTGCTGGAAATGGTGGTACTTTCCGGGCCATGTTCCGCGGCGGCGTACTTGAACGCATCAGCGATGAGGCTGACCATCAGCGCCGAGGCGATGCGGCTGCCCCAGTGCGCGCTGTACTGGCCGGGGTGGCCTGCGCCACCGAGCTGGTCGACGCCGGGGCTGGACATGGCCACGTCGATACCATTGGGCGTGGTGATGCGATCCCAGATGACTTCCACGCGCTTGCCCTTCGCACCACCGGCGTAGGCACCGTAGATCTTCGAGCCCTTCGGCAGCAGCAGGCTGCGGCCATTGATGGAATAGACCGGCTCGGTCAGCAGGCAGGAGGTATAGCCCGACAGGTCGGTGATGATGCGGGTTTCCAGCACGCAGCGCAGGTACGTACCGCGCACCAGCAGCGCATCCGGGCTCTGGATGAAGCTTGCACTGGACACATCCTCGACATCCGGACCACGACGGGTACGCGTGTCCTGCGGCGGCTGGCCGTTCTGTGCGCCCATCTGCTGGATCATCATCCGGGTGTATTCGTCCTGCGCGCTGCTCAGCCCGCCCCCCTCGGACGGTCCGTCTCCGTTGCCGACAAAGCCCGGCTGGGCGCCCATCCGGCGCTCGGCCAGGGTTGGGCCACGATCGACGGTTTCACGTCCACCCAGCATCGGGCCGCGATCCGGTTCAACGGCAGGAGCAAGCGGCAGCGGCGGGATGGGCTGCGGCGGCGGCATGGCCGGCTGCGGATCCGGAGCGACCTCGGTCGGCAGCGTCGGCGTACTGGCACGCGCAACCTGCGGCGGCGGCTCGAGCTCGGCCTTGTCGTCGTTGCCCTGGCGGATCAACAGAAAGCCCATCGCCAGCACCAGCACCAGAATGCCGCCCAGGAACAGCAAGGCCTTGCGGTTCAGGCGCTGTTCTTCGGCCGAACGCAGCTGCGGGGCAGCGGCATCAAGATCCGGTGCGTCCTGGGTGCGGGCATTGCCGTAGTACGGGTTGGACGACGTCTCCTGGCTCGCCGGGCCCTGCCCGTACGGGGACTGGTTCGGATCGTTGTCCGGAGTGTTCTGCTGGCTCATTTCTTCACGTTCCTTCGCAGACCGACGACGTAGTCGCCGTGGCGGATGACCAGGTACGGGTAGGTCCCGTGCACGATCAGCGTATTGCCCTCAACGGTGGTGTTGACCACGAAGTCCTCACCGTATTCCTTCTCGCGGCCGAACACTGCCGGGAAAATGCCGGTCTTGTACTCTGGCGAATTCGGTAGCTTGAGATAGGTGAAGCGCCCGTCGTCGTAGGCGTGGACGGGGATCAGCCACCCCATCTTCTTCGCCTTGCTGGTCGAATAGGAGTAATTGAAGTTGTACTGGCGATCCTTGGCCAACTCGGTGCTGAGCAGCGGCTTGGCTTCTTCTTCCACCGCTTCCTGGGCCACGCCGAATACGGTCTCGTTCGGGTAGACGAACTCGATCTTGTACTGCACGCCGGCACGGCGGGCCTGTTCAAGCTGGCGCCAATCGGTGGCCACCACCTTCAGTTCGAAGATGTAGGAATGGGTCTCGGTGCGCACCATCATGTTGGTGTCCACGTCGACGTTCTTCGGCTTGAGGTAGAACACGTTCTCGCGACGGGTCAGTTCCCAGCCGCTGCTGAAGCCGGTGCTGTAGTCGAGGATCTTCTCGTTCGGACTCAGCTCGATCTGGGTGGTCAGACCCAGGCCGGTACGAACCGGGTAGATCCGGTCCTTCTCATACTCGTATCGGTCCACTGCCTGTGCCATCGCCGCGGTGGAAAACACCAGCGACAGCAACGACAGCAGCGCCAATGCGCTCCCCCTGACATTTCGACTACTCATCGGTTGCTTGCTCCATCAGCATTTCCGGTGGATTGGTTCTGTGCGCGGTGCATTACCCACCCCGCATCGGTTGCGCCTGCTGGGGCTGTACGCCCTGCGGCTGGGCCTGCTGCATCGGCTGGCCCTGCATCGGCTGGCCCTGCATCGGCTGGCCCTGCTGCATGGGCTGGCCCTGCTGCATGGGCTGGCCCTGCTGCATGGGTTGCGCCTGCATCGGCTGGCCTTGTTGCATCGGCTGCCCCGTAGCCGGATCGACCATCGGCGCCGCCGGACCGTTCGGGTCGTACATGCCTTGTGCCTGTGCTGCAGCCTGCTGGGCCTGCTGCGCAGCGTCCGCCTGCTGCTGCAACGCACTTTCGTCGGGCACCGGCACGCCACGGGCGTAATCGTTGTCCACGCGGTACTCGGTCACCTGGAAGGCCAAGGGATTGAGCACGCGATCCTGCTCGGACAACGCAAGGTTCTGGTTGTACTCGAAGCGCATTGTCACCAGCTGGTTGTCCAGGTAAGTGGTGACGCCCGTACGCTTGTCCAGCAGGCTGCGCTGGATGCGCACCGATGCACCGCGGAAGCTGCCATTGGCCTGTGCAGCCAGCGGCGTGATGCTGAGGATCTTCACCCGGATCGCCTTGCCACGGCCGTACATGACGAACGGATTCTGCGGATTGTTGCCCGCATAGCGCTGCTTCATGCTGGCGGCCACCGGATCGGTGGACATCACAAACACCAGTTCCCAGTCACGAAGGCCCATCACTGCCGAGTCGTAGGACTCACGCGCCAGCACATACTGAGCCACGTTGCTGCGGTTCACCGCTTCATTGGTGGTGATGGTTTCGCCCTGGAACGTGCCGCGCAGGCGCGCCACGGTGGCCGTGCCTGTGTAGGCATCGGCCATTACCAGGAACGGCACTTTTTCCTTCAGGGGCAGCATGTAGTAGTAACCGCCCGCCAGCGCCAGCGACATCAGCAGCGAACCAGTGGCCACCCACCAGGCCCGCCGCTCGCTGCGCCGTGCCATGTCGGCCACGGTGATCTCATAGCTGACCGCCTTGGCGACCGACTGCTCGACCTTCTGGCTGTTGCCTGCATCCTTCTTGCGGAACATGGATTCTTCCGTACTGCTGAAACATCAATGGGCGTGACGCCCCTGCGGCAGGCGCGGGGTGCGGCACGTTCGATGATTTCGGTGGGGCTCAGCTACCGCTGTTGGCGTCGGCCGCCGGTACCGACGCGGTAGGCGTCGATGCGGCGTTCTGCACCACAATCTGGTTGCCCACGATGGAGACGGAAACACCTTGTGCCGCGTAGGCAGCCGTGACATCGATCACGGCCTGCTGCGCGTTGGTGGTATCGATATCCGACACTGCACCGTACAGGGTGAAATCCGAGCTGAGGCGATAATCCAGGGTGCGGCCGGAATCCTTGGCCCAACGCTCAAGCATCGCCTTCAGCGTGCCATCCATCGGCGACGCCTGGTACACGTAGCTGGTATAGAGCGGGATCTCGGTCGGGGCCGTCGCAAAACGGTTTACCGGCTTCCAGCGTCCGCCGAAATCGGGTGCGGGCTTGGTGGCGCAACCGGCCACCATCAACGCCGCGGCTGCGGCGATGGACATTTTCACGATAAACGCCTGATTCATACGGGCTTCACTTTGACGTACGAAAAAGCAGTCCCGATGTTGGTCCCCTGGTCGTCCGGCGCTGCGTGGCGCACGCCAGAAACGTCACAGTAAGCCTGCTTAACAGGGCGCGACTGTCACGGTTCCCCTGCAGCCCGAAAGCTGCCAACCAGGTCGCATGCAGCGACTTTTCCAAGCCGCGTGCACGCGCCCTCACCAACGTCGGAACCATCCCTGTTCCAATGGCTGAAACTCCTGGCCACTCTGAAAGCAAGCTGAATCACGAGGATTCCCAAGCCGTGCATAGAGTCGCACACCCCCGCGTCAATTCCATGTCAGACAAGTCTGAATTCCATCAACGTATGGTGTTTTTTTGACGCGCTTCACTAATTCACTTTAATGAATCCGGGCGCATGTCACATTTGACCCTCGACAGTTCAGACTTCGAGCATCGGTGCGTCAACCTTCGGAAGTAGACGCGACGTGAAATATCGATCCTTGTAATACCGGATCTTGTCGCACTTCACTGGGTGCGGAATTCCCTCGTACAGGAAGACCTCCTTGTCCGGACCCATCGCCTTCAGCTCCTGCGGCAGCATCAACGCGCGGCGCTCCTCGCTGTAGCTGTGGGTCTTCTCGCGCGCGTGGGTGACGTTCTTCTTGCGGATGGTGGTGTAGCCCAGCATGTCCGAATAGTCGTTCGCGTCCTGCTGCTCACGCGGCGCGTACAGGATCTGCAGCGCGTGGTTGGTGATGATGGTGCGCGAGATCTCCCGCCCATAGGTGGCATCGAGCTGGGACATGCTCTGGATGATCGGCAGCAGGCGCACGTTGTAGCCGGCCATGTAGGACACTGCCGAGGCGATGATGTCCACCTTGCCGATCGAGGTGAACTCGTCCATCAACAACAGGCACTGGTACTTCAGGTCCGGATTGGACTTGGGCAGTTCCTTGGTGTTGAGATTGATGAGCTGGCTGAAGAACAGATTGATGATGAGGCGGCTTTCGGCCAGCTTGTTGGGCTGGATGCCGATGTAGATGGTCATCTTCTTCTTGCGCACGTCGGTGAGCAGGAAGTCGTTGGTGCTGGTGGCCTTGTCCAGCACGGGGTTGATCCAGGGGTTCAGCGGTTCCTTGAAGGTGCCGAGGATGGACGCGAAGGTCTCATCGGCCTGGGACAGCATGTTGGCGAACGCCGAACGCGCATTGCTGCTCAGGAACGGGCGCTCGGACAGACCCTTCAGGAACTTCTTCAGGTCGGTACCATCGCCGGACGACAGGCGGTATACCGCGCCCAGCGTGGGTGTGCCCATGCCGCCGGGGAAGCCACTGGCGCGCTCGTCGTCCCAGTTCTCAAACAGGTACAGGGTGAAGGCAATGAAGGCATTGCGCGCCTGGCTGACCCAGAACTTCTGGTCCTCGGCACCGTCTGGGTACAGCATGGCCGCGATGCTCATCAGGTCCGAGACGCGGAAGGCCGGGTCGTCGGACACATAACTGAGCGGGTTCCAGCGGTGCGTGCGGCGGTCTTCAGCAAAAGGATTGAACAGGTAGATCTCCTGGCCCTGGCTGGCGCGCCAGCCGCTGGTCAGGTCGAAGTTTTCCTGCTTGATGTCCAGCACGACCAAAGATTCGCCGTACTCCAGCAGGTTCGGGATGACCACGCCCACACCCTTGCCCGAACGGGTAGGCGCAGCCAGGATCACGAACTGCTGGCCATCCAGGCGCACCAGCTTGCCGCCATGGCTGCCAACCACGATGCTCTGCCCGGTCTTCTTGAACATGCCGTGCTTGGCCAGGTCGGCACTGGTGGCAAAGCGCGCATCGCCGTGCAGCGAGCGCTTGTCCTTCTTCAGCAGCAGCACCAGCACGACCACCGCCAGCACCAGCAGCGGCACGCCGAAGCCCAGGTAGCCGGCCCACTTGATCTTGCCCACGAACGGGGCGACCGCCGGCTGGCCGATTGCGTTGAAATACTGGTAGTAAGTGTTCCAGGTGAAGAGCTTGGTATCCAGGCCGAGCAACAGCAGGGTCAGATAGCCGGACAGCGCAAACCCGAGCACCAGGGTCGCCACGGTGGCGATGGCGATGAGCAGATACTTCTTACTGGGCAACACCCGAATCCTCCATGATGCGCCCAAGGGCGCGACGAGCTAGCGGCGGCGCCAGCGTGACGCCTTCTTCCGCAGGTGGTTTTCATCTTCCAGCCCGGGCTCGACGCCCTCTTCCCGCAGCAGCCGGTCAAGGTACTGCCGCGCTTCGGCCAGCGACATCAGATCGGACAGGCGTTCCCCGTCATCGGCGATGACCGCATGCCCGATCACATCGCCGGGAGCGTACACCGGCGCGTGGGTCACCGCTACCAATCGGTAGCGCCCGCGTAATTCAATCTGGTGTGTGTATTCCTGCATGCTCTCACTCCGTGACGGCGTTCACATGTCATTCCTGCGACGGACCCGTGGTCGGCGCGCACCCGGCTGGCAACGCGCGGGACCAGCACTGACAATACACGCCTGCACCCACGGAGATTGTCATGGAATGGATTGCACGCGCCCGCGCATTGGCCACCCGCGCCCATGCAGGGCAGGTCGACAAGGCCGGGCAGCCTTACATCGGCCATGTGGGGCGGGTGGCGGCCCGGGTCAGTGGTGATGACGATACCGAAGTGGTGGCCTGGCTTCACGACGTCGTGGAGGACTGCCCCGCGTATGCTGCGCAGGTACAGGACTTTCCCGAACACATCCAGCGCGCCGTGCAGCTGCTGAGCCGCAGCAGCACCGCCGATGCTGATCTGTACTACGCAGGCATCGCGGCCAACCCGATGGCATTGAAGGTGAAGGTGGCCGACATCGCCGACAACGCCGATGAGCAGCGACTGGGTGCACTGGACCCCGCCACCGCCGAGCGCCTGCGTGGCAAGTACCGGCTCGCGCTGGCGGCGTTGGGGCAAGCGCAGGTGTGAAAGCGCCGCCGGCTGAACGCTGATTTGCCCCGGCGCGGGTGCCACTGCTGCAGTGCAGCAGTACAATGGCCCGTTCCCCTGCCCCGTCGCGCCCCCCCTCCCCCCGCATGAGCCCCAATTCCTCTCTGGCCGCACGGCTCACGCCGCGCCAGCGCACCATGATCATCATCGCCCTGTCGCTGGGTGGCTTCGCCATCGGCACCAGTGAGTTCGCCAGCATGGGTCTGATGCTGGAAATCAGCCGCGGCCTGTCCATCAGCGAAACCCAGGTGGGCCACCTGATCAGCGCTTACGCCATTGGCGTGGTGGTCGGTGCCCCGATCCTGGCCTTCGCCGGCGCCAGCTTCCCGCGGCGCAAGCTGCTGCTGGCCCTGATGGGCTTCTATGCCATCGGCAATCTGGCCAGCGCACTGGCGCCCAACTACGCCACCATGCTGATCGCGCGCTTCGTCGCAGGACTGCCGCACGGTGCGTACTTCGGCGTGGCCATGCTGGTGGCCGCTGCGATCAGCCCGGCGGGCCAACGCGGCCAGGCAATGTCGCGGGTGCTGCTGGGCCTGTCGATCGCGATCCTGATCGGCAACCCGCTCACCACCTGGCTGGGCCAGCAGGTGAGCTGGCGCACGGCCTTTGCCCTGGTCAGCGTGCTGGCCATCGCCACCGTGGTGATGATCGCCCGCTTCCTGCTGCCCGACCCGGACGAGGTGCGTACCTCGCCGATGCGCGAGCTTCGGGCGTTCAACACCACCCAGGTGTGGCTGGCGCTGGGCATTGGCGCGGTCGGCTTTGCCGGCATGTTCTGTGTGTTCACCTACCTGGCGCCCACGCTGGTGCAGGTGACCGGCGTGGCCGAATCGTGGATGCCGCTGGCGGTGGGCGTGTTCGGCATCGGCGCGATCATCGGCAACATCGCCGGTGGCTGGCTGGTGGACAGATTCCACTTCAAGGCCGCTGCGGTGGTGCTGGCCTGGTCGATTGTGATGCTGCTGCTGTATCCGGTGGCGGCGCAGTCGGTGTGGACCATCGGCCCGATGATCATCACCGTGGGCACCATGGGCGCGCTGGCCGCGGTGCTGCAGACGCGGTTGATGGACGTGGCCGGCGAAGCGCAGACCCTGGCTGCCGCATCCAACCACGCTGCCTTCAACACCGCCAACGCGCTGGGGCCGTGGCTGGGCGGCATGGCCATCAGTGCCGGTTTCAGCCCGGCGACCACCGGCTACGTCGGCGCGGCCACTGCGATCGGCGGCCTGCTGTTGTGGTGTGTCTCGGTAATGGTGGACCGCCGCCGCAAGGCCGCCTGAGGTCCTGCACCCAGCCCTTGCCGCTTGCAGGGGCTGGGTGCACGCGATTGGATTTGATCTGGCCACCGCATCGGGCTGACGGGGTCATCACAGGTGAAAGTGTGACGATGAACGTACCTTCCCCTGCCCCCTTCCCCTCATGTCGGACACCGGTCATTTCGCCATTCGCGCCTTCGAGGCCGTCTTCAACATGGCCGGCGGGGTCGAGCGCATCACGTCGCTGACGGTGACCTGCAACCATTGCCAGGCCACGACCTCGTCCACCGAAGGCAATCTGCTGCACCTACCGGGCGGCACCCTGTTCCGCTGTGAAGACTGCGGCTGCCACCAGGCAGTGAGCAATGCCCGCGTGGCCGACTGGCAGCCGCGCGTGCTCGGCGTATGAACATGCACGCGACATTGACCGGCGCACAGCGACAGATTCTGCAGGCCATTGCCGATGCGGAGCAGGTGGACAGTGACGCCGCCACCTGGGCGGTCGCGGCAGACCTTGCCGTGCAGGCCGAGGACGGCGACATCGACCTGACCCCGCGAGGACGCGACGTGCTGCAGGCACATCCGCCGCGCTGAGGCAGCGACGGGGCGGTCATGCGACGTTTCGTGCAGGCCTTCGTGGGCGTGGACAGCTTTCCTGCTGCGCTACCCGGCGACGTGTCGGCAGCACTGGCAACAGCGAAGGCATGCTACAACATCGGCAAGGACGGCCACGCCTGGGTCTGGGCGGCCGGCGCGGCTGGGCCGCAGACCACCACGGTCGTTGCCGAGATGCAGTGGGGCCTGGTGCCGCGCTGGTCGAAGCACCCTTCCACGCCCTACACCACGGTGACCGCGCGGCTGGAGCGCGCCCCGCGCAGCCGCCTTTTTGCCGACGCCTGGAGCAAGCGGCGCTGCATCGTACCGATGACGGGCTATTTCAAATGGGACCGGCAGCGACGACCGCCGTGGCCAATGTTCGTCCAGCGCCAGGATGGTTTGGCCCTGTTGGCGGCGGGACTGTGGGAGCACTGGCAGGACGAGGCCGGCGACATGCGCGACACGTTCTCGATCCTGACCGATGGCAATCCTTCGATCCCGGCCCCGCTGTCTGCCGATGGGCCGGTGTTTGTGGAACCGGCGGCGGCGGCGGCCTGGCTGAGGGGCGAGCTGACCCATCCGGCGCAGCTGCGACGACACGCGCATACCGCCGTGCTGGAGGCTGCCTATGTAGGCCTGGGTATCCGCGACCCGCAACGCGATGATTACACGCTGCTGGAGCCTGCGGACCCCGATGCTCGGGGTGCCGACGACGCGCTGTCCGATTGGGATGGCGATGCGCTGGATGACGATGCGTGAGCGGAGGGCTTGGGGTCAGAGCCCTTTCCGCTTGAAACGGTTCCGCCCCTTGAAAAACACATGGCGTGGATGTGGCTTGCTGCACAGTGCAGCCCATGCATCACCGCCCTGCCCCCGCCCGCCATGACGCCGTCGCCCTGCAGGCAGGAATGCTCGGCAGTGCGCTGGGCGTAGGCCTGTTCAAGGCGCTGGCACTGTCGGGCGTGGTGTCCGGCTCGCTGATGGGCATGGGCCTGTGGCTGCTGGCCTGTGTCCTGCTCGGTGCATGGGCATTGGCAGCAGGCCTCGCCTGCCTCGCGCTGAGCCGACGCGTGTTCGTGCTGATGCTCGCGTTGTCGGCGGTGTTTGTGCTCTGCATTGCCTGACCCGCAGGCGCCTTCGAAAAAAATCCGAACCGGGACGCTAAAGCTTTGGCGTGCAGCGCCGCTATCGTCTTACTGCCTGCCGGGGCTCTCTCCTGTGCAGACACGCCCGGCAGTCGGGCTTACGACGACTACCGGACTTCACAAATTGAACACACTGCGCCGCTTCAAGGTAGGCACCCGCCTCGCCACTGGTTTCTCCATTCTGCTGTTGATGATCGCCACCATCCTGGCGATCGCCCTGCACAGCAACTACAAGCAGCGCCAACAATTCGACAACGCAGTGAACGTACGCGTGACCCGCATGGGCGAGCTGTACGACATGCTCATCATCAACAAGGAACTGTTGCTGCTGCGCCGCGATATGCTGCTGCGCCGCGGCCAGGAACTGGACCGCGATCTGGCCACCGTGCAGGCGCAGACCGCGCGCTACGATCAGATCTGGCAGCACTTCATTGCACGCCCAGCCACCAGCCCGCTTGCGCAGGCGATGCGTGACAAGGTGGCCGCGCGCCAGCAGGCCACGCAGACCGCGCTGGACGCGCTGGATGCGCGCATGCGTGCCGGCGATTTCGCGGCCGCCGACGCGCTGCTGTTGGACAAGGTGGCGCCGGCCGCCGCGGAGTGGAATGCCGCACTGGCCGAGTTTGCCGACCTGCAGCAGAAGCTGGTGGCCGAAGCAGCGGCGGACATGCAGTCACTGGCGGCGCGCACCACGCGCCTGCTGACCCTGTTCGGGGTCGCCAGCCTGGCCCTGGGCATCCTGGCCGCGTGGCTGATCTCGCGCAGCCTGACCGTCCCATTGGCCCGCGTGCAGGCCTCGATCAATGCCGTGACCCGCGGCGACCTGAGCGTGCGCGCCCAGGATGACGGCGACGACGAAGTGGGCCAGATGCTGCGTGCCACCGATGGCATGGTGCAGCTGCTGCAACGGTTCTCGCAGCAGACCCGGCAGATGATCGACCTGCATGCCGCCGAAGACATCACCCATCGCATGCCGACCGACTTCCCCGGCGTGTACGGTGAACTGGCCGAAGGCATGAACACCATGGTGTTCGAGCATCTGGACGCGATCGTGGACGCGATCGAGGTCCTGAACGAGTACGCCCAGGGCGATCTGCGCCGCAGCGCGCGGCGACTGCCGGGCAGCCGCGCGATCCTGCATGAATCGATGGATGCGGCCAAGGCCAGCCTGCATGCGATCAACCAGGACATCCAGCGCCTGGCACGGGCGGCCGCCGCCGGTGACTTCAGCGCGCGCGGCGATGCCAGTGCCTATCGCCACGACTTCCAGCGCATGATCGTGGATCTGAACCAGTTGATGGAAACCGCCGATGGCAGCCTGAAGGCATTGTCGGTGGTGCTGGGCGCGATGGCCGAGGGTGACCTGAGCCGACGCCTGCAGGGCGACTACCAGGGCGTGTTCGCGGCCATGCAGCGCGACACCAACCGCACCGCTGAAAACCTGTCGGGCATCGTCCAACGCATCCAGACGGCGGCGACCTCGATTGCCAACGCCTCGGACGAAATCGCCGCCGGCAACGCAGATCTCTCGCGCCGTACCGAGAGCCAGGCGGCCAACCTGGAGGAAACGGCGGCATCGATGGAAGAACTGACCTCCACCGTGCGCCAGAACGCCGAGCACGCCCAGCAGGCCAATGCTGCATCGCGCAGCGCCGGCGATGCCGTGCAGCGCACCGCCCGCGCGGTGCAGGATGTGGTGCAGGTGATGCAGCAGATCGATGCATCGTCGCAGCGCATCGGCGAGATGGTGGGCCTGATCGATGGCATCGCCTTCCAGACCAACATCCTTGCCCTGAATGCCGCCGTGGAAGCGGCACGCGCCGGGGAACAGGGGCGCGGTTTCGCCGTGGTGGCCAGCGAGGTACGTACCCTGGCCCAGCGCGCGGCAGCGTCGGCCAAGGACATCAAGGCGCTGATCGAGACCTCCGGCGAGAGCGTGCAGGCCGGCATCGGCATCGCCCGCCAGTCCGAACAGGCCATCGAGCAGCTGCGCGCCGCCGCCGCCCAGACCGACACGCTGATCCAGCAGATCGCCCAGGCCAGCAGCGAACAGGCATCCGGCATCGAGCAGGTGAACCAGACTATCGCGCAGATGGACGAGGCCACCCAGCAGAATGCCGCACTGGTGGAAGAAGCCAGCGCATCGGCGCGTGCCCTGGCCGACCAGGCCGGCGCGCTGGACCAGGCTGCCGCGACGTTCCGGATCGCTCCCTCCGGCGCGCATCGCGTGGCGTTGCCGCACGCGGCCTGAGTCGCTGCCCTGCCCCGCCCTGCCCAACTGAAGCATTCAGTGGGCAGGGCACAGGCACTGCCCTGAATCACCCGAGGCGACACCTCCTTCGCGCCGCCTGCGGCATGCTGGCGGTGTATCGCGCCCCCACTGCCGTAACGATTTCCCGTACATGCCCGCCAGCCGTGATGAAGAACGAATGTCCACCCTCGCCGGCCTCAATGCGCTGGGCGAGATCAGTGGCGCTTCCCTGGACAGCCTGACCGAGCTGGCCACCCACACGTTCAACGTACCCGTGGCGTTCGTCTCGCTGCTGCAGATCGACCGCCAGCGGCTGGTCTCACGCCGCGGCCTGGCGGTGTCGCAGACCCATATCCGCGATTCCATCTGCGCCAGCACGATTGGTTCACCGGAAACGCTGGTGATAGACGACCTGCTGCAGCACCCGCGGCATGCCAGCAATCCGCTGGTGGCGGGCGAACCGCACCTGCGTTTCTACGCCGGGGCGCCTCTGGTGGCGCGCAACGGCGTGGCCATCGGCGCGTTCTGTGTGATGGATGATAGCCCGCGCACCCTGTCGGACGCCGAGCGGCGGCAGCTGGAGACGCTGGCGCGTGCAGCCATGAACGAATTGGAGCTGCGCGCGATGAGTGGCCGCAGCGACCCGGTGAGCGGCCTGCCGGATCGCCAGCAGTTCATGCTGGACCACGACGCACTGGCCGAACGCGAGCCAGGCGCCTTCATGCATGCGGTGCTGGTGGACGTGTTTGATACCGCCGTTTCCACGGAGGCGGGACAGGTGCTGGGGATGGCCCCGCTGGAAACGCTGATACGGCGCACCGGCGTGCGCCTGAAAGTGGCGCTGGAGGGCGTAGCCCAGGTCTACCACGTGGGCGTGGCCCGCTTTGCGTTCGTGCTGGAACTGGAGCAGGCCAGCGCGGTGGAAGCCCTGCTGGCCGAGCTGCAGGCTCGGGTCACCCGGCCGATGATGGCCGCCGAAGTGCCGATGTCACCGGGCTTCCACGCGGGCGTGTGCGAGCTCACGCTCGGCGAGCACAGCGCCGGCGAAGTGATACGCCGCCTGCTGGTGGGGCTGAGCGCCGCGGTATCGGCCCGCGCGCCGTTCCGCTGGTATTCGCAGGGCCGCGATGCCAGTACCCGCCGCGGCTACCGCCTGGCCACCGATGGCCGCACGGCGCTGCAGCAGGACGAATTCCACCTGGTCTACCAGCCACGCTTCCGCGCCAGCGATCTGCGGGCGGTCGCCGCCGAGGTGCTGATCCGCTGGAACCACCCGCAGCTGGGCCCCGTCAGCCCGGCCGAGTTCATTCCGGTGTTCGAACGCACCGCATTGATGCACGGCATCACCGACTGGGTGGTGGACCGTGCGCTGGACCAGCTGGCGCGCTGGCACGCTGACGGCCTGCCGCTGAACCTGTCGATCAACTACTCGGCACGGGACATGGCCCGCGAAGGCGCGGCCGAGCGCTTGATCGCCGGAATCGACCGGCGCGGCCTGGCCTGCACCCGGGTGGAGGTGGAAATCACCGAGAGCCAGTGGCTGCGCGCCGATTCGCAGCAGGGCGTGCAACTGAAGCGGATGGCTGATGCGGGCATCCGCGTGGCCGTGGACGACTTCGGCAGCGGCTACAGCAACTTCGGCTACCTGACCGAACTGCCGATCAGCACCCTGAAGCTGGACAAATCGCTGATCGATCGGCTGTGCCTGGACAATCGCTCCAGTGTGAAAGTGGAAGCGATCATTGGCCTGGCCCATCGCCTGGGCTACACCGTGGTGGCCGAAGGCGCCGAGAGCGCCGACCAGGTCAGCCGCCTGCGCGCACTGGGCTGCGATGAGATCCAAGGATTTGCCCTGGCCCGGCCGATGGATCCGGATCAGCTCTTCACCGGCCACAGCCGTCCGCTGCTGGATATCCACGTGGCCGAGTGAACCGCTGGAGCGCCGCGCGTCGCTATACTGCCAACGCCCAGACGCGCTTGCCGGACTGCCTGCGATGCCCACACGAATCGACTTCCGCCCATCGCTGGACCTCGCCTGCCAGTTGACCGGCATGCGCGTTGCCCTGGTGGGCGAGATAACCGATGCACACTGGCGGGCCGTACAGAGTGTCGACCGCGCCGGCCTGGGCATCAGCAACGGCATGGTGCTGGACATCAACAAGACCTTCTGCAAGGACGTGAAGGCGCAGCAGTGCCCGGTCTGGTTTGCCGACGCGCAGGCCCACCCGGATTTCCAGCACAGCCCGGTACCCGGCCTGTATGGTTTCCGGAGCTATATCTCCGTGCCGATCACCCTGGCCGACGGCAGCATCTTCGGCACCCTCTGCACGCTCGATCCGCTGCCGCGGCCGGTGGACGAGAGCCATGTGGCGACCCTGACGATGCTGGCACGGCTGGTAGCCGCGCAGATCGATGCGGTGCACGGCCACGACGCCGATGCGGAACTGATCGATGGCCTGAAGGGCGATGGCAACACGCGCGACGTACGGTTGGCCGAATCCGAGCACAACAACGCCGAACTGCTGCGCGTGGGCAAGGAGCGCGAGGAGTTCATCGCGGTACTGGCCCACGATCTGCGCAACCCCGTGCAGGCCATCCGCGCCGGCGCCGACCTGCTTTCGCTGGGCACGCTGAGCGTGGCGCAGCAGAAGGTGCTGGAGCACATCAACGGCAGTACCGACCGCATCGCCGAGCTGATCGATGTGACCCTCGATTTCGCCCGGGGCCGCCTGGGCACCGGCATTGCCCTGAAGCTGGAAGACTGGTCGGACCTGTCCGGGGTGCTGGCCGTGGCCTGCCGCGAGGCCATGCGCGCCTATCCGCAGCGCCGTTGCGAGCTGGATCTGCAGTTGCCGCCGGTGTTCCGCTGCGACGGGGCGCGCCTGTGCCAGTTGCTGGCCAACCTGGTCATCAACGCCGCCGTGCATGGCACCGCCGGGGAACCCATACGGGTGACCGGCCGCGGCGAAGGTGACGGCCTGCGCATTGAAGTGGCCAACGCCGGGGTGATCCCCCAGGCGCATCTGGCAGCATTGTTCGAGCCGTTCTCGCGCCCGCAGGAAAAGCGCCTGGATTCCGGCCTGGGACTTGGGCTGTATATCGCCTCGCAGATCGCCAAGGCCCATGGCGGCACCCTGTCGGTGGCCAGCGACAGCGATTCGGGCACGGTACTGACCCTGCGTCTCTGAAACGAAACGGCATTGCCCGAACGGGGATGCGTGTCGAAGTGTTGCAAATGCTAATATTTCTCATTTGCAGCCACCCCCACACTGCCCATGCCCGTGAGATTGCCCCGCCGCCGCGCCCTGTGCGCCGCGCTCGCCCTGCCCTTGGCTATTGCCGCATACGCCACCTACGCCGCCGAGAGCCCGCCCGCCGGCGTGCAGGACCTGGACAAAGTGGAAGTGCGTGGCCGCGCACAGACCCTGTACCGGGTGGACGACGCCGCCGTCGGCACCCGCACTGACACGCCCCTGACGCTGGTGCCACAGTCGATCCAGGTGCTGCCGCGCGAACTGATCGACGACCAGGCCGCGCGCCAGGTGACCGATCTCTATCGCAGCATCAGCGGCATCAGCTTCTTCAGCTATGCCGGCGTCACCCTGCGCGGCTTCCGTCAGGAGAACGTGCTGTACGACGGCCTGCGCGGCGATCCTTATGCCGGTTTTTCGGTGCCGCAGCTGTTCAACATCGAACGGGTGGAAGTGCTGAAGGGCCCGGCCGGCGCGCTGTACGGCGGCGGCGATGCCGGCGGCGTGATCAACTACGTGACCCGCAAGCCCAGGGCCACCGCCGAGCGCCGCATCGAACTGCAGGTGGGCAACGAGGATTTCCGCGCCGCCTCGATCGAAGGCACCGGCCCGTTGAACCGCAGCGGCAGCGTGCGCTACCGCGCGGGCCTGTATGGCGACAGCGAATCGGGCGTGCGCTGGAACACCGACAGTGAAAGCGTGATCGGCGATGCCTCGCTGGCCTTCGACGTGGGCGATACCGGCGAGCTGGTCCTGCAGTTCACCGACATCACCCAGAACCTGGGCGGCAACCGCCTGCGCGGCGTGCCGGTGGACGACAACGGCAGCTTCCTGACCGACCGCCGCTGGAACCACAATGAGACCAGCGATTTCCTGGACATGCGCGCCAAGGTGGCGCTGGCGCAGTACCGCTTTGCGCCCACCGACGCACTGGACGTGGACGTGGCGGCGCGCTGGTTCAAGAACAGCGAACACCAGATGTACCACGAGCCGATGGGGCTGATCGACCGTGATGGCGACGGCGTGGCCGAGTGGATGACCCGCCAGCTGCGCAACCAGATCCGCGACAACGACGCGGTCACCGCCAATGCGAACGCCGTGTGGCGCACCCGAACCGGCAGCATCGAACACAAGGTGCTGTTCGGTGCCGATGTGTACCAGACCGATGCGGACTTCACCGCGCAGACCGCCAACAGCGCCGACCTGGCCCGCGGCGCCGGTCCGGTGCAGGGCATCGACCTGTTCAACCCGGTGTACGGCGCCAGCACGTGGCATGACTACAACCTGGCCACCCTGCCCTGGCGCAGCACGTCCACCCGCAGCCAGCGCTACGGTGGGTACCTGCAGGACGAGCTGACCCTGACCCCGCGCTGGCACGTGCTGGCCGGCCTGCGCTGGGATGGCTTCAAGGACGAAGACCGCATCGCCCACAGCAGCGTGGATGGCAACGACATCAGCTGGCGGCTGGGCAGCACCTTCATCGTGCGCGATGGCCTGAACCTGTACGCCAACGTGGCCAGCGGTTTCGTGCCGCAGAGCGCGGCGAACCAGAACCCCGCCGCCGGCGGCCCG
Organism: Stenotrophomonas sp.; assembly: GCF_032056425.1. Taxonomy (GTDB): domain Bacteria; phylum Pseudomonadota; class Gammaproteobacteria; order Xanthomonadales; family Xanthomonadaceae; genus Stenotrophomonas. The sequence goes on from NZ_DAMBCN010000013.1 coordinate 51,534, forward strand.
TTCGATGCCGAGCGCAGCAAGCAGTGGGAAGTGGGCATGAAGTCGCTGCTGGCCGAGCGGGTCACCCTGAACCTGGCCGCCTACCGCATCGATCGCAGCAACATCGTGCAGGCCACCGGAGAGGTGGTGGGCGGGGTGAACCAGCTGGCCGCACTGGGCCTGGTGCGCAGCACCGGCATGGAGATGGACCTGCTGGCCGACGTGACCGAACGCTGGGTACTGAACCTGACCTACGCCTACAACGATGCGCGGGTGAAGGATGCCGGCCCGAGCGGCATCACCAATGCCTCTGGCGATCGCTTCGCCAACGCACCGCGCAACAAGCTGGGGCTGTGGACCCGCTACGACCTGCCCGCCCTGCATTCGGCCATCGGCTTCGGTGCCGATTACGTGGACGAGCGTGTCAGCCTGGACGGCCAGCGGGTGAAGCCGTACACCGTGTTCGACATGAGCTGGAAGACCACCTGGCAGCAGTGGCAGTTCCAGGCCAACGTCAAGAACCTGTTTGACAAGGTGTATGCGGCCAGCGGCTTCATCGAGCGCAACGGGCACTTCCCCGGCGAACCGCGCCGGGTCTACCTGCAGGCGGCCTACAGCTTCTGATGCGCGGCTGACCACCCGGCGGCGTGTAGAGCCTGCACACACGCCGTCGGGTACGCTGTGCCACCTTCCTGCCCTGAGCGGCCATGCACGCCTTTTCCCTTCCGGTCTCTGCCCCCGAGCAGCTGGCGTACCGTCTGCTGCAGGACAGTGACTGGGCACAGACCGCGCAGGCCGCGCAGATGCCGGCCGAGCTGCGCACCGTGCTGGCCATGGTGTTCGATTCACCCGAGCCGATGTGGATCGCCTGGGGCCCGCAGGACAAGGCGTTCTTCTTCAACGACGCCTATCTGCCACTGCTGGGCGGCAAACTGCACGGCGCCATGGGTGCACGCCTGGACGTGGTGTGGGCCGATGTCTGGGCCGACGTCTGCCAGGCCATCGACGATGCCTTCGCCGGCACCGCGCGCAGCTTCCAGAACCTGCGCCTGATGATGGACCGCGACGGCGCGATGAAGGAAACCTGGTGGACCTTCTCCTATTCGCCGCTGCGGCTGGGCAACGGCGAGATCGCCGGCCTGCTGTGCGTGGTGAGCGAGCAGACCGAACGGGTGATCGAGCGCGACCTGCACAGCCGCCAGGTGGCCGCCATTACCCAGGAAGCACGCGAGGCGCACCTGGAGCTGGTGCGCGCACGCGAGCAGCTGCGCCAGGCACAGAAACTGGAAGCCATGGGCCAATTGACCGGCGGCGTGGCGCACGACTTCAACAATCTGCTGCAGGTGATCACCGGTTCGGTGGACATGCTGCTGTATGGCTGGCCCAGTGATGACCCGCGCCGGCGCTACGCCCAGGCGATCGAATCGGCGGCCGAGCGTGCGACCAAATTGACCGCCCAGCTGCTGGCGTTCTCGCGGCGGCAGAGTTTGTCGCCGGAGGTGTTCGACCTGTGCGAGAGCGTGCAGGCGCTGGCGGACATCATCACCACCGTGGTGGGCGCGCGCATTGATGTGGAACTGAAGCTGCCCGACGTGCCGCTGCCGGTGCTGCTGGATCGCAACCAACTGGATACCGCGTTGATCAACATCGCGGTGAACGCGCGCGATGCGATCGAGGGCCACGGCCAGGTGACGCTGGCGGTACAACGGGTCAGCACCGTACCGTCGGTGCGCCAGTCAATTCCATTGAAGGGCGACTTTGCTGCCATCAGCGTGACCGATTCCGGCAGCGGAATCGACCCGTCGGTGCTCGAGCGCATCTTCGAACCTTTCTTCACCACCAAAGGCGTGGGCGCCGGCACCGGCCTGGGGCTGAGCCAGGTATTCGGCTTCGTGAAGCAATCGGAAGGCGAAGTGGATGTGCAGAGCCGGCCGGGGGCGGGCACCTGCTTCACCCTGTACCTGCCGCTGACCCAATGCACCGACAGCATGCCGCGCCCTGCCCCGCACCCCGGCCTGGCCAGTGGCGGCGGGCTGTGCGTGCTGGTGGTGGAAGACAACGTGGACGTGGCCGACTTCGCCGTGGGCGCGCTGCGCGAGCTGGACTATGGCGTGGTACTGGCGCGCAATGCCGCAGAGGCCATGGCCGAGCTGGAGCATGACGCCACGCGCTTCCAGCTGGTCTTCACCGACGTGGTGATGCCCGGCACCAACGGCCTGGAGCTGGCACGCACAATCCGCACGCAGTTCCCGAAGCTGCCGATCATCCTGACCAGCGGCTACAGCGAACTGCTGGCACGCGACCCGGGGCATGGCTTCACCCTGCTGCGCAAGCCATATTCACTGAAGCAGCTGGCCCAGGTGATGACCGAAGCGGCGCATGGTAGCGCACGGTAGATAACTCGTGCCCACCACGGTGGGCACCTACCGGGCAGCGCGCCGCCCTGCGTGGCCCTGGCTTGGTAGATGCCCACCTTGGTGGGCATTGCTCTTCGCCTATCCCTCGTGCCCACCAAGGTGGGCACCTACCGGGCAGCGCGCCGCCCTGCGTGGCCCCGGCTTGGTAGATGCCCACCTTGGTGGGCATTGCTCTTTGCCTAGCGCTCGTGCCCACCACGGTGGGCACCTACCGGGCAGCGCGCCGCCCTGCGCGACCCTGGCTTGGTAGATGCCCACCTTGGTGGGCATTGCTCTTCGCCTATCCCTGGTGCCCGCCAAGGTGGGCACCTACCGGGCAGCGCGCCGCCCTGCGTGGCCCCGGCTTGGTAG
>NZ_DAMBCN010000013.1:54380-104694 GCF_032056425.1 Stenotrophomonas sp.
CCAAGGTGGGCACCTACCGGGCAGCGCGCCGCCCTGCGTGGCCCCGGCTTGGTAGATGCCCACCTTGGTGGGCATTGCTCTTCGCCTATCCCTCGTGCCCACCAAGGTGGGCACCTACCGGGCAAGCCGCCGCCTCTGGCCTGTCACGGAACAAGACACCGTTCCACCTGCAGCGACGATGCCTCGCAGGCATCGAACAACCCATCGACCACCGCCGCTGACGGGCGGCCCGTCGGATCATCACTTTCCCGCGCCAAATGGGCGGCATGCAGCACGGCGGTCAATGCGGTAATGCCCGACGCGCAGCGTGTGGCAATGGCCAGGTCGAGCGCGCGGGGGCGCTTAGACGGTGTTCGACCCACGGTTCACCGTCGGCACGCAGGTTCCTGCCGTGGGCTTTCAGGTGCGCGAAGAACGCAGACAGCTCGACGCTGTCGGCGGAATCGCAGAGCGCGTCTTCCAGCTGTTCGGCGATGGCATTGGGCAGATCGCGCGTGGCGTTACCCAGCAGTGGCGGACGGTGCGGGTTGGCGTGCCGGATACGAAGTACGAGAAGCCGGCGGATCGGAAGATCCCCACGCACCGTCCACCATGGACTGGCAAGCGGTGCATTGTCGGGGCCGCACCGTGCGGTGCAAACCCGACGCCATGTACTTCGTAAGTTCGGGACGCCAATCCCGGCCAGGGCGAGTGCCTTGGCCGGGGCCATCATTCGCGCGCCGTCCAGGCCTGAAAAGAGGCAGAAACGGCAACGTGTGCACCCTGCGACAACCGGGCCGTTTCGGCTGCTGAAGCCGTGACGAAACGCACGCGGCGGAGAGCTCAATCGTCCGCTATTGCATAGCCGATAACGACGTTGGAGACATCAGAACCGCTCCCCACGTGCGAACCGCGACAGACCCGCAGTCCTGCAGCCCCCGTCACAGGCCCCGCATCGACTGCGCGTGTGTCTGCATCTCCGTCTGCCGCTGTGTCCGCTCTTGGGTCTGCTGCAGGGATCGGGTCTGGCGAATCCCTTCCGCCTGCTCCAGGCTCTGCTGCGCAGGCTCCTGGGCTGCCAGACGACCGTCCACGCGTGCGTGGAAATGCGGCCCAGCGTCTCCGAACGGCGCGTGCACGGCAAAGACGGCCTGGGCGCCATCGCCGCGCAGCGCACCGGTTACCTGGTCCACGCGCTTTATCAGCGGATCGCCGACCTGCTGCCGGTACAGAGAAGCGCTGACGTTGCGGGACTCCTCGGCGGACCAAGTACCCGTCCCCTGCACCCAATCATGGATTCTGGCGTAGGTGGAATGATCGGGGTGCGCCGGATTATCGGCCAGCACCGGGGCGTCGCGCACCGCCGAGGGCGGAAGCACATCGGGCTGCGCCCTGATGGTCGGGCCGATCTGCCTGATGCTGTACGGATGCAGTTCGCCATGGGACGTATCAGTGAGCGGGAACGTATTACCCTGCCCTCCCAGCTGAACACCGTTTGCCTGTATCTGGATGAGGTTGCCCTTCAGTTCGGCAACGTTCAAGCCAATATGGGGCACCGTCCCGCCGGATTCCCTGGCTACCCGTGCCGACACCTGCGCCGCGATGGAGACGGCGGAGGAAAGGTAGAAGTTATTGTAGTCCGAGGTGCCTGAGTGGCCCAGCCCGGAACTCGGCGGATCAAAATGACAGACCGCCACGGCGTTGACGGCAGGGCTATCGATGTTGCCCCCGGTTCGCTGCATGCCATTGGGGTCAAGGTGGATACCGGGAGCAGCGCGGCCATTGGCGAAGCAACGCGATGTACCCTCGAGCCGCCGCATCAACATTTCCCCGTCAATGTCCGCATCCTCGTGCTTGACGCGGCTGGCAACTGCGTTCATCGACACCAGCTCGGCAAAGGCTTCGTTCTGACGAAACGCTTTGACGAAGTTGCGGGTGTGCTCGGTGATATCGGCAGTGGATGCCCCCGAGGCAGCGCCTCTGTTCAGAGATGATTCCACGTAGGACGCAAAGGCGGCCGTACTGAACTCACTGGACCTGGCCATCAGGGCATGACCTGTTTCATGACCCAGCACCCCAGTGATGAGATCAATCCGCGCCACGGGGTCGGCCTGCAGGAAGATGTTGGAATTGATGCTGATGGATCGGGTGCCCGGGTTGAAGTGCCCACCTTCATTGGGCGTGCTCGCCACAGTGATGTGTTTCAGATCGCCGCGCTCGACGGCCTCGCGCATCAGGTCCGCCAGCACGGGCGACGATGTGACCGCCTCGCGCAAGTTGTCGGCCGCCCATTTGGGAAGCGCCGACTGGCGCCCGGTCTCCTGCAGCATGCGTTCGACACGGGGATCAATCATCGTTGCGCCCCAGCTGGAACGTTACCGTGGTGAAGCAGGTCGGATCATCCCGGCGATCAGGCCTTACGACAACAAACAGACTGACCGATGGCGCCACTCGTCTGTGGAAGGTGATCCGCTGGTCATAGCCGAAGGTAGGAACGACTGCGGCAAAACCGTCTTCCCCCAGCTGACGACTGAGCGGCGTGTAAGACAGACAGGCCTGCGGGCTCATCGTCAGCTCGATGAAAAGACCGGGTCGTTGCCGGTCCAGCTTCCAGGCCGCCCAACTGTAGCGGCCCTCGCCGATGCGCCCGGCAGCTCCCCAGCGTTGGTTGCGCACATCTGGCGGCAGCTTCAGCCCAAGGATTTTCTCCAGGCGCTCCGGCTCCGAATCGCCTGCTGCTCGGTAGGCACTGGCCAGCGCAAGGATCTTCTCCAGCATCTGCGCTTCAGTAAGCACGGGGCCGGGCGACAGCTCGGCATACCCGGCGAACGGCTTGATTGACCGATTGTCCAGGGAAGCAGCTTCATCCGCGATAGCGGCGGCACCGTCCTGGGCCTGGCGAATCTGCAACTCGGTTGCGTCCTGCACTGCCTTCTCCTGTTGTGCGTCTGGTGGCGCAGCGCAGGCTACCGGTCCGAGCAACACGGCAACGGTGAAAACGGCGGCCATTCCTTTGCCAAAATTATCCATGGCCCACGCGATCCTGGGGGGTTGCGGCCAGCCTACCCCCGGCTGTGCAGCCCGTGCAACGCGGGCTTCGTGAATCCATGCGCACCATCGCGCTTGGTCAGCTGCCGCTGCCCTCGCGCTGGTAGCCGCGATACGTTTCGCCCCACTCGCGCATGGCCAGCAGCACCGGCACCAGCGTGTGGCCGAACTCGGACAGTTCGTACTCCACCTTCGGCGGCACTTCCGGATAGACATGGCGGATCACCACGCCATCAGCCTCCAGCTCGCGCAGCTGGCTGGTCAACATCGATTGGGTGGCGTTGGGCACACGCCGCGTCAGTTCCATGAACCGGCGCCTGCCCTTGATCAAGTGGAACAGAATGATCGGCTTCCACACGCCGCCCATCACCGAGAGGGTGACTTCCACGGCGCATCCACTTTTGTTGTCCCAACGCTTACTACGCATGAATACTCCGGAAAACCATAGTACCTACGAAAAACCATCGTTCTTGTTGCAATAACGGTGCGAGCCTAGCATGGGCGCATCCATTGACCGTGAGGCCCGCGATGACATTCAAGGCACTACTTTCCAGCAAGACCGACGACCGCGTCGTTACTGAACTGGTCGATTTTGATGAGGCCGACCTGATGGACGGCGATGTGCTGGTGCAGGTCGATTATTCGACCCTGAATTACAAGGACGCGCTGGCGCTGACCAACAGCCGCCCGGTCATCCAGAAATTCCCGCTGATTCCCGGTATCGACCTGGCAGGCGTGGTGCTGGAATCCAGCAATGCCGATTTCAAGGCCGGTGATCGCGTGGTGCTCAATGGCTGGGATCTGAGCATGGGCCACCACGGCGGCCTGGCCCAGCGCGCCCGCGTGCGCGGCGAGTGGCTGAACAAGATTCCCGGCAACCTGACTACCCGCGATGCCATGGCCATCGGCACCGCTGGCTATACCGCCATGCTGTCCGTGCTGGCACTGGAAGATGCGGGCGTGACACCGGAGAAAGGCGATGTGCTGGTGACCGGCGCCAATGGCGGCGTAGGCTCGATTGCCGTCTCCATCCTTTCCAAGCTGGGCTATCGCGTGGTGGCCGCCACCGGCCGCCCCGAACATGCCGAGTACCTGCACAGCCTGGGCGCGGCGGAGATCATCGACCGCGCGCAGCTGTCCGAGCCGCGCAAGAAGCCGATCAGCGCCGAGCGCTGGGCAGGCGTGGTGGACGTGGCCGGCGGCCCGACCCTGGTCAACGCGCTTGCCGAAACGAAGTACCGCGGCGCGGTGGCCGCCTGCGGCCTGGCACAGAGCGATGCGCTGCACGGCTCGGTGCTACCGTTCATCCTGCGCAACGTCACCCTGGCCGGCGTGGATTCGGTGAACGCACCGCAGGACGTACGCCAGCGTGCATGGGACCGCCTGGCCACCGATCTGGACCCGCAGAAGCTGGAAAGCACGGTGCAGTTGATCGGGCTGGCTGAAGTGCTGGATGTGTACGAGCAGATCATCCCGGGCAAGGTGCGCGGGCGGATCGTGGTGGATGTGAACGCCTGATGGCAGGCAGGCCCACGGTGGCACAGTGCCACCGCGGGGCCGATGGCGTGCCCTGCTTCAATGCAGCGCTATTCTGAAACTGCAATCGGCGGATTGCATTCGCTGCGGAATTTCCCCGCTTTCCGGTCCAGCTCAGCACGCAGCTTGGGAATCTTCGCCAGCTTGCCGCGCATCGTCGCGATGGGCAGCACACCCTTGAAGTAGCTTTCCGTCACACCCACCGCGTCTGGCGCACCGCGGATGTTCCACACCAGTTTTTCCAGGCCCGTACCGTAAGCCAGCAGCGTATCCAGAGACAGGAAAGCCCTTCCGCCAAGGTTGCCGTCGCGGAAGCGATTCCAGTCCATATTGGTTGTCAGGCTGGTGGAGTACACCGAAAACTGCTTGCTCGGATCTTCCGACCGATACAGGTGTATCCAGGTGTGTTTGGGATCTTTCAGCTGCTGGCCGATTTCCTTGGCGTCAAAACGGAAATTCATGACCACCACGACCTCAGCCTCGGGAACGACCTTCTGGCGCGTCGCGTCCACGGGCCAGTAGTAACTCAGGCTCCAGGTGCTGGTCATGCCAGTGCCGAATGGCGTGCTGTTTGACGTCCACTGGTAGGTATCCCGCGATGCCGTAGCGCCCGTCGCTCCGTCTACCTGCCGGGACACAGTCCATGCACCGTCCGCCTCATCCATCCCGAAGCTGCAGAACAGTGCCGGGCCCGACGATTGCGCCAATGCGGGCAGTGCTGCGGCACACAGTGCAATGGCCACAACACAGGTGCGACCAGCGGTGGAAAACAGTCCTGCAGGCATTGGATTCCTTCCCGGGTTCCCATCCATGGAGGGGTCGCAGCCATCCGCTACGGCCTGGCGACAGCCTAACTCACTTTGACCGCACGGCAACAGTCACACGCCTCATCAAGCCCCCTTATCATGGGGCTGTAAGGGCGCTTCACGCCCAGTGACGTACGCAAGGCAGTATCTGGATGTCTATGGAATGGCGCCCCTCGGGCTGGGGCCAACGCGTGACCCGCTCACCGGACTGGCGACTGCGGCTGGAAGGCGAGCACGTCGCGCTTCTGATCGAGGGTCGGCAGTACCGACAACACCTGGACGGCGACCAGCGGGTACGCGTGCTTCCCGGCCTGTTCTGGGCCAGGGTTGCGCTGCAGACCGAGGACGGCGAAATGCTGTCCGTCGATGGCCTGCCCAACCGCGAGGCCTCCCGGTTGTCGGCCGCTGTCCAGCAGGTGCTCTTTGTACGCACCACGCGTGGGCGCAAGGCGCTCTTTGCAGACACCCTGGCGCAGATCCAGGCCTGGCTGGCCGAGGCAGATGCGCTGACCGACCGAAGCAGCGCCGGCCGCCGCTGGATCACGCACGAGCAGCAGCAGACGCTGCTGGCCGAGCGCCCCGCCCTGCCCCTGTCGCCTGCCGAGCTGCGGCGACTGTTCCTCGATGATGCCGTGCACGATGACCTGCATTCGCACAGCCACCGTGCCGCGATGGACGCCCTGCACGACTGGGAACTGGATTGGCCATCCGTCTGGGCCGAGGCCAACGCAACCATGACAACGCGCGAGCTGGTGCTGGCCAAGGACTTCCTGGGCCGGGTCGAGAGCAAACCGCTGACCGAGGAACAGGCCCGCGCGGTCATCTGCTTCGACAACTGCGTGCAGGTCGTCGCTTCGGCTGGTTCCGGCAAGACCTCGACGATGGTGGCCAAGGCCGCTTATGCCATCGACCGTGGTTTTGTGGCGCCCGACCGCATCGTAATGCTGGCCTTCAACAAGGATGCGGCCAAGGAACTGGAAGCGCGCGCGCAGCGGTCGTTCGAGCGGCTGGGCATGGGCGATACCGTGGTGGAGGCGCGCACCTTCCACGCACTGGGCCTGTCGATCATCGCCAAGGCGACCGGGCGCAAGCCCGATGTTCCCGAATGGGCCATCGATGCAACGCTGGGCTTCAACAAACTGGCCGAACTGGTGGACGACCTGAAGGACCGCTCGACCCACTTCCGTACCCAGTGGGACATGTTCCGGCTGGTATTCGGCCGCGACCTTCCGCCGCTGGGCGCGCAGATGCTGGCCGATGGCTACGATCGCGATGGCACGCCCTACATCCGCACCCTGCAGGGCGAGCGGGTGAAGAGTCTGGAAGAGTGCGTGATTGCCGATTGGCTGTTCTACAACGGCGTGGCCTACGACTACGAGCGGCGCTACGAATTCGATACTGCTACCGATACCCATCGCCAGTATCGACCAGACTTCTATTACCCGGATGCCGAGCTCTATCACGAGCACTTCGCGCTGGATGCCGACGGCCAACCGCCGCCGCAGTTCGCCCACTATGCCGAGGGCGTGCGCTGGAAGCGTGAGCAGCATGCCGCACGCGGGACTGCGCTGGTCGAGACGACTTCGTTCGGGCTGCGCAGTGGCGAAGCCCTGCACCATCTGTCGGAACGGCTGGGCGAATCGCGCATCGAACTGGACCCGAACCCGGACCGCGAACTGCCCGACGCCGGCGCCAAGCCCATGCCCGATGCCGATCTGATCGGTTTGATGCGCACCTTCATTGCCCATGCCAAGAGCAACTGCCTGAGCCTGGAAGACATGGCCGAGCGCCTGCGACAGATGCCCGAAGACCAGTTCAAGGAACGCTACCGGCGCTTCCTGGAAATCGCCGGGCCCGTGTTCCAGGCGTGGGATGACGCGCTGGCCGACGAACGCAGCATCGATTTCGAGGACATGTTGAACATGGCCGCCGGACTGCTGGAACAGGGCCATTATGAATCGCCCTACGAACTGGTGATGGCCGACGAATTCCAGGACGCCTCGCGCGCCCGCGCCCGCCTGTGCCGCGCCCTGGTCAGCCGCCCGGGCCGTTATCTGTTTGCGGTGGGCGACGACTGGCAGTCGATCAACCGGTTCGCCGGTGCCGATGTTTCCGTAATGACCGGCTTCCGCGAATGGATGGGGCACGGCCAGGTACTGAAACTGGAGCAGACCTTCCGCTGCCCACAGGAGCTGTGCGATATCTCCAGCCGCTTCATCAGCCGCAACCCGGCGCAGATCGCCAAGGCGGTTCGTTCTGCGACGGCGCCTGTTGGACCGGTGCTGCAGGCATTCCAGATGACCCGGCGCGAAGAAGTGCAGGATGGCGTTCACCAGTATCTGGCGACGCTGCACCAGCAACTGCTGTCCGGCGCGGTGCCTCGCGGCCGCAGCGGGCGCGTGACGGTGTTCATTCTGGGCCGCTACCGGAATGAGCGCAGCGCACTGCCGGCGGATTGGAAGACGGCGTTTGGCAGCACGATGGACGTCGAATTCCTGACCGCGCACCGTTCAAAGGGGCGCGAAGCCGACTACGTGATTCTGCCGGGAATGGTGAACCGTGGATTCCCCAGCCTGCGCGCAGACGACCCGGTGCTTTCGCTGGCGATGCCCGAAGGCGATACCTTCCCGCTGGGCGAAGAACGACGGCTGTTCTATGTGGCGCTGACGCGTGCGCGGCGGAGTGTTGTGATGTTCACGCTGCAGGGCAAGCGCTCGCCGTTCCTGGATGAGTTGGTGGAGGATGGCGTGATGGAAGTTACGAGCGTGTCGGGTGTGGCGATCAAGGAGGAGCGCTGCCCGGTGTGCAAGGTGGGGGTGTTTGTCGAGCGGAATGGGCCGCACGGGGCGTTCCGGTCGTGTTCCAGTTATCCGTTGTGCCATAACAAGCCACGGGGTGGGCGCAGCAGCTAGGATCCAGGATCTGCACTCACTTGCGGTCCTCATCAGCCCCAAACGCCCTGGCGTGTCGTTGCCCCCACTCCGTCATCTACGAGCGGCGACAGAGGCGTCCCCCGTCGCGCCGCTCAGGCAAGTTAAAGTCCTCGAATCGAGGCGTCTGACACTTGCTGCTGCGACAGGCGCTCGTCTTGCTGCGTCAGCGCCTGTCGCTGAGTGAGTTCCTGCACCTTCTCGGCAGTCTCTTGCATGGGCGGGTGCCTCTGCGATACGTCCGTGATGGCTCGGTAGCCGGCGCACGTACCCAGTACCACCAGCCGGTCACCCATCATCTGGATGCTGCCAATGCTGGACACATCGGTCATGCCATTCTTCCTGGTCGCATAAAGTGCCGTAGCGACCACGTCATCCGAGATATGCGGGGGCGTTCCGCTTCGGATCGTGTCGAAAATCCGCCTATCGCCAGTCGACAGCGAATTGTAGGCCTGCAGCTGCTCACGGGTGCGCTCGTCCGCGGTCGCGCTTCTCACATAGTGCGGAGAGCGCGCTTGCGCCCACTGACACGCGTAATCCTCCATGGTTCCGGCGAGTACCTCGCCTGGATTGACGCTTACGCGTCGTTCCGGCGCGGACGCACGGCCACGCATGACTCCATCGATGTTTCCATCACGACCCATTTCCACGTTGGTGATCAGCATTTTCCCCCGCTCAGCGGCAACCAACAGCGCAGCCGCCAATTTTTCGCTATGAGGCCCATGCTGGATGCGCTGACCATCTTCCATGCGGTACACCTCCCCAAGGTTCTGCCGATACATGGCGTGCGCCGGGTGAGTCGAGTCGCGCAGATCATTCGGGAGTTGTAGCGATGGCCCGGCTCCCGCCAGTGGATCGCCTTGTGCGGGCGCAACAGGAACATGCTGATGATCGTGTCTGGGATCGACACTACCGTCCTGGGTGTGATGGAAGTTTCCTGATGTCGCCGGCGTCTGGCTGCTGTCGTAATAGGGTTGCGGCACCGACTTGTTGATCGTGATATTGATGCCTTCCTGCTCCATCAGACGTTCCTTCAGCCCGATGCTCGCCATGTTGAGCGTAAGCCTGTGAACGACGCCAGGATGACCTTGCACGTGCTCCCTCTCGGCCTCGGTTATTTTCTCCACCGCCCAAGTGCCGTAGCAATTTATATAGTCGGTCTTCCCACTCTCACCGAGATGCACGGGGCGCTGCCCAGGTGGTGCACTTGCATCCGGGCGATTGAAATAATGCTGCCCCATCGCGGCAATATTAGCCGGCGATTGGGAAAGCGTATTGTCAGAGTTGAAGGCGAGACCAGACCTTGGGACTGTCGCGTTTGTAGTGTTGTCCAGCTCTACGAAGTCCCGGGTGCGGCCTCGCCCCGCATGGCTCGGCAACAAACGCATGCCTTCGAGTGCAATACCCGGATTCAATCGTTCCTGACGACTCAGCAGAGCATTCCAGCCTGCAATTTCAGCTTTCGCCTCGTCGTTACGGCCAGCCTGAACGTAGTTCCGTACCGTGGGCGTGTAATCGTGAACTATCGCCGGCGATGCGGCAATCTGTCCAACCTGGCGGATAAATAAAGCCGTCGCTTGATTTTTCGCTGGGTGATTGAAGGCATGCTGCACTTCATGCCCGATCACGAATGTCAGATCATCCGGATCAAACCGGCCATTGGGATCAGCCACCGTGCTCGTCTGAAGGCCCGCCGGGGGAAGATTCAAGGTGTGCCTCCCGCCGTCGTAAGTTCCGCCAGCAGAGACGCCCGCTCGAACAAAGCCAAAGTTCTCCAACAGCATCCCTGACGCATTTCGGCTTGTATCGGGCGTTGTCGCCGCCCGCTTTACCTCTTCGGCCAGCACCTGAGAGCCGTTGAGTGTTGCCTGAAGATTCTCAAGCATATCCTGGCTGACGGGCTGCGGAGCCACCGGCGCACCTGCCCCGGGCAGCGTCGGAACGGTATAGGTGGAATGCCCGAACCGAATGGTCATCTCCTGGACCTGAAGCACTGCCCTCAGATCATCACCTGGCACCGCCCCACCAGGCTGGAGCGCAGCAGGAGGCAACGAGACAACTCCCGACTGTAGATCATAGTGCCCGACGTGATTCGGGACGCCGCCATCAGCCGCAGCCAGGGCGAAACCGCGAAGCTGGTTGGCAAGTGCTGCCGCATTCAATTCTGCAAGAAGCTTCGTATCGCTCGTGATTGCGGCGCGCAACTGTGCGCCCTGGTCGGGCGATACTTCCGCTTGTTGCCCAAATTGAGCAAGTGCAGCCTCAAGCCGCGCATTTGGCTGTAACCGAGCCATATCAGACCTTCCTTGTCAACGATCCTTAGGATTGTCCCGGTGCGCAGTTATGGGTGCCCTGACACATCATTGGTGACGAACAATCCAACCTTTCGAACGCATGCTGGATAGGCCTTTCCATCTGTGGATTGTCCCAGCTCAGGATCCAGTTCAACGTACAAACCCTCTTTGTCGTACTGGTTTTTTCCCGGAAATGTTCCATTCCTGCCACGCCTGTCGCGATACCCCATTCGTAACAGCGCATTGTGGTATTCGCGATAGCTTGGTGTGCAGAACGGAAACGGCTGCGGTGATGCGTCAGCATCACTGTGGAATTCCAGTTCAACGCCCCAGGTCTCGCCCGGCATCTCGATGGAGTATCGAAGAGCAAGGAACCAACCATTCCCTAATGGTTGACGATAAGAAGGGTAGATCGGATCTGAATCGAGCGTTACGCCCATGATTTCCTGGACGAGCTTCACAGATACATTGCTTTTTGACTGCACAGTAGCGATCAGCCTCAGGAATCGTTGTGCAGCGATTTCTGCACTGAGTCCCTGATCGGATACGTCATTGCGTTCCACGGGCATCATGACGGGGCTCTCCTTGCCTTCTTCGTAACGCGTCGCTGCATCGTAGTTGGCGGACACTGCTTTTGCCGCCTTGGTGTCTGGTCCTTCTGCGCGCACGGTTGGGACGCCAAGTCTTGCAGATTGCGCAACAGCGCCATGAGCACAAGCTGTAAGCAGAAGTGCATGCAGCATCAGGAGTGCGTGCCGAGTGAGATCCATCCTCATTGCGCACTGTCCGAATTGGAATGTGACCCCAGCATATCGCGGGTGAACGGAGAAAGCGCAACCGCGCCTTTGCATGCCGACAGCGAAATATTCTATTTCCGTGACCGGCACCCGGTAATTGCCCCAGGGCCACCACACAAACGTGCGCAATCGCACAATTAATCGGTGCGCACTTCGAGACACGTCAGTGCGAGAGGACACCGACAGAGCCGGGACCGACTTACGAAACGCCCGTCAGGCAGTCAAACAACAAACAAGGGGTGCGAAATGCGACCGCAGCGTTGTTCAGACTTGCACACTGCACCCGGAAGCAACCCGGATACGACGACAGCTGAACAGCCAAGAATCTGCAATCCGTGGCGGAGAGAGTGGGATTCGAACCCACGGAAGGTTTGACCCTTCGCCGGTTTTCAAGACCGGTGCCTTAAACCGCTCGGCCATCTCTCCGTATCGGCCCAGCCTGCTGGCCGGGCACGCATTCTCGCACGGCCGGGCGATTTGCCCAAGACCGGCGTAACGCCGGGCGTGACCCGGCGCTATCGGCAGGGCTCAGCCTGCATCCACCGCCAGCGCACCCAGCGCACTGGCCTTGATCTTCTCCTTGGCCTTCTCGCACGCGCCACCGCAGTCCAGGCGCGAGGCCTCCAGCTGCGGCGGCAGGTGTTCGGCCAGGAAGTCGATGAACACGCGCACCGCCGGCAGCAGGCCGCGGCGCGAGGCGAACACGGCGTGGCACACGCCCTGCGGCAGAGACCAGTCCGGCAGCACCACTTCCAGCTCACCGTTGCGCACGGCTTCGGCGCACACGGTTTCCGGCAGCATGGTGATGCCGAAACCGTCCTTCACCATGCTCTGCAGCAGCGGGAAGTCGAAGCCGGCCACGCGCGGCTGCAGGTCCACCCGGCGCACTTCGCCTTCCGGGCCATGCAGTTCCCAGCGCTGGCGCGCCTCGTCTTCGCTGATGCTGAGGGTGACGTGCTGGGTCAGCTCTTCCGGGTCCTTCGGGCGGCCGGCGCGGTCCAGGTACTTCGGGCTGGCCACCAGCAGTTCCTGCACCTGGCCGAAGCTGCGCATGACCAGGCTGCCGTCGTCGTCCAGGCGCGAACGCACGCGCAGGGCCACGTCGTAGCCTTCATTGATGATGTCCACGCGGCGGTTGCTGATGTTCAGCTGCAGGCGCACCTTGGGGTACTGCTCGAGGAACTTGGGCAGCAGCTTGGGCAGCTGCATCTGCGCCAGCGAGACGGGCACGCTGGCGCGCACGACGCCCCGCGGCTCGGCGCTGAGGCGGTCGACCACCTCGCGCGCGGCCTGGGCCTCGGCCAGCATGGTCTGCGCATGGCGGTGCACGCTGGTGCCGACGTCGGTGACGGCGAAGCGGCGCGTGGAACGCTGCAGCAGGCGCACGCCCAGGTCGGTTTCCAGCTGGCTGATACGGCGGCTCAGGCGCGATTTGGGAATACCCAGGGCGCGCTCGGCGGCGGCGAAACCACCGTGGTCCACGACCATGGCGAAGTAGTACAGGTCATTCAGGTCATGCATACCCGAGTTCCATATCTAGAACAATTCGTGGCATTGAACCACCTTTATCCCGCCCATGCAACAACCTATCGTTCTCTCCGTCGGCGGCGAACCCGCCCCTCCTTCCCGAACATAGGTGACTGCCATGAAGCTTCTGCATCTCGACGCCAGCGTGCTTGGCGACAACTCGGTCTCGCGCCAGCTGACTGCGGCGGTGGTCGCCCAGTTCAAGGACCAGATCGACGGCCTGCAGGTCGATTATCGCGATCTGGACGCCAACCCGGTACCCCATTTGCGCAGCGGCTCGCTGGCCGGCGCCGATGCCGCTGAGGCGGCCGATGCTGAACAGGTGATGCAGCAGTTCCTGGCCGCCGACATCCTTGTCATCGGCGCGCCGATGTACAACTTCAGCATTCCGTCCACCCTGAAGGCCTGGATTGACCGCGTGGCCGTGGCCGGGCGCACCTTCAAGTACACCGAGAACGGCCCGGTCGGCCTGGCCGGCGGCAAGCGCGTGATCGTGGTGAGCGCCCGTGGTGGCATCTACACCGATTCGCCGGCCGACTTCCAGGAGCCCTTCCTGCGCCAGGTGTTCGCGTTCATGGGCATCGACAACGTCGAGTTCGTGCGTGCCGAGGGCATCGCCTACTCGCCGAAGCACCGCGAAGACGCCATTGCCGGCGCGCTGTCGGCCCTGCCGTCGCACGCTGCCGAAGAAGTGGCTGCGTAAGTACTGCGTTCCAGCGACCGGCGCCCTCCCCCCTCCTCGTCGGGGGCGCTGATTGCGGGCCGGGAACCCCTCCCCCATCCCGGCCCACCCTGACGGCTCCGCATTGCGGGGCCGTTTTTTGTTGCGTGGGGCCGGTAGGCTGGGGGCATGGACTACATCGTGACCACTGCGCACCGCAGCGAATTTCCGCAACCGATCACCCTGCGCCGTGGGCAGGCGCTGGTGGTGGGCGAACGTTATGAAGGCCCTGAGGGCTGGGAAGACTGGTTTCTATGCCAGGCCGAGGGACAGGAGCCAGGGTTCGTGCCGGCCCCGGTGATCGGCCGCGATGCGCACGGTGGCGCATTTGCCACGCAGGATTACTGCGCGCGGGAGCTGGATGTGGATCCAGGGCAGGTGTTGCGTGGGGTACGCACGCTCAATGGCTGGGCGTGGTGTGTGCCGCAGGCGGGCGAGCCCGGGTGGGTGCCGTTGGAGAAGGTGCGGGTTGTGGGGTGAACCACGGACGGGGTCAGAGCCCTTTCCTGCGGAAAGGGAATCTGACCCCACACCCGCCGGGCATGGCCCGGCGCTACCGGGTTCAACCGATGGTTTCGATACCGCCCATGTACGGGCGCAGCACGTCCGGCACGGTGATGGTGCCGTCGGCGTTCTGGTAGTTCTCCATCACGGCGATCATCGCGCGGCCGACGGCCACGCCCGAACCGTTCAGGGTGTGCACCAGTTCCGGCTTGCCGGTGGCCGGGTTGCGCCAGCGGGCCTGCATGCGGCGGGCCTGGAAATCACCGGTGTTGGAGCACGAGCTGATCTCGCGGTAGGTGTTCTGCGACGGCAGCCAGACTTCCAGGTCGTAGGTTTTGATGGCCGAGAAGCCCATGTCACCGGTGCACAGCAGCACCTTGCGGTACGGCAGGCCCAGCTTTTCCAGCACCACTTCGGCACAACGGGTCATGCGCTGGTGCTCGGCGTCGCTGTCTTCCGGGCGGCAAATGGACACCAGTTCCACCTTCTCGAACTGGTGCTGGCGGATCATGCCGCGCACGTCGCGGCCGCCGCTGCCGGCCTCGGCGCGGAAGCACATCGAGTGGGCGGTCACGCGCAGCGGCAGGCGCTCGGCGTCGACAATCTCGTCGCGCACCAGGTTGGTCAGCGGCACTTCCGAGGTCGGGATCAGGTAGCGCGTGGAATCGCCCACGGCGGTCTTGAACAGGTCGTCCTCGAACTTCGGCAGCTGGCCGGTGCCACGCAGCGAATCGGCGTTGACCAGCAGCGGCACGTTGGTTTCTTCGTAGCCGTGCTCACCGGCGTGCAGGTCCAGCATGAACTGGGCCAGGGCACGGTGCAGGCGGGCCACCTGGCCGCGCAGCACGGTGAAGCGCGAGCCGGACAGCTTGGCGGCGGTCTCGGCGTCCAGGCCGGCGTTGCGTGCGCCCAGCTCGACGTGGTCCAGCACCGGGAAATCGAAGCTGCGCGGGGTGCCCCAGCGCGCCTGTTCCACGTTGTCGTTCTCGTCGGCACCGGCCGGCACATCGTCAGCCGGCAGGTTGGGAATGCCGGCGGCGATGATTTCGATCTTCTCGCGCAGCGCGTCCAGTGCCACTTCCGAGGCCTTCAGCTCGTCGGCAAACGCGGCCACTTCGGCCATGATGGCCGACACGTCCTCGCCCTTGGCCTTGGCCTGGCCGATGGCCTTGGAACGGCTGTTGCGCAGGCTCTGCAGTTCCTGGGTACGCACCTGGATACGCTTGCGATCGGCCTCCAGGGACTCCAGGGCAGACACGTCGAGCTCGAAGCCGCGGCTGGTGCGCAGGCGTTCGGCGAGGTCGGCGGGCTGGTGGCGGAGCAGGGCTGGATCAAGCATGGCAGGTGTCGTGGTGGGTAACAGGGACGGGATTATCGCCTGTTATACGGATTTCTGCCGCCCGGTTCATTCCGGGCATGGCAGAATCGGGGTACCCCATGCTGGTCTGGTCCATGTCTGCACCTCGCTCGTCCTCTGCCAAGTCGTTCACTGTGCACATTCCGCGCAACGCCCTGAAGATCGCCGGCATCGCCTTCGGCGTGGGCATTGCGCTGTTCGTGGTGGTCTGGCTGACCGGCCGCGACAAGGAATTCTTCCGCGCCGACCCGGCCACGGCCACCCCGCAGGAAACGGCGCAGATCGAGCCGCTGCCCGAGCCGTTGCCGGCCGCCGCCGGCTCCAGCGACATGCCCGATGCCAAGCCGGCGCCCCTGCCCGAGGAGGAGGCGCCGAAACTGGTGGAAACCGCCCAGCCGCCGCCCGCGGCAGTGGACCCGGCCGCCCCTGCCCCGGGTACGGCCGCGCCGGCGGCAGCAACCTCGCAGCCGATGCCGATTGCCGAGCAGTCACCCGCGCCCAGTTATCCGCCTGCCGCCCTGCGCCGTGGCGAAGCGGGCAGCGTGGTGGTACGCGTAGACGTGGATGCCACCGGCTACCCGAACAACGTGACGGTGATCCAGCGCAGCGGTTCGCGTGACCTCGACCGAGCCGCCACCGACGCGGTACGCCGCTGGCGTTTCACCCCGGCGCAGAGCAACGGCCAGGCCGTGCCGGGCAGCATTGAAGTGCCGTTCGACTTCAAGCCGCAGTAACTGAACGCTGCCCGGCAGGCAACCTGAACCCTGCCGGTTGCGTTGACGCAACGCTGACACATTGCCACTGCTGCCCGGTCCAGACTCGGGGCGTCGTAACAGACGCGAGGAGCGAGCAATGACGGCTACTACCCACGAAAACCTTCATTCGCGCCAGCTGCAGCAGGACGTGCCGCACCGGCCGACCTCGCCGTGGCTGTGGATGGCGCTGATTGTGGCAATGTTTGCCGCGGCCTTTGTGTGGCTGCGCTTTGCCAACCAGGAAGACGTGGCGCCGGCCCCGGTGGGCGAGCGCATGCTGCCGGCCACCGAAACCCCGGTCGCGACCACGGCGCCGGCGGCGCGTACGGCGGCACCGGCCAACAGCCCCCGACGCAGCGCGCCGGCGGTCAGCAATCGCGAAGCGCGCCCGCTGGCCAGCAATGCCAAGCCGACCTATCCCCCTGCCGCGCTGCGCAGCGGCGTGCAGGGCAGCGTGGTGGCCAGTCTGAACGTGGATACGCGCGGCAATGTGACCCAGGCCAGCATCGTGTCGCGCAGCGGCGAGCGCAGCCGCGACCTGGACCGCGCGGTGATCAATACCGTGCAGGGCTGGAAGTTCCAGCCGGCCATGCATGAGGGGCGCGCCGTGGCCAGCGTGGTGCGCGTACCGGTGGATTTCCGCACCGAACAGCGTTGATCGCGGACGAGGGGTTCGTGATGGGGCGGAGGCTTCGGCCTCCGCCTTTTTTTGATGCCCTGTAGAGTCGAGCCATGCTCGACTGAGGGCGTGCAGCAGTCGAGCATGGCTCGACTCTACAAAGGCGGTCAGGCCAGGTTGAACCCTGCGCTGCGGGCCAGACCGTCGAAATCCGGGAACGAGGTGGCGACGTTCGCAATGTCGTTGATACGCACCTCACCGCTGCTGATCTGCCCGGCAATGGCAAACGCCATGGCAATGCGGTGGTCGCCGTGGCTTTCGATGGTGCCGCTGCCCAGGGTCACGCCGCCGTGCAGGGTGGCGCCGTCTTCGGTTTCGTCCACCTGCATGCCCAGCGCGCGCAGGCCGGTGGCCATGGCCGCCAGACGGTCCGATTCCTTCACCCGCAGCTCGGCCGCGCCGGTCACCACGGTCTGGCCTTCGGCCGCTGCGGCAGCAACGAACAGTGCCGGGAACTCATCGATCATGTCCGGCACCAGTGTCTCGGGAATGCGCGCGCCCTTCAGCGGGGCATGGCGCACCACCAGATCGGCCACCGCTTCCCCACCCTGCACGGCCGGGTTCTCTTCGGTGATGTCCGCCCCCATCAGCCGCAGTGCATGCAGCAGGCCGGTGCGGCGCGGGTTCAGGCCCACCTGCTTCAGGCGGACGTGCGAATCGGGAACGATGCTGGCGGCCACCAGGAAGAACGCCGCCGAGGAGAAATCGGCCGGCACCACGATGTCGGTGGCGCGCAGACGCTGGCCGCCGCGCAGGCGGGCCTTGCCCGGCGAGAATTCAATGTCCACGCCAAATGCCGACAGCATGCGCTCGGTGTAGTCGCGGGTCGGGTGCGGCTCAACCACGCTTGTTTCGCCCTGCGCATACAGGCCGGCCAGCAGGACCGCCGACTTGACCTGCGCACTGGCCACCGGCGAAGCGAAGTCGATGCCGTGCAGCACCTGCCCACCGTGCACGTGCAGCGGCGGGGTGCCATCATCCTGCGTGTCGATCTTCGCGCCCATCTGCGACAGCGGACCGGTGACCCGGCGCATCGGACGGCCCGACAGCGATTCATCACCCACCAGGGTGCAGTCGAACGCCTGCCCGGCCAACAGACCGGCCAGCAGGCGCATGCCGGTGCCGGCGTTGCCGCAGTCCAACGGCGCGCTGGGCGCCTGCAGGCCGTCGATGCCAACGCCATGCACGATGCGCTGCGAAGCGCTGGGGGTCTCGATGCGCACGCCCAGCTGGCTGAAGATCCGCGCGGTGGCGCGGGTGTCTTCACCTTCCAGGAAACCGTCGATCTGCGAAGTACCATCGGCCAGCGCGGCGAACATCACCGAACGGTGCGACACCGACTTGTCGCCGGGAATGGTCAGGCTGCCCTGCAGGGGCTGGCCCTTGCGGGCAATCCAGTGTTGCGCGTTGCTCATCGTTCGATTGTTCCGTAGACGCCGGCGAACCGGCGGTGCTTCAAGAGATGCGGCAGGTGGCCGCCACAGCCATCAGGGCACGGCGACCGGGTAGGAACCCAGCACCTTGATCTGCGCCGAGTGCGCTTCCAGTTCTGCCAGCGCGGCCTGCATGGGCGCATCGTCGATATGGCCGGCCAGATCGATGAAGAAGCCGTATTCCCACTTGCCGTGGTGCGACGGGCGCGACTCGATGCGGTTCATGCTGATGCCGTGGCGGGCGAACGGGCTGAGCACATCGAACAGCGCGCCAGGCTTGTCATGGATGAACACCAGTACCGAGGTGCGGTCGTGGCCGGAAGTGGGGAAGATGTTGCGGCCCACCACCAGGAAACGGGTGGTGTTGTCGGCATCGTTCTGGATGGGCTTGGTCACGACCTTCTTCAGGCCGTACACGTGCCCGGCGCTCTCGCCACCGATGGCGGCGGCATCGTCGGCATTACGTGCACGACGCGCGCCCTCGGCGTTGCTGGACACCGGAATCTTCTCGGCCTTGGGCAGGTTGGCGCGCATCCATGCCGAGGTCTGCATGAACGACTGCGGGTGGCCGTAGACACGCTCGATATCTTCGATGCGGCCGCTGCGCGACATCAGGTACTGATGCACGCGCAGTTCCACTTCGCCGCAGATCTTCAGGTTGGAGGTCAGGAACATGTCCAGGGTGATCTGGATCGTGCCCTGCCCCGAATTTTCCACCGGCACCACGCCGAAATCAGCGTTGCCCGCTTCCACTTCCTGGAACACTTCTTCGATGCTGGCCATCGGCAGGCCCAGCGCCGAGCGACCGAAGTGCTTGAGCACGGCCTGCTGGCTGAAGGTGCCTTCCGGGCCGAGGTAACCGATCTTCAGCGGTTCCTGCTGGGCCAGGCAGGCGGACATGATTTCGCGGAAGACGTGCACCAGCAGCTCGTCGCTGAGCGGCCCTTCGTTGCGGTCCACCACCATGCGCAGCACCTGCGCTTCGCGCTCGGGGCGGTAATAATCGACGGCGGCGGCCAGCTTGCCCTTGGCCTTGCCCACCTGGTGCGCAAACTGCGCGCGTTCGGCGATCAGGCCCTGGATGTCGCGGTCGATCTGGTCGATCTTGGCGCGCACATCGGCCAGCGCCAGCGGTGCCAGCGTGGGGGCCGCGGTGGTGGTCTTCTTGCCCTTGGGGGCCGCGCTGCCCTTGGCCGTTTCAGCCTTAGCGGGCGCCTTCTTGGCGGGTTTGCTTGCCATTGGAATTCCTTGTTGCAGGGCACGCACCGGCTGGCGCGCGCCGTTCAGTGCTCAACCGTGACGCTGCTGGAAATCGGCCATGAAGGCGACCAGCGCCTCGGCCCCGGCCAGCGGCATGGCGTTGTACAGCGAGGCGCGGATGCCGCCCACCACCTTGTGGCCCTTCAGCGCCAGCAGGCCAGCGGCCTTGGCCTCGGCCACGAAGCGCGCGTCCAGATCGGTGCTGGGCAGGAAGAACGGAATGTTCATCCGCGAGCGCGCCGAGGGCGCCACTTCATTGCGATAGAAGCCGCCGGAGGCATCGATGGCGCCGTACACCAGCGCGGCCTTGGCGGCATTGCGCTTGGCGAACTCGACCACGCCACCTTCGGCCAGCATCCACTTGAACACCAGGCCGGCCAGGTACCAGTTCCAGGTGGGCGGGGTGTTGAGCATGGAGTCGCGGGCGACGTGCGAGCGGTAATCGAAGATGTCCGCGCGCGGCTGGCCGGCGCGCTCCAGCAGGTCGCGGCGGATGATCATCACCGCAATGCCGACCGGGCCCAGGTTCTTCTGCGCCCCCGCATAGATGACGCCATAGCGGCGCACATCCAGCGGCTCGCTGGCGATGGACGAGCTGAAATCGGCCACCAGCGGCACCGTGCCGGTATCGGGCACATCACGGAATTCGACGCCGTGGATGGTCTCGTTGGCGGTGATGTGCACGTAGGCCGCATCGGCCGAGAGCTGCCAGCCCTCGCGCGCAGGCAGTTCGCGATATCCGTTGGCTTCGCTGCTGGCGGCGATGTTCACATCCACATAGGGGCCGGCCTGCTTGACCGCCGTCTTTCCCCAATGGCCACTTACCACGTAGTCGGCGCGCTGGCCGGGCTGGGCGAAGTTGAGCGGGATGAGCGCCTGCTGGGTGGTGGCACCCCCGGGCAGGAACAGCACCGCGTAGTCGTCGGGGATATCGAGCAGGCGGCGCAGGTCGGCCTCGGCCTCGGCGGCCACGGACATGAATTCCGGGCCGCGATGGCTCATTTCCACGATCGAGGCGCCGGCACCGTGCCAGTCCAGCATTTCCGCCTGCGCCTGGCGCAGGACCGATTCCGGCAAGGTTGCAGGGCCGGCACTGAAGTTGAACGCGCGCGTCATGTCACACCTGTGGGGCAAGACCCCTAGTATGCCGCAGCGCACCAGCCTTGCGGCCTTGTCGCGCAAGGGAAATTTGGTTGCATTCGTATCCAATTGCCGGCGGGGGCAATGTGCCAACCAAGGTTGGCACCTACCGAAGCGGGGCATGCCCTGCTCTGGTAGCCGCCGACCTTGGTCGGCGTACGCCGTCAGGCGTCATGCGGCCGGGCGCATCGTGCCAACCAAGGTTGCCACCTACCGGAGCGGGTTGGGTCGGGCGGTCGCGCCGGGCCATGCCCAGCGGAACGGGTTCAGCGCGCGCCGAACCAGAGCAGCAGGCTGAGCACGCTGGCCAGCAGCAGGGCACTGACCAGCAGCCACGGCCAACGACGCACGCGGCGCGGTTCGGCAGGGGCCATCGGGGCCTGCACGCTGTCGGTGGCCTCGTCGTCCGCACTGGGCAGCGGGCGTCGGCGCGGGTCGTGCGGCACTTCCAGCACGAAGCGATGCTGGCCGTCGAACACCAGCTGGTCACCGGCCTGCAGCCAGCAATGGCGCACGGCCACGCCATTCACCCGGCTGCCTTCGGCACTGCCCAGATCGCGCAGCAGAACGCGTTCGCCGTGCAGTTCCACCCGTGCATGCTGATCGGCGAAGGCCGGCTCATCAATGGCAATGTCCGCATCGTCGCCGCGACCGATCACCCGCGGCCGCGCCAGGGTGAAGCCGCGGCCATGATGCAGGCCGCCCACACCGCGCAACAGGCGCTGTTCGTCGATGCCCGGATCGGCCAGGGCCGCGGGCGCCGGTGCCTGCAGCAGGGTTTCCACTTCGCCCTGCAGCACCATCTCCACGCCGTCCACGTACACCGCATCGCCTGCGCGCAGCAGGGCCATGCGCCGCACCGGGCGACCGTTCACATGGATACCGCGGATGCCGTTGCCGACCTGCAGCCACAAGCCGCGATCATCCAGGCAGAACTGCGCCAGCAGCAGGGCGCCGTTGCCAGCATCGCCCAGCCGCACGCTGCCGTTGGCCTGGCGCACGATGCGCTGCACCCCGGGCCGCAGCGGCTGGTCGGGCTGTTGGTGTTGGCTGAAGTGAACAAGCAGGTTCTGCACGCGGCGCAGACTAGCAGGTTGGCCGCCAACGCAGAAGAACCTGGCCTGAGTGCTTGGCGTCACGCCCGCCGATGCGCACAATGACCGCCCTCTTACTACAACCCGGCCCTGTGCCAGGAGCCTGCATGTCCAGCATCGACGTCCGCCACGCCCATTCCCTGCCCGACGCGCAGGCGCGCGAGGCCATCGACCAGGTGGCCGCCAAGTTGTCCGAACGCTTCGGCCTGAAGGCGAACTGGGCGGCCGACGTGCTGAACTTCAGCGGCAGCGGCGTGGACGGTGCCATTGAACTGCAGCCGGGCGCGGTGCGGGTCACGGCCAAGCTGGGCTTCCTGCTGTCGGCCATGAAGGGCATGGTGGAAACCGAGATCCAGCGGGTGCTGAAGGAAAAGCTGGGCTGAATTCCAGCGTCGGGCCGTCACGGCCCAGCAACGCAACACCGCGCTACTCTCGGGGCAGGCCCAACCTCCCCGGAAGCGCGATGAACACCTACGACAATGACGACCGCCGCGACGACGATGCCAGCTTCGGCGAACAGGCCGGGCGCTTCTCGCGCAAGCTGAGCGATTCGGCACAGCAGGTCTGGCTGGCCGGTCTGGGCGCGCTCGGGCGTGCGCAGGCTGAGGGCAACCGCTTCTTCGATGGGCTGGTGAAGGAAGGCGAGGCATGGGAAGCGCGCCGCCGCGAACGCAGCGGCGAACAGGGCCCGGGCTGGCGCGACAATGTGGAACAGTCGCTGGACGAGGCCCGCGAAAAGGCGTCGGGCACCTGGACCAAGGTTGAAAAAGCCTTCGATGACCAGGTGCAGGGCGTCCTGAAACGCATGCATGTGCCCACCGCGCAGGATGTTGCCGCGCTGGAAGCCCGCCTGGATGCGCTGCATGCGCGTCTGGCCAAGCTGGAAAACCGCGCCGCATCGGGCACGGATGCACCCGCACCCGGCAGCCATCAGGGGCCGGGCGCCGCCTGACCGGCCGATTGTTGCAATGCAATAAAATTTGCCTGACAATCGCGAGAACCCGCCAATCGCTTCGCCTGCCGTTTGTTCCCTCCCCTCACGGCTTCAGGATTGGCGGGTTTTTTCGTGCCTGCACAGCGCTGATCTGCGCGCTGCATCACGCTTCTGGTCGGGATCGTCCTGACGCAATCGCCCAGTGTGGCCTTTACACTGTCGGCTTCTGAATTTCCCCTTCCGTTCGCACCTGCATGCTTCCTTGGATTCTGGCCCTGCTGTCGGCCCTGCTCATCTGTACCCTGGCTGTTGTCTACCTGTGGTGGGTGAAGCGGCGGCAAACGGAAATGCGACTGGGCCTGCAAGCCCTGGCCGGTATGCATTGGCGTGAGTTTTCCACGCTGATCAAGCGCATGCTGAGCGAGCAGCGCGGGCTGCGCGAGGCGCATGACGCGGACGAGGATGCGCGCGAGCCGCGCAGCGATTTCGTGCTGACCGACGGCCCCAACACCTGGATGGTCTGGTGCAAGCACGGCCTGGCCTACCGCATTGGTACGGCAGCGGTGAACGAGCTGGGTGCGGCCACGCGCCTGGGCGGTGCCAAGGGCGGCCTGCTGATCACCGAAGGGCGGGTGGAGCGTGATGGCCTGGCCGCTGCCGAGAAACAGGCCGTGGAAGTGCTGGACGGCCCGCGCCTGTGGCCGCTGTTGCAGCCTTACCTGCCCGGTGACATCGAAAGCCGCGTGCGTGCCAGCGCGCGCCACGAAGCCGTGCGCCGCATCGCCATTTCCGCATTGGGCGCGGTGACCGTGGGGCTGCTGGTCGGGGTCAGCCTGCAGGGGCTGCACGCCGATGCACCGGTTGCCGCCCCCGAGCCCGCGCCCGTGGCCACTGCCAGCCCAGCGGTTGCACCAGCCGCCCCCGTGGCAGCGCCGTCACCTGCGGCGGATGCGGCCCCGGCCAGCGCGCCCGTGGTGCCGGCAGCCAAGGCCGGCGACGACAGCCGCAGCAACCCCAACCCCGACGCGGCCACGCTGGAGCGCTACCAGTCCGATCTGGCCCGCGCCCTGGCCGGCCAGCGCGGTATTGCCAGCGGCGTCTGGCTGACCCGCCAGACCCTGGCCATCAACCGTACCGGCGATCTGGAACAGGTGTGGCCGCGCGTCTGCCAGGAAGTGCTGCGCTACCCTGCCCTGCGCACCGTGCGCGTGCAGCTCAACGCCCGCCCGGGCGTGGACGAGCCGGTGCGCTGGCGGCAGTGCGCCACGTATTGAGTGGTGCGCCATCCACGCATGGCGTGGATCTACCTGGCATTGCGTGGGTCGACGTTGCGGGGTCCCGGCATTACGTGTACCAACCCTGCGCGGTCTCACCCAGTAGATCCACGCCATGCGTGGATGGTTGCGCCGCCCGCCGCCGTCAAGCCAACGCGGCAAGATGGGCGATGTAACTTGAACGTGTTTCCCCGGCCGCCTTGGCCTGCGCATCCAACCTGGACAGGATCCGACGCGGCAGGCTGATGTTCACCCGCTCGATGGTGTCATCCAGCAGTGCGGGATCGATGCTGATATAGGCAAGAATCCATTGCGTCCCACCTGCCGCGTCGGCGACCAGTTTCTGTGGTGCCGACGGTGTTGGAATCGAGTGCCCGGCATCCAGTGCGGCGTCAATCCAGGCAAGCGCAGCCTCTTCGGCCGAACGCAGTGCGTCATCGAGCGTGTCCGCGGCAGAGAAGCAGCCCGGGAGGTCCGGCACCACCACGCCCCAAGCAGTGCGTTCATCACCGGCTTCGATCAAGACTGGATATCGCATGGGAGCCTCTACTTCAGTCCAGCAAGCTTCCGGATTGCCTTGACCAGGCCAATTCCCAGATATTTCCTGGGATGCGGCACGGTAAGGATGTGCGGGCAATGCGGATGCACGAATACATGATGGGAGCCACGGATTCGACAACAGGTCCAACCCGCCTCGCGCAGCTCCCGGATAAGGTCCCCGCTCTTCACGCCGGGGACGATACACATCGTACACACGCCCCGACAGAGTTCAAGGCGACAGATCTGCCGGTTGAAGGAACGCCATCCACGCATGGCGTGGATGGGCCGCCTCAGCGCCCGCCCGGCGCGAAGCGGGCCACCAGGTCCCAGGCATCGCCCAGGAACACCTGCCGCACCCGGGTGATCGGCTGATCGCCGCGCCAGGTCAGGCGCTCGATCACCAGACAGGCGGTACCCGGCGCCACCTGCAGCAGCTTGGCCGACGCGGCGTCGGCGCCCCACGCACTGATGCGGTGCTGGGCACGGGTCCAGGACACGTTCTGCAGCAACCAACTGCCGGGGGCGGTGGTGCTGAAATCCATCTCCAGCACTTCGGGCACGCCCGCCGGGCTGATCAGGCGGTGTTCCAGCGCCAGCGGTCGGTCATCGGCCAGATGCAGGCAGCGCATCGCCAACAGCGAGCCCGTGCCGGCCAGCTCCTGTTCGCCCACGTTGCCCGCTACGGCCCCGCGCAGTTCACGCTGCAGCAGGCGGTAGCCGTACTGGTGGCCGCGCGAGCCGACTTCCATGGCGATATCGGGAATTTCCAGCGCCACCTGTTCCAGGTGCGGCGGCTGCCGGGCCACGAACGAACCGGCGCGGCGCCGGCGCTCGATCATGCCGCTCTCGGCCAGCGCGGTCAGCACCTTGTTCACCGTCATCCGCGAGCAGCCGTACTGCTCCATCAGCTCGTGCTCGTACGGAATGCGGAAACCCGGCGCCCACTCTCCACTGAGGATGCGGCTTTCCAGATCGCTGCGGATACGCTGGTTGAGCGTGGCGGACTTGCGGGCCTTCACGGGGGTGGGGATCTCGATGAGAATCTCGATGAGCAGGAGGCGGTCAGCCCAGCACGCCACGCAGGGCAGCGGCAAAGGCAGTGGTGATGGCCTCGCGCTGCAAGTGGCGGCCGTCGGCCACGACCTGGCGGCCATGGCGCCAGACCGAACGCAGCGCGCCATTACGTGCAGCGAAGACCCAGCTGTCAAGCCATGCGTCATTCTGTCGCGCCTGCAGGGCCGGGTGCGCGGCGTCCAGTTCCAGCAGATCGGCACTGGCGCCGACCTGCAGACCGGCGACCACGCCCAGCGCCTGCGCACCGCCGTGCAGGGCGCCTTCAAACAGGAAACGGCCACTGCTGCGGCGGGCATCGGGGGCCAGCACATTGCGGCCGCGCAGGCTCAGGCGCTGGCCGTATTCCAGCAGTCGCAGCTCTTCGGCCGCGTCGATCAGCACGTTGGAATCGGAGCCGACGCCAAAGCGCCCGCCCTCGCGCGCGAACGCCTGCATCGGGAACAGGCCGTCGCCCAGGTTGGCCTCTGTGATCGGGCACAGCCCGGCCACCGCCTGGCTGGCCACGATCGCGGCGCGCTCGTCGTCGGTGATGTGGGTGGCGTGCACCAGGCACCAGCGTGCGTCCACCGGCGCATGGCTGTACAGCCATTGCACCGGGCGCTGGCCGCTCCAGGCCAGGCAGGCGTCGACTTCGCGCACCTGTTCGGCGATATGGATATGCACGGGGCCATCGGTCAACGGCAGCAGCCCGCCCAGCTCTTCGCCGGTCACGGCACGCAGGCTGTGCGGTGCGATGCCCAGCACCGCATCAGGCAGCGCAGCCAGGGCGGGCTTCGCCGCATCCAGCAGCTGCGCGAAACCGTCCACGTCGTGGATCAAGCGGCGCTGCGCGGGATTGGGCGGCGCGCCGCCGAAATCGGCATGGGCATAGAACACCGGCAGCAGGGTCAGGCCGATACCGGTCTGCGCCGCCGCCGCGGCAATGCGCGCGCTCATCTCGGCGCAGTTCGCAAACGGCTGGCCGTCGGCGTCGTGGTGCAGGTAGTGGAATTCGCCCACGCGGGTGAAGCCGCTTTCCAGCATGTCCATGTACGCCTGGGCGGCGATGGCCTGCACTGCATGGGGACGCAGGTGGGCCAGGAAGCGGTACATCAGTTCGCGCCAGCTCCAGAAGCTGTCGCCATCGCCGCCGCCGATCTCGGTCAGCCCGGCCATGCCGCGCTGGAACGCGTGACTGTGCAGGTTGGGCAGGCCCGGCACGGCGATGCCGATGCGGGTGTCGCCCGATTCCGCGCCCTGCCCCGTGCTGATCGCCGTGATGCGACCGTGCTGCACCTGAAGGCGCACATCACGGGCCCAGCCGTCGGCCAGCAAGGCATGGGCGGCGTGGAAAGCGGCAGGGGAACGCGAATCGGACATGGCTGGACAACCCGAAAGGGACGCTTATATTGTATAGACATATAAGCACAGCCGCGTACTGGATGCCATGCACGTCGACACCCTCTGGTCCAATGTCCACCTGATGACCCTCGATGGCGAGGGCCTGGGGATCATCCGCGATGGCGTGCTGGCCTGCGCCGACGGCCGCATCGCGCACATCGGCCCGGCCGGCAGCGATGCCCACCTGCGCCCGACCACGCGTTTCGATGGTGAGGGCCGCTGGATCTCGCCCGGGCTGGTCGACTGCCACACGCACCTGGTCTACGCCGGCAACCGCGCCAACGAATTCGAGCAGCGCCTGCAGGGCGTCAGCTATGCGGATATCGCACGGGCCGGTGGCGGCATCGTTTCCACCGTGCGCGCCACCCGTGCCGCCTCGCCGCAGCAGCTGGCCCGCGAAAGCCGTCCGCGCCTGCTGGCCATGCGCGCCGAGGGCGTGACCACGGTGGAGATCAAATCCGGCTACGGCCTGACCCTGGACGACGAGCGCAAGCAGCTGCAGGTGGCGCGCGCACTGGGCGAGGAATGCCGGGTGAACGTGGTGCCGACCTTCCTCGGCGCGCATGCGGTGCCGCCGGGCCGCCAGGCGCAGGAGTACACCGACGAGGTGTGCAACGTGATGATTCCGGCCATCGCCGCCGAGGGCCTGGCCGAAGCCGTGGACGTGTTCTGCGAGAACATCGCGTTCTCGCCCGCGCAGGCACGGCAGGTCTTTGAAGCCGCGCGCGCGAACGGGCTGGCGGTGAAGATCCACGCCGAACAGATGAGCAACCAGCATGGCGCCGAACTGGCCGCCGGCTTCGGTGCACTGTCGGCCGACCACATCGAACATCTTGACGATGCCGGCGTTGCTGCAATGGCCGCTGCCGGCACCGTGGCCGTGCTGCTGCCCGGCGCGTTCTACTTCACCCGCGATACCACCCTGCCGCCGATTGCCGCGCTGCGTGCGGCCGGCGTGCCGCTGGCCCTGGCCACCGACAGCAACCCAGGCACCTCGCCGCTGACCAGCCCGCTGCTGGCGATGAACATGGGCGCCACCCTGTTCCGCCTGACCGTGGACGAATGCATCGCCGGCTTCACCCGTGAAGCGGCGCGCGCACTGGGCCGCAGCGAACGCATCGGCCGCCTGGCGGTGGGCATGGACTGCGACCTGGCGATCTGGGACATCGACGCACCGGCCGACCTGGTCTATCGCATGGGATTCAACCCGCTGCACGCGCGCGTGGTGCGCGGGCAGCCCGACCTGCCTGCTTCCTGGAGCAACACATGAGCAACACCCTGGTTCTTCGCCCCGGCCATGTCACCCTCGCCCAGTGGCGGCAGGTCTACCGCGGCGCGCCGCTTGCACTGGACCCGGCCGCGCTGCCGGTGGTGCGCGCCAGCGCCGCCGCGGTGGCCGCCATCGTCGCCAAGGGCGCGCCGGTGTATGGCATCAACACCGGCTTCGGCAAGCTGGCCAGCGTGCGCATCGAGCGCGAAGACCTGGCCACCCTGCAGCGGAACATCGTGCTCTCGCACGCCGCTGGCGTGGGCGAGCCGATGCCGGCCAGCGTGGTGCGGCTGATGATGGCGCTGAAGCTGGTCAGCCTCGCCCAAGGTGCCTCTGGCGTGCGCGAGGAAACCCTGCTGCTGCTGGAAGCAATGCTGGTCAACGGCGTGCTGCCGGTGGTGCCGGCGCAGGGCTCGGTGGGTGCGTCGGGCGATCTGGCCCCGCTCTCGCACCTGGCCAGCGTGATGCTGGGCGTGGGCGAGGCCTTTGTCGGCGATGCGCGTCTGCCGGCCATGGACGCCCTGGCACGTGCCGGCCTGCAGCCGGTGGAACTGGGCGCGAAGGAAGGCCTGGCCCTGCTCAACGGCACCCAGTTCTCCACCGCTTACGCGCTGGCCGGGCTGTTCGAGATCGAGACCGTGTTCCAGGCCGCGCTGGTCACCGGGGCGTTGTCGGTAGAAGCGGCCAAGGGTTCGGATACGCCGTTCGATCCGCGCATCCACGCCATCCGTGGCCAGCGCGGGCAGATCGCTACCGCCGCGACCCTGCGCACACTGATGCAGGGCTCGGACATCCGCGAATCGCACCGCGACAACGATGTGCGCGTGCAGGACCCGTACTGCCTGCGCTGCCAGCCGCAGGTGATGGGCGCGGCGCTGGACATCCTGCGCCAGGCCGCGACCACGCTGGAAATCGAAGCCAACGGTGTCTCCGACAATCCGCTGGTGTTCACCGATACCGGCGAAGCGCTGTCCGGCGGCAACTTCCACGCCGAGCCGGTGGCCTTCGCCGCCGACATGCTGGCGATGGCGGTGTGCGAGATCGGCTCGATCAGCGAGCGCCGCCTGGCCATGCTGGTGGACCCGGCGCTGTCCGGCCTGCCCGCCTTCCTGACCCCGCGCCCCGGTTTGAATTCCGGCTTCATGATTCCGCAGGTGACCGCCGCCGCGCTGGTCTCTGAAAACAAGCAGCGCGCCTACCCGGCCAGCGTTGATTCGATCCCGACCTCGGCCAACCAGGAAGACCATGTCTCGATGGCCGCGCACGGTGCACGCCGCCTGATGCAGATGGCCGAGAACGCGGCCAACGTGATCGGCATCGAGCTGCTGGCCGCCGCCCAGGGCTGCGATTTCCACGCGCCGCTGCGCTCCAGCGCCGCGCTGGAAGCCGTGCGCACCACCCTGCGCGCGCACGTGCCCACGCTGGAAGAGGATCGCTACTTCCACCCGGACATGGTGGCCGCCACCGATCTGGTGCGCAGCGGTGCG
This sequence comes from Stenotrophomonas sp., assembly GCF_032056425.1. Taxonomy (GTDB): domain Bacteria; phylum Pseudomonadota; class Gammaproteobacteria; order Xanthomonadales; family Xanthomonadaceae; genus Stenotrophomonas. The sequence continues at coordinate 84,200 of NZ_DAMBCN010000013.1, forward strand.
TTGGTAAAGGGCCTGGCCGACGTCTTGCCGACCGTGGAGCCGCAGGCATGAGTGCCCGCCCCGACTGGCTGACGGTGCACGAAGGCGATGCCCCGTTGATCGTCAGCTTCCCGCACACCGGCAGTGAACTGCCACACGAACTGTTGCGCGACTACCACTCGCCCTGGCTGGCGCGCCGCGATGCCGACTGGTGGGTGCACGACCTGTACGACTTCGTGCGCGGCATGGGCGCGACCACGGTGCGTTCGGCCATCTCGCGTTCGGTGATCGACCTCAACCGCGATCCCAGCGGTGTTTCGCTGTACCCGGGCCAGAACACCACCGGCCTGTGTCCGCTGACCACCTTCGACAACCAGCCGCTGTACCACGCCGGCCGCGAGCCGGATGAGACGGAGATCGCGCGCCGCCGCGACACGTATTTTGCGCCCTATCACGATGCGCTGGCGGCGCAGATCGCACGGCTGCGCCAGCGTCACGGCACGGTGGTGGTGTATGACGCGCATTCGATCCGCTCGCATATTCCGCACCTGTTCGACGGCGAACTGCCGCAGTTCAACCTGGGCACGGCCGGCCCATCCGGTGCACCGGACACCTCCTGCGATAACGCACTGAGCGATGTGGTGGAGAACCTGCTGAAAATCAGCGGCATGAGCCAGGTGCGCAACGGTCGCTTCAAGGGCGGCTGGATCACCCGCCACTACAGCGACATCGCCGGTGGCGTGCATTCGCTGCAGATGGAGCTGGCCTGCCGCGGCTACATGCACGAGCCCCTGCCCGACCAGGTGGACGAGCACAGCTGGCCCACCCCACTGGACCCCGACCACGCCGCACCGCTGCGCCGCACCCTGGCGCAGGTGCTCACTGCCTGCCTTGAATTCGCTACGAACCGGAGCGCCGCATGACCCGCAACGACCCCAGCCGCACCATCACCGCGCCGACCGGCACCACGCTGAATGCCAAGAGCTGGCTGACCGAAGCGCCGCTGCGCATGCTGATGAACAACCTGCACCCGGACGTGGCCGAGCGGCCGCAGGAGCTGGTGGTGTACGGCGGCATCGGCCGCGCCGCGCGCGATTGGGAAAGCTTCGATGCCATCGTCGAAACGCTCAAGCGGCTGGACGATGACCAGACCCTGCTGGTGCAGTCGGGCAAGCCGGTGGGCGTGTTCCGCACCCACGCCGATGCGCCGCGCGTGCTGATCGCCAATTCCAACCTGGTGCCGCGCTGGGCCAACTGGGACCACTTCAACGAGCTGGATAAGAAGGGCCTGGCCATGTACGGCCAGATGACCGCCGGCAGCTGGATCTACATCGGCGCGCAGGGCATCGTGCAGGGCACCTACGAGACCTTCGTGGAAATGGGCCGCCAGCACTTCGGTGGCGACCTGACCGGCAAGTGGCTGTTCACCGGTGGCTTGGGCGGCATGGGTGGCGCACAGCCGCTGGCCGCAGTGATGGCCGGCGCCTCGTGCCTGGCCGTCGAGTGCCGCAAGAGCAGCATCGACATGCGCCTGCGCACCGGCTACCTGGACACCTGGACCGACAACCTGGACGAAGCGCTGCGCCTGATCGAGGAGTCGTGCAAGGCCGGCACCCCGAAGTCGGTGGGCCTGCTGGGCAATGTGGCCGATGTGCTGGCCGAACTGCTGGAGCGCGGCATCAAGCCGGACCTGCTGACCGACCAGACCTCCGCGCACGACCCGGTGAACGGCTACCTGCCGCAGGGCTGGACCGTCGAGCAGTGGGACGACAAGCGTGTCTCCGCGCCGAAGGACGTGGAGAAGGCCGCGCGTGCCTCGATGGCCAACCACATCCGCGCCATGCTCGGCTTCCACGCACTGGGCGTGCCGACCGTGGACTACGGCAACAACCTGCGGCAGATGGCGCTGGAAGAAGGCGTGGAGAACGCGTTCGACTTCCCCGGTTTCGTGCCGGCCTATATCCGCCCGCTGTTCTGCCGCGGCATCGGCCCGTTCCGCTGGGCCGCGCTGAGCGGCGACCCGGAAGACATCGCCAAGACCGATGCCAAGGTGAAGGAACTGATTCCGGACAACCCGCACCTGCATCGCTGGCTGGACATGGCCGCCGAGAAGATCAAGTTCCAGGGCCTGCCCGCACGTATCTGCTGGGTGGGCCTGGGCGACCGCGATCGTCTGGGGCTGGCCTTCAACGAGATGGTGGCCAACGGCGAACTGAAGGCACCGGTGGTGATCGGCCGCGACCATCTGGACAGCGGCAGCGTGGCCTCGCCGAACCGCGAGACCGAAGCGATGGCCGATGGTTCCGATGCTGTGTCCGACTGGCCTCTGCTGAACGCCCTGCTCAACACCGCCAGCGGCGCGACCTGGGTGTCGCTGCACCACGGTGGCGGCGTGGGCATGGGCTTCTCGCAGCACGCCGGCATGGTGATCGTCTGCGACGGTACCGAAGCGGCGGCCAAGCGGATTGGCCGCGTGCTGTGGAACGACCCGGCCACCGGGGTGATGCGCCATGCCGATGCCGGGTATGACATCGCGGTGGAGTGCGCGAAGGAGAAGGGACTGGATCTGCCAGGGACTCTGCGCTGATCGAGCGGCGCCGGGCATGGCCCGGCACTACCTTCAACGTGTGGTAGAGCCGGCCGCTGGCCGGCATTCGCATCGCTACATCAGCGCCGAAGCAACCAACGATGCCTTCGCGCGGACACTGTCCGACGCATCACGCTTCAGCGCTTCGATCAAGGACACGACTTCTGCTGCGCCTTCGGTTGAGGCCTCGTTCTTCAGGCAGGCAATCAACCTGTCTCGGTCTGGATCACTGTTCACCAGTCTGTAGATGAACGTCCTCAACCATTCTGGTGCCACGGTACGCATGTACGGAGCTGATCGGACAAGCGCAGAAACCATCCTGTCGCCGTCACTGTGCTCGACAAGATGAAGAAGCCCCCACATGACTTCCTCATGCGGAGTGTCATCGGCGAATATCGAGAAGAGGACACCCAGCTCGCGACTGGAGAACTCCAGGTCTGACAGCGCCTGAACCGCCTCGTCAAAAACCGCGACCTCTTCTGACGTGAGCATTTTCGAAGCACGCAACAGCTCGTCCAGAAGTTGGCTCTTGATCAAAGCGTCGTTGGTGGCATCCGGCACTGCCTGCACCTGTCCATTAATGGCGTGACATTCGATTGTACGCGAGAGCCGGGATAATACTGGTACTGGACTGAAACGCGGCTGGGCGTCGATCGGATCGATGCTCAAGCCAGCGCCTGGGGCTTTGCCGCATACGCGTCCATGTGGGCACACACCCTATTGACCCAGTGCACGCCGCTGACCAACATGCGCCATCACCGCTGACGGAACGCCGCGATGTACCGCACGCTTGCTGCCGCATTGCTCTGCGCCCTCTTCTCGGCTTCAAGCGCTTCGGCGCGAGAGTCCTCCGGCGACCTCCCCAGCCAGCTCGACACCCAACTGCAGGTCAACCGCGAGCGCTACGGCATCGCCGGCCAGGCCGTGCTGGTCGCCCAGAACGGCCACCTGCTCTACCTGGGCGCCAGCGGTGAACGCGACCCGGCCACCCATGCAGTGGCCACCGTCGACAGCATCTTCGCCGCGCAGTCGATGGCCAAGCTGCTGACCAGCACGCTGGTGATGCAGCTGGTCGATCAGGGCACGCTGGATCTCGACGCACCCGCAAGCCGCTATGTCCCCAATCTGCCCACCGCCTGGCAGGCGATTCCCGTGCGCGATTTCCTCAACCACAGCTCGGGCATCGCCGAGTACTACGACCGCGTGGACAACCGCTGGGTGAGCAAGGGCTACCCCGGCGTTGCCCCGGATCTTGCCGCTGCACTGAAGGTGGCCGGCGCGGCGCCGATGCAGTTCGCGACCGGCAGCCGTGTGCAGTACACCCAGGCCAACTATCTGGTGCTGACGGCGCTGCTGGAAGCGCACTACCGCAGGCCCTATCCGGATATCGCCCGCGAACGCATTCTCCGGCCGCTGAAGATGCGCAGTACTTCGTGGGGGATGGACAGCGTGCCGGCAGCACGCGCGGCAGTGCCGTATACCGGCAAGGACGGCGCGTTGCAGACGGCCGATGAAGATCCGTGGCCGCGCTACGGCTGGGGCCATGCGGACCTGCAGACCACCGCGGGCGACATGAACCGCTTCCTGCAGGCGCTGGCCACGGGGAAACTGGTACGTACAGCGACGTTGGAAAAGCTCTGGCAGCCGCAGAAGCTCGCCAACGGCGGCAGCAATTTCTTCTCCACCGGCTGGGACACCACGCGCAGCGATGGCTACACCCAGGTCGGCCATGACGGTGGCACCCGCGTGCGGGCCCGGCTGGCCTACAAAGGCAGTCTGGCCAACGGTTACTGGGTGTTCGTGTACTTGACCAATGGCAGCGCGCGCAATGTGTGGTCCAGCACCCTGGTGGAAAGCACGATGGCGGTGGCTGCACCGCAGGACTTCGCGCATGCCCTGCTGTCCGAGCGGTTGATCGCCTATGCGTCGGATGAGGCCGCCGGCGCGGCGCAGACGATGCGGGACTGGTTGCAGGACAACAACCGCATCACCGGCAGCGAACGCGAGCGCGCCATCAACGCCAGCGGCTACGCGATCCGCGAGAGCCTGGGTGCGGGCAAGGCGCTGAAAGTATTCGCCCTCAACACCGATCTGTACCCGGATTCGGCCAATGCCTGGGACAGCCTGGCCGAGTGCCATTCGGCGCTGGGGCATGCCGAGATCGCCAAGGCCATGTACGGGAAAGCGTCGCAACCTGCCGAGCAATCGAAAAATCTGAAACCTGTCGACTTTTCCATACCACAGAAATGGACGAAAATTTACAGCAACCGACCCGCCATCCAATCAATGCCGCCGACTCAATCAACTAAGGATATAGCCATTGAATAGCGTCAGAAAAACCATCCCAACCTGCATTTTCGCAAGAGACGCATCCGCGGCCAAGAGATTGCCATTCGGTTCGTCAGTAATTTTTCCGTCAAACGATGACTGGAATGATTACGGATATCAACTCAGAGCAAAAATTGCGCTGAAAATAGACGATGCAACCACCGTAGTTGCCGACATACTAATCGGATTCTACGAAGAAGATGCAAAAGAAGATAACGGACGAATCCGCCTTATCCAATTGATTGGATCCTCGAAAAAGACAATCGAAGCCAACCTCCATAAATTCTTCATCATGCTCCCTTCGATTCAAAGCTACCGAGATCTAGCATCATCAATCAAGCCGCCCGCACTCAAGAAAATACTAATAAATGCAAACGAACTTGCAACACTAAAACACTTCAAACCAACATCGAAAATCATTCCAAAAGCAACCAAGGAGCGCGTCTTCAACCTTGGATTTCTTCGGGATTCAGAGGTTCACTTCGCCCTCCACAACGCAGGATCGATAATTCAAGGGCTTTCCAACGAGAAAACAGTTCGACCCGCCACGCAATGGAGACTCAACTTCAACCTCGATAAAAAGCACTTGCAATATGAATTTGACATAAACTTCAACCATGAATCCGAACTCCCTCGACGCATCGCTGTAATCATTGGAAAGAACGGCGTAGGAAAGTCACAATCCCTCAATGCAATATGCAGAAGCCTTCTTAGCAGAGAAAATCATTTGCGAGAGTCGGAGTCGGGCGACCGCCCCCAGATCAGTCGCCTAATTGCTTTTGCATCGACTATAGAATCAATTTCAACCTTCCCTGCCGAGAGGCGAACCCAGCGAACCTGGTACAAGCGACATCATATTGGCTCTGCATCCAAGCAGAAAGTGGGCTCAAGGCTACCGGAAACAATCCTCAGGATATCTCAGTCCGAACAATCAATTGCGAGTCGCAGCAGGCTCTCAATATTCAACGACTCACTTTCTGCGATACGTGACCATGAACAACTCGCACTTGTACGCACCGATGGCGGCATACCAGTTAGAATTTCGGAGATAAAGAGCGGAACCAGCATTCGAAACCTAGAACAACAGGCCTCCATCGACCCACAAAAAGACCCCGTACGCGTAGTGAACGGAAAAGCAACAAAACTCAGCAGCGGCGAGCTCTCATTTATAAATTTCTCAGCCCTTGCCTGTGAGTCCATTGAGAATGGCTCACTAATCCTTCTTGATGAACCAGAAACCCACCTCCATCCTAATTTCATCAGTGAATTCGCAGCATTACTGGATCGCATTCTCGAGCTAACAGGCTCTTCCGCAATCATTGCAACACATTCATCCTACTTCGTTCGGGAAGTTTTCAAAGAACAAGTGTCGGTCATTGAAAAAGATGAAGACGGGAAGATTCAAGTACTCAAGCCTCGACTCAGGACATTTGGTGCCGACGTAGGAGCAATTTCAAGATTTGTATTTGGCGAAAACTCCAATTCGAGCATATCGAAAAGAGTAAAGAGAAGAATTCTAAATTCCAACAATTCCTGGGAATCTATATACGAGACCTACAAGGATGAACTCTCACTCGAGACGCTGGGGGAAATACACGAATTGATCTTGAACAAGGAGTCGACCTGAGATGCGCCACTTGAATGCCTGGAAAATAAACGATCACATGCTTATAAGATCACTAGCGCGAAATAAAGAGGTTTCGAGCCACCCCCACCTGAAGCCGGAAGCAGCAGCAATTTCAATAGCCTACATGACATATTTGGCCTCGAGCGGAAACGCACAATCCATAGAACCAACTGGCATTGGCAAAGCCGCAACCAAATATCTTCACACACACTACAAACACCCACCAGCCTCTCATAAATTTATCAAAAAACTAAGAGATGATAATGCTGCGATGACTTGCACCATGTGCGGATCACCGAACTGCGGAACGCTCGATCACGTTCTACCAAAAGCCATATATCCAGAGTTCAGCCTGTTTTCTGCAAACCTAGTTCCCGCCTGCCTCTGCAATAACAAGCGGAATAACATCTATAGAGGAAAGGCGGGTGAGCGGGTCCTCCACCCCTATTTCGATGATTTCATGAATGAGAGACTGGTAACTTGCAGATTCCGCGACCATGACAGAGCACCGTCCATTGAAATAGTGAATAATCTTGCGGCGTCGGATGAAAATTTCGCAGCGGTCGAATTTCACATTAACAATGTCGTAAAGAAAAGCGCAATAATTGGATCATTACGTAGAGATTGGGGAACACTCGCGAGAAAGCCAAGTCTAATAAACTCCAACCTTGGAACCACCCCCGCATCAAAAGTTCATTTAGCCAGAATACTATCTGAAGAGCTATATAAATCAGATGACCGTCAAGAGAGCAAGAATAGCTGGCTTTCCATATTTGTATCCGGCCTACTTGAGGACGTAACGCTCGATTGGCTATTTAGCAGGCTAACTGCCCCGGGCAGGCGTGACGACGACCCTCTGATCGAAAAAATATGAAATACATAATTCTTTTGATGCTTCGTCGAGAATTCCACGCATCTAATGTCGAGTGGTGGGCGACTGTTGGCCAATTGCTCTTACTTTACTCGCGCGGGGCATAGGGGGGCGCCGTCACTGAAAACTCAGTACCCGATTAGTCAGCACCTTCCCCATACGCCGCCGATGGGTGACGTACCGCCTGCAACCTGTTAACTTGCGCACCACTTTCGTGGTTTACAGACTGTCCGCATGTCGCTCCCGTCTTACCGCCCTATCCCGTCGCTGCTGTTCCTGGCCGTCTCCCTCGGCCTTGCCACCACCGTCCACGCCGCCCCGCAGGCCACCACCCTGGATGCCGTGCAGGTCACTGCCGCCGATGCCAGCGCGCAGGCGCGCGCGGCGCTCAAGCGCGTGCCCGGCGCCAGCAATGTCATCGACGTCGCGAAGACCGACAGCCGCCTGTCCAGCAGCGCCGATGTGCTGGCCTACCAGCCGGGCATCAGCGCGCAGTCGCCGGGCAACGAAGGCACCAAGGTGTCGATCCGCGGGTCAGGCATCAACCGCGGGCCCGGCGCGCACGCCTCGGGCATTGCCGTTTCGCTCGATGGCCTGCCGCTGACCGGCGCGGGCGGCACGCCCTACGAACTGCTGGAACCGTTGTGGCTGTCGCGGGTGGAAGTGCTGCGCGGCGCCAACGGCTTCGAGCGCGGAGCGCTGGCACTGGGCGGTGCGATCGACTATGTCAGCCGCAGCGGCCGCGATTCGGCCGGTGTGCAGCTGCACTACGAAGCCGGCAGCCGCGGCTACCAGAAGCGCGGGATCAGCTGGGGCGGTGTCACTGGCGACGTCGATTACTTCCTGGCCTACACCGACAGCGAGTTCGACGGCTACCAGCGCCACGCGCGCGGCGACGGCAAGGGCGCGATGGCCAACATCGGCTGGAAGATCAGCCCTGACCTGCAGACGCGCTTCTTCGTGCGCTACCGCGAGACCAATCACGAAACGCCCGGGCGCCTGACCCGCGACCAGATCCGCAACGACCCGCGCGCGGCCAACCCGGCCAACCTCGCAATCGATGCGCGCCGTCCGCAGCCGGGCAGCACCTGGATCGGCAACATGACCACGCTGCAGATCGACGAAGATTCCTCGCTGCAGGCCGGGCTGGTCTACCACAAGTACCCGATGGACCTGGGCGAGAGCCTGTACCGCCAGCAGCTGGACTACGCCGACCTCAACGCCACGCTGGACTACCGCCGCCGCCATCCGCTGTTCGGACTGGACAGCGAAACCACCGTCGGCCTGCGCGTGACCCACGATCTGGATGCCAACGTGCGCGAGTCGCTGCGCTTTGCCAGCAACGGCTATGCGGCCGGCACGCACACGCGTGACTTCCGCCATCTCGGCACCCAGAGCACGCTGCATATCGGCAACAACCTGGCCGTGACTGATCGCCTGCGCGTGCAGACCGGCTTTGCCCTGATCAACACCCGCAGCGATGTGCAGGTGACCTGGCCCAGCAGTGGTGGCCGCGTGCGCGACCACGACTGGGACTACGCGCCACGCCTGGGCTTCACCTGGCAGCACAGCGCGCAGACGCAGTGGTTCGGCAACCTGAGCCGTTCGGTGGAAGCGCCGCACCCGTGGTCGATGATCTGGGGTTCGAACCAGTACTTCGCTGCGGGCAACGGGCCGTCCACCGGCCGCCAGCGCAGCCCGGTGCCGATGCAGAACCAGACCGCCACCACGCTGGAACTGGGCGCGCGCGGTGACGCCGCACTGGGGCGCTGGGAGCTGACCGGCTACTACGCGCACGTGAACCACGAGCTGCTGACGGTGGAACTGCAGCCGGTACCGAACCTGTTCATTGCCGAGAACAATGCCGGCCCCACTGTGCACCGCGGCATCGAAGCCGGCCTGGACAGCACCCTGTGGCAGGGCGTACCGGGCCGGCTGTCGCTGCGCCAGGCCTACACCTTCAGCGATTTCCGCTACCGCCACGATGCACGCTTCGGCAGCAACCGCCTGCCCGGCCTGCCGCAGCACAGCTACCAGGCTGAACTGCGTTTCGATCACGCCTCGGGTTTGTACGCGGCGCTGAATACCGAATACGCCTCGCGCATCGCGGTGGACTATGCCAACAGCTACTGGGCCGACAGCCACGTGATCTTCGGCAGCCGCATTGGCTATGACGCCCCCGGTGGCCGCTGGCAGGCCTGGGCCGAAGTGCGCAACATCGGGGACCGCCATTACGCGGCAACGGTCACGCCCGGCTATGACGACGCCGGCAAGGATGTAGCCCGCTCGACGCCGGGCGAAGGCCGTGGCGTGTACGCGGGCATGCGCTGGCGCTTCGACTGAGAACCCGCACGCAATCGCCGGGCATTGCCCGGCGCTGCCTCAAGCGATGCGCCAGCGTGGCAGGCGCTCGCTGCGCTTCCAGATGAGCGGCGCCGCGGCGATCAACAGCAGGGCCATCAGCCAGCGCGGCGAGGTGGTCAGCAGCCCGTTGACCCACCCGGCTTCGACCACCGGCGGCACCTCCTGCCAGGGGCTGTAGCCCAGGTAGAGCACGCTGCCGGCGCGCCACACGAACACCAGGCCCATGGCCGCCAGGAACAGGGCCGTGCTGCGGCAGGTCCAGCGCTGCGAGGGCGTTCCCCACTCACGGGACACGGCCACCAGCATGCCGATGATCAGCGCGGCCATCACGGCCACCAGGGCGATATCCACCTTGCGCCCGATACGTTCGTAGCTGCAGGCACGGCATTTCGCCTCTTCGCTGGCGGTCGCCGCTTCGGTGGCTGGCACCGCGGCGGGAGGCGATGACTGTGCCAGGCCGGTGAACGGCAGCAGCAGCGCCAGAACCACCCCCAACGCCCATCGAAGCCAGAGGCTGTTGCTGCGCATTGCGATATCCATGTCGCGTCTCCTTCCTGTCAATTGATCTGTTCACCACGTGTAGGGCCATGTGCCAGGGCTGCTGCGCACGCCGCCGCCCCTGTCCTCCCGCTCAAACACCCAGCGGCCGTCCTCACGGTGCAGCAGGAACTTTTCCCGGAGACCAAATCCATCAAAGCAGCTGCCACTGACCACCGAAATCATCGCCCACTGCCCGTCGAGACTGAACACCGGGCGTGAGAGCGACACGATCTGCAACTGCTGTTGAGTCACGTCCCGGTTGCAGCCCGGCCCGCGCGCCACCTTCATCTTCTGCAGTTGTTGCTGGGTCATCCGCTGCACACCCACCAGTGCCTGCTCGGGTACGCGCGAACGCCGCGCATTGGCGGCGCCCTGCGCAGCCTCCAGCTCCTGCCGCAGCCGGAACAGCGCCGCACCTTCATCATCGGGGAAACGGGCCAGAGGAGCATCATCCTGGCAATCGGTCATCGCGGGGCGCTGCCTGCAGAAAGGCAGCGTCCACTCCATCACCCTGGCCCAGGAAGGCGCTGGGGTATCCAGCGTGGGCTGTCGCGGTGGCCGCCAGCGCCCGACATTCTTCACCGCAGCCGCGGTGTCGGAGGGCGTGGTCATGTCCGCCGATGGCGCTGAAACTGCTGCCTCCACACGCGGCACGGGCCGGGGCGGCAAGGTTGCGGCCTCTTCCATCGACAACGCCCTCACGATCAGAGGCGGCGGGGCCATCGGCGGAAAGGGTGGACGCACCTGGCGGATAGCCAGCGCCATCACCTCGGCCTGCATCTGCGCAGTGCCCAGCACAACGGGCCTTGAACCGATCCGCACCGCTGGCGCCTGCCACACGCGCTCGACCAGCAGCGCAACCACCAGCATGCCCACAACCCAGCACACGATGCGCTTGTAGATGATGCGTGCGTGCATGTTCCTCCCTGCTTCGTCCTGGAACCGTAGCGCCACGCTACGGCGCGCGCGCCACCTGGATCAGCGTGACCACATCGGGCGCCAGCTTCTGCGCCAGCCAACCCAGTGCGGTCAAGGCGTTGTCCCCTTGTAGACGGCCTCGATGCGATGACCGTCCCAGAGTGTCTTCATCATCGATCAGGCCGTAGCCGATTGCCTCGTCGTTATCGAACACGCGGCGAAAGCCGAGCGCCGCCAGAGCGGCATCATGGAAATGCGCGGCGGCATCCAGATCGCGGACACCCAGGGAGAGATGGTGCAGCATGCGGACATCCTTGCCGGGCACGCGGTGGCGGTGATGGCCGATTCTAACCGCGAAACATGTGGCTGCGGCATGGCGCTGGCGCCGCGGGGCCGCTATCGTGGCCGCCCGGACACAGGACGTTGCACGGCATGCAGGCCCGCCAGTTCACCCGCCCCCTCGCCTTCATTCTCTTCGTGCCGATGATCGGCCTCGCCGGCTGGGGATCGTGGGCAGCCACCTACTGTTTCAGCGACGGCTGCCTGGGGGTCATCCTGCTCTGGATGGCGGCATTGGCTGCCCTTGTCGTACAGGCCCTGCTGGTGCTGCCGCTGCATGCCTGGGCGCTGAAACGGCAAGGCCTGCCGGCCTCGGTCAGCTACCTGTGCTGGCTGGCGGCATCGATCGTTTCGGTGGTGGTTCCGGTACTGCTCGGCTGGCTGTACATGCTGTTCAAGTAGCGCCCTGTTCAACCCTCCGACGGCTCAGCCTGCGCGCGCCGCCTTCAGCAGGTGCTCTGTCACCTGATCGAACGGGGCGATGTCCTGCAGCGCGCGGCTCATCGCTACCGCACCTTCCACGCTGGCGATGACCAGGCTGGCCAGGCCGGCCGCCTGTTCCGGCGCATGACCGTCGCCGATGAAGGCCTGGGCCAGATGGCCCTGCCAGCGCGCGAACACCCCGGCCGCCGCTGCGCGGGGTTGGCTGGAAACCGCCTCTACGGGCTCTTCAACCGCTGCGGCCAGCACCGGGCAGCCAGCGCGGAACTGCGAGCGCAGCAGGCGCTCGCGCCACATGGCCAGGAATCGCTCCAGGCCAGGGACGGCGCCGTCACGCAGCAACTCCAGCAGCAGCGCCTCCACCCTGTCGCCCGCCATGGTGGTGGCTTTGGCCAGCAGTTCCTGCTTGCCGCCCGGGAAATGGTGATAGGTCGACCCCAGCGGCGCATCGGCCAGCTTGGTCACCTCACGGATGCTGGTGGCATTGAGCCCTACCCGCGCCAGCATCTGCGCCGCCGCGTCGATGACACGCTGTGGGGCATCGCTCGCTCGTGGGCTCATGCTGCGCTCCTTGCTAGGACAGTCGTCATAGATTAGCGTAACGCCGATTCTATAACAGTCGTCATAACCATGAATCTCTGGTTCCGCCTGCTTCATCTGCTGTTGTGCAGCCTGTTCCGCCCGCGCCTGGAGGCCCCGTTCGGAGTTTCCCGCCTGCAGTTGCGCGTGCTGCCCAACGATCTGGACAGCAACCTGCATATGACCAATGGCCGCTACTGGAACATCTTCGACCTGGGCCGGCTGGATCTGATCCTGCGCATGGGCCTGGGCAAGGTGGCGCTGCGTGAGAAATGGGCCCCCATCGTCGGTGCCGGCACCATCCAGTTCCGCCGCGAACTGCGGCCATTCCAGCGCTACACGTTGGAAACACGACTGGCCGGCTGGGTCGGCACGCGGGTGATCATGGAACAGCGCGTGCTGATCGGGCCGGAGCAGAAGGTCGCCACCCGCGCGCTGCTGGTCACCGGCATCTACGACCGCCGCGCGCGCAGCTTCGTGGGCATGGAGCGGATGATGGCGGCCATTGGCAGCGATACGCCGCCCTCGCCGGCCCTGAGTACAGCCGCCGAAGCACTGCTGGCCGCCGATGCGGCGCTTAAACGCGACGAAGACTGAGCGGTAGCCTAGAGCGCCTTTCTGAGCACATCCTGCAGGCGGCGCTTGTGTGAATCGACCGCCTTCCAGTTCCAGTCGCACACCGGAGGGACTTCCAGCGCGCCGCGCTCGCGGGCCAGTGCGGCCCGCTCGGTCAGGGCCTGCACTCTCGCGCTGACGTTCGCATCGATGGCCATCGGCAGCAGGATCGAGATCAGTCCCCAGCCGGACACCGTGACGCGCGCGGATTCACCGCGCCCCGTGTCGAAGGGCCGTGTACGCACGCTGCCCCCCATGTCCGCATAGTGCACGCCGATCAGCAGCATGCCGCCAGATACCCACTGCAACGCCCTGCCGTGCTCGCACAGGTCCTCGGCGGAATCGTAGCGGCGCGGCTGTTCGCCGGCGCTTGAATACAGTTCAGTGACCAGCACCGGGCTGCGCTTGAACACGGCGCGCGCCACGGTCTCGATGACCTTGTTGGACACTGTCGCCATCGTCAGCGCATGCACTCAGGGTGCGGCACGCGGTGTGGTTGCCAGCGCACGCTTGATGGCGCGCTCGGCCAGCGGGGCCATCACGGCATAGCCTTGTGCGGTGGGGTGCACGCCATCGGCCGCCAATGCCGGATCCAGTCCCCCCGCTGCATTGGCCATGGCCGAGTAATAGTCCAGATACACCAGCCCCTGCGCGTCGGCGTACTGCTTGAGCGCTGCGTTCAGAGCGCGCACCTTGGTCGCCGGCGCGATGCCGGGCATCCAGGGATACTCGCTCACCGGCAGCACCGAGGACAGCACCACGGCAATGCCGTGGGCACGCGCCAGGTCCACCATCGCATACAGGTTGTCCTCGATCATCGCCTGCGTGCTGGGCCCGGTATTGCCCGCAATATCGTTGGTTCCGGCCAGGATGACCACCACATCCGGCTGCAGCGCAATGACATCCTGGCTGAAGCGCAGCACCATCTGCGGCGTGGTCTGCCCGCTGATACCGCGGTTGAGATAGCCCTTGCCGGGGAAGAACGCCGCAGGATCCTTTTCGCCCCAGCCCTGGGTGATGGAATCGCCGAAGAACAGCACGCGCGGCACGCCGGCCTGCTTGGCGGGCAGGCGCGCGTTGGCTTCACGGTAGCGGCCCAGATCGGGCCAGTCGGCAAGGCGCTGCTGCATGAAGCGCACCTCATCCGGGCCGACCTGGTCCACGGGCTTCACCAGCAATGGGTTGATCGCCACGGGTGGCTGCGCCTGTGCGCAGGTGGCGCTCATTGCGAGGGCCACTGCGGAGGCGCAGCAGCGCGCGCGTAGAAACTGGATCATGGTTGTTCCCGGAGGCTCCGGCTGCCGATTGCCTGTTGCACGGTGAGGCTAGCACGGTTGGGCAGCGCATCATCCACGCATGGCGCGGATCTACCGCGTACTGGCTCATTCACGCCTGGCATGGATCAGCGGGGGCCGTGCGAGGGCGGGACGTCCTGGGCGCCCCACTGCTCGTTCTTCGTGGTACCGAGCTCGAAGTCGAGGGTGCCGCCGCGCTGCACGAAGCTGGCCGGCAGCCAGCTCGCAGTGCTGGCCCTGCCATCCACCTGCAGCGACTGCACGTACGGCGCATCCATCGCTGCGCCGCGTGCACGCACCACGATCTTCGCGCCCGGGCGGGTGATCACCGCTTCGGTGAACAGCGGGCTGCCGATCACCAGGTCCGCGCGGCCCGGGTACACCGGGTACAGGCCCAGCGCCGACCACACGTACCACGAGGACATCTGGCCGAGGTCATCATTGCCAGGCATGCCTTCCGGCGTGTTGGTCCAGATCTGCCGCATCGCCTGGCGCACGGTTTCCTGGGTCTTCCATGGCTGGCCGAGGAAGTTGTACAGCCACGGCGCGGCGATGGACGGTTCATTGTCCAGTTCGGCGTGCAGCGGGCCGGACTTGGTCACGGCCCATGTACCGTCGGGTTTGCGGAAGAACGCATCGAGCCGCGCGATGCTGGCTTCGCGGCCACCCAATGCTGCAAACAGACCGGCGGGGTCGAACGGCACCATCCACAGGTACTGCGCGCCACTGCCTTCGACGAACCCGTCATCTGCGGCTGGATCGAACGCCGGCCAGCTGCCATCGGCGTTGCGCGGCTGGATGTAGCCCTGCTGCGCGGTGGCCTTCGGGTTGTAGAGATTGCGCCACCAGCCGGAGCGCTCACGGAACTGCTTTGCTCCCTGCGCATCGCCGGCGGCCAGGGCCAGCTCGGACAGGCCGAAATCGGCGCTGACCATTTCCAGCGTGTCGGCTGCACTGCCCCAGCCCGGCGCGCCTTCCGGCATGTACTTCAGGGCAAGCCACTGGTCCAGGCCCGGGCGCTGGCCCACGCACAGCACCGGGCAACCGCGCTTGTCGAGGTCACGTGGAGTGGGCACGGTGGCCGCTTTCTTCAGCGAGGCGTAGGCGCGCTGCAGGTCGAAGCTGTGGCCGCCAAAGGCATGGATGGCCGCCACCGACGGCGGCGACGGATCGCCGTTCATCACGCCGGTGGCGCCGGTGATGTGGGTCCAGCGGTCCCAGACGCCGCCATTCTGGTCGGCCTGGTTGAGCAGCGACTGCGCAACGTCCGAACCGACCTGCGGCTGCAGCAGGGTGAGCAGCTGCAGCTGCGAGCGGTATACATCCCAGCCCGAGTAGTTGGCGTACTGCGCCTGCTGCCGCTTGGCCAGCGCGTGCACCCTGCCGTCCATGCCGCGGTAACGGCCATCGCCATCGCTGTGCAGGTTGGGCGCCAGCATGGCGTGGTACAGCGCGGTGTAGAACACGGTGCGCTCGTCGGACGTGCCGCCCTGCACCCGCACCTGCCCCAGCAGTTCGTTCCACTTTGCGCGGGTGGCGGCCTGGGTGGCGGCCACCGTGGTGCCCTGCGGACTCTCGCGGCGCAGGTTGGCCCGCGCCCCGGCCTCATCCACGTAGGAAATGCCAATGCGTGCGGTCACCACCGGCGTGCGCCTGGCATCGAAACTGATCCAGCCGCCCGCGCCCTTGCCTGCCGGTGGGTGGCCCTTGCTGCCATAGGTGGTGCCACCGCCGCCCTCGCGCGCGCCGGCCTGCACGCTGTCGTCGCGCCAGGTGCCCCCCACGTCGAACGGCTGGTCGAACTCGGCGACGAAATGCAGGGTGTAGTAACTCTCGCGGCGGTCCTCGGCGAGGTAGCCACAGAAATTGCCGCTGGTGACCGACCCGCGCACGGTACGCGTGGCCGGGTCGATGATGATGGTCGAATCGCTGCTGCCCACTTCGCTGTCGGACGTGCGGAACAGCAGGTTGGCCGGCTTGTCGGCCGGGAACTGGAACTGACCGACCGCGGTGCGCGCCGTGGCTGCCAGGCTCACGGCCACGCCGTTGTCGAGGGTGAGCGTGTAGGCGCCGGGGCTGGCGCTTTCCTTCGCGTGGTCCAGCAGGCTGGTGTAGCGCACGCCGGCATCGGCCGAAGACGGCGACAGCTCGACTGGCAGGGTTACCGGCATCAACGGAATATCGCCGCTGGCACCGGTGCAGCCGGTGCCGTTGACGTGGGTCAGACTGAAACCACGCACGCCGTTGCTGCGCCACTCGTAGCCACCGGGCGCGGCAATCGGGAAGCGCTTGCCCGGCAATGCGGTCATTTCCGGGCTGAAGGCCACCATGCCGAAGGGCACCGTCGGCCCCGGGTAGACGTTGCCGGCGTTGGTGGTGCCGATGAACGGATTGACCTCGGCGGCCAGGTCCTGCGCGGGCGCCCTGGCGGCCAGCAGCGGCAGCGGGCACAGGGTCAGCACAGCCGAAGCAACGGCCAGCAACGAACGTGACATCGACAACTCCAGTGGAAGTAGGCACGCACGTGCCTTGAACCACCGAGGGTAGTACGCGCCGAAGCGCCCTGCGACGGGCCGTAGGTCATGGTTGGCGGTACCCGGTCACGATCGCGGCCGTCCGGCCGCGCGCCCATCAGTACAGCGTGCCCAGCCTGAACAACGGCAGGTAGGCGGCAAACATGGCGAGCGGAGTTGCCAGCATCACCGCCACGCTCCCGATCAACGCCGACAGCCGCGCACGTCCTGCCACCCAGGCAGCAACCACCAGCGGCGGCCCCAGCTAGGCCAGCCCGTAACTGCTGGCAAACAGCTGGGTGATCAGCGGCAGCGGCTGGCCCGCTTCGGCGAACTGCGAAACGAACTGAGGCAGCGCAAACCGGCCCAGTGCGGTGCAGCCCACGGCGGCGGTGCCGCTGGACAACAGGCCGATCAGCAGCCATCCCCATCCCGAGCGTTCCCGTACAAGCTTTCTCATGAGCATCCGTGGTGAACAGCGCAGTCGAGCATGGCTCGACTCTACAAGAAGGGCCGCCCTGGGGCGGCCCTGTTTACGGCAGTCGAGCATGGCTCGACTCTACAAAGGCAGTCGAGCAGGCTCGCCGTTATTTCGCGTTCTTCACGTAGGTGTCGAACCAGTTCAGCATTTCCGACACCAGCTGCTCGTTCGATTCCAGCGCGGTGTACCAGTGCGGTTCGTTCGGCAGCATCACCAGGCGGGTGGTGCCGCCATTGCCGCGGATCGCCTGGTACAGCTTGCGCGACTGGAACGGCTCGGTACCCGGGTTGGCATCGTCTTCGCCATGGACCAGCAGCAGCGGCAGCTTGATCTTGTCGGCGTAGAAGAACGGCGAGGCTTTCAGGTACACGTCCTGTGCCTGCCACACCGAGCGACGCTCGTTCTGGAAGCCGAACGGGGTAAAGGTCTTGTTGTACGAGCCGCTGGTCGCCACGCCCGCCTTGAACAGGTTTGTGTGGGCGATCAGGTTGGCCGTCATCAGGCCGCCGTGGCTGTGGCCGGTCACGCCGATACGGTTGCGGTCGACCACGCCCATGTCCACCGCCTTGTCCACCGCCGCCTTGGCGTCGGCTTCCAGCTGCTCCAGGTAGGTGTCATAGGCGGTCTTAGGATCGCCGACGATCGGGAACGAGGCATTGTCGATGATCGCGTAACCGGCCAGCAGCATCAGCCGGTACGGCTGCAGGCGGGTGAAGGTCTGCTGTGAACCCGACACCTGGCCCGCCTGCGCGGCGTTGGCGAAGTCGGCCGGGTACGCGTACAGGATCGCCGGCACGCGCTGGCCTTCCTTGTAGCCCGGCGGGGTGTACAGGGTGAAGGACAGATCCACGCCGTCGGCGCGCTTGTAGGTCACCAGCTGCTTCTTGATCTGCCGAACTTCCGGGGTCGGGTCGACCAGCTTGGTCAGCGCGGTGGCGGTGGACGCGAACTGCGCCTCGCCATCCTTCGCTGCGGCAACCGCCTCGCCCTGCTGGCGCACGAACGCGTTCGGCGGGTCCATCACCGACTGGTGCCAGGTCAGGTAGCGCCCGGGCGTGTTGGTGAAGCCGAGGAACTGCTCGTAGGCATCGGCATCGCTGCGGAACAGACGCTCGCTCTTCAGCGAGCCCAGGTCCAGGCGGTCCAGGAACGGGCGGTCACCCTGCGGCGAAGCCCCCTGCCCGCGCAGGAACACAAAATTGCCGTCCTGGCGTACCACGGCGGCACCGTTGGGCAGACGCTTGAACACCAGGTTGCCGGGATCGCCGTACAGCTCATCGCTGGACATGTCCCACAGCAGTCGGCCCTCCTTCTTCGGCTGGTCAACATCGACGATGCGGGTCTGCACCCAGTGCCGGTTCTCGTCGTTCTCGAACAGGAACGACACCGCCGGGTCGGCCGACCAGGCCAGGCCCTCAAACCGCTGCGCGGTACGGGCGATCTCCACCGGCTTGCCGTTGAAGGGTGCCTTCAGCATCAGCACGCGGTCGCGGTGCGGCACGCTCACCTTCCAGTCACCCTTGTCCAGCGCTTCGGCGTAGACCAGGGTGGCCGGATCGGTCGAGCGCCAGTCGAAACCGCGCGGGCCTTCGGGCACGCCGTGCACTGGCACGCGGTCGGCCAGCGGCAGGCTGGCGATGGCCGTGCTCTTGCCACTGGTGATGTCCAGCACCGCCACATCGTTGGCGAAGCGCTGGTAGGTGACCGCATGCGAGAACGGCGGCTTGATCGATTCGGTCAGCACGTGCACGCCATCGGGTGCGGCGCTGACATCGTTGAAGATGGCGGCGCTGCCCACCGGGCGCACCTGGCCGCTGGCGGTGTCGACCACGGCCAGCTGCGAAGCCCCGTAGTACGCGAACAGCTTTTCATCGTGCACGCTGGTCAGCGTATCGCGGGCTTCATAGGTACTGCTCTCACCGCTGCTGCCCAGCGATTCCTGTGCATCCGGGCCGGTCGGCACGCCGCCGTTGGACGGCGCGGCGCCCTGGTTGGCCGGCACCAGCTTCACCAGCAGGCTGTTGCTGCCCCCCAGCCACTGCACGGTGCTGCCGAAGATCGGATTCAACTGCACGCCCGGCATCTGCTTGACCTGACCGGTGGCGGCATCGCCCACCCATAGCTGCACGCTGTCGGCCACCGCATTCTGGAACGCGAAGTGCCTGCCGTCGGCCGACCACTGCGCGCCACCGGCGCAGCCCTGCGGCAGCGTCACCGGGGTGGTCTTGCCGCTGGCAATCTCGACCACGCTGAAGTCGGCCACGCAGGCCGGAATGCCGTAACCACCGGGGGTGTCATGGCGGCTGCGGTTCTTCGGCTCCAGGCGCACCCCGGCCAGCTT
The DNA here is from genome assembly GCF_032056425.1 of Stenotrophomonas sp. Taxonomy (GTDB): domain Bacteria; phylum Pseudomonadota; class Gammaproteobacteria; order Xanthomonadales; family Xanthomonadaceae; genus Stenotrophomonas. The sequence goes on from NZ_DAMBCN010000013.1 coordinate 104,018, forward strand.
CAGGTACGGCTGGGCCACGCGGGCGATCGACGGATAGGTCTGCGCGGTGGTCAGCAGCAGGCGCTGGCCGCTGGGGTCCACGCTGGGAACCGGCGGCGGCGGCGCCTTCAGCACCTTGAGCAGTTGTTCCGGCGGCTTTGCGTAATCGGCAAGTGCCGGGCCCGCGGCCAACAGGCCGAAGCAAGCAACGGCGACGGCCGCTGCCAGAGAGGTGCGATGGATGAGCATCCTTGATCCCTTGGGGTGTGATTGGACACCCGCCAGAGTGCGGGCATCGGCCGAATCTAGCACCCCTTCCCTGCCCGTCCATGGGCCGGAAGCAATGCACGCCGGGCATCGCCCGGCGCTACCACGGGCGTCGGCAACCTCCGGTAGCGCCGGGCCATGCCCGGCGAAAGACAATCGGTGTTCTACTGCTGGGCGTGCAGATCCCAGGTGGTCAGGTAATCGGGGTCGATCACGATGGCGCCCCCGGTGCGAAGCTGGTACTCGCCCGGCTCGGCGGGCCGGTACTGGTCCAGCATCGGCGGCAGATAGTGTTCGTGGCCATCGTCCTCGTCGGCCAGCACCACCCCCTCTTCGGCGCTGATGCGCAGCACGGTGCCTGAATACTGCTGCTGATCGCGCATCTGGCCATCCCCGCCATAACGGGTGATGCCGACCAGCACCACTTTGCC
>NZ_DAMBCN010000014.1:0-99993 GCF_032056425.1 Stenotrophomonas sp.
TGGGTCCGGTTGCGGGGGCGTGAGCGCCATGGATGGCGCGACCGAGGCTACATGGGTGAGGGCGCTTTGCTTGCGAAGCACTGCTTCGCAAGCGCCCGAACGCACAGCCGCCAGCGGCTGGGCCGGGCCCCGGAGGGGGACTTGCGCCGCCCCCCGCAACCGGACCCACCCCGCCATCCCACGGATACCCAGCTTTTGCCGTTGCCGTTGCTCTGAGCAGGTGCAGGGCTGCAAGCCCTGCAAACAAACTCCCCAACCCTGAGCATTGCGCGCACTGCTTTGAGCGCATCGCGCGCCGCCCACACGGCACGCTGCACAGCGACGGAATCCTCCGCCTCATCCAGGACATCCCATGACCCCGCGTCACCTGCCGCTGTGCGGCGCCCTGCTGCTGGCCGTTGCCGGCCTGCCCACCGATGCACATGCCGAAGCCACCACCCCCGCCCCCACCCAGCAGGTGCCCGGCGTCTACCACCAGCGCATCGGCAACCTGCAGGTCACCGCCCTGTTCGACGGCGTGGTGGCGCTGGGGCGACAGGAAGTGGTGGACGTACCGCCCACCCTGGTCAGCCGCCTGCTGGAAGGCCGCTACGTGCCCGAAGACAGCAAGGGCCTGCAGACCGCGGTGAACGCCTACCTGGTGCGCCAGGGCAACCACCTCACCCTGGTCGATACCGGCACCGCGCAGTGCTTCGGCCCCGGCCTGGGCCAGGTGCTGGCCAACCTGCGCGCCGCCGGCATTGATCCGGCCCAGGTCGATGACATCCTGCTGACCCACGCCCACCCCGACCACATGTGCGGCGTGCTCGATGCCCAAGGCCACCCGGCCTACCCCAATGCCACGGTGTGGCTGACCCAGGCCGATGCCGATTACTGGCTGGACCCGGCCAGCGCGGCCAGCGCACCGGAAGGCGTGCGCTTCGCCTTCCCGCTGGCCCGCAACGCGGTGGCGCCGTACCAGGCCGCCGGACGCCTGCGCACCTTCCAGCCCGGCACCGCGCTGCCCGGCGGCGCGGTGGCGATGGACACCCACGGCCATACGCCCGGCCATGTCTCCTACCGGTTCGACAGCCAGGGCCAGTCTTTGCTGGTGTGGGGTGATGTGCTGCACTTCCACGCGGTGCAGTTCGCGCACCCGGAAGCAGCGTTCGAAGCCGATGCCGATCGCCCGGCAGCGACGGCCAGCCGGCGCAGCGTGCTGCAGCAGGCCACCGCCAAGGGCTGGTGGGTGGCCGGTGCGCACCTGCCGTTCCCCGGCCTGGGCCACGTGCGCAGCGAAGGCCAGGCCTACGCCTGGGTGCCTGCGGAGTATTCGCCGCTGAAATGAGGTGCCGCCGGGCATGGCCCGGCGCTACCGGTACCCTTCAGCAGATGCCGCCCACGGCTGGCGCCGGGCCATGCCCGGCGAACGCAACGACAGCCGCTTATTCCAGCCCCAGCCAACCGCCGATCACCCCGCGCGCTTCTTCCACGCCGGTGCGGTCTTCGCCGGAAAACACCTGCACGCTCACCGTATCGCCATAGGCCGAATGCAGTTCCTTGCGCACCTTCTGCAGGGTCTGCATCTGCTGGCTGCGGCTGAGCTTGTCGGCCTTGGTCAGCAGCGCATGCGCGGGCAGGCCACGCTGCACGGCATAGGCCAGCATCTGCCGGTCGTAGTCCTTCAGCGGATGGCGGATGTCCATCACCACCACCAGGCCGCGCAGTGCTTCGCGGGTGCGGAAGTACTTGTCGATGAAGGCCTGCCAGTGCGCCTGCAGTTCCAGCGGCACCTTGGCGTAACCGTAACCGGGCAGATCGACCAGGCTGGCTTCCGGGGTGATCTGGAAGAACACCAGCTGCTGGGTGCGGCCGGGCGTCTTGGACACGCGGGCCAGCGCGTTCTGCCGGGTCAGCGCGTTGAGGGCACTGGACTTGCCAGCGTTGGAGCGGCCGGCAAAGGCCACTTCGGCCCCTTCATCGGGCGGCAGCTGCCGCGCGTTGTGGGCCGAGAGGTGGTAGCGGGCGCGTTCGATGAGCAATGACATGTGCCTAGGATCGCATGTTGCGGCGCCGCGCGCCCGCCCCGGGGCACGGGGGTCCGAAAAATGCTGCGCTGCTTCGTTGACCGTGCGCGGAAACGGCGTTGATAATCCGGGCGATGCCGGTCGCTGCCGCCCGGCCCGGTCCAAACGGAGCTTCAGCATGCGCCACGCTCGCGTTCTTGCCGTATCCGCCCTTGCCATGGCCGTGGTGGTCGCCGCCGCTGCCTTTGCGCAGACCACCCTGGTCCCGCTGCCCGACAATGGCCCGATCCAGACCGCCTCGCTCGAGGTGGATTTCAGCAAGACCACCTGGGGCAACGCCAAGGAAGGGCAGGGCAAGGCGGCCGCCTGCGCGGCCTGCCACGGCGCCGATGGCAATTCCACGGTCGAGATGTACCCGTCCATCGCCGGCCAGAGCGAACGCTACGTGGCCCAGCAGATGGCGCTGATCGCCAACGGCCAGCGCAGTTCCGGCGCCGCCGTGGCCATGGTGCCGTTCGTGCAGAACCTCAGCCCGCAGGACATGCGCGACATCGGCGCGTTCTTCGCCACCCAGAAAGCCACCGCCGGCATTGCCGACGACACGCCGGTGGCCGATGGTCCCTACAAGGGCATGAAGTTCTACGAGATCGGCCAGCAGCTGTACCGCGGCGGCGATGCCCAGCGCGGCCTGCCGGCCTGCATGGCCTGCCATGGCCCCAGTGGCGCCGGCAACCCGGGCCCGGCCTACCCGCATATCGGCGGCCAGCACGCCAGCTACGTCGCACGGCGGCTGCAGGAATACCAGGCCGGGCAGACCCATGAAAGCGACAAGGCCCACTTCCAGATCATGGCCGCCATTGCCCAGAAGCTGACCGAACAGGAAGTCCAGGCCCTGTCCAGCTACCTGCAGGGCCTGCACAACCGCGCCGACGACGTGGCCGCGCAGACCACCGCCATGCCACCGGCCGCCGCCCCCTGACGGCCATTGGTCGGCGCAGGTCGCCACGGCGGCCCGCCACTGCGGTATGTTTCCTTCACGCCGGCGGCTGCGCCGGCGTTGTTATTTTCAATGGAGATGCACGTCGATGAGGTTGATGTCCCGCCTGTTGCTGTCCCTGCTGGTGCTGCTGCCGCTGGCGGCCTGCGCCGCCACTCCCGCCAATGCGCCGCTGGTGGAAGGCAAAGATTACGAGCGCATCGCCCAGCCGGGCCCGTTCCAGCCGCTGGCCGGCAAGATCGAAGTGGTGGAAGTGTTCGGCTACACCTGCCCGCACTGCGCCCACTTCGAACCGCAACTGGCCGCCTGGGCTGCCAAGCTGCCGGCCGACGTGCGCTTCACCCCGGTCCCGGCCGCCTTCGGTGGCGCATGGGATGCCTGGGCCCTGGCCTATTACGCCGCCGATGAAGTAGGCGTCGCCAAGCGCAGCCATGCAGCGGTGTTCAAGGCCCTGCACGAAGACGGCTCGCTGCCCATGCAGAACGTGTCGGCCGATGAACTGGCGACCTTCTACACGGCCTACGGCGTGGCCCCGGACCGCTACAAGCAGGCCCTGCGCGGTGAAGCCGTGCAGCAGAAGGTCGCCGCCGCCCGCGCCTTCGCCAAGCGCACCCAGGTGCCGGGCACCCCGGCCATCATCATCAATGGCCAGTATCTGGTGCGCGGCAACAGCTTCGACGACCAGCTGCGCATTGCCTCGGCGCTGATCGCCCAGGCCCGCGCCAGCCGCGGCCGCTGAACCAATCCCGACCCTGCACACGGCGCATCCGCCGCCGCGTGTCATCATTTCCCCCTGGCCGGCGTTCGCCGCCGGCCCCACCATTCCAGATGCTGGAGACGTTTCCATGAAGACCCGTTACGCCGCCCTCGCACTCGCAGCGCTGCTGCCGATCCTGGCGGCCTGCAAGGCCGACGACGGCACCGCCAACACCACCGCACCGGCTGAACCGGCCGCCACCGAGACCCCGGCACCGGCCGCCGAGCCGGCCGCAGGCAGCGAAAGCGCCGCGCCCGCCGCAGAAGGCAGCACCACCCCGGCCGACGCCGCACCGGCGGCCGCGCCGGCCCCGACCACCACGGCGCTGACCGGCCCGGCCCCGGTGGAAGGCCCCGACTACCAGCTGATCCCGAACGGCCAGCCGTTCCAGCCGGCCGCCGGCAAGGTGGAAGTGGTGGAAATCTTCGGCTACGTCTGCCCGGCCTGTGCCGCCTTCCAGCCGCTGGTGGGTCCGTGGAAGGCTGGCCTGCCCAGCGACGTGAACTTCGTCTACGTTCCGGCCATGTTCGGCGGCACCTGGGATAACTACGGCCGCGCCTTCTATGCCGCGCAGACCCTGGGCGTGCAGGAGAAGTCGCACGAAGCCCTGTACCAGGCCATCCACGTGCAGAAGACCCTGAAGGGCGAGCGCGGTGCCGACTCGGTGGAGGACATCGCCAAGTTCTACGGCGCCTACGGCGTTGATCCCAAGCAGTTCGCCGCCACCATGGGCAGCTTCGCGGTGAACGCCAAGACCAACTCGGCCAAGCAGTTCGCCCAGCGCAGCCTGATTTCCGGCACCCCGTCGATCATCGTCAACGGCAAGTACCTGGTGAAGGGCAAGGGCTTCCCGGACATGCTGCGCATTGCCGACCACCTGATCGCCCGCGAGCGCGCGGCCGCCCTGGCTCACTGATTCCAGAGACGTTTCCCCGGCCGTGACTTCCCCCCACACACGGACCCTGCGCCTGCTGACGGCCAATATCCAGGCCGGCTCAAGCACCCGCCGCTACAGCGACTATGTGACCCGCAGCTGGTCACATGCGCTGCCGGCCGGGCGCAAGCGCAGCAGCCTGGATGCGATCGCCACCCTGGCCCGCAACCATGACATCGTCGGCCTGCAGGAGGCCGACCCGGGCAGCCTGCGCTCGGGCTTCACCAACCAGACCCACTACCTGGCCCAGCGCGCCGGCTTCAATTACTGGAGCCACCAGCCGAACCGGCGCATGGGCGGTGTGGCGTCCAGTGCCAACGGCCTGCTGAGCAAGCTGGAACCGGTGGAAGTACAGGACCACGCCCTGCCCGGCCGCATCGGCGGGCGCGGCGTGCTGCTGGCCAAGTTCGGCGATGGTGCCGACGGCCTGGCCGTGGCGGTGGCCCATCTGTCGCTGGGCGCCGGCTCGCGCATGTCGCAGCTGGGCTTCATTGCCGAACTGCTGTCCGATCATCCCAATGCGGTGCTGATGGGCGACTTCAACTGCTTGGCCGAACGCCCGGAAATGCAGGTGCTGTACCAGAAGACCCAGCTGCAACCGCCCGGCTGCGCGGTGCCCACCTTCCCCAGCTGGCGCCCGGACCGTGCGATCGACCACATCCTGGTCAGCAGCAACCTGCAGACCCGCAGCGTGGAAGCCGTGCCCGCCGCATTCTCCGATCACCTGGCCCTGGCCATGGCGATCGACGTGCCGGCCGACGCCCTGCGCTGACGGGTAGCGCCGGGCCATGCCCGGCGAACGGAATCCAATCCGCCGGGCATGGCCCGGCGCTACCAATACGGCCCGGCGCTACCCGGCCTGCACCACCGGGGTCCTCAGCCGCCGCGCGGTCATCGTGCTGCCCACCGAGGCCACCACCGTGCAGCCGATCGCCAGCCACTGCACGCCCTCCAGGTGCTCGTGCAGCAGCAGCATCGCCCACAGCGCGGCCACTGCCGGTTCCATGCTGATCAGGATGCCGAAGGTCTCTTTCGGCAGGCGCTTGAGCGCCATCATCTCCAGCGACATCGGGATCGCGCTGGACACCAGCGCCACCAGCAGGCCCGCCAGCAGGATCTTCGGCTGCAACAGCGCCATGCCGGCATGGGCCACGCCCACCGGCACCACCACCAGCGATGCGGCCAGCAGCCCCAGTGAAACCGTGTGGCCGGCATGCAGGTGGCCGGCGCGCTTGCCGAACACGATGTACAGGCCCCAGCACGCGGCCGCCCCCATCGCGTAGAGCACGCCGGCCGGGTCCAGCACCGGACCGCCGCCCAGCGGCAGCAGCAGCAACAGGCCGACCAGCGCACAGCCCACCCAGAGGAAATCGATCGGCCGCCGCGAGGACAGCATCGCCACCGTCAGCGGGCCGGTGAACTCGATGGCCACGGCGATGCCGAAGGGAATGGTGCGGATGGCCATATAGAACAGCAGGTTCATCAGGCCCAGGGTCAGCCCGTAGCGCAGGATGGTCATCGCATCCACGCGGCGGGTCTTCCAGCGCCACGGCCGCCAGAACAGCAGCAGCAACAGCGCCGAGAAGCCCACGCGCAGGGCGCTGGTGCCCTGCGCCCCGACCAGCGGAAACAGGTGTTTTGCGTAGGAGGTGCCGATGGCCAGCGCGGTAACCGAGCCGAGCACCGCCAGCGCCGGCAACATCGGCGCGAATCGGGACGTCTGCATGCGCACAGTCTATTGCGCCGGCGGCGAGCACTTGGCTCAATTGACGGCCCGTCCGTGCAATTTCTGCTCGCCATGGCCACCGCCCCCGTGCTGGACAGCTTCGACCACGCCATCCTCGACCTGCTGCAGCAGGACAACGCCCTGCCGCAGCGAGAGATCGCCGAGGCCGTGCACCTGTCCACCCCCGCCGTGCAGCGGCGCATCAAGCGCCTGCAGGACAGCGGCGTGATCGCTGCCAACGTGGCCGTGCTCGACGCGGCCAAGGTCGGGCGTCCGCTGACCATCATCGTCGAGGTGCGGGTGGTCAGCGAGCAGCGCGAAAAGGTCGCCCCGTTCCGCCGCCGCGTGCAGGACGATCCGGCCGTGCAGCAGTGCTATTCGATCACCGGCGATGGCGATTTCCTGCTGCTGCTTTCGGCGGCGTCGATGGAGGAATACGAAGCGATCACCGAGCGCCTGTTCGGCGGCGATGACAACATCGAGCGCTTCCGCACCTCGGTGGCGCTGGGCACGTTGAAGCGCAGCTTCTCGGTGCCGCTGACGTTGTAGAGTCGAGCCATGCTCGACTGCCGTTGCCCCTGCCGATGTAGAGTCGAGCCGTGCTCGACTGCATGGAAAAGCAGTCGAGCATGGCTCGACTCTACAAAACCGCCAGTCGAGCATGGCTGGACTCTACATTGCGGCCAGTCGAGCAAGCTCGACTCTACCTGGAAGCCATGACCACACCGCCCTCTCCTGCCCGACGCCTGCGCCGCTGGCTGCTGTCCGGCGTCCTGCTGCTGGCCGCCGGCATCGCCGCGCTGTCCCTGTGGAACAGCCCGTGGGCGGCGGCACCGAAGATGCTGTGGGCGCTGGGACGCATGCCACCGGCCACCGAGCTGCCCGTGCCCGTTGACGGCGTGCGCCCGCGGCAGATCGCCGACACCTTCGGTGCCCCGCGCGGCAGTGACCGCACGCATGCCGGCATCGACATCTTCGGCAAACGCGGCACGCCCGTGCGCAGCGCTACCGCAGGCGTGATCGCCGATGTGAGCGAACGCGGGCTCGGCGGCCGGCAGGTATGGGTGATCGGGCCCGGCCGCGAGCGCTACTACTACGCGCACCTGGAAGACTGGGCCGAGGGCCTGGCGCGAGGCCAGGTGGTCCAGGCCGGGCAGCTGCTGGGCCATGTAGGCGACAGCGGAAACGCCAAGGGCACGCCGCCGCACCTGCACTGGGGCATCTACGGCAAGGACGGCGCCCGCGACCCGTTGCCGCTGCTGCGTTGAGCCGCGCGTTGCCGCCACATTCCGCGCATGAATATGGGACGTTTGTAAACGGGAATTGTTCGCATTATTATTCCGGCCGTTTACGGTGGTGCCAGGACGGCCAACCATCCTCACTTCCCGATGCGCCAGGCCCCGCGGATCTCCGGCTGGCAGGACGCACATGCTCGTCCAGGAACCCCCAATGTCCCGTCTTGCTTCCCGTCTCCCGCAGCCGCGCCGGCTGTCGGCCGCCGTGTTCACTGCCCTGTGCCTGGCCGCCACGCCGGCCGCCTTCGCCGAAACCGCCGCCGACCCGACCACCCTCGACAAGGTCGTGGTGAAGGGTGAGCGTGCCGAAGGCTATTCGGTGCGCAAGACCTCGGCCGGTACCCGCTTCGATCTGGCACCGCGCGAGATTCCGCAGTCGGTCAGCATCATCAGCCACCAGCGCATCGAAGATCAGAACCTCGATGACATCATCGACGTGCTGGCCAACACCACCGGCGTCAGCAGCACCCAGTCCGATACCGAGCGCACCGAGTTCTATTCGCGCGGCTTCTACATCGACAGCTACCAGTTCGATGGCCTGCCCACGCAGATGGTGCAGAACTGGAGCTACGGCGATTCCGGCCTGGACCTGGCCCTGTACGACCGCGTGGAAGTGGTGCGCGGCGCCACCGGCCTGTTGACCGGTGCCGGCAACCCGTCGGCGTCGGTGAACCTGGTGCGCAAGCACGCCGACAGCGCCGAACTGACCGGCAGCGTGTCGGTGAACGTGGGCAGCTGGGGCCGCACCCGCAGCACCGTGGACGTGACCACTCCGTTGAACAAGAGCGGCTCGGTGCGCGCCCGCGTGATCGGCAGCTACCTGGACACCGACGCGCAGATGGACCGCTACAACCAGCACAAGACGCTGGGCTACGCCGTCATCGACGCCGACCTGACCCCGGACACCCAGCTGAGCGTGGGCTACGACTACCAGCAGAAGCGCGCCAACGGCGCCACCTGGGGTGGTTTCCCGATGCTGTTCTCCGACGGCACCAGCACCGGCTACGACGAATCGTTCAACGCCAGCCCGAACTGGACCTACTGGGACACCACCAGCAAGCGCGCGTTCGCCACGTTGGAACACGCCTTCAACGATGACTGGAAGATCCGCATCGGCGCGACCCATGACGAAACCAAGGCCGACGACAAGCTGTTCTACCCGGCCTACAACGACTGGGTCACCGGCGCTTCGTTCTTCGACAAGAACACCGGTGCCGGCATTTCGCCGTCGGCCGGCTTCTACAACACCGAACGCAAGGTCAATGCGGTGGACGGCTACTTCAGTGGCGCGTTCGAGCTGTTTGGCCTGAAGCACGAAGTGATGGGCGGCCTGAGCTACAACAAGCGCGAGTACGCCAACTACGGCGACTACCAGATCGGCGGCGCCGGTCTTGCCTGGGACCCCTTCTCCAGCTACCTGAACTGGAACGGCAACATCAGCGAACCGAACTGGAACCCGCTGGCCCTGGCCAGCGAAGGCACCATCACCCAGAAGGCCGCCTATGCCGCTGCACGCCTGTCGCTGGCTGATCCGCTGAAGCTGATCGTGGGCGCGCGCTACACCGACTGGAAGAGCGAAGGCGAAGGTGCCGACCGTTCGCACAAGGTCACCACCCCGTATGCCGGCCTGGTGTTCGACATCAACGACACCTACTCCACCTATGCCTCGTACACCGAGATCTTCCAGCCGCAGATGCTGAAGGACCGCAACGGCAGCTACCTGGACCCGGTGGACGGCAAGAGCTACGAAGTGGGCGTGAAGGGTGCCTGGTTCGACAACCGACTGAATGCCTCGGTGGCGGTGTTCCGCATCGAGCAGGACAACGTCGGCCAGTCCACCGGCGAGCCGGTCATCGGCGGCACCGGCGGCGAAACGGCCTACGTGGCCGCGCGCGGCACCGTCAGCCGTGGCTTCGAGTTCGAACTGAACGGCGAACTGGCCCCGGGCTGGAATGCCACCTTCGGTGCGTCGCGCTACGTGGCCAAGGACATCAACGACGCCGACATCAACACCAACCTGCCGCAGACCGCGCTGAAGCTGTTCACCAGCTACACCCCGCAGTCGCTGCAGGCGCTGACCGTCGGCGGTGGTGCCAACTGGCAGAACCGCATCTACTACGCGGTGCCGGCTTACGGCCGCATCGAACAGAGTGGCTACGCCCTGGTCAGCGCGTTCGTGCGTTACCGCCTGTCGCCGGAATGGAGCGTGCAGGCCAACCTGAACAATCTGCTGGACAAGAAGTACTTCTCGCAGATCAACGGCTACGGTGCCTACGGCGACGGCCGCAACGGCTCGATCACCTTCACCTGGTCGTTCTGATGCAGACGCGGCGCCGGGGCAGCCCGGCGCCGCGGTTGTGCAGTCGAGCCTGCTCGACTGGATCACGCAGCGCAGCCGAGCCCATGCTCGGCTTTTTCATCTCTGCGCCCCCCGTTATGCTGCAAGGCTCTGCCGCTCCGCCAGGAAGGCTGCATGTCACGACTCGCACGAAGCGTTGTTTCCCTGCTGTTCTGGACGCTGAGCCTGCCGGGCCTGGTCATGCATGTGGCAATGCTGTGGGGGCTGCTGCAACGTCTGCCGCGAGCCGTGCACGATCTGCCCTACCGCACGCTTGGGGATTGGGCCGAGGCCGGTATGGCCTGCCTGTTCGCCGTCAGCATCCTGTCCTGGCTGTTCCTGGCGTGGATGACCTTCGGCTGGATCTTCAACCGGCCGATCCGCCCGCTCTGGACCTGGGTGGGCACCATCCTTGCCGTGGCCTGGATGCTGCCCATTCCGGCGGCATGGATTTTTGCGGTGTGGGTAATGCCCGGCATCCTGTTTGCCACTTATCTGTGCCTGTGGCATCGCCACGCGCGGGTGCGCGATCCCTTCGGCGAAGCAGACCGCTCCCCGTAGAGGCTGTCCTGTTCGACGGCTCGACTCTGCCAAAGCACAGCAAGCACCGCGCCGGGTTGATCCCGGCGCGGTGCCCGCTCGTCAGAACCGCAGGTCCGCGCGCAGGTACCAGTAGCGGCCACGCGGAATGTCATACGTCGAGGCGTCGTAGCCGTTCAACGAGCACGACAGGCAGATGGGCGGATCCTTGTCGAACACGTTGTTCAGGCCTGCGGTCAACTGCAGCCCCTTCATCCATTCGATCCGGTAGCCCACCTGCGCATCATGGAACGTGGTGGCCGCCAGCTTGTTGGTGCCCGCAGCCTGGTCGCTGCACACCGCGAACGCCACCGCGTCGCCGCAGTCTTCGGTCAGTTCGGAGATGTGACGCATGGTCCAGTTCGCGCTCCAGTTGCCCAGCGTCCAGCCCAGCGACAGATTGCTGGTCCATTCGGGAATGGAACTGTCGGCCACTTCGATGCCCGGCCCCTGCGGCTGCTTCTGCCCGGCCGCGCCGGTGGCTTCGTAGCGGCCCACGAAGGTGTTCTGCCAGCCGATCTTGAACTGGCCGGCCGCGCTCTGCGGCAGCGTCCAATGCAGGTCCACGTCCCAGCCATCGGTCTTGATCGAGCCCAGGTTGGTCAGGCGGTTGTTGAAGCCGTTGATGCCGCCGGTGCTGGCGCGGGTGATGCCATCGCAGTACAGCGGGTCCAGCGTATCCACGCACAGGTCCAGCTGGGTCTGCGCGTTGATGGCCTGGATCGCGCCGTCAATGGTGTGCCGGTAGAAGGTCACGTCCACGTCGAAGCGTTCGGACCAGCTGGCGTTGTTGCCGAACCACGGGCTCCACACGAAGCCGGCGCTGAAGCTGCGCGAACGTTCCGGGTCCAGCTCACGGTTGCCGCCGGTGGTCACCGAGATCTGCGAATTGGCCTGCTGGAAACCGGCCGGCACGCCCAGTGCGGCACAGTTGGCCGCGCTGCCACGCGGTGCGGTGCCACCCAGCCCGATCGAGCACGGGTCGAAGATCTGCAGGTCGGCACGCGCGGCCGAACCATACAGCTCGCCGATCGACGGCGCGCGGAAGCCTTCGGCATAGGTGGTGCGCAGCACGAAGTCGTTGGTCACCTGCCAGCGCAGGCCGTACTTGGGTGTGAACTCACCACCGAAGGTGGAGTAATCCGAATAGCGGCCGGCCACGCTCAGGTCCAGCTTGCCGCCGTAGGACGGCGCGGCGAACAGCGGTACGTTCAACTCCAGGTACGCTTCATTCACGTCGTACGAACCGGACGTCGGCTGCGACGGCACGCCGTTGTAATGGCCGATCACCGTCAGCGGATCCGGCTGGTACCAGCCTTCGTACTTGCGGTGCTCCAGACCCGTGGCGAAGGACACCGCACCGGCCGGCAGGTTGAACAGTTCGCTGGACAGGTTCGCGGTGAACACGGTCAGTTCGTTCTGGCTGCGGTCGCGCACCACCGGCTGGATCCACTGCAGCATGGCCGGGGTGATCGAGCCCACACCGCCGAAGATGTCCAGCGGTACGCAGCCCGGCGTGGCCGCGCAGATGGCCGGATCGCCCAGCGCCAGGTTCACGTTGTAGATGTTGTAGCTGCCGTAGTTGGTCTGGGTGGCCTTGTTCTTGCTGTACATGCCGTTCACGTCCCAGTACCACTGGCGGTCGGCCGCCTGGAAATTGCCTTCCAGGCCGGTAGCGACGTACTGCGTGTCCACCTTCTGTTCGAATACGCGCGCACCGCCTTCCAGCGGGCGCCGGCCGATCATGATCAGGTTGTCCGACGAGTCCAGGGTGAAGCCGAACGGGTTGTAGGGGTTCAGCGCGGAAATGACGATGTTGTCGGCCAGCGGATTGCCGGTGCCCGCTTCGGGACCGAAGAACAGCGGCTCCGGCGCGGCCTGGTTGGTCGATTCGCGGCGGTTGCCCAGCGCTTTGACGTACCACTGCACGTTGTCGCTGAAGTTGAAGCGGAACTGGCCGAAGATGCCTTTGCGCTCCGACGGCGTCAGCACCATGTTGTATTCGGCGAAGTTGAAGCGGTCGGCCGTGCCGAAGCAGTGGTAGCCATCGGTACGGTCGCAGCCGTCGCCGCCGTTGTAGGTGGGCTGCGTGCCGGCGTTCGGGGTCAGGTCGTGGGTGGTGCCGGTGTTGGGGTCGGTGAAGATGAAGCGGCCATCGGGTGTGGCCGAACTGCCCAGGGCCAGACCGGTGCCCGGCACCGGGAAGCGCGACTGCTCGCGGTCACGCGCATACACCGCGTCCTGCTTGGTCCAGCTGCCGCCCACGAACAGGCTGTAGCGGTCACCGCGTGTACCCCAGGCCAGGTCCACGCCCTTCTGGGTGCCATCGCCCTTGCTGTACTCACCGTAGTTCAAGGTGACCTGGCCACCCTCGAAATCGCGACGGGTGATGATGTTGACCACGCCGGCAATCGCGTCGGAGCCGTACAGCGACGAAGCGCCGTCTTCCAGCACTTCGATGCGTTCAACAATCGCCAGCGGAATGGTGTTCAGATCGGTGGCCGCGCCCACGCCCGATGCAGACGATTCGTTGACCCAGCGGATGCCATCGACCAGCACCAGCACGCGCTTGGCACCCAGGTGTCGCAGATCGACCTGCGCCGAACCGGCGCCCACACCGCTGCCGTCCGGCGGGAAGCCGAAGTTGCCGGAGGAATTGAACTTGGCGTTGAGCGCCGAACCGGAACCGGTCAGCTGCTGCAGCACCTCGCCGATGGAGTTCAGGCCGGTGCGCTCGATCTCACTGCGGGTCAGGGTCTGGATCGGCACCTGGCCTTCCACTTCGGCGCGCTTGATGCGCGTGCCAGTCACTTCAACGCGGTCCAGATCGGTGGTGGATTGGGCCGCGGCACCCAAGGGTGCCAGTGCCGTCACGCACAGGGCGACGGCAACCGCCAGCGGGCGGTGATGCAGGTACTTCATTCGCTCTCTCTCCAAAGGAATGTCGGGACAGTGACTGCCGCGCTCCCTCCTGCATGGCGGCAGCGTCTCCTTTGTAAACAACCTGTAAAAATTACGACGTGATGAAGAACACTCTTTCACGTGCTTTTTACGAATGAACCAACCGTATCCTCAGCGGTGGCGAACGATTAGGAATTGTTTGAAACTCAAGTGTCCCAGCGAACTTGCGTGCAGCTTCATCACAGACTGATGCTTCCGACGCTAAACGCGAGGTCCCATCGTGAAAGCACTCAGTGCCGTGCTGCTGCCCGCAGCGCTCCTTGCAATTGCCCTGCTGTCATTGCCCACCAACGCCCGCGCGGGCGGGCTGGTCGAATGCAACAACTGTGTGTCCCCCCGGGATGCAGCGCTGCCATCGGGCGCTGGCCTGACGGTGGTCATGGACTTCGAGCGAGCACGACTTACTGCATTCAACGTCGAATACGATCGCGAGTTCAGAAAATGGCGGGCCCTTCCCACCCCGGTGCCCAATCAGATCCAGATGGCGTTCCTGCGCATCCTGGATGGCACCTCAGCGTTCGCAAAAGAGCGGAACCATGCCTCGCCAAACGCCGGCGGAGGGACCGTTGTTACACTGCACCCGGATAATCCCGGAAATTCGAACGGTGTGAACTTTCCGGATTCCTATAAATCATCCACCACGTTCGATATCGTCAATTCAGCCACAATGCGAACGCGACTTGGACAGTATCTGGCCACAGAACTTGCCGGCGCGAATACCGGCAGCCCGACCTGGAACGGCATTGCACTTTCAATTCAACAGGCCGCATTGAACTGGTCGAGCATGAAGGGCGGCGGATCGATCACCATTATCATTACTTGGCGGGACGGATCGAAGACGCTCTATCGAATCACGCCCGAGAATGTCGGTGAAGCCAAGTATCAGAACGGAGAGAGCCGCGACGGCACCGGAAACATGGTTCCTGACGAGTCCATTGCTGACCCGATCACCGCTCCATCGTATGCCGGCGAGTATTATTTTGGTCGAGAGGGCGATCTCGACAGGTGGGCGCGATCTGCCCAGATGTATGGCGTACCCGTGCAGCGTGGCGACAGCAGCCGCATGTCCTGTAGCTGGGACGGCCGGACGGTCTACTGCCGCCAGTACTGAGCGCCAGACCGGCGTTGAGGAAGCAGAACCCCTCAACGCCGGTCGTATCGTGTCAACGCACGAACGCGGTCCGCTGCATGCCCGTGGCCTCGACCGCGGCCAGAATGCGCGCCATGCCTTCGTACTCGGCCGAGGGGTCGCTGCTGATGCGCAGCTCCGGCAGGTTGCCTGCGTGCTCGCCGGCCTGCGCATGCAGGCGCTGCTGCAGATCACCCATGGCCATCGGCTGGCCGTTCCAGCTCAGCTGGCTGGACGCATCCAGGCGCAGCTCGATCGGCGGCGGTGGGTCGGGGCGTTGCACCGCCTCGTCGGTGGCCTGGGGCAGATCCACCGCGATCGGCCGCGCCACGATCGGTGCGGTCACGATGAAGATGATCAACAACACCAGCATCACATCCACCAGGGGCGTTACGTTGATCTCAACCAATGGTCCGCTTCGTCCTGCGCTACCGAATCCCATGTGCCGCTCCCTGCAGCCGGGCCGGTTGCCCTGCGGCTGAACTTACCGGGCCGATTGCCCGCGCTGGCAGTGCTGCGCACGCGGGCGTTCAGCCGCCGTTTGCCTGCGCCACACGTGCACGCTGCGCGAAACTGAATTCAGCCAGGGCCCGCTATGCTGGGCCCATGACCCGACGCTCTTCGACCGCCCTGATCCTGTTCCCGCTGGCCACCACGCTGCTGATCGGCTGCGCCAATGCCCAGTCCCTTGATGCCCAGAGCGGCCAGTTGAAGGCCGCGCTGGACGCCGCCGAACGCGGCCAACTGGTGCCGTCCCAGGCCGCCGCGCTCAGCCGCCATCCGGCCTATGGCTGGGTCGAGTTCGCCCAACTGCGGCGCAACATCGACAGCGTGGACACCGGCCAGGCGCAGGCCTTCCTGAAGCGCTATGACGGCCAGGCCGTGGCCAACAGCTTCCGCAGCGTGTGGCTGCCGTCGGTGGCCCGCCGCCAGGACTGGCCCACCCTGCTGGCCAACTGGGCACCGACCGAAAACCTGGGCCTGCGCTGCGCGCAGCTGACCGCCCGCCAGGCCACTGGCAAGGTGGACCCGCAGTGGATCAGCGAAGCGCAGGATCTGTGGCGCAGGAACGGCAAGTCGCTGCCCGATGCCTGTGACGCCGTGTTCGCCGTACTGCAGGCCCAGGGCGGCATGAGCGATGCCCTGCGCTGGGAACGCATCGATGCGGCCGCCGATGCGCAGCAGCCGGCAGTGATGCGCAGCGCCGCGCGTGGTCTGCCGGCCGCCGAGCTGGCCCAGGCCAACAGCTACGCCGCCTTTGTCGACCGCCCCAACGCCAGCGCCCTGAACTGGCCGCGTACCGAACGCAGCCGCCGCATCGCCACCGATGGCCTGGAAAAACTGGCCAAGGCCGACCCCGGCGCCACCGAACAGCAACTGCCGCAGTACGCGCAGGCACTGGGCCTGAGCGCCGAGCAGCAGGGCAAGGTGCGCTACCAGATCGCGCTGTGGACCGTGGCGTCGTACCTGCCGGATTCGGCGCGCCGCCTGAACGCCGTGCCCGAATCGGCCTACGACGAACGCCTGCACGAATGGCGCGCCCGCGAGGCGATGTCACGCGGCGATTGGCCGGCCGCGCTGGCCGCGATCCGCAAGATGGGCAGCAAGCAGCGCAGCGACTCGCGCTGGGCCTATTTCGAAGGGCGCATGCTGGAAAAGACCGGGCAGGCGCAGCAGGCGCAGACGTTGTTCCGCGATGCCGCGCGCGCGCCCACCTTCCACGGCTTCCTGGCCGCCGACAAGCTGCAGCAGGCGTACACGCTGTGCCCGTGGAAGCCCAACGACAGTGCCCAGGCGCAGGCCGCCGTGGCCCGCGATCCGGCCATCCAGCGCGCCATGGCGCTGTACCAGATCGACCGCACCGGCTGGGCCGTGGCCGAATGGAACAGCGCCCTGTCGCGCTTCGATGACACCCAGCGCCGGCTGGCCGTGCGCGTGGCGCAGGACAACGGCTGGTTCGACCGCGCCGTGTTCGCGCTGGGCAAACAACCGCAGGAGCAGCGCCTGTACGACCTGCGCTTCCCGCTGCACCACGACAGCACCATCCGCCGCGAATCGGCACGCAACGCCATCGACCCGGCCTGGGTGGCCGCCGAGATCCGCGCCGAGAGCACCTTCACCCCGCGCGCGCGCTCGCCTGCCAATGCCATGGGCCTGATGCAGGTGCTGCCCACCACCGGTGCCAGCGTGGCCAGGTCGATCGGCCTGACCGGCTACGGCGGCGCCGACAGCCTGTACGACCCGGACACCAACATCGCCATCGGCACTGCGTACCTGCGCCAGCTGATGAACAAGTACGACGGGTTGCCCTACGTGACCATTGCCGCCTACAACGCCGGGCCGACCCCGACCGCACGCTGGCAGACCCAGCGCCCGGGCTTCGACCCGGACCTGTGGATCGAGACCATCAGTTACAAGGAAACGCGCGAATACGTCGCCCGCGTGCTGGCCTTCAGCGTGATCTACGACTGGCGCCTCAACGGCAATGCCCTGCCGCTCAGCGACCGTTTGATGGGCCGCCTGGTGGACAAGCGCAAGGCGTTTGCCTGCGCCACCAATGCCGAGCAGGGCGGGGATTGATCGACGCGGTGGGTGCCGCCGGGCATGGCCCGGCGCTACCCCGCAATGCCATCCGAACCGGTAGCGCCGGGCCACGCCCGGCGAGCGCGCAGCGCGGCACCATACGCCCGTGCGATCATCCTCACCATGAAGATCTATCTTGTCGGCGGCGCCGTGCGCGACCGCCTGCTGCAGCGCCCCGCCGGCGACCGTGACTGGGTGGTGGTCGGCGCCACCCCCGCGCAGATGGAAGCGCAGGGTTACACCGCCGTGGGCCGCGATTTCCCGGTGTTCCTGCATCCGAAGACGGGTGAGGAATACGCACTGGCGCGCACCGAGCGCAAATCCGGCCGCGGCTATCGCGGTTTCGTGGTCGATGCCGATCCGGCAGTCACCCTGGAAGAGGATCTGCAGCGCCGCGATTTCACCATCAACGCCATTGCCTGCGACGAAGACACCGGCACCCTGGTCGACCCCTACGGCGGCGCGCGCGATCTGCAGCAGCGCGTGCTGCGGCACGTCGGCCCGGCATTCGTGGAAGACCCGCTGCGCGTGCTGCGCGCGGCACGCTTCATGGCGCGCTTCGCGCCGCTGGGCTTTACCGTCGCCGATGAAACCATGGCGCTGATGCGTGAGGTGGCCGCCAGCGGTGAACTGGATGCCCTGGTTCCCGAACGGGTGTGGCAGGAACTGCGCAAGGCGCTGGTCTGCGAACGCCCCTCCGCGTTCCTGCGCACGCTGCACGACGCGCAAGCGCTGGGCCCGATCCTGCCGGAACTGGAAGCGCTGTACGGCGTGCCGCAGCGCGCCGAGTTCCATCCGGAAGTCGACACGGGCATCCACCAGGAAATGGTCAGCGACATGGCCGCACGCCTGGCACCGGGCGATGATCTGGTTGGTTTCGCTGCCCTCACCCACGACCTCGGCAAGGGCCTGACCCCGCAGGACGAATGGCCGCGCCACATCATGCACGAGCAGCGTGGCCTGAAGCCGCTGAAGGAACTGTGCGCACGGCTGAAGATTCCCACCGAACACCAGCAGCTGGCTGAGGCGGTCTGCCGCGAGCACTTGAACGTGCACCGCATCGACGAACTGCGCGATGCCACCGTGCTGGAACTACTGGGCCGCTGCGATGCCCTGCGCCGGCCCGAGCGCGTGGCGCGCATCGCGCTGTGCTGCGAGGCTGACAAGCGCGGCCGGCTGGGTTTCGAAGACAGCGATTACCCGCAGGGGGAAACGCTCAAGCGCCTGCACCAGGCCGCGTTGTCGGTGCAGGCGCGCGACCTGGATACCACGCAGCTGAAAGGCCCGGCCATTGGCGAGGCGTTGGCCAGGGCGCGGGTGAAGGCGATTGCGGCGGCGCGCTGAGCGCGGTCAGTGCGCCATGCCGCGGGTAATCGCCGCGGCGCGCTCCTTCAGCTGGGCCACCGCATCGGGAATCATCTCCATGCCCACGTCCAGACCAGGGTTCAGCACCAGGCCAACCCCCTCGCCAATGCCTGACAGCAGCGCGTGCACGGCAATCGGCATGGCATGGGCGAACTGCGGCAACTGTTCGTGCCACAGCCCGGCCCGCTCGGGGGCGGTGAACACGGCAAACATCGGCTCGCCGCTCTCGCTGGTCAGCACCAGCGGTGAAATGCTCTCGTCCCAGGCGCCATCCTCGCCAATGGCCTTGTCCAGCAGCACGAACACCGGCGCGGTCAGCAGGCCGTCCAGGAACTGGGCAGCGGTCAGCGTGCCGTCCTGCGCCTGCAGCAGGCGGACCTCCAGGTCGTTGGTGGGTTCAAACGGCGTGTCGTGGTCCATGGTCGCTTCCGGTACGTGATTGCTGGGCACCACTTTAGCAGGCCGGGACCTCAGGCCAGATAGCCCTGCCGCCACAGCCACCCCGCCATCGCCAGCCCAGCCACCAGCACCAGCATCAACGGCAGGCCAAAACGGTGCCGGAATGGAATCGGCGCCCCGCCAAGCTGCTGGTCCAAGGTGTCTGTGTCCAGTACCCAGCCATGTCCGCAGCGGGTGCACGCCAGTTCGTAGCGGCGCTGGTAGACGAAGCCGAACAGCAGATCAATGCGCGCCATGCGGTAGCGCAGCTGCGGCACGAACTCGGTTTCCGTCCGGCAGCGCAGGCAGTGGTGGGCCTCGGTCGGGCCGACCACCACCACCCGTTCCTGCTGGCCGATCAGCAGCATCAATCAACCGCCCCTGCAGGCGGGCTGCGCCAGCAGCCAGGCCTCGGCGGCAGCCAGGGTGGCCGGTCCGCTGGCGGTCGCCTGGTCGGGCTGCAGCTGGGCGCCGTCGCCCTGGCCGCTGCGGTCGGTCATCACGTTGTGGGTCACCAGCAGAGTCGTGCCGTCCACCAGCGTCATGGGCCGATTGCCGGTGGACAAACCCGCGCTGGGTTGGCCGAAACTGCGGCTGGTCGCCTGCCCACGGAAGGCAAGCGCCACCGCCTCCCCTGCGCTCGCGGTACGCGCTCCCATCACCACGGCGACCGGCGCGCTTCCCGCACGCAGCGAATAGGCGGCCTGGCGCGAGCGCAAGGTCTCCCCACCGTCCTGCCTCACTTCGCCTTCCGCTTGCCGCCACCACTGCGGACCATCGGCACTGCGGAAGGCACCGATCCGTGCCCCCTGTGCATCCGGCGTCCCCTGCAGCAATGGCAGCAGCCCCAGCAACATGGGCCACATGTTGCCGCCACCGTTGCTGCTCACATCCACCACCCAACCGCAGCGCGTACCGTCATCCAGATCGACGATGCGCTGCTGCAGCGCCAGCGCGTGGGCCTTGCGTGCCGCATAGCGCTCCTGCGCGCTGCGCTGCAGATCCTCCAGGAAGGGGCCGACCTTCAGCACCCCGATGCGCGCGTCGACCTTCGGCGGGTCCGCCAATGCAGTGCCCTGCGCCGCATTCAGTCGCTGCGCACGCGCAGAGCGCTCGCGCTGCTGGCCGGGTGAGATCCAGCGGCCATGGCCACCGCTGCTGCGTGCGGCGGCGCCATCCAGTATCCGTCGTTGGTCTGCCCGGTCATCAACTGCGGCCGCCAACTGCATGCGAACCTCTGCCCAGTCGACGCGGTCACGGTACAGGGACTGGGTTTCCAGCACGTGCAGCATCTGTTCGCGTGCTTCGGCAGAAGGCAATTCCACGGTCGCATCCGCGGCTGCAGAGGCCGGACCAGAAAAAGCCAGGAACACGGCCATTGGCAGGATCGCGCGTGCGCATCCGTGCAGACTCATTGACGACTCCTTGTCCATGGTGAAGGCCGCAGCGTAGCGGTGAACGCCGTCAGTGACCAGCACAGGCCGGCTGGGCCAACAGCCATGCCTGTGCAGCGGCCAGAGTGGCTGCACCGCTGCGGGTGTGCTGGTCAGGCTCGATCTTCAGCCCATCGCCGTGACCGGTGCGATCCTGCATCACATGGGTGGTGAGTACCAGCGAACTGCCATCGACCAGCGATCGCAGTACGTTGGCCGTGGACACGCCGCGGGTGGGTTCACCGAAGCTGCGCGTCTGCGGGCGGCCACGGAACGCCAGTGCCGTCGCTTCGCCGGCGCTGGCGGTGTGCTGCCCGGTGAGCACGGCCACGGGCGCTGCGGTGTGTTTCAGCTGATAGCCCGGCTTGCCAAGATCAGCGATGACGCGCGTGCCCAGACGCACGTCAGAGGGTGACAGCTGCCAGCGGGACGGGCCATTGGCGCTGGCGAACGCGCCCACGGTCTCGCTGTCGCCAGCGGTGATCCGGAGCAGCGGCGCCACGCCCAGCAGCATGGGCCACATGTTGCCGCCGGTGTTGCCACGCAGATCCACGATCCAGCCGCAGCGCGTGCCGCTGTCCTGCTCACGGATCGCAGCCTGCCAGCGCGACGCGCGTTCCTGCATCTGCTGCTGCGCGGCCGCACTGGGAACAATGGCGAATCCGCCGATGCTGACCCAGCCGATACGCGGATCCAGACGCGGGGGGTCGACGGCGGGGACTGGCACAGCACGCGCATCAGGCGCAGCTGCGCCCTCGGCGTTGGCGCGGCCAGAGCGCTGGCCCTCCCGTCGCATCCGCTCCGCGCTGATCCAGGCGCCGTGCCCGCCTGAACTGCGGCCGACGGCCTCTTTCAGCACGTCGCGGATCTTTCCCGGGTTGCCCTGTGCCGCGCTCATGCGCGCACGGATCTCCGGCCAGTCCACCCGATCACGGTAGAGCGCCTCGCGCTCCAGCATATCCACCAGCTCGATCTGGGCCTGCCGCGTGGGCAGTTCGATGGCGTGGGCAGGTGCCGCCATCGTTGCGGCCAGTGCCAGAATCGTGGAGCGGAAACGCATGGGCATGCGACGGTCCTTCGCCGAAGATGGAACGAGCATACGCCCATGGACGTCGCGCGACGTGGTGTGTTCAGACCGAGGTCGACACCTGAGATTCCGCCGGGCATCGCCCGGCGCTACCAGTCGGCGCGCAGGCCGATGTTGCCTTCGATCACGCGCCGTTCTTCGTTGCGGCTTCCGCCCAGCTCACGCGTGTAGTCGGCCACGGCGTACGCGCTGATGCTGCGGTTGAAGCGCGCGACCACACCCACGCCGGCTTCCAGTGCGCGCGAGCGTTGCGTGCTGGTGATCACATCGGCATCGAACTGCACGCGATCCTCGCCGGAGCGGCCGTGCCAGTAATTCAGCTTGAAATACGGCTGCCAGCCGTTGTCGGCCAGCTGATAATCACCGGCCAGGCGCAGGCCGGCGCGGCCGGTCCAGGCGTTGTCACTGTCGAACGAGACGGCAGACACCGCGTCGCGCTGGTCATCCAGCGAACCGCGTTGCCAGATCACCTGTACCTGCGGCTCCAGCCACCAGGCCGATTGCCCGAACTGCAGCATGGGCTTGCCGGCTTCCAGCGACAAGGTCGTGCCGTCACCGCGCACATCGATGCCCAGCCCGCGCGCTGAGCGCATGCGGCCGTCGTAGCGGCTCTGCATCGCCACCACATCCAGGTAGCCTCCGTCGCTACCGCTCAGCGTCCAGTACAGGCCCACATGCTTGTCATCCAAACGGCTCTGGCCGACCTGCACGTTCTCCCAGCCCAGCGCCAGGCCGGTGACGCGGCCATCGGCGCGGGTGCGGCCAACGAACACGCCGATCTGGTTGCGGTGTGCATCACCGGCCGCGGCCCAAAGGTCCAGGCCGGCCTGCACGCCCATCACATCACCGTTGAAGCCAGCGTGTGCATCCCCCTTCCAGTGGACGTCACTGCTCTGTCCGACCAGTCTGCCCCAGGCCGTACGCAGGGCACCGTTGTTGTACAGCAGGCGCTGCTCGCCCTGGCGTTCGTGGAAGGTGCCCAGGCTTGCCAGCGACGCCTCACGCAGCAGCGGCGGCGCCACCGCATAGGCGGCGGTTTCAAGTCGGTACAACGGCACTACGTCGCCCTGCGCAGGCCGCGCACCCGCACTGGGCGGTGCCCCCAGACCCGGCAGCGCGCCACCGGTGACCGGCACCTCGGGCACCGGCAGGTCGCTGGGCGGGGCAACGTCGGCTGGCTGCGGCGGCGGTGGCGGTGGGGCGGACTCGGCCGCGGTCAGGTCCGGGTCCGCGGCCCCCTCCGGTGGCGGCGGCGGGGCCGGGGCCATCGCGGGGGGCGGTGCCACCGGCGGCGTGGGCGGCGGTGGCGCGGCGCTCACGCCGGTACCGGTGGCAGCGGCCACCGGTCCGGACACCCGCGTGGAGCGCAGGTACCAGTTTTCACCAGTGCCTGCGCTCACCCCACCCTTGAACAGGAAGTACTCGTAGGCCCCGGCCGAGACCGGGGCAAACAGTGAGAACGCACCGGGCGCGGTGGTGGCACCGTTCAGCGCCTGCACCACCAGGATGCCATCGGCGGCGGTGGTCGCGCCGCCGCCGCCGGCATTGAGGATGCCGATACCGGTCGTTCCGCTGGCCGCGCCGCCGTCGATCTCCAGGCGGTCCGTAACGGAATCGTCCGCGCCCAGCACGGTGCGCAGATACAGGGCGCCACCTTCACCACGGTAGTTGCCGCGTATCGTGAACACATCGCCGGCACCCACGCCGGTCAGATCGATGCGCCCGGCGTTGACCACGTTCACCAGCGCGCTTCCGCTGAACGGACGAACCGCATGGGAGCCACTGCCCGCGTACAGCGTGCTGGTGTCATCCAGTGTGAGCGTGCCGGTGCCGGTTACACTGTCGCCCAGCCGCAGATCGCCCTCGAAGGTCAGTTCGGTGCTGCGGACCAGGGTGATCGATTCCCAGTTCTGCACGCGGCCCACGCCGGTCATCTTGACGTTGCTGAGCACAAGCCGGTCGTTGCCACTGCCGCCGTCGAACAGCGGCACCGCGCCCAGGTTGCCCTGGTTGAGGTTGGTCAGCGTGGCGAGATCATCATCGGGACCGGCATCGATGGCGCCATAGACAATGCCACCGCCGTTCCAGTCGAAGGTATCGTTGCCGGTGCTCAGCAGCAGCTGCCCGCGCACCGTCCCTCCGGTGATGATGACGCTGTCGGCGCCACCACTGACGCTGATGTTGCCACCGATGTAGGCCGTGCCGGAAACGATGACGGTGTCGGTGTCGAAGCCGGTCACCACGTTGCCGTCCACGGTGCCGCCGGACATGTCGAACAGGTTCTTGTCCAGTTTCATGTTGACCCGGCCGATGCGGCCGCCGGTCATCCAGGCCTGGTCGCCGTCCTCGAAGGCTCCCACGATGCGACCGCCGCTCATGCGGAACGTGTCGATGTTGTCACCCTGCTGCAGCGCGCCGATGATGCCGCCACTCATGACGAAATCGTCGGCACCGCCACCCTGCACGACCAGGCCGTTCACAGTGCCACCGCGAACGGTCATCTGGTCATCGCCATCACCCTGGTCGACGCTGTCGATGGTGCCGCCACTGAGCAGCAGCACGTCGTTGCCCTCCTGCTGGCGCACGAAGCCCACCTGACCCGCCTGCATATCGAGACGGTCATTGCCAGCGCCGAATGAAATACCCCCCTGTGGCGCGCTGATCGTGCCCCGGTTTACCACGCTGCTGTCACCTGCACCATGGAAGTAGATGCCATAGTCCAGGCCGCCCTGGATCACGCCATCGTTGACCACACTGCTGCCGGCCCGCATGTATGCACCGCGGTTGGTCACTGACCGGATGATGCCGCTGGCCGTGTTGTTGAGCGCTGCCACGCTGCTGGTGTTGACGCCTGCAAAGGGCCCGGTGAGCGCCTCGATGGTGCCGGCATTGTTGATCGTGCCGCTGCTGCCGGGGTCGAAGTAGATGCCGTTGTCGCCTGTCTTGCGCTGGATCGCGCCAGGCAGCAGGTTGATGGTGACGTTGCTGACCCCAACGCCCACCCGGATCAGCACTTCATTGGGATTGGGCGCCTCTGCGGCGCAGGTGACTGTCTGGCCGCTGGCAGGCGCGGTGATGTCACAGCCCGCCCAGGCCTGTGGTGCTGCCAGCGCCAAGGCCGACGCCAGAAACAACGGCGAACGACGCACGCGGTAGAGTTCTGCATGGGACATACGGCACTCCTGGAACGGAAAGTCAGGAACTGCGGATACGGCCACTGCTGGCGCTGCGGGGGCGCCGTGAAACATTCAGATCTGACGTTATGCCGGATGCACCACGCCTCACGCGTGAGGCAATGCATGCATCACGTGGCGTGCATGTGCATGAAAGCGTTCAGGCCCATCCAGGGCAGATGTCCACCTGGGTTGGCACACAGTGCCTCCTGCCCGCGTCAGATCTTCAGGTAGATGCGTCGCCGGTCCAGCCACCACACCACGCCCCACCACAGCGCCACGAACGTGGCCGCCTGCAGCAGCGATGCCAGCTCCAGCGCCCCAGGCATCGCGATGGACAGCTGCTGCCACACCCAGCCCCAGGCTCCGCTTGCGAGCAAGGCCACCGACATCACCGACGCGCCCAGGTAGGCGGTGATCGCGTTCACCCCGAAACGTCGCCCCAACGCAGGCCAACCGCGGCGGTCGATCAGCACGTGCCCCAGCCACAAGGCGACCGCGGCCAGGCCACCCGTCCACAGCACATAGCTGGGCGTCCACAGCTGCTTGTTCAACGGCAGCACGATCGCCAGCAGCAGACCCAGCACGGCACCGCTTACGCCCGCCCCAGCCAGCGCAGCGGCGCGGCCAGCGCGCAGCAGGCCACCGGCCAGCAGGCCCAGCACAGTGGTGGCCAGCGCCCCCAGCGTGCTCAACAGGCCTTCCGGGTCGTGTCCCAGGCCGGTTTCAGGCTGCCATTGGTAGATCCACGGTGCGAACCACGCCGTGTCCAGACGACTGGCCGGGTTGGTGAACGGCGCCAGATCGCCGCTGCCCAGCAACAGCAGCGTATAACCCACCAGCAGTGCCAGCAGCAGCGCCAGTTGCGTGCGCGGCCGCGCGTACACCGCCAGCACGCCGACCAGTGCCGCACACAGCGCAATCCGCTGCAGCACGCCCCAGATGCGGAAGTGATGGGTATGCAGCGCCCACCACACCAGCAGGTGCAGCAGCACGCCGGCGATGGCGATGCGCAGCGCGCGCTCCAGCACGCCCTTGGCCAGGGCCGGGCGCGCAGCGGCGTCCTGCGCGCGTGGGGCCACGCTGAAGGCCATCGACACGCCCACCAGGAACAGGAAAAACGGGAACACCAGATCGGTGGGCGTGCAGCCGTGCCATTCGGCATGCTGCAACGGTGCGAACACCGCGCTCCAATCACCGGGGTTGTTGACCAGCAGCATGCCGGCCACGGTCAGGCCACGCAGGGCATCGATCGAGCCCAGCCGCACCGACGGCGCTGCCCCCATCATGCGGCCTCGTAGTGGCCGGCAATCCAGGTACCGCGCACCTGCAGCGCCTCGTCCAGCAGCACCAGGTCCGCCTGGTAGCCCTCGGCGATGTGGCCCAGGCGGTCATCCACGTTGAGGAACTGCGCCGGGTAGGTGGAGGCCATGCGCGCGGCCTCGGCCAGCGGCTGGCCGAGCAGCTGCACGGTGTTGCGCACGGCGGTGGCCATGTCCAGCGCCGAACCAGCCAGCGCACCGGCGGCGTTGCGCACCACGCCATCGACGGCGGTGATGGTTTCGCCGTACAGCACGTAGCTTGGGTCGTCGGCACCGACCGGCGGCATCGCGTCGGTCACCAGCAGCAGGCGGCCGCGCGGTTTGGCCGCCAGCGCCACGCGCAGGCTGGCCGGGTGCACGTGCACGCCATCGACAATGATGCCGATCCAGCTGTCACGGTCTTCCAGCGCGGCACCCACTGCACCGGGCTCGCGCCCCTGCAGCGGCGACATCGCGTTGTACAGATGGGTGAAGCCGCGCACGCCGGCATCCAGGCCGGCGCGGATCTCTTCATAGCTGCCGGCCGTGTGCCCGGCGGCCACGATCACCCCGCGCTCCACCAGCGCGCGGATCGTCTCCAGCGGCACTCGCTCGGGCGCCAGGGTCAGCAGGGTCACACCGTTGTCCAGCGAGGCGGCCAGCGCGATCTCGTCGGCATCGGGCACGCGGAACTTGCTGGCATCGTGCGTGCCCTTGCGCGCCGGGGCGATGTACGGGCCTTCCAGATGGATGCCGATCACGCCCGGCACGCCCTGCGCGATGGCATCGCGCATCGCCGCGATGGCCTCGCGCATCACGGTCACATCGTCACTGATCAGCGTCGGCAGCATCGCGGTGGTGCCGAAGCGCCGATGCGCCTGCGCGATGGTGCGCAGCGCGGCCACGTCGGGCGTGTTGTTGAACAGCGCACCGCCGCCGCCGTTCACCTGTACATCGATGAAGCCGGGCAGCAGCCAGCCACCGCCCAGGTCCACCTGTTCACCGGCCGCGCCCAGCTGCGGGGCGGCATCGGGCAGCAGACCGGTGATGCGACCGTCTTCGATCACGACCGCCAGATCGTCACGGAAATCATCACCGGTCAGGATGCGCGCGTTGCGCAGCACCTGTTTGTGCGGGGCAACCGCCATCAGACCGTCTCCGTAACCTTGTTCAGATGCGGCGGCAGGTCCGGGTTGAAGCCACGGCGCAGCGCCAGCGCATTGATCGCGCGGTAGAAGCTCTGCACCGTCAGCAACGGCGCGCACAGCGGGTGCGGTGCAGCGGCCACCGGCAGGTTGCCACCGGCACCGGCCAGCCACACCTGGGCACCGCGTGCGCTGAACTCATCCACCACGGCACGGGTACCGGCGCCGGTTTCATCCGGCTGGGCAAACGCCAGCACCGGGAAGCCGCGATCCACCAGCGCCATCGGGCCATGCTTCACTTCGGCCGAACTGTAGGCTTCGGCGTGCAGGCTGCAGGTTTCCTTGAACTTCAGCGCCGCTTCCTGGGCCGCCCCCAGGCCCAGGCCGCGGCCCAGCACGAACAGGTTGTGCGCATCGACCAGGCCGTCGGTCAGGGCCGTCCAGTCGCACTGCCATGCCTCGCGCAGCGCGTCGGGCAGCAGGTCCAGGGCATTGCGCAGCGCGCTGTCCTGCTTCCAGTACGCGGCCAGCTGCAGCAGCGCGGCCAGCGACGCCAGGTAGCTCTTGGTCGCCGCCACGCTCTTTTCAGCACCGGCGTGCAGCGGAATGACCGTGTCGGCCAACTGCGCCAGCGGCGAATCTTCCACGTTCACCAGCGCCACCACGCGTGCGCCGGCGGCCTTGGCGGCTTCGGCATTGCGCAGCAGGTCCGGGCTCTTGCCCGACTGCGAAATGACGATGAACAACGCACCGCGCAGCTGCAGCGGAGCGGCATAGACCGAACCCACCGACGGCGAGGCCGACGCCACCACCAGGCCCAGCTGGGTTTCCAGCAGGTACTTGCCGTAGGTCGCGGCGTGGTCGGAGCTGCCGCGCGCGCAGGTCACCACGAACGGCGGCGGCGCCGCGCGCAGGCTGGCGGCCAGGGTTTCCAGGGTGGCGTGGTTGCGGGCGAACTGGCGTGCGACCACATCGGACGCTTCGGCGGCTTCGGCAAACATCAGGGTGGCGGTGGGGTCTGACAGCGACATGGCGGACTCAGGCGGGTTCGGAAGGAAGGGGACGGGCACCGGACGGGCGCATCGGCGCCGTGGAACCGCGCACCACCAGCTGCGGCACGAAACCCTGGTTGTGCAGCGGCGCGGGCGCTTCATCGTAGGCATCGCTGCGCAGCTGGCCGATCAGCAGGCGGGCAGCATGGCGGGCGATATCTTCGGTGGCCTGCTTGGCGGTGGTCAGCGGCGGCCACGACTGGCGCGAGAACGGGCTGTCCTCGAAACCGGCGATGGACAGATCGTAGGGCACGCTCATGCCGGCCGACTTGGCCGCAGCCAGCACGCCGGCGGCGATTTCATCGTTGGAACCGAAGATGGCGGTGGGCGGTTCGCGCAGCGCCAGCAGGCGGCGCGCACCACGGAAACCATCGTCGAAGGTGTAATCGCCCTGCACCACCAAGTGCTTGTCCACGGTCATGCCGTAGTCCTTCAGCGCCGCCTCGTAACCGGCGTAACGTTCGCCGGAGGAACGGTGCGAAGTGCCACCCCAGAGGAAACCGATGCGCTGGTGGCCGAGCTGGATCAGGTGTTCGGTGATCTCGTAGGCGGCTTCGCGGTCGTCCACGAACACGCACGCGCCGTCGGCCGGGTCTTCGGTGGCGGCAATGATGCGCACCAGCTTGATGCCGCGCGCGGTCAGCGCCTGGATCAGGTCGCGGCGCTCGGACATGGGCGCGGTGAGCACCAGCCCGGCCAGGCGCGAACGCTGCACCCAGTCGGCCAGCTCGTCGGCCAGCAGCGGCGAACTGGAATCGCAGGGGTGGATCTGCAGGCCGAAGCCGGTTTCGCGGCAGGCCGCCAGCACACCGTTCTGAACACCGATGATGTGGTACGGGTTGGGGTTGTCATACACCAGCCCGATCACGAAGGTGGTGCCGCTGCGCAGGTTGCGCGCGGACGGATCGGGCTCGTAGTCCAGCTCGGCGATGGCACGCAGCACCCGCGCGCGGGTGGCCTGCATCACCGACGGCTCGTTGTTGATCACCCGCGATACCGTCTTCAGCGAGACCTTGGCCTTCTCGGCAACGTCCTTGATGGTCGCTCTGCGCATCGGTTTTTCCTGGGGTTGGCTGCCGTCCATCATCGCCGATCAGCCCTGGTCCTGCGGCAGGCCCACGCGGTGGCCCACCACCGAATAGAACAGGATGTACAGGTAGCACGGCACCATCAGCAGCACGAAGGTGAGCTGGAAATCAATGTGCTGCTTGAGCAGGGCGAACAGCTGCGGAATGATCGCGCCACCAGCAATGCCCATTACCAGCAGGGCCGAACCGGTTTCGGTGAAGCGCCCCAGGCCGCGGATGGCCAGCGGGAAGATGGCCGGCCACATCATCGCGTTGGCGAAGCCCAGCAGGGCCACGAAGGCCACCGAGACATAACCGTGCGTGGCCCAGGCGCCCAGACAGAACACCACGCCCAGCACCGCCGACAGGGTCAGGTAGCGCGACTGCGAAACCACCCGTGGAATCACCAGCAGGCCGACCACGTAACCCACCAGCATCGCGCCCAGGGTGAAGGCGGTGAACATCTTGGTCTCGTCCAGCGGCAGGTTGAAGCCGTGGCCGTAGGTGCCGATGGCATCACCGGCCATCACTTCCACGCCCACGTAGACGAACAGGCACAGCACGCCCAGCCACAGGTGCGGGAACTGGAAGATGCTGCGGCGCTCGACCGCGCCGGCGGTCACCGGCGTGGCATTGGCTTCGGACGATTTGATTTCCGGCAGCGGCGAGAAAAGCACTGCCACCGCCAGCACTACCAGCAAGCCGGCCATGGCCAGGTACGGGGCATGGATCTTGGCGGCAAACTGGTTCAGCAGCACCGCCTTGGTGGCGGCATCGGCGGCCTGCACCTGCGCGTCCAGATCACCAATGCCATGCAGCACCACCGTGCCGATCAGGATGGGCGCCAGGATGCCGGCAATCTTGTTGCAGATGCCCATCAGCGCGATGCGCCGCGCCGCCGTTTCGATCGGCCCCAGGATGGAGATGTACGGGTTGATGGCCGTCTGCAGCAGGGCCAGGCCACTGCCGATCACGAACAGGCCGCCCAGTGCACCGGGATACCAGCGCTGGGTGGCGAACTCGCCGAACAGCGCCGCGCCACCGGCCATCACCAGCAGGCTCAGGCTCAGGCCTTTCTTCATGCCGGTGCGGCGCAGGATCCACGACGACGGCAGCGCCAGGAAGAAGTAGGACAGGTAGAACACCATCAGCACCAGGAAGGCACCGACCTCGCTCAGTTCGAAAGCGAGCTTGACGAAGGTGATCAACGGGCCGTTGAGCCAGGTGAAGAAGCCGATCAGGAAGAACAGCACGCCGACGATGGCGATGGAGGTGGCCACGTTCGGGCGCGCGCTTGCAGCGGGGACGGCGGACATCAGGAAGGCTCCTGCGGCGACGGCCGCAGAACACGGCGTCGGAGAGTGGCTGGGAACAACGTTGTCACATTCTTTCGATGGACAGCGCCGGTTTGTCAACTTCCAATCTGCGCCCCGTATGCGGGGTGCTGCGCTGCGGGATGACAGGAGGAGCCGTACCGCTGAATGCGCGTCAGGCCTTGACGCTTGTAGCGCAAGGCGGCGCGGGGTGGATGGATCATCACGCGATGTAAACGTTTTCGCCGCACTTGATTCGTTGCGTCGCAGCAACGAAAGTGTCACGAACTCGTTGACATCGTTGTCAGCGCAGTTACAGACTCCGCCCCATCGCCGGGTCTTTCGTGGCCGGCCCCCACCTGCAGCAGGAGCCCGCGTGACCGCCAGCCATCCCGCCCCGGCCCATGTGCTTTCCCGTCACGCGCCCTCGTTCCTGGCCGCTGACGTGGGCGGCACCCATGTGCGCGTGGCGCGGGTGCAGGCCAGCGGCGATGCCGCCCATCCGGTGCAGGTGCTGGACTATCGCAAGTACCGCAATGCCGACCATGCCGGCCTTGCCGCCATCCTTTCCGACTTCCTGGGCGACAGCGCGCGGCCTTCGCACTGCGTGGTGGCCACCGCCGGCTACGCCCGCGAAGACGGCACGGTGATCACCGCCAACGTGCCGTGGCCGCTGTCGGCGCGGCAGATCGAAGCCGAGGTGGGCGTGCAGCGGGTGCACATCGTCAACGACTTCGAAGCGGTGGCCTATGCCGCCGCACAGGTCGATGCCAGCGGCGTGCTGCACCTGTGCGGTCCGGACAGCGCAGCGCGTGGCCCGACCCTGGTGGTCGGCCCCGGCACCGGCCTGGGTGCGGCATTGTGGATTCCCACTCCGAATGGTCCGGTCGTCCTGGCCACCGAAGCCGGCCAGCCCACGCTGGCGGCCAGCACCGCGCTGGAAATGGACATCGTGCGCCACATGCAGCACGAGCGTGCGCATGTGTCGATCGAACACGCCCTGTCCGGCCCCGGCCTGATGAACCTGTACCGCGCCGTCTGCGCCCTGCAGGGCGCTGCCCCGCAGCTGGGCAGCCCCGATGCAGTCACCGCGGCGGCCATGTCCGGCAGCGATGCGCACGCACGGCAGGCGCTGGATGTGTTCTGCGGCCTGCTGGGCAGCACCATCGGTGACATGGCGCTGTTCTACGGCGCCCACGGTGGCGTCTACCTGGCCGGCGGCATCCTGCCGCAGATCCGCGAATACCTGCGCGCCAGCACCTTCGTCGAACGCTACCTGCAGAAGGGGCCGATGGGCGAAGCGCTGGCACGCATCCCGGTGAAGGTGGTCGAGCATGGGCAGCTGGGCGTGATCGGCGCCGCCAGCTGGTTCCTGCTGCACCACCCCGCCTGATCGGCAATACGCAGTACGCAACACGCTGTACGCGCTGTATCCGCACCACCGCGCAGGTTGCTGCAGAGGCAGCCGTGCGCGTTCCTACCTACCGCACGCCGCCGACACCGCAACCCAGTGATGAGGAGAGACATCATGAACACCCGCAAGACTCTGCTTTCGGCAGCCATCGTTGGCTGCCTCGCCTTCTCGGCGCATGCACAGCAAACGACCCCGCAGGACCTGGACACCGTGCAGGTGGTGGGTATCCGTGCCAGCCTGGAAAAGTCGCTGGACACCAAGCGCAACAACGTGGGCGTGTCTGAAGCGATCACCGCCGAAGACATCGGCAAGTTCCCGAGCACCAACGTGGCCGAAGCGCTGTCGCAGATTCCGGGCGTCACCCTGGACCGCCGCTTCGGCCAGGGCGAGCGCGTCAGCATCGACGGCACCGATCCCAGCCTCAACCTGTCCTTCCTGGACAACCACCCGGTGGCGCAGGCCATCTGGCTGTACGGCGAACAGCCCAACCGCGGCTTCGACTACACCCTGCTGGCGCCGCAGATCCTGGGCCGCGCCGAGATCATCAAGTCGTCCGAAGCGCGCCTGACCGAAGGCAGCCTGGGCGGCACCGTGCTGATGCACACCCGCCAGCCGCTGGACCTGAAGCAGAACGAAGTGGCCGCCTCGGTGGGCTACAGCTACAGCCAGCAGGCCAGCGAAGGCAAGCCGAACGCGGCCGTGCTGTACAGCTGGAAGAACGATGCCGAGACCTTCGGCGTGGCCGTGTCGGCGCAGCACTATGAAGAAGCCGTGGACCGCCAGGGCAAGGAAGTGTTCGGCTACGTGAAGGCCAGCACCTTCGCCAACGCCACCGGCGTGGCCGCCGACGTGGACGTGCCCAACTCGTTCAACGCCGCCTGGTTCCAGCAGGA
Organism: Stenotrophomonas sp.; assembly: GCF_032056425.1. GTDB lineage: Bacteria > Pseudomonadota > Gammaproteobacteria > Xanthomonadales > Xanthomonadaceae > Stenotrophomonas. The sequence goes on from NZ_DAMBCN010000014.1 coordinate 32,987, forward strand.
ACGCAAGCGCGACAGCGCCGTGGTGAACCTGCAGTTCAAGCCGACCGACGAACTCGAGTTCAACCTGAGCGGCCTGTACATCAAGGAAAAGTTCGACAACTACAACCAGTCGCTCTACTCCTTCCTGACCTGGAACCCGGGCACCGTGAACGCGGTGGACCAGCTGGGCACCGTGCGCAACGGCGTGGCCACCAGCGGCCATTCCGATGCCAGCGCCACGGCCAACAGCGGCACGCTGATCTATGACAACAACGTGCGCCTGTCCGAGGTGACCACCAAGGGCGTGGACCTGCGCGGCGCGTGGAAGAGCGAATCGTGGGGCGTCAGCGGCCAGCTCGGCCAGAGCAAGTCGGAAAACAAGGATCTGGCGCAGTACTTCATCGAGCCGTTCTACAACGGCGGCTACAGCTGGAACATGGACAAGGGCATCACCTTCGATGACCCGGCCGGTGCCCGCGATCCGGCCAACTGGGGTTCGGCCGGTGGCTGGTTCGGCAACAACGGCGTGTTCTCCACCGAGAGCAAGGACACCTACGCCCAGCTCGACTTCAACGTGCAGTTCGACAGCATCTTCAACCAGCTGCAGTTCGGCGTGCGCCACGGCAAGCACGAAGAAGCCTTCACCCTGAACGTGTACGGCGGCGTGACCCCGGGCTCGCTGGCCGACGTGGGCACCATCGGCCTGACCAACATCCAGGGCTTCACCGACGACCAGGGCCGCCACGTGCAGGCCGGCCGTGACAACGTGCTGAACTGGGTGCGCAACAGCCCGATCGACTACAGCAACCCCGATCCGGCCAGCTACCTCAACAACAGCTGGGCGCTCACCCAGACCAACAACGCGGCCTACGCACAGTTGAACTTCTCCAACGGCCCGCTGCGCGGCAACCTGGGCGTGCGCTACGTCGATTCCAAGACCGAAGGCAGCGGCTTCGTCTACGGTGGCACCCCCACCCTGACCGACCTGGACAGCAAGTGGCAGACCCGCACCAAGAAGGAAGACTTCGTGCTGCCGTCGCTGAGCCTGGCCTGGGACACCGACAATGACTGGGTGTTCCGCTTCGCCGCGGCGAAGGTGATCGCCTGGGCGCCGTACAACCAGATGGTCAACAACACCTTCCTGAACGACACCACCCTGACCGGCTCGGGCGGCAACGCCGATCTGTCGCCGTATGAATCGTGGAACTTCAACGCATCGGCCGAGTACTACTACGCACCGCAGTCGGTGGTGGCCTGGTCGGTGTTCTACAAGAAGATCGACAACTACATCGACACCTCGGCCACCATCGAGCGCCAGTACAACTCGATCCGCGATACCTCGCCGGCCACCTGGGCGAACATCGTCGGTACCAGCGGCTGCACCGCCGACGGCTACTGCGATTACAGCATCCAGCGCCCGCGCAATGCCGGCAGCGGCCACGTGAAGGGCTTCAACATCAGCCTGCAGCAGCCCTTCGGTGAAAGCGGCTTCGGCCTGACCGCCAACTACACCTATGCCAACGGTGAAAACAACACTGGCGATCCGCTGCCCTACCAGTCGCGCAACGCCATCGCGCTCAGCCCGTACTTCGAAAAGGGCCCGGTCAATGCCCGCCTGACCTACAACTGGCGCGACAGCTACCTGGCCGGTGGCTACGTGGCCGGTGCGGCCCCGGCCAGCGTGGACGACTACGCTGAACTGGGTGCCAGCTTCGGCTACACCTTCAACGACAACTGGTCGTTGAACATCGACGCGCAGAACCTGCTGGACGAGACCTACTTCCAGTACCTGGGCGACAAGGAACACCTTGCCGGCAAGTACAAGAGTGGCCGCCGCTACATGGCCACCGTGCACTTCAAGTTCTAAGCCAGCGCAGTGCAACACGCGCGACGGGCCCGGTCTTCCGGGCCCGTCGTACGATGGGATACCGGTGGGCGCCCGCACAGGCGCCTGCGCGGCGGCCACTGCAGGCCGCCCACCACAGGAGTGACACGATGCGATTTTCCCCGCTTGCCCCGCTGCTGCTGGGCACCCTGTTCGCGGCCCTGCCGGCGCTGGCCGCCGATGCGCCGGCCCTGGATGCCGGCCCCGGCCCGCAACTGCGTGATGGCAGCCTGATGCTGATTCCCGCGCCGGCGCAGGTACAGCGCGGCACCGGTGCGGGTATCACCGTGCGTGCCGACACCCCGCTGCTGGCCGACGGCGAAGCCGCACAGCGCGTGGCCGCGCAGTTTGCCGACCTGCTGGCGCGCAGCGGTGGCCCGCGCCTGGCCGCAGCGCGTGAGGGCGCAGTGGCGAACACGGGCAGCATCCAGTTCCAGATCGTGCCGACCTTCCGCGACAGCGGCGAAAGCTACACGCTGGAAAGCGACGCACAGGGCGTGCGGGTGCAGGCCGGCAACGAAACCGGCCTGTTCTACGGCGCCACCACCCTGGCCCAGCTGGCCACCGGCGGCAGCAACGGCGTACTGCCGGCCGTGCAGATTTCCGACGAACCGCGCTTCAGCTGGCGCGGTTTCATGCTCGATTCGGCGCGCCATTTCCAGAGCCTGGACGAGATCAAGCGCGTGCTCGATGCGATGGCCGCGCACAAGCTCAACACCTTCCATTGGCACCTGACCGACGACCAGGGCTGGCGCATGGAAATCAAGCGCTACCCGAAGCTGACCAGCGTCGGCAGCTGCCGCCTGCCCGCCGGCGATGGCGGCGTCGATCCGGTCAGCGGCAAGCAGTACCCGTACTGCGGCTATTACACCCAGGACCAGATCCGCGAGGTGATTGCCTATGCGGCCAAGCTGCATATCCAGGTGATTCCGGAAATCGACGTGCCCGGCCACGCCACCGCCGCCATTGCGGCCTATCCCGAACTGGGCTCGATCAGCACGCCGCTGCAGCCGATCAGCGAGTGGGGCGTGTTCCCCAACCTGTTCAATACCGAAGACAGCACGGTGCAGTTCCTGGAAAACGTGCTGGAAGAAGTGATCGCGCTGTTCCCCGCGCGCTACGTGCACGTGGGCGGCGACGAAGCAGTGAAAGACCAGTGGATCGCCTCGGCGCGCGTGCAGCAGCGCATGCGCCAGCTGGGCATCAAGGATGAGATGGCCATGCAGAGCCACATCATCAAGCGCCTGGAAACCTTCCTGGAAAACCACGACCGCCGCCTGATCGGCTGGGACGAGATCCTCGAAGGCGGGCTGCCGCCGCAGGCCACGGTGATGTCCTGGCGCGGTACCGAAGGCGGCCTGGCCGCGGCCAGCGCCGGCCACGACGTGATCATGTCGCCGGTCACACACCTGTACCTGGATTACCTGCAGACGGCTTCGCCGAACGAACCGCCGGGCCGCCCGGCACAGGTGAATCTGGCCAAGCTGTACGCCTTCGAGCCGGTGCCGGCCGAACTGGCCGCCGACAAGCGCGGGCACATCCTGGGCCTGCAGGCGAACATGTTCACCGAGCACACGCGCAGCTACGCGCGCCTGCAGCACAACCTGTTCCCGCGCCTGGCAGCGGTGGCCGAAACCGGCTGGAGCCCGGTCGCGCAGCGCGACTTCCGCGATTTCCTGGCCCGCCTGCCGGCGCAGCTGCAGCGCTACCGTGCCTGGGGCCTGGCCTACGCGCAGACGCCGTTCCAGGTGGCCGTGGGTCAGACCGACAACCGCGCCGCCAACACGGTAACGGTGTCCCTGTCCAACCCGCTGGGCTACGAGGTGCGTTACCGCACCGATGGCAAGCCGGTGACCGCGCAGTCGCCGCTGTACACCACGCCGCTGACCGAAACGCTGCCGGCCACCGTGCAGGCGGCCGCGTTCTACCAGGGCCAGATGCTGGCCGCCGCCCCCACCGTGGCGGACTACAGTGCGCAGTCGCTGCTCAGCCGCCGCAGCCAGCAGCTGCTCAGCTGCGTGGGCGAAAAGGGCCTGGTGCTCCGCCTGGAAGACGACGGCCCGCGCGAAGGCGAGCGCGCGGTGTTCAACGTGGACATCTTCCAGCCGTGCTGGCGCTGGGCCGACGCACAGCTGGCCGGCATCCGCAGCATCGACGTGCGTGCCGGGCGCATTCCCTACTACTTCCAGCTGGCCCATGACGAACCGGCCCGCAAGTTCGAAAAGGCCACGCGCGCGAACGGTGAGATGCGCATCCGTCGCGGCGACTGCAGCGGCCCGGTGCTGGCCGAAGTGCCGCTGCCGGAAAAGCCCGATGCCGATGGCTTCGTGACCCTGCATGCCGCGCTGCCGGCCGGCATCACCGGTACCGATGATCTGTGCATCAACTTCACCGGCGACACCCGCCCGGCGATGTGGGTGCTGGATGAAGCCACGCTGCGGTAAGCGCCCCTGGGGTCGGATCCCTTTCCGCAGGAAAGGGCGCTGACCCCGCAGGTCGCGTTGACCCATCCACGCATGGCGTGGATCTACTACGGGGTCGCGCTGCCCCCCATCCACGCATGGCGTGGATCTACTACGGGGTCGGATCCCTTTCCGCAGGAAAGGGCTCTGACCCCGAGCCAGGAGCCCTCACCCGCGCCAGCGCAGCAGCAGGTCGCGCAGCGGGGTGAACGCGGTGCCCATGCCCGCCAGCACGCCGATCGTGTTGGCGATGGCATCCATCGCGTCGGCACTGCGGTTGCTGGTCAGCGCGCCCTGCGCGAACTCGATGCACACGCCCATCAGCACCAGGCCTACACCCGCCCACAGCAGTGGGCGGCCACGGAGGAACAACTGCACGGCGCTGCCGGCCAGGATGAAATAGGCCAGGACGTGCTCGACCTTGTCGCTGTTCTTCGGCAGGTCCAGCGGCGGCGGTGGGATCAGGCAGACCACGATCACCACCAGCACCGCCAGCGCCCACAGCGCCGCCCACAGCCGCGGCCGGCGCAGCGGCTTGAGCAGCGGCTTGAGCAGCGGCGGCGCCGCACTCACAGGCGCCAGCTCAGGTCACCCAGTTCGAAGGCCGGCTCGAAATCCACATCGCGCTGCAGGCCGATCACCTGGAAGCGCTCGCCCATCTCGGTCGGCAGGGTCAGCTTCTTCACCTGGTCGCGCAGCTGGATGCGGCCCACCTCATCGGTGCGCTCTTCGGCCAGCACCAGCACCTGGTCCAGGCCGTTGCCCAGCAGGAAGCTGGCCTGGCTGCAGTAACCGGCCAGATCGAAGCCGGCGTGCAGGCCGGCCTCGGCCATCGCGGTGAAATCCACCGACGCGGTGATGTCCTGCAGGCCCGGCCAGCGGTACACCTCGTTGTGCACGTGGTGGCGGTAGAACGCGCGTACCGTGCCGTCGTCGCGGTCGTGCTGGTAGAACTCGGCGCGGCTGTAGCCGTAATCGACGAACAACATCGCGCCACGCTGCAGGCCACCGGCCACCGCCTGCAGCCAGTACGGCAGCTGCGGCAGCACTTCGGAGCGATAGCCCTCGGCGAAGGGCTTTTCCAGATAGCGTTCGATGTGGCGCACCGCGCCGTTCAGCAGCACATCGGCAGGTTGGGCGCCGCGCATGAAGTTGCCCTGGCCATCCAGCTCCACGGTTTCTTCGTAGACCTCGCCGTCCTTCATCAGGAAGCGCGGCGTGGGCAGCGCGTCGATCACCTCGTTGGCGAACACCACGCCTTCCCAGTCATCGTCGAACGGGCGGTCGACCCACTCCACGCGCGCGGCCAGCTCGGCCGGCAGGTTCTGCTGCAGGCGCTGCTGCTGGCGCTGGCGCAGGTCGGCACTGGGCTCCAGGATCGCGTAGCGCGCCGGCAGGGCGTCCAGCTCGGCCAGGCGCAGCAGCACGGCTTCGGCGAATGCACCGGTGCCACCGCCCAGTTCCAGCAGGCGGGCGTGCGCGCCCAACTGGCCGAACACCGGCGCCAGCGCATTGGCCACGCTGCCGGCGAACAGGCCGCCCAGTTCCGGCGCGGTGGTGAAATCGCCACTGCCGCCGAACTTGCTGGCACCGGCGCTGTAATAGCCCCAGCCCGGCGCATACAGGCACAGTTCCATGAAGCGGGAGAACGGCATCGCCCCCCCCTGCGCAAGGATTTCAGCGCGCAGGGCGGCGGCCAGCTGGTCGCTGTGGGCCAGGGCATCGGCTTCGGGCAGGGGGAAGGTGGGCTGCATGGCGTCTTCGAATGCGGTGACAATGGTGCACAGGATAGCCGAGCCTTGGAGGACCCTCATGAGCGACACCGCCCCCGTGGCCCTGATCACCGGCAGCGCGCGCCGGATCGGTGCGGCCATCGCCCGCCAGTTCCACGCCTGTGGCTGGTCGGTGGTGCTGCACGCCCATACATCCAGCGCCGAACTGCAGCAGGCCGCGTTCGATCTGGAAAACGTCCGCCCCGGCAGCGTGCTGGCCCTGCAGGCCGACCTGCGCGACGCCGCCGCCCTGCCCGACCTGGTGGACCAGGCCGTGGCCCACTTCGGCCGCCTGGATGCGCTGGTGAACAACGCCTCCAACTTCTTCGCCACCCCGCTGGGCCAGGTCACCGCCGAGGCGATGGACGAACTGTATGCGGTGAACGCACGCGCCCCGCTGCTGCTGGCCCAGGCCGCGGCCCCGCACCTGCGCCGCCAGCAGGGCAGCATCGTGAACCTGACCGATCTGCATGGCACCGACCCGATGCGCGACCACGTGGCCTACACCATGGCCAAGGCCGCGCTGGAAATGGCCACCCGTTCGCTGGCGCTGGAGCTGGCACCGAAGGTGCGGGTGAACGCGGTCGCCCCCGGCGCGATCCTGTGGCCGGAACAGGGCAAGGACGATTTCGCGCGCGAAGCGCTGCTGGCGCGCACGCCATTGGCGCGGATCGGCACCGTGGAAGAGATTGCCGAGGCGGTCTATTGGCTGGTGGCCGATGCGCACTTCGTGACCGGCCACACGCTGCGCGTGGATGGCGGCCGCACCGTCAGTTGAACGTTCCGCCGGGCATGGCCCGGCGAGCGCAGCGGGAACCGCCTTTACGCGAGATCGACCACCTCGAACGCTTCACCATGCTGCCGGTGTGCCCGCCACAGCGTGGCCAGGTCCTGGCCACTGACCGGATCGATGAACCCCGGCGCGATGTCGGCCAGCGGCTTCAGCACGAAGGCATGTTTCAGTTCCGGCCGCGGAATGCGCAGGTGGCCGGGGCCTTCCACGATCAGGTCGCCGTAGAACACCACGTCGATGTCCAGCGTGCGGTCGGAAAAGCGTGGCCCGCTGCGATCGCGGCCATGCGCGTCTTCCAGCGCATGCAGCCAGTCGTCCAGTTCCTGCAGCGGCAGGTCGGTCTCGATCGCCACGGCATTGTTGAGGAAGGCCGGGCCTTCGAAGCCGACGGCGGCGGTCTGGTAGGCCGGCGACACCCGCACGGCGCCGAAACGCTCGCGCAGGGCCGCCACCGCGGCGTGGAGATAGCGGCGGGGCTGGACGTTGCTGCCCAGGCTCAGGAGCACGGTGGTCATGTGGCGGCGTTCTGGGGGGGGGGACGCGGGCATGCCGTCATCACGGCGGCCTGCCTACACTCCGGGACGCACATGATAGGGCACCGACATGACCTATTGCGTTGGAATCGAGGTGGATGAAGGCCTGGTCTTCGCTGCCGATACGCGCACCAATGCCTCGCTGGACGACGTGCGCGTGCACCGCAAGCTGCACGTGTTCGACTACCCCGGCCAGGCCGCCTTCGTGCTGATGGCCGCCGGCAACCTGGCCACCACCCAGCTGCTGGTCTCGCGCCTGACCCGCGATGCCGCCGAACGACGCACGCCGAACCTGCGCGATATGAGCCACCTGTTCGAGGCCGCGGCCTACGTCGGCCAGCTGCTGGTGGACAGCCAGGTGAAGTGCCAGCACAGCGAACACGGCCACGATGGGGTGAACACCCAGGCCACGCTGATCTTCGGCGGCCAGGTGGCGGGCGAGCGGCCCGGCCTGTACATGGTGTATCCGCTGGGCAACGCCATTGCCGCCTCACCAGAGACACCGTACCTGCAGATCGGCGAATCCAAGTACGGCAAACCAATCCTGGACCGCATCCTCAGCCCGGCCACACGCCTGGGCGATGCCGCGCGCACGGCCATCGTGTCGCTCGATTCCACCATCCGTTCGAATCTTTCGGTGGGCCTGCCGATCGACCTGGCCCTGATCCGCGACGGTGAGCTGCGGGTCGGCCAGCAGTTGCGGCTGGGCGCCGATTCGGCGCTGTATGCCGACATCCACCAGAACTGGTCGCGGCGCCTGGAACAGGCGGTGGAGAGCCTGCCGCGTTTTCCGTGGGAAACCTCACGCGGCGAAGGGGGGTAGCGCCGGGCCAGGCCCGGCGACCTGCGCTCAGGCCAGCGCCTCAGCCACCGCGCGGAACACCTGCTGCATCTGCAGCGGCTTGCGCAGCACATGCACCTGGATGCCCTGCGGAATGTCGTCGACAGGCAGCTCCACCTGCACGTCTTCCAGCACCAGCGCCGGGCCCTGATAACCCAACGCGGCCATTTCGCCCAGCAGCTCGCTGGCCGGCAACAACCGTGATCCTGCGTCGGCAATCACCAGCGCCGGCATCGCCTCCTGCTGCATCCAGCGCAGCGCCGCCGGACCGTCCGAGGCCAACTGCAACTGGTAGCCCTGGCTGGACAGCGCATTGCCCAGCAGCGACAGCCGCGTGGCTTCGCCATCCACCACCAGGATCGACTGGCCACTGCCCAGCGCCACCAGCTGTTCCACCGGTTCGCTGCGCTCGGCACGGTCGTGCATGGGCAGGTGCAGTTCGAAACAACTGCCCTGACCCGGCTGGCTGCTGACCTGGATGCTGCCGCCGGCGCCTTCCACGATGCGCTTGCACGACATCAAGCCCAGACCGGTGCCTTCGGACTTGGTGGTGAAGAAGGGATTGAACAGGTGCGACAACGTATCGGCATCCATGCCGATGCCTTCGTCGGTCACGGCAATGCGCATCCAGTCCACGCCGTCGCGATGGCCATCATGGCGCGCGGTCAGGCTCAGGCGGCCGCCGTCGGGCATGGCCTGGATCGCATTCAATGCCAGGTTCAGCAGCACCTGCTGCAGCTCGGTGGAATTGGCATCCACCGCCAGCCCGGCGTCCTGCACCTGCACGTCCAGCATCACCGCGTCGGGCACGCTGCTGCGCAACAGCAGCGCCACCGCCTGGAACAGGTCATCAATGCGGACGTGCTCGCTCGGCTTGCGCGAACCGCGCACGAACGACAGCATCGATTCGGCCATCTCGTGGCCACGCCGCCCGCACTCGGCAATCACATCGGCCAGGTGATGCAGCTGCGGGTCCTGGGTGCGTGCCTTCAACAGGTCCGGCATGATCAGCAGCGGCTGCAGGATGTTGCGCAGGTCGTGGCTCAAGCCCGCTGCCAGCAGCGACAGGCTTTCCAGACGCTGCGCGCGCATCAGTTCGGTTTCCACGCGCATGCGTTCCACCGCGCTGCGTGCCTCGCGCACCGCACGCGCCACTGCCGACGGCAAACGCGCCGGCTGGTGCTTGATGATGTAATCGTTGGCGCCCTTCTGCAGCGCTTCCACCGCATTGTCTTCGCCCATCGTGCCGGAGACGAAGATGAAGGGAACATCCGGCGCGCTCTCACGCACGATGCGCAGCGCTTCATCGCCGGAAAAACCGGGCATGCTCAGGTCTGACAGCACGATGTCGGGCAGGAATCCGGCCAGCGCCTGGCGCAGCTCGCCCGCGCTTTCCACGCGTTCGAAACGGGCCTCCAGGCCCGCATCCAGAATCTGCTCGGACATCAGCTCGGCATCTTCCGGCGAATCTTCCACCAGCAGGATGCGCAGGGGGCCGAGCGCGTGCGCGGTCAGGACCATGGCGTTACTCGCGCTCCGGCGCCTGGTTGATCAGTGCCCAGAACTTGCCCAGGGTCTGCACGGCACCGAAGAACTGGTCCACGTCCACCGGCTTCACCACGTAGGCATTCACGCCCATGTCCCAGCTGCGCGCCAGGTCACTTTCCTCGCGCGAAGAGGACAGGATGACCACGGGCAGGCGCTTGAGTTCTTCGTGTTCGCGGATCTGCCGCAGCACTTCCAGGCCATCCATGCGCGGCATCTTGATATCCAGCAGCAGCACCGCCGGCAGGCCTTCCTCGCGGTCGGCGAAGGCGCCACGGCGCAGCAGGTAATCCATCACTTCCACGCCGTCTTCCACGTGCACGATGGGGTTGGCCAGGCGCGCTTCCTGCAACGCGTCGATGGCCATTTCAGCGTCGGCCGGGCTGTCTTCGGCCAGCAGGATGGTACGCAGAGTCGTCATGCGGAAGGACCTTGGTTGACCGCGTCCAGCGCGGGAGGCAGGTAGAAGTGGAAGGTGGCGCCGGCATCGGGCTCGGCTTCGGCCCAGATGCGGCCGCCATGGCGGGTCAGCACCCGGCGCACGCTGGCCAGGCCGATACCGGTGCCCGGGTAATCGCTGGCCTTGTGCAGGCGCTGGAACACGCCGAACAGCTTGGCCGCGTAGGCCATGTCGAAGCCTGCACCATTGTCGCTGACTGTGAACTGATGACCGCCATCGGGCTGCGCCTGGTAGTCCACGCGGATCTTCGCTGGGTTTCGGTTACCTGAATACTTCACCGCGTTGCCCAGCAGGTTCAGCCACACCTGGCGCATCATGTTTTCATCGGCCACCACGATCGGCAGCGGTGCGATGGACCACTCCACGCTGTGCGCGGGCGCGCCGGCTTCAGCATCGGTCTTCAGGTTGGCATCGAGCATAGCGCGGGTGTCGGCCACCAGCGTCTGCATGTCCACGGCCTGCTGACGCATGGCCGCGCGGCCCAGCCGCGAATAGACCAGCAGATCGTCGATCAGTGCGGCCATGCGCCGCGCCGAACTGGAAATGACGTCCAGGTAGTGGCGGCTCTTCTCGTCCGCGTCGTCGCCCAGGTGGCGCGTCAGTTTGTCCGAGAAACCGGCCACGTGGCGCAGCGGTGCGCGCAGATCGTGCGATACCGAATAGCTGAAGGCTTCCAGTTCACGGTTGACCTCGGACACCTGCGCGACCTTGCCTTCCAGCTGGCGGTTCAGTTCTTCCACGCGCCACTGCACGGCACGTTGCACGGTCACATCGCTGATGGTCAGCAGCACCACTTCATCGTCGCTGTCGGGCAGTGGCATGCGCCGCGCGTTCAGCAGCATGTAGCGCACCATGCCATCGGCGGTGCGCTGTTCGTGTTCGAAATCCCACAGCTCGCGCCCGCGCAGCAGCACGTCGGCCAAGCGCTGGCGCACCACCGGGTCCTTCCACGCACCGTCGCCGACATCGCCCAGCAGCATGCCGTCGGCGCGTTCATCCTGCAGGTCGTACAGCTCGGAAAAGGCCGGGTTGTGCAGCTGCACGCGCAGTTCGCGATCCAGCAGCACGATCGGTTCACGCACGGTCTGCAGCACCGACGCCGCACGCCCGGCCGCGCGCAGCGACTGCCGCTCGGCCTGCAGGCGGCGCCCGATCTGCCGTTGCAGCAGCCACAGCACCAGGCCCAGCAGGCCCAGCTGCACCGCCAGCGAGCTCCAGGAAACGAATTCGGTCTGCCGGCGCTGGCGGCTGGCCTGCTCGGCGCGCTGGGCCAGCAGCTTCTGTTCGCTGGCCTGAAGTTCTTCCACCAACCCACGGATCGGGTAGCGGGTGCTCATGTCCTGCACCAGCTCGCGCTGGTCGGTGTTGGGTTCGGCCCGGGCCAGTTCGCGGGCCAACGCCATGCGCCCGTCCAGCATCGATTCGATGCGGCCGATGCGGATCAGCTGTTCGGGGTTGTCGCGGGTCAGGCGGCCCAGTTCGGCCAAGCGGCCGGGGATGTCCTGCGCCTTGGCCATGCGCTCGCGGAGGCCCGGCGCATCCACGCCCTTGGACAGGGTCAGCGCGGCCGACTCCACGTCGCGCACATCGGCCTGCAGCTGCTGCAGGGCCACGCCCACGGCCTGGGTATGGGTGACCCAGGCCATCGCCGCGTCGTTGTCCTGCTGCAGTTTGCGCAGGGTCAGCCACGGCACCACGATGATCGCGGCCGCCGCCAGGGCCAGCGCCGGCAGTCGCCAGCGGTCCCAGACCTCATCACTGAACACCAGCGCCATAGCCCCTCGTCAGCACCGCAGCGGAACCGGCAATATAGCGCAGACGGTCACAAGGTTCGCCGCAGCCGACAAAAAACGGGGGCGCCCGGCGGACGCCCCCGTCGTGTTGCATGGCCTGGCGCTGGAATCAGCGCTTGGCTGCGGCATTTACCTTCAGCGCCGCCGCATCCACGCGGGTCACGCCCTTGATGCCCTTGGCCGTGGTCACCGCCTTGTCATGCTCGGCCTGGGTGGCCACGGTGCCGCTCAGGCTGACCACACCGTTCACCGTTTCCACTTTCACTTCGGTGCCCGGCACGTTGCTGCTGGCCAGCAGGTCCGCCTTCACCTTGGTGGTGATCCAGCTGTCGGTCACCGGCTCGTTGGAATCGTGGCGGTCGGCATGGGTCATCGCCGAATGGTCGGTCTTCGGCGGGTTCTTCGCGGCCGGGTCCTTGGCGAAGGCAGCGGAGGAGGACAGGGCCAGGCCCAGGGTGAGGGCCGAAGCAATCATCGTGCGGGTCAGGGTGCTCATCGTGCGGTGCTCCTTCTGTGTGTGGCCCCAGTGTGCGCAGGGCCATGTGTGGCAGGCGTGGCGCCGCGGTCATGCCGCCGTGAATCAGTGCATTTCCACGGCAAACCGTTCAGTTTTGCGCAGCGCGCGTGCTCGTTTACCCTGCCCTTCCCGCCCCCAACGGAGTCGTGCCATGCGCCCGGACCTGCAACTGGCCCTGATCGGCTACGGCCTGGCCGGCCGTGTATTCCATGCACCGCTGATCCAGCACACGCCGGGCGTGGCCCTGCACAGCATCGTCAGTTCGCAGCGCGACACGTTGCTGCGCAGCTTCAGCGATGTGCACATCCGCGATACGCCGCAGCAGGTGTTCGATGATCCCGCCGTGGATGCAGTGGTGATTGCTACGCCGAATGCGCAGCATGCGCCGCTGGCGATCGCGGCGCTTGCGGCGGGCAAGCACGTGCTGGTGGACAAGCCGTTCGCGCTGGACATGGCCGAAGCCAATGCGGTCGCGGCTGCGGCCCGCGATGCCGGACGCATCGTCAGCGTGTTCCAGAACCGGCGCTTCGATGCCGATTTCCTCACCCTGCAGGCGTTGCTGGCGCAGGGCGCGCTGGGCGACGTGGCCGAATGCCATGCGCACTTCGACCGCTACCGGCCGCAGGTACGCGATCGCTGGCGCGAACAGGACGGGCCCGGCAGCGGCCTGTGGTACGACCTGGGGCCGCACCTGCTCGACCAGATGCTGGTGCTGTTCGGCTGGCCGCAGGCGATCGATGCCGACCTGGCCGTGCAACGCAGCGGTGGCAGCGGCGTGGATTATTTCCACGCGGTGCTGCACTACCCGCGCCATCGCGCCATCGTGCATGCCGGTTCGCTGGTGGCCGCGCCGACGCCGCGTTTTGCCGTGCACGGTGAACAGGCCAGCTGGGTGAAATACGGGTTGGATGTGCAGGAAGCGCAGTTGCGCCGTGGCGTGGCGCCGGGTGCGCCGGGCTGGGGCATCGACCCGCGGCATGGCGAACTGCTGCGCTGCGAGGCCGATGACAGCGTGCAGCGCAGCACCGTGGACAACCTGCCCGGCGACTATCGGCACCTGTATGCGCAGTTCGCCGCCGCGCTGCACGGCGATGGCGAACCCACGGTCAGCCTGGCGCAGGCGCTGCAGGTGATGCAGTTGCTGCAGGCGGGCATGGACAGCGCCCAGCGAGGGCGGAGGATCGAACTGGGGTGACCGGCAGGGCTGCGCCCTGCCCCCCTGTAGAGTCGAGCCATGCTCGACTGGCTTCTGCACCATGGGGTCAGAGCCCTTTCCTGCGGAAAGGGATCCGACCCCGATGGCTTACGACTTCTTGATGGCGTGGCCGCCGAATTCGTTGCGCATGGCCGACAGCAGGCGGTCGGTGAACGAGTTGGATTCGCGCGAGCGCAGCCGTTCCAGCAGCGACAGGGTGATCACCGGCGCCGGCACGTCCAATGCGATCGCTTCGGCAACGGTCCACCGGCCTTCGCCGGAATCTTCCACGTACGGGGCGATGCCATCCAGCGATGGATTGCGCTTCAGCGCTTCGGTGCTCAGGTCCAGCAGCCACGAACGCACCACGCTGCCGTGGCGCCACACTTCGGCCACCTGGGCCAGGTCCAGCTGCAGCTCGTCCTTGCGCTCCATCAGCGCGAAGCCTTCGGCATAGGCCTGCATCATTCCGTATTCGATGCCGTTGTGGACCATCTTGGTGAAATGGCCGGCACCGGACGGACCGACACGCCCCCAGCCACGGTCTTCGGCCGGCGCCAGCGTGCGCAGCAGCGGCGCGATCTGCTCGACCACCGCTTCATCGCCGCCCACCATCAGGCTGTAGCCTTCCTGCAGGCCCCACACGCCGCCACTGGTACCGCAGTCCACGTAGCCCAGGTCATCTTCGGCCAGCGCCTTGGCGCGGCGCATCGAGTCCTGGTAGTTGGAATTGCCACCGTCGATCACGATGTCCCCTTCAGCCAGGTGCGGGGTCAACAGGCCCAGCGTCTGGTCCACCGTTTCACCGGCCGGCACCATCAGCCACACCACGCGCGGCACCGGCAGCGCGGCCACCGCGGCGGCCAGCGAATCGACCACCTGCAGGCCGCCCTCGGCCGCGCGCTGGCGCGCGCCTTCGCCGGGGTCGTAACCCACCACGCGGTGGCCGCCGCGATGCAGGCGCTGGGCCATGTTGGCGCCCATGCGGCCCAGGCCGATCATTGCAATATCCATTGTTTCACCTTCAGTTGTTGTCGGAAGTCAGGCTGCCTGGCCGGCCGGTCGTCGCGCAGGCACGCAGCTGCGCCTGGCGCCAACGCCGGTAGAGCGTGGTATGCAGATTGTGCAACGCCAGGTCGATGGAAAACGCGGTACGCGGGTTCCGGTCGAGCAGGCGCACGATGTGGTAGCCGATGGGACGTATACCGCGTGGGTGCACATAGATCACGAACTGCTGGTAGAACGGATCGTCCAGCAACTGGTCCATGCGTTCCAGGGTGGGGCGGTAGCGCGGTGCCAGCTGCGCGCGCAGCGCCGGATCGCGTTCGTACAGCAGCCGCTCGAAGTAGCGCCGGCCGACCCGCGGAATGCCCTGCGCCAACCGCCACAGCTGTGCGTTGCGCTGGTCGTACCAGGCAAACCCGCCGTGGGCGGCCAGCGCCTGCGCAGCGTCGGCGCCCACATCCACCACCACGAAGTTCTCGGCCTGGTTGTTCAGATCATCCAGCAGCGCCTTGTCGTCCACGTGTTCAATGAAGCCGGGCAGGCCCATGAAGGCCTGCCGCCCCTGTGCCGACGCGCGCACCGCTTTGCCGTCGGCCACGAAGTCGCCGGCGTGTGCGCCCAGCAGGATGCTGTCGGTAGCATGCAGGCCCAGGAAGGTGCCGATGGACAGTTCGTCCGGGCTGAACTCTGCATCGAAGGCCGCATCGCCATACAGCGCGCGCTGGCTGGCCAGCTGTGCCACCTGCCGGCCCACCCCGCATTCGGCGCGCACCCGGCCGTTCTGGAAGGCCTGCAGGGCTGCGCTGTTGCTGCCCTGCGGAACATACCCACGGCCGAAACTGCGCGTGCGCTGCCAGCCCTGGGCCGGGGCGCCACCCGCGCCGAAGCCGATCCATCCCAGTTGCAGGCCGGAGAAGCGGAAGCCGGGATTGTCCTGCAGCGCCTGGGTGGCGCTGCGGGTGGCGGCGCCCAGAAGGAAGCTGTACGCACACACCGTGGCGGGGTCGTCCATCAGCTGATGCAGCAGCGCCTGCCGCGCGGCCTCGGGAAGATCCGCGGACCAGCGCACGCGCAGGTCGCCGGCAGCCTGCGCATCGGCCAGCGAGGCGCGCTGGCATACCGGCCCGCCGTGAATGTCCGGCGCTTCCAGCGCGGTGGTTTCGAAGCGCCAGCCCAACCGTTGCAGCAGGCCCTGCGTGCAGTCCACCGCCGGCGCTGCGTGGCTGCCCAGCGGCCCGGCCAGCAGCAGGCCCAGTACCAGCGCCCGCCTGCGCACCGTCAGCCCTGGACCGCCGCCGGCGCCGGCGCATCGGCCGGGATGGGTTCGGGTGGCGCAGGCTGGGCGGCGGGCGCCGCAGCAGGCACTGGCGCCGGCTCCGGCGCGCTGGCGGCCGGCGGCGCGGGTTTCGCTGCCGCCACCGGCAGGTACTGCTGCAGGCGCTGGAAGAAGCGCCGGTAGAAATCGGCATCGGTGATCGTGCTGCTGGCCACTTTCACCAGCGAATCGTCGTTGCTGCCGAACGGCAGCGACACCGAGCCCAGTGCACCCACGCCCACACTGGCCGAGGTCGGGCTCTTCTTCAGTGCGTAGCGGTCCTGCACCGCGCTGACGAACACCAGCGCCTGGTCGGCGCCGCGCGGGGCACAGGAAATGCGCAGCACCAGCTGCTCGTGGTCGTCTTCGCGCGGCTGGAAGTTCTTGTTGCCCTCCACCTGGCCGTCGTCGGCGCGGGCAATCGCGTAGCCCTGGCTGAGCAGGGTGCGGCGGGCGGCTTCGCAGGCCTCGGCCGGGCGGCCATCGACGGTGCGCGAGAAGGTGTCGCCCGAATCGAAGGATTCGCGCAGCAGCGCGTTGTCGGCGGCGCGAGTGCCACAGCCGGCCAGAGCCAAGGTACCGGCCATCGCCAGCAGGGGGAAACGGAAGCGCGGGGCCCGCATGGGTGCTCCTGCGAGAACGGAAGCCCCAAGGGTAGACCCGGCGCCGTGTGCGGCGGGTCGAGGACGGCCGGCCCGTTGCTGCCGGTTCATGCATCGATCTTCAGGCCGCTGCGCTCGCCGGGCATGGCCCGGCGCTACCGCCAGGGCGCCGACGCGCGACCGCCGAACGCAGACGGGGCCGGCATTGCCGGCCCCGTCGGGTATCACAGCGCGGTGCGATCAGTCAGCCCAGCGGCCCACGCCGGTGGACTGCGGCAGCACCTGCGCCGACAGCGGGCGGTCGCTTTCCAGCAGGTTCACTGCGTCGGCCAGGATCGCCGCCGATTCACGCAGCAGCGGGTCCGGGCGCTTCTCGGCAGCCTTCTCGCGGGCGGCATCCTTCACGATGTCGCGCTCGTTGCCGGTCAGGCCGTCATCGCTGCTGTCGTCAGCCAGAGGATCCAGGGCCAGCCCCAGTTCCTTGCGGATCACCTGGCGTTCCTTGCGCTGGGCATCCTGGCGCTCGCGCTCGGCACGGCGTGTCGCCTCGTTCAGCGACACGTACTTCTTCGCGGCCTCCGTGCGGAACTGCTGCACATCCTCGTTCCACCACTGGAATTCCTTGTCAGTGGCAATACGGGTGTCGTGGCGGGTTTCCAGCTTCGGCAGCAGCGGTGCGAAGTTGCCGTACTGGGTATGCGGCACGGCGGCGATGCGGGTCCACGGCAACGCATTGTCGTAGGTGCTTTCGCCGAATTCGGTGGCATCCACGCTGGCCGGGAAGGCCAGGTCGGGCACCACGCCCTTGTGCTGGGTGCTGCTGCCGCTGATGCGGAAGAACTGGGCAATGGTCAGCTTCACCTGGCCGAAGCGCTGGGTTTCGCCGCTCGGCCAACGGTCCAGGTCGACGATGTTCTGCACCGTGCCCTTGCCGAAGGTGGTCTCACCGATCACCAGGCCACGACCGTAATCCTGGATGGCGCCGGCGAAGATTTCCGAGGCCGAGGCCGAACCGCGGTTGATCAGCACGGCCAGCGGACCGTCCCAGGCCACGCCCTGGTTGCGATCGTTGTTCACCGTGACCCGGCCGCCGGATTCGCGCACCTGCACCACCGGACCCTGTTCGATGAACAGACCGGTCAGTTCAATGGCTTCGTCCAGCGAACCGCCGCCGTTGTTGCGCAGGTCCAGCACCACGCCGTCCAGCTTGTCGTTCTTGAAACCGGCCAGCAGCTTGGCCACGTCGCGGGTCGCCGAGGCGTAATCGGTGGCGTTGCGGCGGCGGCCTTCAAAGTCCTGGTAGAACGTCGGCAGCTTGATCACGCCGACCTTGCGCTCGGGCTCGCCGTCCTTGCCCGGAATGGTCATGGTCTCGCCCTTGGCGGCCTGCTCGGCCAGGCGCACCTTCTGCCGGGTCAGCACCAGAGTGTGATGCTTGCCGTCGGCACCTTCTTCGGCCGGAATGAATTCCAGCTTGACCTGGGTGTCCTTGGCGCCGCGGATCTTGGCCACCACATCGTCGATGCGCCAGCCGATCACATCTTCGATGGTGCCCGACTTGCCCTGGCCCACGCCCACGATGCGGTCGCCCGGCTTCAGCGTGCCGTCCACGGCCGCGGGGCCGCCGGCGATGATCTCGCGGATCACAACCACGTCGTCCTGGCGCTGCAGCTGGGCACCAATGCCTTCCAGCGACAGCGACATGGCCTGGTTGAAGTTCTCGGCCGTGCGCGGGGTGAAGTAATCGGTGTGCGGATCGACCGCGCTGGTGTAGGCGTTCATGAAGAACTGGAAGACATCTTCGCCCTTCAGCTCGTTCACCGACTTTTCCATCGTGGCGTAACGCTTGTCCAGCGTCTTGCGGATGTCGTCGGACTTCTTGCCGGCCAGCTTCAGCCGCAGCCAGTCATTCTTGACCGACTTGCGCCACAGCTCGTCCAGCTCGGCGTTGCTGGCGGCCCACGGCACGTCCTTGCGGTCGTACTCGAAGCGCTCGTCGGTGGTGAAGTCCGGCTCCTGCTTCAGCAGCTTGCGCGCGTACGCCACGCGCTCGCCCACGCGCTGCTTGTACACGGCGAAGACCTGGAAAGCCGGTTCCATCTCGCCGCCACGGATGGCGTTGGCGATGTTGGCCTCGAACGGCGCGAACCGGGTCACGTCGGCCTGGGTGAAGTACTGCTTGCCGCCATCGAGGGTGTCCAGGTAGCGCTTGAACACATCCTTGGCGGTGGCTTCGTCCAGCGCGCGCGGCCGGTAGGCGTAGCGGCTGTCGGACAGCAGGCCGTAGACCAGCTTGGAGGTGGTCACCTGGTCGGCGGTCGCCGCGGCCGGCAAGGCCGGCGAATCGGTCTTGGCCGCCAGCGCCAGCGGCGCTACCAGCGCCAGGGCCATCAGGAATGCGGGGGCTTTGAATTTCATGAACGTGCTCAAGGGCGGCTTGCCAAGGGGGAGACTGCGCGGTGCTCAGACACCACGACAGTGCCGAAAGTTGCCGGATTTGTCATCCGCCCACGATCAGTGGAAATCCAGCCTAGCCGGGCCGGTGTAGCAAATTGTGAATGGCTGGGAAGCGTCCCCCGGAACGCCGACCGTCAGATTGCCGATGGCGTCGGGTGGAGAGCCCCCTGAGTCAGGGGGCGGCCGCTTACCGGACGCCGGCGCCCTTGGCCTGCACGTCAGCGTGGTACGACGAGCGCACCATCGGGCCGGAGGCCACGTGGCTGAAGCCCAGTTCGTAGCCGTAGTCTTCCAGCGCCTTGTAGTCTTCCGGCGTCCAGTACTTCAGCACGGGGTGGTGGTGGGCGGTCGGCTGCAGGTACTGGCCGATGGTGATCATGTCCACGTCGTGGGCGCGCAGGTCACGCATGGTGGCCTTGATCTGCTCGAATTCCTCGCCCAGGCCCAGCATGATGCCGCTCTTGGTCGGCACCGACGGGTGCTGCGCCTTGAAGTTCTTCAGCAGGTTCAGCGACCACTGGTAATCGGCACCGGGGCGCACGTTGCGGTACAGGTCTGGGACGGTTTCGATGTTGTGGTTGAACACGTCCGGCGGGTTCTGCGCCAGGATCTCCAGCGCGCGCTCCATGCGGCCCTTGCCACGGAAGTCCGGGGTCAGCACTTCGATGCGGGTGCCCGGGGACTTTTCGCGGATGGCGGTGATGCAGTCGACGAAGTGCTGGGCACCGCCGTCGCGCAGGTCATCGCGGTCGACGCTGGTCACCACCACGTACTTCAGGCCCATGTCGGCCACGGTCTGGCCCAGGCTGGCCGGTTCGTTGGCGTCCGGCGGCTTGGGGCGGCCGTGAGCCACGTCGCAGAACGAGCAGCGGCGGGTACAGACCTCGCCCAGGATCATGAAGGTGGCGGTGCCGTGGCCGAAACATTCATGGATGTTCGGGCAGCTGGCTTCTTCGCACACCGTCACCAGACGATTCTCGCGCAGCTTGGCCTTCAGGTTCTGCACGGCATTGCCCGAAGGAATGCGCACGCGGATCCACGACGGCTTGCGCAGCACCGGAGCATCGGCGAACTGCACCGGCGAACGGTTGATCTTGTCCCCGCCCATCTGCTTCACGCCCACCTGCAACGGTGCGGCGGTCGGCAGGTCGGCCTGCACGATCTGCAGGGGAATGGTGCGGGCGGTGGTCTCAGTCATGGCAGTTCCGGGGGGCGGTCAGGCGGCCGCAGAAAGATCGGGCAGTTCGGGCGTGGGCTGCAGCAGCAGGCCAAACTGGCGGGCCAGGTTGTCCAGCAGCACCGGCTTGACGGCGTCCATCCCGGACGGACCGCCCAAGTCTACCACCGAGGTCACCTGCAGCCCCTGGTAGCCACAGGGATTGATGCGGTGGAAGGGTTCCAGGTCCATCGACACGTTGAAGGCCAGGCCGTGGAACGTGCAGCCGCGGCGCACGCGGATGCCGAGCGCGGCGATCTTGGCCGCCCCCACGTACACGCCGGGCGCGCCATCACGGCGCTCGGCGCCGATGTTCCAGTCGGCCAGGGTGTCGATGATGGCCTGTTCAATGCGGCACACGTAGTCGCGCACGCCAATGCCCAGCCGCGGCAGGCGCAGCAGCGGGTAGACCACGATCTGGCCGGGGCCGTGGTAGGTCACCTGGCCGCCACGGTCCACGTGCAGCACCGGAATATCGCCCGGGGCCAGCACGTGTTCGTCCTTGCCGGCCTGGCCCAGGGTGAACACCGGATCGTGTTCGACCACCCACAGTTCGTCGGCGTCGTCGTCCGTACGCTGGTCGGTGAAGCGCTGCATGGCGCGCCAGACCGGTTCATAGGCCTGGCGGCCCAGGTCACGGACCACCGCCGGGCGCGCCGGGCGGTTTTCGGGGGCGGCGTCGGCCGGGCAGCTGGCGGCTACACCGTCCACTTCACTTCCGGGTGGCCACGCAGCGCCTCATGGGCCACGTCGTACTGTTCACGGTTCTCGGCCTGGAACACCAGGCGGACCGAAACATACTTGCCGTTGGTCGAATGCTTCCAGCTGATGCGCTCGTTCACCACGGTGATGCCCGCAGCCTGCAACAGGCGCGGAAGCTCGTGCTCGAGGCCGCGGTTGGCGGCGCCCATGGCACTGAGCTCGAACTGACCGGGGAACTGGAAGCCGTGGTCGGGGTTGTCGGACTTGATTTCCATGGGCCCATTATCGGGCCGGAAGGCAACAAACCCAAGAGTATTCATCAAAGTCGAGAGCGGCACCGGCGAGCCGCTGCGTTGCGGGGGGCGCATTTACTGGACAGGCCCAGCCTGCCGGGCCGGCCCCGGCAGGCAACGCGTGCCGGCCCGACGCCGGCACGCCGGCGGCCTATTTGGCCGTTTCCATCAGGGTGGAATTGACCCACCCCTTGTTGCCCATTTCGTCTTCCACTTCCCACATGGTGCCTTCCTTCACACCGGTGGGGTACAGCAGCATGCCCGGCTCCAGCGCGCGTACCGGCGCGCCGCTGCCCTTGGCGTTGGCCAGCAGGCGGCCAGGCTTCAGCATGGTGACGGCCTGGCCCGCATTGGCGGCGGAGGCATTGGCCGGCAGGCCGCCCAGCTCGGTCACCATGTTGGTGTAGGCCTGCAGGTACGCCAGGGTGATCACCTGGCCGATTTCGGTGTTGGCATAGCCGCCCACGCCCATCGCGCCAATACCGCCCCCGCCGAACAAACCGCCACCGGCGCCCCAGCCCAGATCAGTCTTCCTGGAGTTGCCTTCAACAACCGCGACCTGCTCGGAGGAGCGCACGTCGGTCAGGGTCAAGGTCACATCTGCGGTCTTCCTGCGGAAATTCAGGCCACTGACCACCGAACCGGCCTTGCCGCCGATCAGGCCGCCCACCAGGCCCCCGATGGCAGAGCCGCCGGCGTTGCTGTTCTGCGAGATCAGGTCCGGCACCAGAACGTAGTCGGCGGCACGGATCTGGCCCTTGCCGATGTTGGAGCGACGGCGCAGCTGGCCGTCGCTGGCCAGCGCGCGCTCGGCCTGGGCCGCCGCCATGCCGACGCCACGATCGACCAGCGTGAAGCACCTGGACTTGTTGACGAATACCTTGATCAGCTTCGAAGGTGCCTGCAGCTGCTGGCCGGTCCACCAGTTCACCGTATCTTCCGATTCGATCACCGAGATGGAACCCAGCGGCTTGGCGCAGACCGGAATCTCGGCCTGGCCCTTCCTGCTCTGCTGCTGGGCGGAGGTACGGCTGCTGGCGAAGCTGTCGCGCAGGCCGGCCGACGCCGGGGCACTGACCGCCAGCAGAACACCGCCCAGCAGCGCGCAAGCCATCGCAGGAGGGAGCGAATTCAATTTCTTCATGTTCGTCATCCAGCACTTCGCCGACGGCGAAGCACATTCCATGGGTTGAGAAAGGGTCGTGGACCCGCATCCGTTGCGACGCCCCCCTCAGGCGTCGGCGAAGGAGATATGGCATGCCCCCACGCCACGCCACAACCGCAGCAGATAAGCCGTGCAGATGACGACGCGCGCGCCCTCCCCCTCCCGCGCGGTCGCCGTCCCGGCCGCGCCCCCGCCCCATATGACTGTGTCAGTGGGACAACGTTGTTTTCGGAACAGACATGTGAGCGTCATGTGGTCGTTTCCGACGCTGCCTGGTTGTACCGTGTCGCGGCATAAAACGACAAAAGAACCCGCACCCGATGAGCTCCCCTTCCCAACACCGTCTCGCAGCCCTGGGGCTGTCGGGCCTGCTTGCTGCCACCTTCCCCCTTTCCGCGCAGGCCGCCGAACAGTGCGGCCCGGATGCCATGCGCGACCACCCGCCACAGGTGAACTTCCGCGTCGACAACGATCTGTTCGGCGGCAAGGACCAGGACCAGGGCTACACCAATGGCGCCCAGCTCACCCTGGTGTCACCCAACCTGGTGGACTACACCGACGACCCCTGCCTGCCGAAGCTGGCACGCTGGGTGAACCGCCACCTGGAGCGCCTGCACCCGGGTGAGTTCGAGCAGCAGAACATGATCTTCAGCCTGGCCCAGGGCATCTTCACCCCCACCGATTTCACCCGGAAGGACCTGATTGAAGACGATCGGCCCTATGCCGGCGTGCTGATCGCCAGCTTCGGCTACAACGCCCGCCGCGGCGACCGCCTGCAGACCACCCAGCTGGCACTGGGCGTGGTGGGCCCATGGGCGCAGGGCAAGCAGGTACAGAACGCGGTGCACGACGTGCTGGGCGACGAAAAATTCCAGGGCTGGGACAACCAGCTGCACAACGAACCGGTGTTCATGCTGACCCATGAACGCATGCGCCGCTGGCCGCGCGATGCCACTGAAAACGCGGGCGGCTGGGGCTGGGATGCGATCACCCACTACGGCGGTGCGCTCGGTAACCTGGCCACCCACGCCAATGCCGGTGCCGAAGTGCGGTTCGGCTGGAAGCTGCCCGATGATTTCGGCAGCACCCCGCTGCGCCCGGCCGGCGAGAACACGGCCCCGACCCGCGGCGGCCGCCCGGCGGGCTGGTCGTGGCACCTGTTCGCCACCACCGATGCCTCGTGGGTAATCCGCGATATCACCCTGGACGGCAACACCTTCCGCAACAGCCACAGCGTGGACAAGCGCAACTTCGTGGCGCTGGGCGGCTACGGCCTGGCGGTGATGAAGGGGCGCTGGAAATTCGCCCTGGCCCGTTACCACAGCACCCGCGAATTCGACGGCCAGCGCGAAGCGCCGGTGTTCGGCAGCTTCACCATCAGCCGCTCGCTGTAAGCAAGCGGCTGATGGTGAAGCGGGTAGGTGCCGACCGTTGGTCGGCACACCGGTTTGAATCGCTCGCTGTAACCGGGGCGTCATTCCGCCGGGCATGGCCCGGCGCTACCGACGACGGCGTAGCGCCGGGCCATGCCCGGCGGAAATCCACGAAAAAGGCCGGCTTTCGCCGGCCTTTTCATTCACCACACCGCGGCGTGGATCATTCCGATTCCCACCACATCCAGAAACTGTCCCACAGGCGCTTGAAGAAGCCGGCCTGTTCGACAGCCGCCACGGCCACCAGCGGGGCTTCCGCCACCACCTTGCCGTCCAGGGTGACCTTCACGGTACCGATCTGCTGGCCAGCGGTGAACGGGGCTTCCAGGGTCTTGGGCACGTCGATGCTCGGCTTCAGGTCGTTGTAGCGGCCGCGCGGCACGCTCACCAGCATCGGCTGGGCCACGCCCAGCTGCACCTTGTCGGTGGTGCCCTTCCACACCTTGTGCTCGGCCACGGCCTTGCCCGGCTCGTACAGGCGGTGGGTTTCGAAGAAGCGGAAGCCCCAGTTCAGCAGGGCCAGGCTGTCATCGGCACGCTGCTTTTCCGACGCCCCCCCCAGCACCACCGCGATCAGGCGCTGGTCGCCACGCTGCGCCGAGCTCATCAGGCAGTAGCCGGCCTCGGAGGTGTGGCCGGTCTTGATGCCGTCCACGCTGCCATCGCGCCACAGCAGCAGGTTGCGGTTGGGCTGCTTGATGTTGCCGACCTGGAATTCCTTGATCTTGTTGTAAGCGTAGGTTTCCGGGTAATCGCGCACCATCGCCCGGCCCAGCAGGGCCAGGTCGTAGGCGGTGCTGTGGTGGCCTTCGGCGGTCAGGCCGTGGGCGTTCACGAAGTGCGAGTTCTTCATGCCGATCTTGGCGGCATAGCTGTTCATCAGCGAAGCAAAGGCTTCCTCGCTGCCGGCCACGTGCTCGGCCAGGGCGATGGCGGCGTCGTTGCCCGACTGGATCGCCATGCCCTTTTCCATGTCTTCCAGGCGCGCGGTCTGGTTCACCGGGAAGCCGCTGTAGCTGCCGTCGGTGCCCGCACCGCCTTCGCGCCAGGCGCGCTCGCTCATCATCACCTGGTCATCCGCACGGACCTTGCCGTTCTTGACCTCGGCGGCGATGACATAGGAGGTCATGACCTTGGTGATGCTGGCCGGGGCCAGCTCTTCGTGCACGTTCTCGCCGGCCAGCACCTGGCCGGTGGCGTAATCCATCAGGACCCACGCCTTGGAAACGGTCGGCACCGGGGCCGGCGGCGTGGCCACGGTGACCGGCGCGGCGGCGGCGGGTGCCGGGGCGGCCGGGGTCGGCAGGGGGGTCTGGGCGGAGGCCAGACCCACCACCAGGGTGGCGGCAAGGGCGGTGGCGGCGGAACGGAAATTCATGGGACAGCAGGCTCCAGGGACGGCCAGGATGGAGGGTGGTACGAAGCGGCCATTGTAAGGCCGACGGGGCGGTGGCCGGCAGCGCCGGCCTTGGGCGAATCAGTCTTTGACGATCTGCGGCGAGCCCAGGCCCAGACCCGCGATGCGGCCGACAAGTTCCGCGGCGCTGGCATGGTCGCTGGCGGGAACGCGCAGGCGGAACAAGGTGCGGCCACCGGCGGCAATGTCGCTGATGGTGGCGCCGACAATGCCGGCCGCGTTCAACTGGCCCATGGCGCGGGTTGCGTTGTCGCGGCTGGAGAAGCTGGCCACCTGCACCATCACTGCGCCCACTACCTGCTGGGACAGCGTGGGCGCCGGGGTCGGCGCGCTGCGAACCGGTGCGGCAGCGGCGCGCGGGGCGGCGGCGGCCACCGGCGCACGCGGTGCCGGCGCGCTGGGCGGCAGCGCGCTCACTGCCACGTCCGGCAGCGTGCTGCTGGCGGCCTGGGTGGTGGCCGGCTGGCCACGCGCGGGCGTGGCATCGCTGGGCAGGCGTTGCACCAGGCGGTCGATGTCGCTGGGCGCGGCCGCGCGCGGCGCGGCAGTCGGGCGTGCCGACGCCACCGCGCTGGCAGCCGCGGCTTCGGCCGCCCGGCGCTCGCGGCGCGACGGCTTCTGCGCCAGCAGGTTGCCTTCGCCCGGCTGCAGCGCGCGCACTTCCACATTGCCGGTGCCGCGCTGGGTGATGCCCAGGCGCACGGCGGCGGCGTAGCTAAGGTCCACCACGCGGCCATCGTGGAACGGGCCACGATCGTTGACGCGCACGATCACCGATTCGCCGTTGTCCAGGTTGGTCACGCGGGCGAAGCTGGGCAGCGGCAGCGTCTTGTGCGCGGCGGTGAACTGGTACATGTCGTAGACCTCGCGGTTGGAGGTCAGGCGGCCATGGAACTTGGCGCCGTAGTACGACGCGGTGCCGCGCTCGACATAGTCATGGGTGTCGTCCAGCACTTTGTACGACTTGCCCAGCACCACGTAGGGCGATTTGTTGCCGATGGCCGAGCGCTCGACCGCGGTCACTTCCGGCTCGGGAATGCAGGCCACGTTGGGCACGTAGCTGGGCGTGCTGTCCTTCACCCCCGGCTTGTACAGGCCACCGGCGGTGTAGTTGCCGCGCGTGCTCAGGTCTTCAGTGGCCGCGGCATAGGGCGAACCGTCCGGGCAGTGCGCCGGGCGACTGCCCTTGCCCTGCACCACCGTGCCCGGCACCTTGCCACCGTGGCCGGCGCTGGGCTTGTTCGGCGCACTGCTGCACGCCGCCAGTGCGAGTACTGCCAGTGCGGGAACCAGCCATCTGATGTTCATGCCGGGGGCAGCTCCTGTCCGGCAATGGCCTGCGACAACTGGTGCACGGCCATCGCGTACATCTTCGAAAGGTTGTAGCGGGTAATGGCGTAATAGTTCTGGAAGCCCAGCCAGTACTGCTTGCCGGTGCTGCCTTCCAGGGTGATCGGGGTGGCGGTGGCGCCCGCCGGGACCGGCGCGCTGGGCTGGTAGCCACGCTGCGCCAAGTCAGCCAGCGACCAGGTCGGCATCCACTCGGTGGGATTGAATGCCTCGCGACCCGGCGCCAGCGTGGCCGGCACCACCACCGGGCCACCGCGCACCCAGCCCCCCTTCTTCACGAAGTAGTTGGCGATGGACGAGAACACATCGTCGTAGCTGGTGAACAGATCACGGCGGCCATCGCCGTTGCCGTCCACGGCGTAATCCAGATAGCTGGACGGCATGAACTGGCCCATGCCCATCGCCCCGGCGTAGCTGCCCTTGAGCGTGGTGATGTCCAGCTTTTCTTCGCGGCCCAGTTCGAACAGCTTGGCCAGTTCATCGCGGAAGAACAGTTCGCGGCGCACTTCGCGTTCCAGCTTGGCCGGATCGCCGCTGCGCGGGTAATAGAACGCCAGGGTGTACAGCGCATCCAGTACGCGATGGTTGCCGGCGTTCCTGCCGTAGCTGGTTTCCACGCCGATGATCGCCACGATCACTTCGGCCGGCACGCCGGTGCGCTGCTGCACGCGGTCCAGTTCGGCACGGTGTTCGGCCAGGAACGCACGGCCGCCATCAATGCGCGCCTTGCTGATGAACATCGGCCGGTATTCGTTCCACGGCTTCACCCGTTCGGCCGGGCGGGCCATGGCGGCAATGATGGGCTGGCGCACCTGCGCCTGGTCCAGCACGGCGCTGATCTGCTGCGGTGCCAGGCCGTAGCGCTTGGCGGTATCGGCAATGAAATTGGCGCGTGCAGTTGCGAACGGCACCGGGGTCAGATCCACCGGCGGCGCAGTGCTGGCGGCAGCTTCCGGCGCGGCTTCGGCCGGACCCTGCGGCTTGCTGGCCGCCGGATGGCGCGGTGAACTGCTGGCCTGCGGAGACGACGGTGGGGACGGCGGCTGGGTCGCGCAGGCGACCAGGCCGAGGGTGAGCATGCAGGCCAGAGTGCGTCGAATCATCACCGCAGGTTAGCAGGTCATGGATGAATTAAAACCCCTAACACCATGAATCACAACGATTTGCCTGCAGGCAGACGCTTTTGTGAAAACGGTGTGAGTGACCTGCCGCATTCAGAAACAGAGGTGGCCGGTTGCGCCCCCATCCCCGCAGACGCAACCGGCGACCGGATCCGGTCGGTACCTGCGCGGCTGCCGCTCCCCAGTGGCAGTGCTCCGCGCTCCCTGTACCCGTTGGATCAGTACTGCTTTCCCGCCCGGCGCCCCTCGCGCTGCATCAAGGATGGCGCGCCGTGCCGAACGGGCCGCCATTGTGCAGGCCGATTGCGACAAGTCTATTGATCAAGATCAACATCGCGTCAAAGTGTGATTGCCGCCGCACTTTTATTGGAACTTCGTCAGCGAGCGGGTGTTCACGCGGGATTACGCAAACGCTTACAGAAACGGATTTGCGCAGATTCAGGCGGCGAACGCCGGGGAATGGCGGCGGTTTCGAGCGGCGCGTCGTGTCGCTATCGCCACTATGGGTGCATCGTGCGGCGCACTTCTGACGAATTCGACTTTCAGACTTTCCTCATTGGTGCGGCGGGCGCGGCGTGCGAAACATGCGGGGCCATCGACAACGGGTGACACGGGCTTGCAATCCCGTAGGACCAACGCGTTTGGCTGTTCGTAGAGTCGAGCTTGCTCGACTGCTTTTAGCGCAAAGCAGTCGAGCAAGCTCGACTCTACAAAGGCAAAAGCGCAGTCGGGCACCATCGACGGTACGCGGCAAGAGCCAAAGCGCCGTCGAGTACTGTCGTTGCTACGCGCAAAGGCAAAGCGCCGTCGAGCAGCGTCATGCATCGGGGTCAGATCCCGTTCCCCGGAGAGAGGGACCGACCCCCAGGGGTGTCAGCCGTAGCCGCCATGCACCGGGTTGTGGCTGCGCACGGCCATCACCAGGCCGAAGCCGGCCAGCAGCGATACGGCGGAGGTGCCGCCATAGCTGATCAGCGGCATGGGGACGCCCACCACCGGCAGCAGGCCGGAAATCATGCCGCCGTTCACCAGCACGTAGACGAAGAAGGCCAGGCCCGTAGCGCCGGCCAGCAGGCGCGAATAGGAATCGCGCGACTGGCTGGCGATCCACAGGCAGCGCCCGATCACCACTAGGTACAGCGCCAGCACGGTGGCCACGCCGATCCAGCCGAATTCTTCGCTCAGCACCGAGAAGGCGAAGTCGGTGGTCTGTTCGGGAATGAAGTTCAGGTGCGACTGCGAGCCCTCGCCCCAGCCCTTGCCGTCGAAGCCGCCCGAACCGATCGCGATCTTCGACTGGATGATGTTCCAGCCAGCGCCCAGGGCGTCCATTTCCGGGTCCAGGAACATCATGATGCGGTCCTTCTGGTACGGCCGCAGCAGCCAGAACCAGGCCACCGGGGCCACCGCGGCCACGCCGCCCACGCCCAGCCCCACCCACCACCACGGCAGGCCGGCCAGCAGCAGCACGAACACGCCACTGGCCGCGATCAGCACGCCGGTGCCGAAGTCGGGCTGCAACATCACCAGGCCGGTAGGCACGCCGATGATCACCAGCGCCATCAGCACGGTGTTGAAACGTGGCGGCAACGGCATCTTGTGCAGGTACCAGGCCACCATCATCGGCAGGCTGACCTTCAGCAGTTCGGCCGGCTGCAGGTAGAAGAATTTCAGGTCCAGCCACTGCCGCCCGTACTTGCCGGTGCCCAGCACGAACACGGCCAGCAGCGGAATCATCGAGATCGCATAGATCATCGGTGTGGCCGAACGGATGCGCAGGATGGGCACGCGCGAAATGGCCCAAAGCGCAGCCAGGCCGACAATGAAGCGGGCACCCTGCGCCATCACCAGGGTGTCGCCGCCGGCACTTTTCAGGGTGGCCAGGCCAATTGCCATCAACGCACCCAGGGCCAGGCACAGCACCCAGTCCAGGGTGCTGAAGAAGCGGCGCAGCATGTCGCCGGCCCAGCGCAGGAACACGCTCATCGCGAAGCCTCGGCGGCAGGGGGGCGCGGCGCGCTGGGTGCGGCCGCGGCCGGTGTGGGGGGGCCAGGCAAAGGCGCAGGCGCAGGAGCGGGCACGCCCACCAGCACCGGCAGTTCGGCCAGCAGCGCGGCGGCGGCATCGCCGGCCGGGCGCGCGTTCACGTCTTCATTGTCGAAAGCGGTGGTGCCGATGGCGGTGGTGCCACGCTCGCTGTCCAGCGGCTGCATGCCTTCGGGCATCTTGCCCAGCAGCCAGGCATCGAAGATCTTGCGCGCGATCGGCGCCGCGGCCGAACCACCGTAGCCGCCGCCTTCCACGGCAATGGCCAGCGCGATCACCGGCTGTTCGGCCGGCGCGAAGCCCACGAACAGCGCGCGGTGGCGCAGGTGCATGGGCAGGCTCTTGGGGTTCACCGCCGCGGTGCCCTTGCGGCTGATCACCTGCGCGGTGCCGGTCTTGCCGGCCATGGTGTACGGCGCGCCGGCGGCCACCCGCGCGCCGCTGCCGCCGGGCTGCATGGTGGCCATCATGCCTTCGCGCACGGCCTGCACGTTGTTCGGATTGGGGCTGACCGGCTTGCTCGGCCCGGCTTCGGTGGACACCCAGTCGTTGTCAAACCCGGCGCGCTGCTGCATGACCAGGTGCGGGGTGCGCAGTTGGCCATCGGCCAGCGCACTGACGCCGCGCGCCAGCTGCAGCGGGGTAACCTTCCAGTCGCCCTGGCCGATGCTGATGTTGACCGTATCGCCGGGGTACCAACGTTCCTTGCGGCTCTTGGCCTTGTAGGCCGGCGACGGCAGGATGCCGCCGATTTCGCCGGTCAGGTCGATGCCGGTCGGCGCGCCGAAGCCGTAGTACTCCATGTAATGGTCGAAGCGCTCGATGCCCAGGTCCAGCGCCAGCTTGTAGTAATAGGTGTTCACCGACTGCGCGATCGACTTGCGCAGGTCGGTCCAGCCATGGCCGCCACGATGCGAATCGCCCCAGCCACGGCTGGTGCCGGGCAGGTAGAACATGCCGGTGGACAGCACCTTGTCTTCCGGCCGGCGCACGCCCGAATCCAGCCCGGCCAGACCGATCAACGGCTTCAGGGTGGAACCGGGGGCCACGCCGCCCAGCACCAGGCGGTTGAACTGCGGCCGCGACGGGTTCTCGTTCAGCGCCTTGAAGTCGGCATGGGAAATGCCGTTGACGAACAGGTTCGGGTCGTAGGACGGCAGGCTGACCATCGCCAGCACTTCACCGGTGCGCGGGTCCATCGCCACGGCCGAGCCTTCCTGCTCGCCGAAGGCGGCGACCATGGCGCGCTGCAGGTCAGCATCGATGGACAGGCGCAGATCGGCACCGGACTGCGCGGCCACCCGTCCGATGGTGCGGATGGCCCGCCCCTGCACATTGGTTTCCACCTGCTCGTAGCCGACCTTGCCGCGCAGTTCGTGCTCGTAATAGCGCTCCAGGCCGGACTTGCCGATGTGGGTCAGGGCCGCATTGCCCTCGCCCAGCATTTCCAGATCCTTGTCGTCCACCCGGCCGACGTAGCCGATGATGTGCGCGAACAGGTCACCATAGGGGTAGCGGCGGGTCAGGTAGGGTTCCAGCTCCACGCCGGGGAAGCGCCAGCGGTCCACGGCGAACCGCGCCATTTCCTCGTCGGTCATGCGCAGCTTCAGGGTGACCGGCAGGAACTTGCGGCGCGCCTTGCGCGATTTGTTGAACGCTTCCAGCTCTTCCGGGCTGATGCTGATGATCTTCGCCAGCCCTTCCAGGGTGGCGTCCATGTCCTTCACCTTGTCCGGGGTCACGTCCAGGCGGAAGGCCGGCACGTTCTCGGCCAGCAGGCGGCCATTGCGGTCGTAGATCATGCCGCGCCCTGGCACCACCGGCCTTGGCTTGATGCGGTTGGCTTCCGAACGCGTGGCGTAGATGTCGTGGTCCAGCACCTGCAGCTTGAAGTACCAGCCGCCCAGGCCGAGCAGACAGACCAGCACGCCCAGGAAGCCCAGCGCCGCGCGGCGCCGGAACTGTTCGGCTTCAGCGTGCGGGTTCTTGACCTGCCGGCGCGGGATCATGGTTCAGCGCCCACGCTTGCCGAAGCGCACCGCATCCAGCAGCACGAACACCAGCGGCCACAGGCCCATGCCCAGCAGCGGTGCCCACCAGTAGGACCACGGCAGGGTCGGCTCGTCCACCACGATGTGCACCAGCGCACTGACGATGCGGTCGTTGAACAGCAGGCCGCCGATGGCCAGCATCTGCTGCGACATCGGGAAGAAGCGGATGCGGGCGCGGAAGCGCTGCAGGATGAAGGCCAGCATGACCAGGCGCAGGGCCTGTTCGCCCAGCACCCCGCCGTACAGCAGGTCGGCCACCACCCCACTGGCGAAGGCGACGCCCAGGCCCACGCGCTCGGGGGCTTCGATCACCCAGTAGGCCAGCACCAGCGCCAGCCAGTACGGGCGCAGCGGCTGCAGCAGTACCGGCAACGGCAGCAGGCCCAGCAGCAGTGCCACCACCAGGCTGGCCGGCAGCACCCACGGGTTGTCGCGCAGGCGGCTCATCGTGCGGGCTCCTGCGCGGCGGGTGTGGTGGGCGTTGCTGCAGGCGGAGCCGATGCTGGCGCCGACGTTGGCGCCACCGTAGAGCCGGCTGGGGGAGAGCCCCCTTCTTGTTGAAGGGGGCGCGCCGACGGCGCGGGGTTAAGGTGGGATGCCCCCCCGGCAGCCTGGTTTGCCGAAGGCAAACTTGGCTGTGGCGGTTCGCTGGCCGCAGGCAAGCGAATCGCCGCACCCGGGCGCAGGAGCAGCACGTCGCGACCGCGATCCAGCTGCGCTGCCGGCTTCAGTTCGCCCACTAGGAAGGCGTGGGTATCGTCCGGGCGCAGGCCGGTGATCGTGCCGACCGGGAAGCCGGCCGGGAAACGCCCGCCCAGGCCGGAGGTGACGATCTCATCGCCCACTTCCACGCCCGCGCTGAGCGGAATGTCACGCAGTTCCAGGCTATCGCCGCGGCCATAGACGATCAGCCGCACGCCGTTGCGGGCCACGGTGACCGGCACAGCATGGTCGGGGTCGGTCAGCAGCAGCACGGTGGAGGTGCCACCGGTGGTGCTGATCACCTGCCCCATCAGGCCACCGGCGTCGATCACCGCCTGGCCCACGTGCACGCCTTCGCGGCTGCCGGCATCGAGCACCAGGCGCTGCTTCACCGGGTCCAGGTCGATGTCCAGGATCGGCGCCAGCTGCACGTCCAGCCCGCTGCGCTCGGCCACGTTCAGCAGTTCGCGCAGCTGGGCGTTGTCCAGTGCGGCGGTCTGCAGGCGGGTCAGGCGCGCATTGGCCAGCAGCAGCTGGTTGCGCAGTTCGCGGTTCTCGGCCACCAGCTGGCCATGGCTGGCCGCGCTGTCCTTCACCTGGCTGCCCAGCTTGCCGGGCAGGCCGGCCAGCGACCACACCGGCTGCACCAGGCTGTTGGCCTGTTCGCGCAGGCGCGCCAGCCAACCGGCCTGGTCATCCAGCACGATCAGGGTGATGGCCAGCGCCAGGTAGGCCAGCAGCCGCAGCGGGCTGGCGGCATCACCGGAACGGGAAGCGACGGGGGGTCCGGCGTAGGGCGGCACGTCAACGATTCAACTGGCAGAAGGCGGAAGGGAAACATGCGGGCGCCCCGCCGGTGCGGGCCGACCCATGCGGGCAGGCCGCACCCCGGAGGGGCGCTGCGGGCGGGAGCAGCCGGGACGGTTTATTCCGGCGCAAAGAACTCGTTGCCGTGCATGTCCACCAGCTCCAGCGCACGACCGCCACCGCGGGCCACGCAGGTCAGCGGATCGTCTGCCACCTGCACGTGCAGGCCGGTTTCCTCGGAAATCAGGCGGTCCAGGTCGCGCAGCAGGGCGCCGCCACCGGTCAGCACGATGCCGCGCTCGGCCACGTCGGCGCACAGTTCCGGCGGGGTCTGTTCCAGCGCCAGCTTGACCGCGCTGACGATGCCCGACAGCGGCTCGTGCAGGGCTTCCAGCACCTCGTTGGAGCTGATCTTGATCATCTTCGGCACGCCCTCGGCCAGGTTGCGACCGGAGATTTCCATCTCGATCACTTCCGCCTGCGGGTAGGCGCAGCCCAGCTCCACCTTGATGCGTTCGGCGGTGGCTTCACCGATCAGCATGCCGTGGTTGCGGCGCACGTAGTTGGTGATCGACTCGTCGAAGCGGTCGCCGCCAATGCGCACCGAGGCCGAATAGACGATGCCGTTCAGCGAGATCACCGCCACTTCGGTGGTGCCGCCGCCGATGTCGATGACCATCGAACCGCGGGCTTCGGTGACCGGCATGCCGGCGCCGATCGCAGCGGCCATCGGCTCTTCGATCAGGAACACATCGCGGGCACCGGCTTCCTCGGCCGATTCCTTGATGGCGCGGCGCTCGACCTGGGTCGAACCGGCCGGCACACAGACCAGCACGCGCGGGCTGGGGCGCAGCACGCGGGACTTGTGCACCTTCTTGATGAAGTGCTTGAGCATCGCCTCGGTGTAGGTGAAGTCGGCGATGACGCCGTCCTTCATCGGGCGGATGGTGGTGATGTGGCCCGGGGTACGGCCCAGCATCTGCTTGGCTTCGGCGCCTACGGCTGCCACCGAGCGGGTGCCACCAATGGCACGGTCCTGGCGCACGGCCACGACCGACGGCTCGTTCAGCACGATCCCCTGCCCGCGCACGTAGATGAGGGTGTTGGCCGTGCCCAGGTCGATGGACAGGTCGTTGGAGAACATGCCACGGAGTTTCTTGAACATCTGAGGAAGGAGTCCTGAGGGGTGTCGTGCCCGCCGCGGGATGGCGAAAAAATGGGCAGAAATCGAGGCCGACAAGCCTAGCAACCCGCCTGCCGCCGAGCAAGGAAAAAACTAGCTGAACCCGCGTCTTCACAGGCTTTCGGCCTGATCGGGCATCACCCGGTTCTGGCCCTGAGCGGCACCAGCGGGTAACCTTTGCGCCGTCGGGCGCCCATGGGCGCCGTTTGCTTGCCCGCCGAAGCGGGCCGGCCCACCCCAAAATTCACCGCATAGGCTTACATCGATGTCCGCTCTGATCTGTGGTTCTCTTGCCTTCGACACCATCATGGTGTTCCCGGACCAGTTCAAGAATCACATCCTGCCGGACAAGGTGCACATCCTGAACGTGTCCTTCCTGGTGCCGCGCATGCGCCGCGAGTTCGGCGGCTGCGCCGGCAACATCGCCTACAACCTGCACCTGCTGGGTGGCGAGCCGATCCCGATGGGCACCGTGGGTTCGGATTTCGGCCCCTACCGCGAATACTTCGAAGGCCTGGGCATCGACCTGTCGCGCGTGCGCGTGATCGATGAGCTGTTCACCCCGCAGGCGTTCATCACCACCGACCACGACAACAACCAGATCACCGCCTTCCACCCGGGCGCGATGATGCGTTCGTACGAAAACCACGTGCGCGGCGTGCCGGGCGTGACCCTGGGCCTGGTCGGCCCGGACGGCCGCGAAGGCATGATCCAGAACGCGCAGGAATTCCACGAAGACGGCATTCCGTTCATCTTCGACCCGGGCCAGGCCATGCCGCTGTTCAACGGCCCGGAGCTGCGCGCCTTCATCGAGCAGGCCGACTACGTGGTGGTGAACGACTACGAGTCGAACCTGCTGCAGGAACGCACCGGCTGGGACGAGAAGGAGATCGTGAGCCGGGTGAAGGCCTACATCACCACCCGCGGCCCGAAGGGCGCGGTGATCCACACCCCGGAAAAGAGCTACGACATTCCGCCGGCGCACGAGCGCCGCGTGGTCGACCCGACCGGCTGTGGCGACGCCTTCCGCGCCGGCCTGATCTACGGCATCCAGAAGGGCTACGACTGGCTGACCATCGGCCGCATGGGCAACCTGATGGGCGCGCTGAAGGTCGAGCACCCGGGCACCCAGAACCAGCGCTTCACCTTCGATGAGTTCAACGAACAGTTCAAACAGCAGTTCGGTTACGCGCTGAACGCGTAACCGAAGGGCCAATGCGCTGGGTAGGTGTCGACCTTGGTCGACACGCCGGGCATGGCCCGGCACGGCGGAATGATCAGCCCTGCCACGCCGCGTGCAACGCGCGGCAATCGGCGAAATGCCAATCCGCGCGGCCCGGCCACGGGTTGTCGGGCAGGTTGACCAGCACGGTGCGTGCACCGGCGGCGCGGCCGCAGTCCAGGTCGTAGGCGTGGTCGCCCACCATCACCGCCGCGTCGGCACCGATGCCCCAGCGCCGCAGATGCTGCTGCACACCATCGGGCGAGGGCTTTGGCACCGCTTCATCGCGGCCGATGATGGCGCCATCGTCGAACAGATCCCCTACCCCGATCGCATCCAGCGTCAGCTTGGCCAGCGCATGGTCGTTGCGGGTCAGGATGCCGAGCTGGCAGCCGGCCGCGGCCAGCGCACGCAGCAGCACCACCGCCCCCGGCGCCGGCAGCGCGTCTGCGGCCAGCGCCCGCTCATGGTCGAGCAGCCAGGCATGCTTCTGCGCCGCCTCCGCCGCCGGCAGGCCGGCCAGGTGCGCCAGGATGTCCGCACTGGGCGGGATGCCCAGCGCGCGCTTGATGCCGTCGAAATCATGCATGGCCACGGTCAGCGTGCCATCCATGTCGAACACCCAGTGGCGCACGGCCGACAGGGCCGGTGCGATCACGCCGGTGGCCGTCACTTCCACCACTGCGGCATGCGGCTGGTGTCCACGCCGCCGGTCTCGAACACGGCGGTGCGGGTGCCGCCGGCCTTCACCGGAAACTCGATGCTGATCGACTGGCCCTTCTGCGCCAGCTTCCACAGCGCCTTCTGGTCGGTGATGAACATCGCGATGGCCTCGTCGGTCTTCGGCCGCCACGCGGCCATCGACACCGGCTTGCCGTCGTCCACGGTCACCTTCACCGTGCACTGCGGGCAGCGGAAATCGCCGGCCTGCAGCACCAGGTAGGCGTGCCGCTTCCATTCAGGGTGGTCGCGGAACACCAGCTGCACCGGCTTGGCGCCGCTGCCATCCACGTCCACGCGTTCCTTGCTGTAGATCGAGGCCGAACGCTGCACGCCCTTGCTGCCGACCGGAATCTCGTTGTACTGCCACAGCGCCTGCATGCGGCGCAGGTTGCGCGCGGCATCGGCCTTGGCCTTCACTTCATCGAAGCCGGCGGCAATGCGCTCGGCGGCGGCAGTGTCCTTGTACTGGTCAAGCAACGAGCCGCCATGCATGCGCGCGCGCTCCCAGTCCTGCGCCGCCACGGCGGTGTCGTACTGCTTGGCCACGTCCTCGGCCTTGGCTTCCTTCTGCGCCTGGGCGGCGGCAGCGGCGGCTTCCTGCGCCTTGCGCTCTTCCTCGGGGTTGCTGCAGGCGGCCAGGGTGCAGGCGGCGATCAGGAACAGACGTTTCATGTGGAGGTCCTTCGTGTGTGCGCAGATATGTAGCGTCGGGCCATGCTCGACTGGCTCTTCAAGAGCAGTCGAGCAAGCTCGACTCTACCGAAGCGTAGAGCAACAGCAGTCGAGCATGGCTCGACTCTACAAAAAAGCGCCGGGGGGTGCCCGGCGCTTCTGCTTACTTGGCTTCGGCCTTGGCCAGCATGTCCTGCACCGAGGCGGTGGTGATCGGGTGGTAACCCGGCTTGGCCTTCTCGAAGGCCTGCTTGGCGAACGCCAGGCCCTCCGGCGTCTTCACCAGTTCGGCGTAGATCGGCATGATCAGCTTGCGACGGCCCACGCGCTCGATGAACGCACCGGCCGCTTCGTTGGCCTGGGTGTAACCGCTGCGGATGGTCAGCGGGTACCAGCGCATGGCGATTTCGCCGTTCGGGGTGCCGGTGAACTGGTAGGCCTTGTCCAGCGCGGCCAGCTTGTCCAGCGGCAGGGTGGTGCCCAGGCCGTCGATGAAGCGCACCCATTCCTGGGTACCCCATTCGGCGGTGATCTGGCTGCCCGGCAGGCTGCCGGCGCCGGAGAAGGCGATGCGTGCGGCATCAACGCTGCTGAAGTTGCGCGACTGCGCCTTGGCCGCGAACGCCGGGATGCCCGGCTCGTCCAGCCATGCCTTCAGTTCGGCTTCGCTCACCGCCGTCGGGTTCTTCGGCAGCAGGTGCTTCTTCAGGTACTCGACGAACTGGTCGGTGTTGGCGCTCTGGAAGGCGTGGTCATCGAACCAGCCACGCAGGAACGGATCGAAGGTTTCGCGGCCGAAGCGCTGTTCCAGGAACTCCAGGAACCAGGAACCCTTCACGTAGGCCACCTGGCTCAGGGCTTCGTCGGGGTCACGCTCGTTCAGCGGCGGCAGTGCCAGGGCCTGGTCGGCCGGGCTCATGTCCTTCACTTCGGCCAGCAGATCGGTCTGGTCGATCTGCTTTTCCATTTCGGCCATTTCCTTGCCGTACAGGGCTTCGGTGATGCGCCCCTGCACGTAGGTGGTGAAGCCTTCATTCAACCAGATGTCCTTCCAGCTGGCGTTGGTTACCAGGTTGCCCGACCAGCTGTGCGCCAGTTCGTGGGCTACCAGCGAAACCAGCGACTTGTCGCCAACGATCACGGTGGGGGTGGCGAAGGTCAGGCGCGGGTTTTCCATCCCGCCGAACGGGAACGACGGCGGCAGCACCAGCATGTCATAGCGGCCCCAGCGGTATTCGCCGTACAGCTTTTCGGCGGCACCGATCATCTTCTCGGTGTCTTCGAATTCCTTGGCGGCCTTGTTCACCATGGTCGGCTCGGCCCAGACGCCGGAGCGGCCGGAAATCGGCTCGAATACCAGGTCACCGGCGGCGATGGCCAGCAGGTAGGACGGAATCGGCTGCGGCATCTTGAAGGTGTAGTCACCGTCGCGCGCGGCCTTCGGGTCGTTGTCGGCGCTCATCAGCACCATCACGTCCGGGCGCGAAACCACGTGCGCGCTGTAGGTGAAGCGCACGCTGGGGGTGTCCTGCAGGGGCACCCAGGAACGGGCGTGGATGGCCTGCGACTGGCTGAACATGAAGGGCAGCTTCTTGCCCTCGGTCATCGACGGCTCCAGCCACTGCAGGCCCGAGGCGGTCGGGGCGGTGTGGTAGCTCACTTCCACCTTGGCCGGCTGGGCCGGGGCTTCGATGGTCAGCTTGCTGCCGAACACCTTGTCGACCGGGGCCAGTTCGAACTTCAGCGGGCTGCGCGCGCCGTCGGCGGCGATGGCCTCGACCTTGGAAACGCTCAGCTCGCGGGTGTCCAGCACCAGCTGCTGGGCGTCCTTCTGCTTCCATTCCAGGGTGTAGGTGGCGGTGCCGCCGATCTGCTTCTGGTCGAAGTCCAGCTTCAGATCCAGCGCGATGTCCTTGATGACGACCTTGTCCGGCTCGGCGTAGGAGCTTTCGTCGTGGCTGCGGTTTTCGGCGTTCACGGGAGCGGCGGGGGCCTTTTCGGCAGTCGGAGCGGCGGCGGGCGCGGCCGCCTCCTGGGAGCAGCCAGCGGCCAGAGCCACGGCCAGCGGAAGGAGCATCAGCGGATTACGCATGAATCGGGACCGTTACGGGGATCAAACCCCAATGGTACCTCTCCCCCGGCCCGGACGCGTTGCGCGATGCGGGGTAAGGCCGGCCGGGAGCCGGCCCTGCGCCATGGGGCGCCCGGTGCGGGCGTGTGCCAACCAAGGTTGGCACCTACCAGAGCGGATGGCCGCTGCGGGGCGTGTGCCAACCAAGGTTGGCACCTACCAGAGCAGGAACTACAGCTTGTAGCCGGAATGGATCGAAACGATGCCGCCGGTCAGGTTCTTGTAGTGGCAGCGCTCGAAACCGGCCTGCCCCATCATCGCCTTCAGCTCTTCCTGCGGCGGATGCTTGCGGATGCTCTCGGCCAGGTACTGGTAGCTGTCCGAATCGTTAGCGAACAGCTTGCCCAGCTTCGGCAGGATCCGGAACGAGTGGAAGTCGTAGATCGGCTTGAACCAGTCGGCGGTGACTTCGGAGAACTCCAGCACGCGGGCCTGGCCGCCCACCTTCAGCACGCGGTACATCTCGCGCAGGCCGGCGTCCTTGTCGGTCACGTTGCGCAGACCGAAGGCGATGGTGACCAGATCGAAGCTGTTGTCCGGGAACGGCAGGGCTTCGGCGTTGCACTGCACGTAGTCCAGGCCCAGCACCAGGCCGCGGTTGGTCAGGCGGTCGCGGCCAACCGACAGCATGCCGGCATTGATGTCGCCCAGCACCACCGAGCCCTCGGCGCCCACGCGCTCCTTCAGCAGGGCGGCGATGTCGCCGGTGCCACCGGCCAGGTCGAGCACGCGGTCGCCCGGCTTCACCTGCGCGGTGGCGACGTAGTAGCGCTTCCAGGCCCGGTGCACGCCCAGGCTCATCAGGTCGTTCATCAGGTCGTAGTTGCGCGCGACCGAAGTGAACACCTGCCCGACCAGCTTCTGCTTGTCCTTGGCGTCGACGTCGCGGAACCCGAAGTGGGTGGTACCGGATTTGTAGGGGGATTCGCTCATGACCCCGATTATCGCACCGCTGGGGCCGCTGCGGGGCACTGGCGCCGTATCATGGCCGGCCATGACCCACCGGAGCCCCGCATGATCACCACGCCCGACTACCAGGCCCTGCTGCAGACCGCCATCGCCGAAGCCCGCCAGGGCCTGGCCGAAGGCGGCGTGCCGATCGGTGCGGCGCTGTACCACAACGACGGCCGCCTGCTGGGCTGCGGCCACAACCGCCGCGTGCAGGAAGGTGACCCGTCGGTGCACGGCGAAACCGATGCCTTCCGCAAAGCCGGCCGCCAGCGCCGTTACCAGGACACCATCATGGTGACCACCCTGGCCCCGTGCTGGTACTGCTCCGGGCTGGTGCGCCAGTTCAACATCGGCACCGTGGTGGTGGGCGAGTCGCGCACCTTCCAGGGCGGCATCGACTGGCTGCGCGAGAACGGCGTGAACGTGATCGACCTGGACAGCCAGGAATGCGTGGACCTGCTGGGCGGTTTCATTGCGCAGCATCCGGAGATCTGGAACGAAGACATCGGCGAATAAGCCGCCGCGCCGTGAAGGCGCCACTCGCTTTATGAATTCTTCAGCGCCGGCACGGCCTTGTGCCGGTTGCGTCTGCGGCGA
Organism: Stenotrophomonas sp.; assembly: GCF_032056425.1. Classification (GTDB taxonomy): domain Bacteria; phylum Pseudomonadota; class Gammaproteobacteria; order Xanthomonadales; family Xanthomonadaceae; genus Stenotrophomonas. Next base: position 73,923 of record NZ_DAMBCN010000014.1, read on the forward strand.
TGCGTGCGCACTGATGCACAGTCAGCCACGTCAGTTGCACACACGCCACTAACATCGCGTGCACGCAAGGGGCCTACGGTGGAACGCTCCGGGGCCTGTTGCTCCGGTGGAGCCAGCCGATGAGCGCGCACGCCGCACCTTCCCTGCCCGACCACCCGGCCCTTGCCGGCATCCGCGAACGCCTGCACCAGCAGTTCGCGCTGCATCGCCGTGGCGCATCCTTCTGGGCTGCCTACCAGGGCCTGCAGCTGGAAGTGATGCGGGACCATCCGCGCGACCAGGTGCAACTGTGCAATGCCATGGCCGACATGGCCGAAGCACTGGGTGCGGTGGAGCACGCGCAGCTGTTGGACGCGCACACCGGATGCACGCCGCACTGACACTGCTTGCACCGGCAACCCACGACACTCGGCATCAGCCCCCACTCCCTTTCACCTTCTGCCCATTGGATCGTCATGCACGCTGAAGTCCCCACCATTCCCCCGGTCATCAATGTCGACGCCGAGCTGGACCATTGGCGCCGCCAGCATGCCGATGGCGCGCTTGCCCACAACTCGTTCGGTTCGTACGTGCCGTGGGTCAAGTTCGCCTGCGATTCGCTGATCACCCAGCCGCGTGCCAGCGATGCGCAGCGCGATGAGATGTTCCAGACGCAGTACGCCCTGCAGATCATGCCGCGCCTGACCGAGGCGCAGGCCCGCGAGTTCGTCGAACGCTGCTGGCAGCACGTCTACCAGAGCAGCCCGGTGCGCAGCCAGCAGGCGCCGCGCCTGCGCGCCTGAGGCGCGCCGCTGCACGGCCCGTGCACGGGCCAGTGCCGATCATCCGCGTCATTCCCCTGGAACGACCCCGATGAGCGCACGCAACCTGTTCAACACCCTGGCCAAGAAGGCCTCCGCCGCGGCCGGTTCGCCGTGGACCTTCCTGGCAGCGATCAGCATCGTGGTGCTGTGGGGCATCAGCGGCCCGGTGTTCGGTTTCAACGACACCTGGCAGCTGGTCATCAATACCGGCACCACCATCATCACCTTCCTGATGGTGTTCCTGATCCAGCACACGCAGAACTCGGATACCGCGGCGATGCAGATCAAGCTGGACGAGCTGATCCGCGCCACCGCCGATGCCAACAACGAGTTGCTGGATCTGGAAGAGATGGACGAGGAACGGCTGGAAGAGATCCGCGCCGAGTACGAGCGCATGGCCCGCGAGGCGGGCGACGCGCTGGCGCGGGTGCGCGCATGCCGCGCTCCCCCGCGCGATGATGAAGCGGTGTAACGCACGCGCCTGGAACCCCGCTTCGGTAGATGCCAACCTTGGTTGGCATGCTTTTCAACGCACGTGCCTGCGTTGTGCCAACCAAGGTTGGCACCTACCAGAGCCAAGGCAACCCCGCGCGGCCAACGTTGTGCCAACCAAGGTTGGCACCTGCCAGAGCCAAGGCAACCTCGCGCGGCCTGCGCTGGGCCGTGCCGGGGGCGCGGCTCAGCTGCGCTCGCGCCAGCCGCCGCCCAGCACCTTGTACAGGGTGATGCGGTTGGCCTGCTGGGCCAGCTGCGCCTGCAGCTGGGTCTGCTGTGCGCTGTAGGCGGTGCGGCGCGCATCGAGCAGGGTCACGAAGCTGTCCAGGCCGGCGTCATAGCGTGCCTGCGACAGGCGATTGGCCAGCTCGGCCGCTTCCACCAGGCGCTGCTGCGAGGCGACCTGCTCATCCAGGCTGACGTTCAGCGCAAGCGCATCGGCGGTTTCGCGGAAGCCGGTCTGGATCGACTTCTCATACTCGGCCAGGGCGATATCGCGTTCGGCATTGGCCACGGCCAGGTTGGCGCGCAGCTTGCCGCCCTGGAAGATCGGCAGGGTGATGGTCGGCAGGAAGCTCCACACCCGGGTGCCACTGTCGAACAGGCCGGACAGTTCACCGGAACTGCTGCCCACGCTGCCGGTCAGCTTGATGCTGGGGAAGAACGCGGCGCGCGCAGCACCGATGTTGGCATTGGCGGCCAGCAGCTGGTGTTCGGCAGCCATGATGTCCGGGCGCTGCAGCAGCACGTCGCTGGGCAGCCCCGCCGGCGGCGGCGCCAAGGCCAGCAGCTGCGGTGCGATGCTGTCCGGCAGCAGCGCCGGATCAACCTGGCCGCCGGCCAGCAGCGCCAGTGCATTGCGGTCCTGCGCCAGCTGCCCGCGCAGGCGCGCGGCGTCGGTGCGTGCGGTTTCCACCAGCGTGCGGGTCTGGCTCAGCTCCAGGCCTGAACTGCCACCGCGCTCGTGGCGCGCTTCGGCCAGCCGCAGCGAATCCTCGTAGGTCTTCAGCGTGGCTTCGGCAATCTTCAGCTGCTGCTGGTCGGCACCGTAGGTCAGCCATGCGGTGGCCGTCTCGGCAACCAGGCTGAGCTGCGCGTTGCGGCGGTTGGCCGCCACGGCGAAATACTGCTGCAACGCCGCTTCGCTCAGGTTGCGCACGCGACCGAACAGGTCCAGCTCGAACTCGGCCACGCCCAGGTTGGCAGTGAACTGTTCGCTGACCGGCACGTCACCACCGCTGCGCTGCATCTGCCCTTGCGCGGCCAGCGCAGGCACGCGGTCGGCGCGCTGCACGCGGTACTGGCCGCGTGCCTTTTCCACGTTCAGTACGGCCACGCGCAGGTCGCGGTTGTTGGACAGCGCCTGGTCGATCACCTCCTGCAGACGCGCATCGGTGAAGAAGTCGCGCCAGCCGACGGCGGCCGCATCGGCCACTTCGCCTTCGGTGGCTTCCGCCGGCCATTGCGCGGGAATGCCCGGAGCGACGGCGGTGTTCTTCGGCACCAGGGTGGAACAGCCGCCCAGCGCAAGGGCCACGGCGGCAGAAAGAACAAGGGTATGGAATTTCATGGCGACACCTTGGGGTCACGATGGCGGCGCCGGACAGGGCCCGGCGCCGCCGGCAGGGTTACGTCGCGGTCTTGCGCTTGAACACGCGCTGCACGACCACGAAGAACAACGGAATGAAGAACACGCCCAGCACGGTGCCGACCAGCATGCCGCCCAGCACGCCGGTGCCGATGGCACGCTGCGCACCGGAACCGGCGCCGGAGGCGATGGCCAGCGGCAGCACGCCCAGGCCGAACGCCAGCGAGGTCATGATGATCGGGCGCAGACGGTCACGCACGGCGTGCATCGTCGCTTCGATCAGGCCAACGCCCTTCTCCAGGTTTTCCTTGGCGAATTCCACGATCAGGATCGCGTTCTTGCTGGTCAGGCCCACCGTGGTCAGCATCGCCACCTGGAAGTAGATGTCGCGCTCCATGCCACGGAAGGTGTTGGCCAGCACGGCGCCCAGGATGCCCAGCGGCGCCACCAGCAGCACCGAGGTCGGCACGCTCCAGCTTTCATACAGCGCGGCAAGGCACAGGAACACGATCATCAGCGACAGCGTGTACAGCAGCGGGGTCTGCGAACCGGCCTGGCGTTCCTGGTAGGACAGCGCCGTCCATTCGATCTCGAAGCCCGGCGGCAGGTCCTTGGCGATACGCTCGATCTCGGCCATGGCATCACCCGAGGCAACGCCGGTGGCCGGCTCGCCCTGGATTTCCATCGCCGACACGCCGTTGTAGCGTTCCAGGCGCGGCGAACCGTAATCCCAGCGCTTGGTGGCGAAGGCACTGAACGGCACCATCTCGCCCTGCCCGTTCTTCACCGACCAGACGTTGAAGTCGTCCGGGTTCATGCGGAACGGTGCATCGGCCATCACGTAGACGCGCTTCACGCGGCCACGGTCGATGAAGTCATCGATGTAGCTGCTGCCCCAGGCCGCGGCCAGGGTGTTGTTGATCGAGCTGATCGACAGACCCAGTGCGTTGGCCTTTTCCACGTCCACGTCGATACGCAGCTGCGGCGTATCTTCCTGGCCGTTGGGGCGCACGTTGGCCAGCAGCTTGCTCTGCCCCGCCGCACCCAGCAGCTGGTTGCGCGCGGCCAGCAGGGCGTCATGGCCCTTGCCGCTGGTGTCCTTCAGGAAGAACGTGTAACCCGAACCGATGCCCAGCTCCGGCATGGCCGGCGGCGGGAAGGCGAAGATGAAGGCGTCCTTGATCTGGCCCAGCGCGCCCATCGCACGCCCGGTGATCGCACCGACGCTCTGGTCGGCATCACGCTCGCTCCAGTCCTTCAGCTTGACGAACGCCATGCCCGCGTTCTGGCCCATGCCGGCGAAGCTGAAGCCCTGCACCGCGAAGATCGACTCGATGGCGTCGGCTTCGTTCTTCAGGAAGTGGTCTTCCAGCTTGGCCATCGCTTCCAGGGTACGTTCCTGGGTGGCGCCGACCGGGGTCTGCACCAGCGCCATCATGATGCCCTGGTCTTCATTGGGCAGGAACGAGCTGGGCAGGCGCGCGAACAACACGCCCATCACCACGGCCAGCGCCAGGAAGATGCCCATGAAGCGCCACGGGCGATGGATGATGCCCTTCACGCCGCGCTGGTAGGTTTCGCTGGAACGATCGAAGCCGCGGTTGAAGCCGTTGAAGAACTTCCCGAGCAGGCCCGTGTGGGCCACGTGGTGCTCGCCCTTCTTCAGCGGCTTGAGCATGGTGGCGCACAGTGCCGGGGTCAGCACGATCGCCACCAGCACCGACAGCGCCATGGCCGAAACAATGGTGGCCGAGAACTGCCGGTAGATCACGCCGGTGGAGCCGCTCATGAAGGCCATCGGCACGAACACCGCCGACAGCACCAGGCCGATGCCCACCAGCGCGCCGGTGATCTGGCTCATCGACTTGCGGGTGGCTTCCAGCGGCGACAGGCCCTCTTCGGACATGATGCGTTCGACGTTCTCCACCACCACGATGGCATCGTCCACCAGCAGGCCGATGGCCAGCACCATGGCGAACATGGTCAGCATGTTCACCGAGAAGCCCAGCGCAGCCAGCACGCCGAAGGTACCCAGCAGCACCACCGGCACCGCGATGGTGGGGATGAGGGTGGCGCGGAAGTTCTGCAGGAACAGGTACATCACCACGAACACCAGCACGATCGCTTCGATCAGGGTCTTGATGACGCCCTTGATCGAGACCTTCACGAACGGGGTGGTGTCGTACGGAATGACCGTTTCCAGACCGGCCGGGAAGCTGGCCTTCATGTCATCCAGTGCCGCGCGCACGCCTTCGGCGGTATCCAGCGCGTTGGCGCCGGTGGCCAGGGTGATGGCGATACCGGTGGACGGCTTGCCGTTGTAGCGGGTGACGAAGTCGTAGCTTTCCGCGCCCAGTTCCACGCGGGCGACGTCGCCCAGGCGCAGTTCGCTGCCATCGGTGCCACCGCGCACCAGGATGTTGCGGAACTGTTCCGGGGTCTGCAGGCGGTCCTGCGCGTTGATGGTGGCGTTGAGCTGCTGGCCCTTCACCGACGGCGCACCGCCCAGCTGGCCGATGGCCACCTGTGCGTTCTGTGCGGTGATCGCCGCGGTCACTTCATCGACCGACAGCTTGTAGGTGTGCAGCTTGTTCGGGTCCAGCCAGATGCGCATGGCGTACTTGCCACCGAACACCTGGATGTTGCCCACGCCCGGCACGCGGCTGAGCGTGTCGACGATGTTGGAGCCCACGTAGTCGGCGATGTCGTTGGCATCCATGCTGCCGTCGTTGGACACAAAGCCCAGCACCTGCAGGAAGCCGCTGCTGGACTTGGCCACATTGATGCCCTGCCGCTGCACTTCCTGCGGCAGCAGCGGCATGGCCAGCTGCAGCTTGTTCTGCACCTGCACCTGTGCGATGTCCGGGTTGGTGCCGGCTTCGAAGGTGAGGGTGATGGTGGCCATGCCGTTGGCCGAACTGTTGGACGAGAAGTAGATCAGGCCATCCAGGCCCTTCATGTTCTGCTCAATGATCTGCGTGACCGAGTCCTCGACCACCTTGGCCGATGCACCCGGATAGGTGGCGCTGATCTCGACGGCCGGCGGGGCCACTTCGGGGTACATCGACACCGGCAGCTTCAGCACGGCCAGCGCACCGGCCAGCATGATGATGATCGCGATCACCCACGCAAAGATGGGTCGATCAATAAAGAAACGTGCCATGGAATTCTCCGCTTACTTCGCTTCGCCGGCCGGCTGCGCGGCAGGCTGCGGGGCGGCGTCCGGCTTGGCCGGAGCAGCGCCCTTCTCGGTGGCCTGCACGGGCATGCCGGGGCCGATCTTCTGCAGGCCTTCAACGATGACCTTGTCACCCGGCTGCAGGCCGTCCTCGACCAGCCACTTGTCGGCGATCGCGCGGCTGACCTTCACCGGACGCACTTCCACCTTGTTGTCCTTGCCCACCACCATGGCGCTGGTATCGCCCTTGGCATCGCGGGCGATGCCCTGCATCGGCACCAGCACGGCATCGGCGCGCACGCCGCCGCCGATCACCGCGCGCACGTACATGCCCGGCATCAGCAGGCCGTCGGGGTTGTCCACCTTCACCCGCAGCGCGTAGCTGCCGGTGGTCGGGTCCACGCTCACTTCGGAGAATTCCAGCGCGCCCTTGTGCGGGAATTCGCTGCCGTCTTCCAGCAGGATGGTGACCGGCAGGGTCTGGTTGTCCTGCAGGCGGCCGGCGGCCAGTTCGCGGCGCAGCTGCAGCAGCTCGGCCGAGGACTGGGTCAGGTCGACGTAGATCGGGCTGAGCTGCTGCACGGTGGCCAGCGCGTCGGCCTGGCCGGCGCTGACCAGCGCGCCCTGGGTGACGCTGGACTTGCCGATGCGGCCGCTGATGGGGGCGGTGATGCGGGCATAGCCCAGGGTGACGTTGGCCGCATCCAGCGAGGCCTTGGCGGCACCGACGTCGGCCTCGGCCTGCTTCTGCGCGGCCACGGCGTTTTCCAGGTCCTGCTGGCTGACCGCATCGACCTTGGCCAGCTCGGTGATGCGCTTGGCGCTCAGGCGCGCGGCGTTGGCGGTGGCTTCGGCACGGGCCAGCTGGGCGCGGGCGCTGTTGGCCTGGGCGCGGTAGCTGGCGTCTTCAATCTGGTACAGCGCCTGCCCTTCCTTCACCAGGCCGCCTTCGGCGAACAGGCGCTTGGCCACGATGCCGCTGACCTGCGGGCGCACTTCGGCCACCAGGAAGGCATTGGTACGGCCTGGCAGTTCGCGCGTCAGGCCCACGCTTTCCGACTTGAGGGTGACCACGGTCACCTGGCCGGGGCCTTGCTCGGGCTGTTCGGGTTGGCCGCCGCAGGCGGCCACGATCGCGGCGATGGCCAACGACAGCAGGAAAGGACGGATTCGGGTCAGGTGCATGGGGGCTGGGGGCTCGAGGGTAGAGGGAGTTCTCAGGGCGCCCTGATACGACTGCCGGGCACCAGATTGGGCTGGGTGGTCGCGAGGGGGCTGCCCTCCCCGGGGCATGGGCAGGCGCACATACACGGCGGGGAGCGTGGATGCGAAATATACATACATGCTTGTTTGTTTGTAAAGCGGTACAATTCAGCCTGGTTTCACCGGCATTCGTACCCACTCACTGACCCATGGCGCGCAAGACCAAAGAGGACACCCAGGCCACCCGCGAAGGCATCCTTGATGCGGCCGAGGCCTGCTTCCATGAACACGGGGTGGCCCGGACCACGCTGGAGATGATCGGCGCGCGCGCTGGCTATACCCGCGGCGCGGTGTACTGGCACTTCAAGAACAAGACCGAGGTACTGGCCGCGATCATCCAGCGGGTGCACCTGCCCTTCATGCAGGAACTGGAGCGCACCTCCAGCGACGAACGGCAGACGCCGATCCATGACCTGCGTGCGGTGATGATCTACTCGTTCATCGAACTGTCCGAGGACGAACGCCTGCGCAAGACCATGGAAATCATGCTGCGCAGCGATGCCTCGTCGGAAAGCCGGGCGCTGGCCGAACTGCAGCAGTCCGGTTTCCGCGATGCGCTGGAGCGGATGGAACGCGCGCTGCGCCGCGCCAAGGACCTGGGCCAGCTGCGCGACGGCGCCGACCCGAAGATTGCCGCGCGCATGCTGCACGCCACCGTGCTGGGTGTGCTGCACGGGGCGATGGTCGAACCGGAACTGATGGACCTCAAGCGCGACGGCATGCTGGCGCTGGACATGACCCTGGCCGCCTACGTGAAGGAAGGCGTGTTCGTGCCGGGATCGATTCCCGAGCCGTTGCCGTAGGGTCGGATCCCTCTGCGCAGGAGAGGGCTCTGACCCTGCGCAGATATCCGGGGGTCAGAACCCTCGCGATGCGAGGGATCCGACCCCATGAAAAAGGCCGCCTTTCGGCGGCCTCATGCGTTACGGGGGTTGGGGTCAGAGCCCTCGCTGGCGCGAGGGATCCGACCCCGCCTGGCATTACAGGATGTAGCGGCTCAGGTCCGGGTCCTGCACCAGTTCACCCAGGTGCGCATCGACGTAGGCGCTGTCGATGGCCAGGGTCTCGCCGTCGCGGTCAGGCGCTTCGTAGCTGAGCGAATCCAGCAGACGCTCCAGCACGGTGTGCAGGCGCCGCGCACCGATGTTCTCCTGGCGCTCGTTCACCTGGAAGGCAATCTCGGCCAGGCGGTCGATGGCATCGGCGGTGAAGCTGACCTTGACGCCCTCGGTGGCCAGCAGCGCTTCGTATTGCTTGGTCAGCGCGGCCTTGGGCTCGGTCAGGATGCGCACGAAATCGTTCTTGCTGAGCGCGCCCAGTTCCACGCGGATCGGGAAACGACCCTGCAGTTCCGGAATCAGATCGCTGGGCTTGGCCAGGTGGAACGCACCGGAGGCAATGAACAGGATGTGGTCGGTCTTGATCGTGCCGTACTTGGTGGACACGTTGGAACCTTCCACCAGCGGCAGCAGATCGCGCTGCACGCCTTCGCGCGACACATCGCCACCCCCCACGTTGTCACCGCGCTTGGCAACCTTGTCGATCTCGTCGATGAAGACGATGCCGTGCTGTTCGCAGGCTTCGATCGCCGCGGTGCGGATATCGTCCTCGTTGACCAGCTTGCCGGCTTCTTCTTCCACCAGCAGCGGGCGCGCGGCCTTGATGGTCAGCGTGCGCTTGTGCGCCTTGGCGCCGCCGCCCAGGTTGGCGAACATCGACTTCAGCTGCTGGCCCATTTCTTCCATGCCCGGCGGGGTCATGATGTCCATGCTGACGTTGGCGGCCAGGTCCAGTTCGATCTCACGCTCGTCCAGTTCACCGCTGCGCAGCATCTTGCGGAACTTGATGCGGGTCTCGTTGTCCTGCGCCGACGGCTCGTTGCGCGCCGCTTCCGGATCGAAACCGATGCCGCCGCTGCGACGCGGCAGCAGCGCATCCAGGATGCGGTCTTCGGCACGTTCTTCGGCCTGCGTGCGCACGCGCACCTTGGCCTGCTCGCGGTAGAGCTTGACCGCGGTGTCGGCCAAGTCACGGATGATCTGCTCCACGTCCTTGCCGACGTAGCCCACTTCGGTGAAGCGGGTGGCTTCGACCTTCACGAACGGCGCGTTGGCCAGGGTCGCCAGGCGACGTGCGATCTCGGTCTTGCCCACGCCGGTAGGGCCGATCATCAGGATGTTCTTCGGCATCACTTCGTTGCGCAGCTCGGCAGGCAGCTGCATGCGGCGCCAGCGGTTGCGCAGGGCGATGGCCACCGCGCGCTTGGCGTCGTGCTGGCCCACGATATGCCGGTCCAGCTCCTGCACGATCTCGCGCGGGGTCATGGTGGCAGAGGAAACTTCGATCTTCGACATGGATGTGCTCACGAATGCGTTGTCGATGACGCCGGAACCGAACGGCTCCGGCCGGTAGCGCCGGGCCCTGCCCGGCGGATCGGGGAGCCTTACAGCTCCTCGACCACCACGTTGCGGTTGGTGTAGATGCAGATGTCGCCGGCAATGCCGATGGCTTCGCTGGCAATCGTGCGTGCATCCAGTTCGGTGTGCGCCATCAGCGCGCGTGCCGCAGACAGCGCATAGGAACCGCCGGAACCGATGGCGATGATGCCGTCCTCCGGCTCGATCACATCGCCGGTGCCGCTGATGATCAGCGAGGTTTCCTTGTCGGCCACGGCCAGCAGGGCCTCCAGCTTGCCCAGGCGGCGCTCGGTGCGCCAATCCTTGGCCAGCTCGACGGCGGCGCGCTGCAGCTGCCCATGCTTTTCCAGCTTGGCTTCGAACAGTTCGAACAGGGTGAACGCATCGGCGGCAGCACCGGCGAAACCGGCCAGCACCTGGCCGTCGCGGCCGAGCCGGCGGACCTTGCGTGCATTGCCCTTCATCACCGTGTGGCCCAGCGTGACCTGGCCATCACCGGCAATGGCCACGTGCTCGCCGCGGCGGACGCAGACGATGGTGGTGGCGTGGAAAACGTTGGGATTCTGACTGGGGTCCATGCGGCCTCCGATAGCTGTTCACCGGACATGGGGACAGCGACGGGGGCGATCAAGCCTGCATGGATGGCTGCCGTTCAGCGGCGGCGCTGCGCTCGCCGGGCATGGCCCGGCGCTACCCGGTCGGTTTGCGCTTGGCGCGCGGGTGGGACGCGTCGTAGACCTTGGCCAGGTGCTGGAAATCCAGATGGGTGTAGATCTGGGTGGTGGCTATGTCGGCATGGCCGAGCAGTTCCTGCACGCCGCGCAGATCGCCCGACGATTCCAGGATATGGCTGGCGAAGCTGTGCCGCAGCATGTGCGGGTGCACGTGCTTGAACAGGCCCTGGCGCTGCGCCAGCTGGCGGATGCGCACCTGCACCGCGCGCTGGCTGATCGGCCCGTTGCGGCCGGGAAACACCGGCAGGGCCGGCAGACCGCCACTTTCACTGCGCCAGGCCAGCAGCGCCTCGCGCGCCGGCCGCCCGAACGGCACCCGGCGCTGGCGGTTGCCCTTGCCCATCACGTTCACCAGGCCGCTGGCGAAATCCAGGTCGCGCCAGGTCAGCGCGCACACTTCGCTCAGGCGCAGCCCGGACGAATAGAACAGTTCCAGCAGCGCGCGGTCGCGGCGGCCCAGCTCGCCTTCCGGCTCCAGCTCGACCAGCTGCACCGCTTCATCGGCATCCAGTACCTGCGGCAGGCGCCGCGGCGCGCGCGGCGCCTTCAGGGTGGCCGCCGGGCTGGCCTCGATGCGGCCATGGCGCAGCAGCCAGGCATAGAAACTGCGGCAGGCCGACAGGCGGCGCTGCAGGCTCTTGGCCGACAGGCCGCGACGGTGTTCGTCGGCCACGAACTGGCGCACCGCATCCACGTCCAGCGCCTCCACCGCCACACCACGCGGTTCGGCCCAGACCGACAGCGCGTCCAGATCGCGACGGTAGGCGTCGAGCGTGTGCGCCGACATCCGCCGTTCCACCTGCAGGTGCTGCAGGAACTGCTGTACCGCGCTCATCGAGGCAGCGCTCCGTTCAGCCGTGGAATCGCTTCAGGCCGGTGGCCAGTGCATCGCCCATCATGCGCAGGAACAGCGTGCCCATGCCCGGGTAGAAACGATTCGGGTCGTGGCTGCCCACGGCAATCAGGCCGACGCCTGGCAGCGGCAGCAGGGCGGTGGTCTGCACTTCCTCGCTGCGCACGCCGTACAGCACGGCGTTCTTGTCGGCCTGCAGGCGGCCGCAGATCGGCTCGCCATCCTTCAGGCAGTCGCGGAACGGGCCCAGCTGCGGGTCGTCGGCGGCGATCACCTGCAGCCAGTCGGCCTGTTCCAGCCCGGCCACCGGCGCATGCACCACCAGCCGCACCAGATCGCCGGCGAAGTCTTCCTGCAGCGAGGCGGCCATCGCGCGCAGCGTGTCGGCCGCGTTGTCCTGCTTCATCAGGGCCAGGGTCAGCTGGTGGGTACGCACCGCCAGCCGCTCGTTCACCTGGGCGGTGGCGCCCAGGTCGGCCAGCCGCCGTGCCAGCTCGCGGTTCTTCTCGCGCAGCACTTCCAGCTGGTAGCTGGCCAGCGACGCGGTGGGGCCGTCGTCGCGCGGCACCACCAGGGTCAGGGCCAGGTCGGGGAACTGCTTGAGGAAGCCCGGATGCCGCCGCAGCCAGCTGGCGACTTCGTGGGCTCCAAGCTTGTCGGCGGTCTCAGTCATGCACTCCACTCCCCTTCGAAGACGAATGCGGTCGGGCCGGCCATCACCACCGGCTGGCCTTCACCGGGCCACTGGATGCGCAGTTCACCGCCGGGCAGGCTGATGCGGGCATCGCGCTGCAGGCGGCCGCGCTGCATCAGGGTGACCGCCGCGGCACAGGCGCCGCTGCCGCAGGCCAGGGTTTCGCCCACGCCGCGCTCGAACACGCGCAGGCGCGCATGGTCCGGCGCCATCACCTGGGCAAAGCCCACGTTCACCGAATTGGGGAACGAGGCGTGCTGCTGCAGCAGGCCGCCCACGCGTTCCACCGGCGCGGCGTCGACCAGGCCCACTTCGATCACCGCATGCGGGTTGCCCATCGACACGGCGGCGAAGCGTACGCTTTCACCCTGCAGCGGCAACAGGTACTCCTCCCGCGGGTGGGCAAAGCCGACCAGCGGCACCTGCGCCGGTTCGAACGCCGGCACGCCCATGGCCACCGAAAAACGGCCATCGCCCAGCACCTGCACTGCATGGCTGGCCAGCGGGCTGTCGATGACGAACTGCGCGCCCTGCGCACTGCCCTCGCGCACCAGCCAGGCGGCGATGCAGCGCGCGCCGTTGCCACACTGCTCGGAATTGGAACCGTCGGCGTTCCAGATGCGGTACGAGGCCACCGAGCCGTCCGCACGCGGCGGCTCGATGGTCAGGATCTGGTCGCAGCCCACGCCGGTGTGGCGGTCGGCCAGGCGCGCGGCCAGTTCCGGCGTCGGCGGCGGGGTGCCGTCGCGCAGGTCGATCACCACGAAATCGTTGCCTGCGCCATGCATCTTGCTGAAGCGCAGCGCGCTGTTGCCGGCCTTACTCATTCCCGTCGTCCACCGGCTTGATCGGGTCGGGGGTGGTGGACGGACTGCCGTCGCTGGTCGGCTGGGTGGCCGGCGGCGTCGCCTCGGCATCGGCGGCCGGCTCAACCACTTCTTCCACCGGCACCGGCTTCTGCGGCAGTACCAGCGGGCCCTTGTTGCCGCAGGCGGACAGGAACAGCAGCGAGGCCGCTGCCAACGGAATCAGAATGGCATTGCGATGGGGGATCTTCATGGCCCCGAGTATAGCCATTGGTGGCTGAGCGGTAGGTAGAGTCGACCGTTGGTCGACTATCGCGTGCAGGGCGGGGTTTTCACCGGCGGCCCGTCAAGCGTCCGGCGGCAGCGGCCGCGTCCACAGCCAGATCGCCACCACGGTCATGCTGCCGATGGAGAACCACTTCACCCAGGCAATCGGCACGCACCACAGCATGATGCCGGCGCACACGGCCATGGTGATCGTGGCCATCCATTTGCCATAGCGGCTGACCGCGCCGTGGGCCTGCCAGTTGGCAATGGCCGGGCCGAAGCGGGGATGCTGCAGCAGCCAGGTGTGCAGGCGCTCGGAGCCGCGCGAGGCGGCCCAGGCGGAAATCAGGATGAATACGGTGGTGGGCAGGCCCGGCACGAAGATGCCGACGATGCCGGTGCCCAGGCTGACGTAGGCCAGCAGCCACCAGGCCCAGCGGAAACGCACCACGCGCGGGGGCGGAGCATCATCGCGGGCCGGGGGCGGTTCGGGCAGGGTCATGGCAGCAAGAATACCGGTTCAGGGTGCCAGGCAGTGCCCGGCACCCCACCCCGCTTACGGCTGGGCGATGCCCAGCTGCTGCAGCACGAACGCGTACGACTCGGACAGCTCGCGGTAACGCTGGAAGCGCCCGGACTTGCCACCGTGGCCGGCTTCCATGTTGGTGCGGAACAGGATCGGCAACGACCCGGTGTTGTCATCGCGCAGCTTGGCCACCCACTTGGCCGGTTCCCAGTACTGCACCTGCGAATCCCACAGGCCGGTGCCCACGAACAGCGCCGGGTAGGCCTGCTTCTTTACGTTGTCGTATGGCGAGTAGGACAGCATGTAGTCGTAGTACGGCTTCTGTTCCGGGTTGCCCCACTCGTCGTACTCGTTGGTGGTCAGCGGAATGGTCGGGTCGAGCATGGTGGTGACCACGTCCACGAACGGAACCTGCGCCACCATCACCCGGTAATCCTGCGGTGCCTGGTTGGCCACCGCGCCCATCAGCAGGCCACCGGCGCTGCCACCGGAGGCGGCCACCCGGTCCTTCGCCGCCCAGCCCTGCGCCACCAGCGCGCGGGTCACGTCGATGAAGTCGTTGAAGGTGTTCTGCTTGTGCAGCAGCTTGCCATTCTCGTACCAGTCACGGCCCATTTCCTGACCACCGCGGATATGGGCGATGGCATACACCACACCCCGGTCGAGCAGACTGACCGCGGTCTGGTTGAAATACGGGTCCATCGACATGCCGTAGCTGCCGTAGGCGTACTGGAACAGCGCGCCGGTGCCGTCCTTCGGGTAGCCCTTGCGATAGACCAGCGACACCGGCACCCTCACCCCGTCGCGCGCGGTCACCCACACCCGGTCAGTTTCGTACTTGCTGGCGTCGTAGCCGATCACCGGCTGCACCTTCAGCTGGCGGCGCTCACCGGTGGCGGTGTTCAGTTCGAACACCGTGGTCGGGGTGGTCATCGAGGTGTAGACGTAACGCAGCCACGGCGTATCGGCCTCGGTGTTGTCGCCCAGGCCCATCGAGTACGCCGGCTCATCGGCCTTCACGTAGTCGGTGCGGCCGTCCTTGAACAGCAGGCGCACGCGCTCCAGGCCTTCGGAACGTTCGGCAATGGCGGTGTAGCTGTCGAACAGCTCGAAGCCTTCGATGAACACCGCATCGTCATGGCCGATCCAGTCCTTCCACTGCGCACGCGAGGTGGCATCGGTGGGCGCGGTGACCAGCTTGAAATTCTTCGCGCCGTCGTTGGTGCGGATCACCCAGCGGCCATCGTAGTGGTCGGCGTCGTACTCCACATCGCGCTGGCGCGGGGCCAGCACGGTGAACGTGGTCGGGTCGCTGGCCGGGGCATAGCGCTCTTCCGAAGACACGGTGCTGTGCACGCCGATGGTGATGAAGCGATCGTCACGGGTGCGGCCGATGCCCATGTAGAAGCTGTCGTCCTTTTCTTCGTAGACCACGGTATCGGCGCTGGCCGGGGTACCCAGCACGTGCTTCTTCACCCGCACGGTCAGCAGCGTTTCCGGGTCGTTTTCCACGTACAGCACGGTGCGGTTGTCATCGGCCCAGACCAGATCGCCGGAACTGCCGGTGATCACATCGGGCAGCACCTGGCCGCTGCGCAGGTCCTTGAAGCGGATCGTGTACTGGCGGCGGCCCACATCATCGTCGGCCCATGCCAGCAGCTGGTTGTCCTGGCTGACTTCCATCGAACCGACGCTGAAATAGCCCTTGCCGGCGGCCATCGTGCTCACGTCCAGCAGCACTTCTTCCGGCGCTTCCATGCTGCCCTTGCGGCGCGCATGGATGGGATAGTCCTGACCGGTCTCGAAGCGGCTGTAGTACCAGTAGCCGCGCTCGCGCGCTGGCACGCTGGCGTCGTCCTGCTTGATGCGTCCGACGATTTCCTTGTAGAGGGTGTCTTCCAGCGGCTTCAACGGCGCCAGCAGCTGGTCGGCGTAGGCATTCTCGGCCTGCAGGTAGGCCAGCATGTCCTTGTTCTCGCGCGTGTCGTCGCGCAGCCAGTAGTAGTCATCGTTGCGGGTCGCGCCGAACGGCGCCTTGACCTCGTGCGGGTGCTTCTGGGCATCCGGCGGAACGGGCGGGGTGGCGGCGGTAGCGGTGCTGGTCATCAGGCTGGCAAGCAACAGGCAGAGGGTGGATTTCATGAGATTGGGCTCCTTGTGCGGTTACGCAATGGCGTCCGTGGCGCAGGTCGGGTCGAACTTGCTCGACTGACCGCAACCGCAGTCGAGCAAGCTCGACTCTACCATTCCCGTGCGGCGTACCATGGGCGCATGAGCACCCTGCCCCACACGCCGGGCTACAGCCGGCGCAGCCATGAAATCGCCCCGTTCCACGTAATGTCCCTGCTGGCCCGCGCGCAGGCGCTGGAACAGGCCGGCCACGATGTGATCCACCTGGAGATCGGGGAGCCGGACTTCACCACCGCCGACCCCATCGTACGCGCCGGCCAGGCCGCACTGGCCGCCGGCCACACGCGCTATACCGCCGCGCGCGGGCTGCCCGCGCTGCGCCAGGCCATCAGCGGTTTCTATGCCAGCCATTACGGGCTGGACATCGACCCCGAGCGCATCCTGGTCACCCCGGGCGGTTCCGGTGCGCTGCTGCTGGCCAGCAGCCTGCTGGTCGATCCGGGCCGGCACTGGCTGCTGGCCGACCCGGGCTATCCGTGCAACCGCCACTTCCTGCGGCTGGTGGAAGGCGGCGCGCAACTGGTGCCGGTTGGCCCCGACACCGCCTACCAGTTGACCCCTGCACTGGTGGAACACCACTGGAACAGCGACAGCGTCGGTGCGCTGGTGGCCTCACCGGCCAACCCGACCGGCACGGTGCTGTTGGCCGATGAACTGGCCGCCCTGTCGAGGTCGCTGCATGCGCGCGGCGGCCACCTGGTGGTGGACGAGATCTACCACGGCCTCACCTATGGCCTGGACGCGCCCAGCGTGCTGCAGGTGGATGACAGCGCGTTCGTGCTGAACAGCTTCTCCAAGTACTTCGGCATGACCGGCTGGCGGCTGGGCTGGCTGGTGGCGCCACCGGCGGCCGTACCCGAGCTGGAGAAGCTCGCACAGAACCTGTACATCAGCGCCTCGAGCATCGCCCAGCATGCCGCCCTCGCCTGCTTCAGCGAGGAATCGATGGCGATCTTCGAGCAGCGCCGGCAGGCGTTCCAGCAGCGCCGTGATTTCCTGCTGCCGGCGCTGCGCGAACTGGGTTTCCGCATCGAGGTGGAACCGCAGGGCGCGTTCTACCTGTACGCCGACGTCAGCGCGTTCACCGACGACGCGCAGGCGTTCTGCGCGCATTTCCTGGAAACCGAGCACGTGGCGTTCACGCCGGGCTTGGACTTCGGCTTCCACCGCGCCAACCAGCACGTGCGGTTGGCGTACACCCAGGAAGTACCGCGGTTGCAGGAGGCGGTGGCGCGCATCGCGCGTGGGTTGCTGCGGTTCCGGTAGCGCGGGGCCATGCCCGGCGAGCGCACCGCGCACCCGTAGATCCACGCCATGCGTGGATACGCGGGCCCCAACGAAAAACGCCGCCCGAGGGCGGCGTTTTTCATTCCATCACTTGCCGCCCAAGCGCTCCCACAGGAAGCTGTAGGCCAGCGCGGACATGTGCGCGGCCTGCGCGTTGTTGGCTGCACCGCCATGACCGCCTTCGATGTTCTCGTAGTAGGTCACGTCCTTGCCGGCGTCGATCATCTTGGCCGCCATCTTGCGGGCGTGGCCCGGATGCACACGGTCATCGCGGGTGGAAGTGGTGAACAGCACCGGCGGGTAGTTCTTCTTCGCGTCGAACAGGTGGTACGGCGAGAAGGTCTTGATGAACTCCCAGTCGCTGGTGTCCGGGTTGCCGTACTCGGCCATCCACGAAGCGCCGGCCAGCAGGTGGCTGTAGCGCTTCATGTCCAGCAGCGGCACCTGCACCACCACCGCACCGAACAGTTCCGGGTACTGGGTGAGCATGTTGCCGGTCAGCAGGCCACCGTTGCTGCCGCCCTGCACACCCAGGTGCTTGGCGCTGGTGATCTTGCGGGTGACCAGATCCTGGGCAACCGCAGCCATGTCTTCATAGGCCTTGTGACGGTTCTGCTTCAGCGCCGCCTGGTGCCAGCGCGGGCCGTACTCGCCACCGCCACGGATGTTGGCGACCACGTACACGCCGCCCTTTTCCAGCCACGCGCGGCCCATGCCGCCGGAGTAGGCCGGGGTGAGCGAGATCTCGAAGCCACCGTAGCCGTACAGCAGGGTCGGGTTGGAACCATCCAGCTTCATCGCCTTGTCGTGCACCACGAAGTACGGCACGCGGGTGCCATCCTTGCTGGTGGCGAAGTGCTGTTCGATCACCTTGCCCTTGGCATCGAAGAAGGCCGGCATGGTCTTCAGCACTTCCGGCGCCTTGCCGATGTCGGCAATGGCCAGGGTGGTCGGGGTCAGGTAGTCGGTGGCGGTCAGCCAGACCGCGTCGCTGTCGTTGCTGTCGACCGCACTGACGCCCAGCGTGCCGAACGCCGGCGCGCCGACGAAGTCGCTCTTCTGCCAGCCCTTCGCGCCCGGCGTCAGTACCGACAGGCGGTTCTTGACGTCATCCAGCACGTTCAGCACCAGGTGGTTCTTCGTCCACGAGACACTGGCCAGCGAGGTGGTGGCGGTCGGCGCGAACAGCACCTCGAAGTCGCGCTTGCCGGCCAGGAAGTCGTCCAGTTTGGTCGCCAGCAGCGAACCAGAAGCGTAGGTCTTGCCGCCCACGGTCCACGGATCACGCAGTTCCAGGGTCAGCCACTGCTTGTGCAGGCCCTTCTCGGCCGAGTTCGGCGCGTCGATTTTGGTCAGCGCACCGGTGTCGCTGCGCAGGTAGATCTCGTTGTTGTAGAAGGCCAGCGTGCGGCTGACCAGGTTGCGCTCGAAACCGGGGGTGTCATCGTGCATGGCCGCGATGTACATGTCTTCCGGCTTGCCTTCGTAGACCACGCTGGCCGAGGCCATCGGCGTGCCACGCTTCCACAGCTTGGCCACGCGCGGGTAGCCGGAGGTGGTCATCGAGCCGGCGCCGAAATCGGTGTAGACGAACACGGTGTCGCGGTCGATCCAGCCCAGGCCGCCCTTCGATTCGGGACGGAAGAAGCCATCCTTGATCCAGGCCTTGTTGGCCAGGTCGAATTCGCGGGTGACATCGGCGTCGGCGCCACCGCGCGACAGCGCGATCAGGCAGCGGCTGTAGTCCGGGCGCAGGCAGTCGGCGCCGTGCCAGACCCAGTTCTCACCCTCGGCCTTGTTCAGCGCGTCCAGGTCCAGCACGGTTTCCCACTGCGGCGAGGCCTTGCGGTACTCGGCCAGCGTGGTGCGGCGCCACAGGCCGCGTTCGTGCTGCTTGTCCTTCCAGAAGTTGTAGTAGTACTCGCCGATCTTCTGCACGCCGGGAATCTTGGCGTCCGAATCGAGCACCTCGCGGATGCTTGCTTCCATCTGCTTGAACGCCGGGGTCTGCGCCAGGCGCGCCTCGGACTTGGCGTTCTGCTCCTTCACCCAGGACAGCGGCTTGTCGCCGGTCACGTCCTCCAGCCAGGCGTAACGGTCGGTGTCTTCAGCGGCCACGGCGGTCCCCACCGAGGCGCCGGTCATCATGCCGGCCAACAGGCAGGCGGAAGCGAATCGCGACATTGCAGCTCCAGGCAGTCATTAACCGTGGAACGCTAGCACGGTTCGGACGGCCGCCCCCGTGTCGAAGGTCAGGCTGTGGCCGCCTGCCCGCGTGCGCGCCGCTGCCGGCGCGACGGACGCCGCCGTGCCTGCTGCTGCGGACCGCGCAACCGCCGCAGGGCGGCCCGCACGGGCAACGGGCAGCCCAGCAGGGCCCACCACGCCACCAGCGGCATGCCGACCAGCCACAGCGGTGCCCAGCCCAGCCAGGCGTGATGGCCGCGTGCAGCCGGCCACACCAGCACCAGCGCCACACCCGCCAGGGCCAGCTGCTGCACTAGGCGCAGCACGCGCGGATCGGGACGCTGCCTGAGGCGTTCAGCTGACGGGCGATGCGCGGTGCGTGCGTTCATGGTCGTTCTCCGGTGATCGATGACGCACAGCGTGGCGGCAACGCTTCTCACGGGCTGCGACACCATTGACGGATCGGCTGCACCCAGTGACCATGCGCGGGCAAGCCCACTGGAGCCCGCTCCCGCATGTCCCCGATCCGCCCGTTCTGCGCCATGGTGTTGGCCCTGTCACTGGGAGGCGCCGCGCTGGCTGCCGAAGATCCGCCGGCGTCGCGCAGCGCGCTGCCTGACCGTGCGGCCGTCGATCCGGATGCACCGGTTGACCTGCAGCGCTTCATGGGCACCTGGTATGTGATCGGTCGCGTGCCGAATTTCATCGAACGTGGGCACGTGGCCAGCGTCAACCAGTACGAACTGCGCGACGACCACAAGGTCGCCATCACCTACCGTTACCGCGATGGCTTCGGCCAGCCGCTGCAGGAAGTGCGGGCGCGCGCCAGCGTCGATGCGGACAGTGGCAACCATGCTTGGCGCACCTGGTTCTACCGGGTGGTGCCGACCCATTCGCGGGTGCTGGAAGTGGCGCCGGACTATTCCTGGGCGCTGATCGGCTATCCCGGCCGCGAGATGGCCTGGATCTTTGCCCGCCAGCCGGACATGGACAAGGCGCTGTACAAGGAGCTGGCCGAGCGCCTGCGTGACGAGTACGGGGTGAACACCGACAAGCTCAAGCGCGTGCCGCAGCACGCCGAACAGGTAGGCAAGCTGGGCTACGAAGTGCCGAACGTGCGCTGAGAGAGCGTTCGCCGGGCATGGCCCGGCGCTGCCGTGGCCGCGCGGTCATTGCGGTAGCGCCAGGCCATGCCCGGCGGATGTCCCGCGCTGCTACGCAGCCCTTGGCTGCACGCGGCGCTCGATCTCGCCCAGGGTCGGCAACGTCTTCAGATCGTAGGTTGCCTGCATTGCAAGCCACGATGCCGCATCGCCCCCGAAATGCCGTGCCAGGCGGGCCGCCGTATCGGCCGTGATCGCGCGTTCACCATGCACGATGGCATGCAGGCGCGTGGCGGGAACATCCAATGCCCTCGCCAGCGCATTCACGCTCAGGGCCAGCGGCGCGAGGAACTCTTCGCGCAGGATCTCACCGGGATGGATGGCCCGCATGCGGTTGATGGATGGCTTCATGGCCAGAACCTCAGTGGTAGTCAACGATTTCCACGGCCTCCGGACCGGTTTCGGTCCAGATGAAACACAGCCGCCACTGATCGTTGATGCGCAGGCTGTGCTGCCCTTTGCGGTCACCCGTTAGCGCCTCCAGCCGGTTGCCAGGCGGACTGCGCAGGAACGACAGCGTCTGTGCCGAGTCCAGCATCTGCAGCTTCCGCTCGGCTACCCGGCGGATTGACTGCCAGGGACGATGGCACTGACCTTCGAACAGGGCACGGGTGTGTTTGCAACGGAAGGATCGAATCATTCCGCAAAACGTATTACGTAAAACGGAATATACCAAGGGACTGGATGTGAGGCCAGTCCCGCTTCGGCGATTCAAGGTTCCGATGGACGGATCGCGTCATGCTGACGCCGCCGGGCATGGCCCGGCGCTACCGTAGCCGAGGGGCCATGCCCGGCGGATAAACCGGTTACTTGCGGGTGTAATGCGCGACCAGACGGTCGCCGAGCATCTGCAGCAGCTGCACCAGGATCAGCAGCACCACCACGGTGACCAGGGCTACGTCGGTGCGGTTGCGCTGGTAGCCCTCGCGCAGCGCCAGGTCACCCAGGCCACCGGAGCCGATCGCACCGCCCATGGCGGTGAAGCCGACCAGAGCGACCGTAGTGACCGTGGCGGCCGCGATCAGGCCCGGCCGGGCTTCGGGCAGCAGCACCCGGGTGACCAGCTGCCAGGTCGTGGCGCCCATCGACTGCGCGGCCTCGACCACGCCTCGGTCCACTTCGCGCAGAGCGGTTTCGACCAGGCGCGCATAGAACGGCGCCGCGCCGATCACCAGCGCCGGCAGCGTGCCGAGCACGCCGATCGACTGGCCCATCAGCCACAGCGACACCGGAATCAGCACCACCATCAGGATGATGAAGGGCACCGAGCGCAGCAGGTTCACCACGACCGCCAGCACGCCATAGGCCAACGGCCGACGCTTCATCTGCGGCGCACCGAACACGTACAGCAGCACGCCCATCGGCAGGCCGATGGCCAGGGTGAGCGGCAGCGAGCCGGCCATCATCAGCAGCGTCTCGATGGTGGCCTTGCCGATATCCACCCATTTGTTGGCATCCAGGTGGCGGAAGAAGCCTTCAGCAGTGGCGACGATCATCGGCGCAGTTCCTCAACGTGCACGCCGGCAGCCACGAACGCGGCCTGCGCGGCGGACGGGTCGCCGCCCACCAGGGCGACCACCAGCTGGCCATACGGGGTGTCCTTGATCCGGTCGATGCGGCCGGACAGGATGTTGTAGTCGATGCCGGTCTCGCGGGCCACGCGGCCCAGCAACGGCTCGTAGGTGTCACCGCCGAGGAAGGTCAGGCGCACGATGCGCCCGCCCACCACGTCGAAATCGCGGTGCAGCACGCCTTCGTCCACGTGTTCGGATTCGCTGACGAAGCGCCGCGTGGTGGCGTGCTGTGGGTGCAGGAAAACCTGAGTGACCGGACCGGTTTCCACCAAGTGGCCGCCGTCGAGCACGGCCACGCGATCGCAGACGCGGCGGATCACATCCATCTCGTGGGTGATCAGCACGATGGTCAGGCCCAGCTCGCGGTTGATCTTGGACAGCAGTGCCAGCACCGAGGCGGTGGTCTGCGGGTCCAGCGCGCTGGTGGCTTCGTCGCACAGCAGGATCTGCGGGCGGGTGGCCAGCGCGCGGGCAATGCCCACCCGCTGCTTCTGACCGCCGGACAACTGCGCCGGGTACTTCGCCGCGTGGTCCTGCAGGCCAACGGTCTGCAGCAGCTCGGCCACGCGCGCGTCGATCTCCGCCTTCGGCGTACCTGCCAGTTCCAGCGGAAACGCCACGTTGCCGGCCACCGTGCGCGAAGACAGCAGATTGAAGTGCTGGAAGATCATGCCGATGCGACGGCGCAGCGCGCGCAGGCCGTCGGCATCCAGCGCCGTGATGTCTTCGCCGCCGATCAGCAGCTTGCCACCGCTGGGTTCTTCCAGGCGGTTGATCATGCGGATCAGGGTCGACTTGCCCGCGCCGGAATGACCGATGATGCCGAACACTTCGCCGGCCTCGATGGTCAGGTCCAGCGGTTGCAGCGCGCTCACTTGGCGGCCGGCAACGGCATAGGATTTGTGCAGGCGCTGGAACTCGATCACGGGCGTGGCTCACCGGCGGGGCGGAAGAAGGGGCGTGCAGCCTACCAGCGCCGGCGGTTCCGCGCCTGCGCCTTGGGCCAGAATGTTATTCCTTTTGATTCTAAGTCGCGTGTACCGGTGGGGTCAGAGCCCCTGCGGGGGTCTGACCCCGGGGTCGGATCCCCGAAGGGGCTCCGACCCCCGACCCGCCACGGTCAGGGGTGGTCCAGCGGCTTCGGCGGCTGCACCCGGTTCAGGCGTTCGCGGTGCAGCAGGTACAGGCCCGACGCCACGATGATCGCCGCGCCGACCCAGGTGTAGGCGTCCGGCAGCTGGCCCCAGAAGGCCAGGTCCCAGCCGATCACCCAGACCAGGCCGCTGTACTCCAGCGGCGCGATCATCGACGCCTCACCCAGCTGGAACGCCTTGGTCAGCGCAATCTGGCCCAGTGCGCCGGCCAGGCCCATGCCGGCGATCAACGGCGCTTGCGCCAGCTGCAGCGGCACCCAGTCAGGCAGCGCCAGCAGGCCGGCGCCGATGGCCATGATGACCAGGAACCAGACCACCATCGACTGCGAGGTATCGGTACGGGTCAGCAGGCTGACGGTAATTGCCGCGATGGCGTAGGCCGTGGCGGCGGCCAGCACCATCAGGCCGGGAATGGAAATGAAGCCGTCCACGCCCGGCCGCAGCACCACGATCACGCCCAGCAGTCCGACCCCGATGGCCACCCAGCGCCGCGGGCCCACCCGTTCCCCCAGCAGCGGGACCGACAGTGCGGCGATCAGCAGCGGGGCGACGAAGTAGATGCTGTAGGCGGTGGACAGCGGCAGGTCGCGCAGGGCGAACACGAAGCAGCCGATCATTGCCATGCCCAGCCCGCCGCGCAGCAGATGCAGGCCCCAGCGGCGCGGGATGAGCGAGCGTGGGCCGGCGCTGGCCAGCACCCAGACCAGTACGAACGGCAGCGACGCCGCACCGCGCAGGAAGGTGACTTCCAGCGAGGGGTAACTGGCCGACAGCTGCTTCATGCCGGCATCCATCAGCGAGAAACAGGCGACCGCCGCGACCATCCAGGCCACCGCGCGCGAAGGGGAGCGTTGCAGGTTCATGGCCCATTATCGCCCGGCAACCGCCGACTGTAGAGTCGAGCTTGCTCGACTGGCTTTCACGCGGCAGTCGAGCATGGCTCGACTCTACAAACACCCCGCGGCCCACGCGATAGAATGGCCGCCACTGAATTCCGCGGAGCCACGCCCATGCCTTCCTTCGACGTCGTGTCTGAAGTCGACACCCACGAGCTGACCAACGCCATCGACCAGGCCAACCGCGAACTTGCCACCCGCTTCGATTTCAAGGGCGTGGATGCGAAGTTCGAGCGCGATGGCGATGTGATCAACCAGACCGCACCGACCGAGTTCCAGCTCAAGCAGATGAACGACATCCTGCGCGCCCGCCTGGCTGCGCGTGGCATCGACGTGCTGAGCCTGGAATTTGGCGATATCGAAACCAACCTGGCGCAGGCCCGGCAGAAGATCACCGTCAAGCAGGGCATCGAGCAGAAGATCGCCAAGAAGATCGCGGCGGCGCTGAAGGAAGCCAAGCTGAAGGTGGAAAGCCAGATCAACGGCGACAAGCTGCGCGTGCAGGGCAAGAAGCGCGACGATCTGCAGGATGCGATTGCCGTGCTGAAGGCCGGCAAGTTCGAACTGCCGCTGCAGTTCAACAACTTCCGCGATTGATTCTTTCGCCGGGCATGGCCCGGCGCTACCCGCGCCTCAGCGGTAGCGCCGTGCCATGCCCGGCGGACTGCGCGACTAATCGCGCAGCAGCTTGTACAGGGTGGTGCGCGAGACGCCCAACTGGCGTGCGGCCAGGCTCAGGTTGCCATCGGCAGCGTGTGCCGCACGCCGCGCCGCTTCCCGCTGCTGCTCGCGCAACGGCGCGGCGGCCACCGCTGCAGGTGCCGGCGCACGTGTGCGCGGCGCCCGCGGTGCCCGCAGGTGCTGCAGGTAGACCGCACTGCCCTCGCCCAGCCGCACCCGGTGCGCGGGACCAGGCTGCAGCACATGGCGGCGCTGCGCCGCGCTGGCGCCAGCAAACACGGTTTCCATCGACAACAGCGGCAATGGCCCCCGCCGCGGCAGGCCCAGCAGACGCCGCGCCACGCGGTTGGCCGCACGCAGCTGCCCGTCTTCCTGTACTGCCAACAGCCCCTGCAGCGGCGTGGCCAGCCAGCGCGGATCATGCTGCACGGCCAGCAGGTGCACATCGGTCAGGGTCTGGAAAAGGCGGTTCTCACTGGCCAGCGCGGCCTGCCGGAAGTAGCCCTGCAGCAGTGCCGGATCACGCTCGCCCAGCCCGGTGATGTCGATCGCCCCGCAGACCTGGCCGTCCAGATCGTGCAACGGCTCACTCAGGCAGAACACCGGCGCGAAGCGCTGCAGGTAGTGCTCGTTGCCGCGCACCAGCGCGGGCATGTCATCGGCCAGACTGACCGCCGGCGCGGTGGTGCCGATCTGCGCTTCGCCCAGTTGCCGCCCGACCTGGATCGGCCGCAGCAAGGCATCATCTTCCAGGCCATGGGCCTGTTGCGCGATCACCATGCCGTGGCGGTTGGCACAGAACATCGTCCAGCCGCGCCCACCGAAGGCCGCCCACAGCTGTTCCAGTTCCGGCTGCACGCAGCGCGCCAGGCGCCGGTCCCCGGCATCGTGCAGACGCCGGCCGTCGCCCTGCAGCGGCGGGTAATACGGTTCCTGCCCGGGCAGCACCCCGGCCGCCCGTGAGCGCTGCCACGACTGCTGCAGGGGCAACGGCAGCCCGGCCAGCGACGCCATGTCGCCCTCGACGAACGCATCGCGCGCCGCCACCAACTGTTGTTGCCCGACTGTCGTGGCCATCATCGCAACAGCGTACACCCACCCGTGCCATGCCTGCGTTATGTGGTCGTTCAAGGGGTCAGAGCAGTTTTCCTCCGGAAAACGGATCCGACCCCATGCTCTTCCAACAGACCGCAGGAATCCGTCGGAGGCGGGGTGGGTCCGGTTGCGGGGGCGTGAGCGCCATGGGCCCGAGGCATGCCTCGGGCGGGTTGGGCAGGACGCCCAACCCCGGTCTTGCCGTGTGCGCAGGACAGCG
>NZ_DAMBCN010000015.1:0-96677 GCF_032056425.1 Stenotrophomonas sp.
AATCATCCTTCCTGCAGGCGCCTTCACAAGATACCTGCGCATACTTTCAAAGATCAGGGGAAGTGGCCTCAGCGCCGCTCCCGTGTGCTGCGAAGTTTTCTTCGAAGCGAGCCGCCCATTATGTCAGACTTTTTCAGTCTGTCAACACCTTCGTTCGATCATCTCGTTCGTTGGTGGCGGGCGCCCTGTTGTCGCTGAAGCCCCTTGGTGGCGACCCCTGCGACGGGGGAGGAGAAGTATGCCCCCATCCACAGGATTTGTGAAGAGGGTGTGGCGATTTTTTTCAACGGATGTTGCATCCGTTCATCCATCGCGCCCGTGGGGGCATACCGCGAAGAGCAAAAGCGGTCGAGCATGGCTCGACTCTGCATATGCAAAGCAAGGGCCGTCAGGCAACGATCAGACGGACCCGGGCAAAGGTGCGCTTGCCGACCTGCAGCAGGCCTTCGAAGCCCGGCTGCAGCACCTGCTGGCCATCTTCCACCACCTCGCCGTCCACCTTCACCGCGCGCTCCTTGAGCTTGCGGTTGGCTTCGGAGTTGCTGGGGGTCAGGCCGGCGGCGGTCAGCAGTGCAGCAATACGCAGGCCCTCGGCCGGAATGGCCACGTCCTGCAACGGCAGCTGGGTGATGTCGCCCTGCCCGGTCACCGCGGCTTCCCAGCCGGCAATGGCCTGCTCGGCCGCTGCGGCGTCGTGGAAGCGGGTGGCCAGTTCACGGGCCAGGCGCAGCTTCACCACACGCGGGTTCAGGGTGCCGGCGGCGACCTGTTCGCGCAGCGACACTGCCTCGGCCTGGCTGATGTCGAAGGACAGCAGCTCGATCCAGCGCCACATCAGGGCGTCGTCGACCTTCATGGCCTTGGTGACGATGTCGATGGCCGGCTCGCTGATACCAATATAGTTACCCAGCGACTTGGACATCTTGTTGACCCCGTCCAGGCCTTCCAGCAACGGCATGGTCAACACCACCTGCGGCTTCTGGCCGTGGTGTTCCTGCAGGCCACGGCCCATCAGCAGGTTGAACTTCTGGTCGGTACCGCCCAGTTCGACGTCCGCTTCCAGCGCCACCGAGTCGTAGCCCTGCACCAGCGGGTACAGGAATTCGTGGATGGCGATGGACTGCTGGGCGGCGTAGCGCTTGGCGAAGTCGTCGCGTTCCAGCATGCGGGCCACGGTGTGCTGGCCGGCCAGGCGGATCATGTCGGCCGCGCCCATCTTGCCGAACCACTCCGAATTGAAGCGGACTTCGGTCTTTTCCCGGTCCAGCACCTTGAACACCTGCTCTTCATAGGTACGGGCGTTGGCCAGCACGTCCTCGCGGCTGAGCGGCTTGCGGGTCAGGCTCTTGCCGGACGGGTCGCCGATCATGCCGGTGAAGTCACCGATCAGGAAGATGACCTGATGGCCGAGGTCCTGGAACTGGCGCAGCTTGTTCAGCAGCACGGTATGACCCAGGTGCAGGTCGGGGGCGGTGGGGTCGAAGCCTGCCTTCACGCGCAGCGGGCGGCCTTCCTGCAGGCGCGCACGCAGATCCTCGAGCTTCAGGATCTCGTCGGCTCCGCGGCCGATCAGGGCAAGGGCTTCTTCAATCGAGGACACGTGACTACTCCCGGCAGTGCCGTTTCTTATGTGGGGTGTTAACGCCAAGTTAACCTGATTGGCTTCACAAAAGCCAATAGGCACAAGGGTTTGACGCGGTTTTCTCAGGTGTCTATGGTAACCGCCGAACAGGCCCGCGCTCCCGGGCCCGCCAGGAAAACACCGCTGATGCACAATTCCGACCAAGGGCGCGCACGCAAGCAGCGCTTCCAGGAACGACTCCACGTCCTGCACGACAACGCCCTGCACCGGAAGCTCAGGCAACACCTTCCCGCCGCTTTCAACGAGCGCTGGACCCGCCGCCACTGGATGCACGCGAGCCTGTTCGCGACCATCGGCGCGCTGGTGGCGACCATCGTTCCCGGCTTCTCGCACACCATCGATGCGCCCTACGCCGACAGCCACACCAGCCTGGCCCTGCCGCTGCCGCCGCTTGCGCAGGCGCGCCAGCAGCAGACCCCCGGCGACAGCTGGCAGGTGCTGCGGGTGCAGCGCGGCCAGACCCTGAGCGAACTGTTCGACCAGGCCGGCATTCCGGCCAGCACCCTGCACCGGGTACTGGACCACCCGGGCGCGCGCGATTCGCTGACCAAGCTGCGGCCGGGCGCGGAGATCGCCTTCGACATGCCGCTGTCGGGCGACCTGCGCAGCATCCGCTTCGACCGCGACGGCGACCACCGGGTGGAGCTGAGCCTGGCCGGCAATGACATCAAGGAGAAGGTGACCCAGCGCGAAACGTCCACGCGCACGGTGGTCACCAGTGGCGAGATCACCAGTTCGCTGTATGCCGCGGCACGCCGTGCCGGGCTGTCGCCGTCGGCGATCGCGACGATGACCGACGACATCTTCAAGTACGACATCGATTTCTCGAAGGACCTGCAGCCGGGCGATCGCTTCAGCGTGGTGATGGACGAAACCTGGCGCGAAGGCGAGAAGGTCGATACCAGCAAGATCCTGGCGGCCACCTTCACCACCGGCGGCAAGACCTATTCGGGCTTCCGCTTCGAGCGCAACGGCAAATCCGAGTACTACGACATCAACGGCCGTTCGCTGAAGAAGAGCTTCATCCGCATGCCGATTCCCTTCGCACGCCTGAGCTCGACCTTCGGTGCCCGCAAGCACCCGGTGCTGGGCAAGATGCGCATGCACAAGGGCGTGGACTACGCCGCCCGTACCGGTACGCCGATCATGGCCGCCGGTGATGCACGCGTGCAGTTCGTGGGCGTGCAGCGTGGCTACGGCAACGTGGTGATCCTGGACCATGGCCGCGGCCACACCACCCTGTACGGGCACATGTCGCGCTTTGCCGGCATCAAGAATGGCCAGCGCGTGGCCCAGGGCACGGTGATCGGCTACGTGGGCTCCACCGGCATGGCCACCGGCCCGCACCTGCACTACGAATTCCGCGTGAATGGCCAGCACCGCAACCCGCTGACGGTGACCATGCCGCCGCCGGAACCGCTGAAGGGCGCCGAGCTGGTGGCCTTCCGCGCGCAGACCGCACCGGCCATGGCGCGTATCCAGGGCATGGAAAAGCTGATCTACGCCGATGCCAGCCCGGCCCCGGCCAGCCGCGAGGCCGACGCCACCGAGGTGGCCAGCGCCAAGGACGCCAAGGCGCCGGCCCGCAAGCGCGGCTGAGCCCCCTGCGTTGACGAACAAGGACGTGGCAGCACAAGCTTGCCACGTCCTTTTTTTATGCCCGCCATGAACGCCGCCGCCAACCCGAACGCCCCCCTGTACCTTGGCCTGATGTCGGGCACCAGCGCCGATGGCATCGATGCCGCACTGGTGCAGTTCCCCGTTGCCGGCGGCTGCCACTTCGTACACGGGCTGACCGCCCGATGGGAGCCGGTGCTGCGTGCACGCCTGGTCGCGCTGGGCGAAGGTGGCCCGCTGCAGTCGCTGGAGGAACTGGGCGAGCTGGATGCGCGCATCGCGATCGCCTTCGCCGGCGCGGCCAACCAGCTGTTGGACGAGGCCAGCGTGGATCGCGCGCAGGTGCGGGCGATCGGCTCGCACGGGCAGACCGTGCGCCACCGGCCACTGGCCGAACCGGCCTTCACCGTGCAGCTGGGCGATGGCAATCGCATTGCCGAGCTGACCGGCATCACCACCGTGTGCGACTTCCGCCGCCGCGACGTGGCGGCCGGCGGCCATGGTGCGCCGTTGATGCCCGCCTTCCACCTGGCCATGCTGGGCGCTGCCGATGAAGACCGCGCGGTGCTGAACCTGGGTGGCATCGGCAACCTGACCCTGATTCCCCGGCAGGGGGCGGTGCGCGGCTTCGACACCGGCCCGGCCAATGCACTGATGGATGCGTGGTGCCAGCGCCACACCGGCCGCAGCTTCGATGCCGATGGCGCGTTTGCCGCCAGCGGTGCGGTGGATGACAGCCTGCTGGCTGCCTGGCGGGCTGACCCGTGGTTCGATCTGCCGCCGCCCAGGAGCACCGGGCGCGAGCAGTTCCACCTGGCCTGGGCCGAAGCGCACATGGGCGAAGGCCAGTTCAGTGCCGCCGATGTGCAGGCCACCCTGCTGGAGCTGACCGCGATGACCGTGGCCGATGCGCTGCTGGCGCAGCAGCCGGGCACGCGGCGGGTGCTGGTCTGCGGCGGTGGCGTGCACAACGCGCAGTTGATGCGGCGGCTGGGCGCGCGGCTGCCGGGGGTGCGGGTTGAATCCAGCGCGCGGCATGGGCTGGACCCGGAGTACGTGGAAGCGATGGGCTTTGCCTGGCTGGCCCAGCGCACGATGGAAGGACTGCCGGGCAACCTGCCGGCGGTGACCGGGGCGCAGGGGCCGCGGATCCTGGGGGCGATCCACCTGGCGTGAGGGACGGCAGTCGAGCATGGCTCGACTCTACAAAGGGCCTAATCGAAGCCTTGGCCGGCGGGCATGGCCTGCAGCGCGGCGATGGCCGCCGACAACGCATCCACCTCGGGATCGCCGAAGCCTGAGCGCACTTCCAGTTCACTGCTCAACAGCCCCTGCTCCAGCACCGCCTGGCAGGTCTGTTCGTGGGTCCAGCCACGCGCGACCGCTACCCGCCGGATACGTTCCAGCAGCAGCGGATCGACGTCGCGCAGCACTATGTCAGCCATGCTCACTCCCCGTTCGCAAGGCACCGCCCCCCCGGCGCACGAGGCGATCATCCCGCAGCCGGGGCGTGCAGGCAATCAGGGTGCAGCCGGCGGCCCGCGGTCCAGGATGCGTGGCCATAACCAGGCCAGCAGCAGCAGCGTCGGCAGCACGGTGACCGCGCTGAGCATGAAGAAGGTGCTGTATGAGCTGGCTTCGACGATGTAACCGGACACGCCACCGACGAACTTGCCCGGCAGGTTGGCCAGCGACACCAGCAGCGCGTACTGGGTGGCGGTGAAATTGCGGTCGGTGAGCGAGGACATGAAGGCCACCAGCACGGTGCCGGCGAAGCCCTGGAACAGGTTGTCGGCGCTGAGTGCGGCATAGAACGCCCACAGCTGGCCGGGGTTGTGCGCCATCAGCAGGAAGGCCAGGTTGGACAGGGCCACACCCAGCGCGGCGACCAGCAGCATGCGCCGGAAACCGAAGGCAGCCACCGCGATACCGCCGAGGAAAGCGCCGCCAATGCCCATCCACACGCCGAACAGCTTGGACACGGTGGCGATGTCGGCCTTGTCGAAGCCCGAATCCAGATAGAACGGGCCGGCCATGACGCCGATCACCTGGTCGGGGAACTTGAACAGGCCGACGAAGGCCAGCAGCCCCAGTGCCAGGGCGATACCGTTGCGGCTGAAGAAGCTGGTGATCGGCTGTACGAAAGCTTCCGCCACGTCGATGCGGCGCTGCACCGCGTTGGCCGGGCGGTCAGGCTCGCGGCAGAACAGCGTGGCCAGGATCGGCAGCAGCATCAGCGCGGCCATGGCCAGATAGGCCACGATCCAGCCTTCGAACTGGGCCAGATACAGTGCGCCAGCGCCGGCCAGGATCAGGCCGATTCGGTAGCCCAGAGTATAGGTGGCCGCCAGGGCAGCCTGTGCGGTCTGCGGGGCGATCTCGATGCGGTAGGCATCGACCACCGAATCCTGGGTGGCGCCGGCGAAGGACGCGGCCAGCACCCAGCCCACCAGCGGCCACACCCCCTGTTCGGGGCGCACGAACGCCAATGCCACCAGGCCGACCAGCACCGCCACCTGCGACACCAGCAACCAGGAGCGGCGACGACCGAGCCGGCCCAGCAGCGGGAAGGCGTACCGGTCCAGCAGCGGTGCCCAGACGAACTTCAGCAGGTAGAAGAAGCTGGCCAGGCTGATCAGGCCGATGCTGCCCAGGTCCAGGCCGACATCACGCAGGCGGGTGGACAGGGTCTGCGAGGCGATCAGCAGGAACGGCAGGCCACTGCCGAAGCCCAGCAGGGCCATGGTCAGTGCCGACGGCGTGCCGAAGGCGCGCTTGATGCCGGCCCAACCCTTGTAGCTGGGCGCCGCAGCAGCCTCACTCACAGGTCGTAGTCCACGGTGAACGGGGCGTGGTCGGAGAAGCGCTGGTCGCGGTAGATCGAGCAGCTGCGCAGGCGGTCACGCAGACCAGGGGTGATGAACTGGTAGTCGATGCGCCAACCGACGTTGTTGGCGCGGGCGGCGCCGCGGTTGCTCCACCAGGTGTAGTCCTCGCCGGTGGGGTTGAGCAGGCGGTAGGCATCGGCCCAGCCGCGGCCGGAAGCGACATCGGTGACCTGGCCATGGTCGGCGCACAGGGCATTCAGCCAGTCGCGCTCCTCGGGCAGGCAGCCGGAATTCTTCTGGTTGGATTTCCAGTTCTTGATGTCCAGCGCCGAACGGACGATGTTCCAGTCGCCACACAGGACGTAATCGCGGCCGCTGCGGGCCCACTCTTCCAGGATCGGCCGCAGCCACTCCATCACTTCGAACTTGAAGCCCTGGCGCAGGTCGCCCGAACTGCCGGAGGGAATATAGAAGGAGACCACGCTGAGATTGCCGAAGCGCGCCTCGATGTAGCGGCCCTCATCGTCGAACGGGGCCCAGCCCAGCGAGGTGATGACCTGGTCGGGTTCGCGCTTGCTGTAGATGGCCACGCCGCTGTAGCCCTTCTTGGTGATGGCATCGCGGTAGAAGCAGTGGTGGCCGTCGGGGCGGAACATCGGATCGGTCAGCTGGTCCTCCTGCGCCTTGGTTTCCTGGATGCACAGAACATCGGCGTCCTGGGCGCGGAACCAGTCGAGGAAGCCCTTGGTGGCGGCCGAGCGGATGCCATTGGCGTTGAAGCTGATGATGCGCATGCAGAAGAACCTACGGCGGGAAACCGGGCAAGCATACCGGTTGGCCGTGGGGCTGCGCAGTCCGCCGACAGCGCCCTGGCGGGCCTTCACGGCCGGCCGGACGAGCGCGAAACGCCCAGCTGGATTAGGATTTGTGCTCCAAATGATGATGAACAGAGTTTTGATGAGCGACCATCGCCACCGTTTCCTGCAGCTGGCCCTGACCGCCGATGCCCTGCGCTTCGGCCAGTTCACCCTGAAGTCCGGCCGCCTGAGCCCCTATTTCTTCAATGCCGGCCGTTTCGACTCCGGCTCGCTGCTGGCCCAGCTGGGCGCATGCTACGCCGATGCCATCGACGCCAGTGGAATCAAGTACGACGTGGTCTTCGGCCCGGCCTACAAGGGCATTCCGCTGGCCACCGCCATGGCCTGCGAGCTGGCCCAGCGCGGCCGCGACCTGCCGCTGTCGTTCAACCGCAAGGAAGTGAAGGACCACGGTGAAGGCGGCCAGCTGATCGGCGCCGACCTGACCGGCAAGCGCGTGCTGATCGTGGACGATGTGATTACCGCGGGCACCGCGATCCGCGAAGCCATGGCCATCATCCGCGCCGCCGGTGGCACCCCGGCCGGCATCGTGGTGGCCCTGGACCGCCAGGAGATCGCCTCGGAAAGCGACCACCGTTCGGCCGCACAGGCCGTGGCCGAAGAAGCCGGCATTCCGGTGATCGCCGTGGCCACCTTGGCCGATCTGCTTGATTTCGCCTCCGGAAACCCGGAACTTGTGGGCTACCGGCAGCCGCTGGAAGCCTATCGGGCCCAGTACGGCGTCCGCTCCGCACGCTGACCCAGGGGAAGGTCGCATGTTCCGAGTTCCTGCCATTGTTGCCGCCGGCCTGCTGCTGGCGGTTCCGGCCACCGCCCTGGCGCAAGCCAGCGCCAAGGCGGAAAGGAAGCTGTATTGCTGGAACCAGGGCAAGGAACGGATCTGCAGCGATGCGCTGCCGGCCGATGCGGTCAACAACGCCCGCGAAGAGTTCAATGTGAACAGCGGCCTGCGTAACGCCCAGGTCGAGCGTGCGTTGAACGACGAGGAACGTGCCGCCGCGTCCACGGCGGCGGCACAGACCCAGCTGGACAGGATGGCCGAGCTGACCCGCCAGCGCACCGAGCAGGCGATGCTGGTGACCTATTCCAATGAGGACACCCTGCGGCGCGTGTTCAGCGAGCGCCAGGAAGTGCTGGAGAACAACCTGAAGACCGCCCGCTACAACGTGGCCAGCCTGCGCGATTCGCTGGTGGCGCTGTTGGGCGCGGCCGGTGATCGCGAGCTGGCCGGCGCCGCTGTGGCCAGCAAGCAGGCCGGCCTGATCCGCCAGCGTCACGCACAGCTGCGTTCGCAGCAGCGGCTGCAGGCCAGCTTCGAACAGCAGCAGGTGGCGCTGAAGG
Source organism: Stenotrophomonas sp. (assembly GCF_032056425.1). GTDB lineage: Bacteria > Pseudomonadota > Gammaproteobacteria > Xanthomonadales > Xanthomonadaceae > Stenotrophomonas. Next base: position 8,307 of record NZ_DAMBCN010000015.1, read on the forward strand.
CCGAGATCGAGACCACTCTGCAGCGCTACCGTGAGCTGAAAGGGCTGACGCCCGCAGGCTGACGTGCGCCGCGCCGGGAAAGGCCGCGCGCATACCCGTGACCATGACAGCGGCTCAAACCCCTGATGCGCGTACCCGCCAGGCCGATGCGCTGGTGAACCGCCTGCAACGCGAGGCCGGTGGAAAGCTGACCGTCTTCCTGGGCGCTGCGCCGGGCGTGGGTAAGACCTTCGCCATGCTGGCCCGCGCGCAGGAGCAGCAGCGCCGTGGCGTGGACCTGCTGGTGGGGCTGGTGGAAACCCACGACCGCGCCGAAACCCAGGCCCTGCTGGACGGCCTGCCGCAGCTGCCGCTGAAGGACGTGGCCTACCGCGGCCACACTTTGCACGAGATGGACCTGGATGCGCTGCTGGCGCGCCGGCCCGCACTGGCACTGGTGGATGAACTGGCGCATCGCAATGTGCCCGGCAGCCGCCACGAGCGCCGCTGGCAGGATGTGATGGAGCTGCTGGAGGCCGGCATCGATGTCTGGACGACGGTGAACATCCAGCATCTGGAAAGCCTGAATGACCTGGTGATGCGCATCACCGGGGTGCGGGTGAGCGAAACCGTGCCCGACAGCGTGCTGGATGGGCTGCACGACATCGTGCTGGTCGACCTGCCACCACGCGAACTGATTGCGCGCCTGCAGCAGGGCAAGGTCCATGTGCCCGAACAGGCCGCGCAGGCACTGCAGGCATTCTTTTCCCCGGCCAACCTGACCGCGCTGCGCGAACTGGCGATGCAGGAAGCGGCCGACCGCGTGGACAGCAGCCTGCGCGAAACGCGTGCCGCCCGCGGCGAAGCGAACCTGCCGTTGCGCCGCGGCGTGCTGGTGGCCATTGATGGTGGCGGCCAGAGCGAGTATCTGGTGCGGGTGGCGCGGCGCATCGCCGAACGCCGCGATGCACCGTGGACGGTGGTGACCGTGCAGGGCCGGCGCCAGGACGAGGCCACGCGCCGCGAGATCGACGCCGCATTCGCACTTGCACGGCGGCTGGGGGGCGAGGCCGAGCTGCTGCACGGCGCCAGCATTGCCGATGCCCTGCTGGACCATGCCGCGCACAACGGCATATCGACCCTGGTGCTGGGCCGTACCCGCGAACGGCCGCTGGCGCGCATGTTCAACCGCACCCTGACCCAGCAGCTGATCCAGCGCGGGGCACACTACGAGATCACCATCATCAGCACGCCGCAGGCCCGCGCCCGTTCGCGCCGCGAAGGCCTGCTGCCGCCGATGCGCGGCATCAGCTACGAGCCCGTGCAGGCGCTGATCGCCACCGCGCTGGCATGCGCGGTGGCGTGGCTGGGCGAACGCTGGGTGGGCATGGCCGACCTGTCGATGGTGTTCATCGTGGCAGTGGTGCTGGTGGCCGCGCGCACGCGCGCCAGCGTTGCGGCGATGGCCGCGATCCTGTGCTTCCTGGCCTACAACTTCCTGTTCATCGCCCCGCGCTTCACCTTTGCCATCAGTGCCCGGCAAGGGGTGATCACCGTCTTCCTGTTCCTGGCCGCCGCCCTGGTGGCCGGACGCCTGGCATCACGGCTGCGCATGCAGGTGATTGCCCTGCGTGCGGCCAACCGCCACGCGCGTGCGCGCCAACAGCTCGGGCGGCAGCTGGCCAGCGCCGCTGGGCCAGGCGAGGTTGCGCAGGCCGGTCGGCAGGCCCTGCAGCAGGCGATGGATGCGCCGGCGTGGCTGCGCATTGGCACCGGGACCGCCACCGGCGGCCGCCCACTGCCAGGCGCTACCGACCTGGCGGCGGCCGACTGGGCCCTGCGCCACGGCCAGCCCAGTGGCCGCTTCACCGACACCCTGGCCGGCGCGCAGTGGTGGTTCCTGCCGCTGCTGGATGGCGACGCCCAGGCCCTGGGCGTGGCCGGCCTGTACCTGGCCGATGCCCGGCTGCTGCCGGAGCAGCGCCAGCTGGCCGAAGCCATGGTGGATGACATCGCCCAGGCCGTGCTGCGCACGCGTTTGGTGGCCGAGCTGGAACAGGCCCACGTGAACAACGAGACCGAACGCCTGCGCTCTGCCCTGCTCTCTTCGGTATCGCATGACCTGCGCTCGCCGCTGGCGGCGATGATCGGCTCGGCCGACAGCCTGGCCAGTTACGGCGACGCAATGGACGGCGCCGACCGGCGCGCACTGCTGGACACCATCCAGGTGGAAGGCGAACGGCTGGACCGCTACATCCAGAACCTGCTGGACATGACCCGGCTGGGCCACGAGGGGCTGCAGATCCAGCGCGACTGGATCGGCGTGGACGAGCTGATCGGCTCCGCCGCGCGGCGCCTGCAGCGCTACCAGCCGCAGGTGCGCCTGGAACTGGACATTCCGGCCACGCTGGCGCCGATCTGGGTGCACCCGGCGCTGGTCGAGCAGGCCGTGTTCAACGTGATGGAGAATGCAGCGAAGTTCTCGCCGCCCGGCGCCGCCGTGCAGGTGCAGGCGCGCGTGGCCGACGGCCAGCTGCGGATCGACGTGATCGATGCCGGCCCTGGCATTCCCAGCGACGAACGCGCACGCATCTTCGACATGTTCTACAGCGTGGAACGTGGCGACCGCGGCCGCCATGGCACCGGCCTGGGGCTGACCATCTGCCAGGGCATGATCGGTGCACATGGCGGCAGCGTGCAGGCGCTGCCGGGGCGCGACGGTCGCGGTACCCTGATCCGCATCACCCTGCCCCTGCTGACGCCTGCCGACCCCGATGAGCCCGATGCCCCCTGACGCCAGCGTGCCGGCCGCGCGCGTGCTGGTGATCGATGACGAGACCCAGATCCGCCGTTTCCTGGACATCAGCCTGCGTGCACAGGGCTACCAGGTGCGGCAGGCGGCCAGCGGCCAGGAGGGCCTGCAGCTGGCGGCCAGCGAGGACATGGACCTGGTGATCCTGGATATCGGCCTGCCCGACATGGAAGGCCACGACGTGCTGCAGCAGCTGCGTCAGTGGAGCCAGGTACCGGTGATCATGCTGACCGTGCGCGCCGGCGAGGCCGAGAAGGTGCGTGCGCTGGACAGCGGTGCCAACGACTACGTGACCAAACCGTTCGGCACCCAGGAACTGATGGCGCGGGTCCGGGCGCTGCTGCGCGCCCGCAGCGTGCCCAGCGATGGCACGCCGCCGGTGTTCGACGACGGTCATCTGCATGTGGACCTGGTGCGCCGCGAAGTGGCCCTGGACGGCGAGCCCGTGGCGCTGACCCGCAAGGAATATGCCCTGCTGTCGCTGCTGCTGCGCAATGCCGGGCGGGTGGTGACCCAGCCACAGATCCTGCAGGAAATCTGGGGGCCGACGCACCAGCAGGACACCCATTACCTGCGCATTCTGGTGGGCAAGCTGCGGCACAAGCTGGGTGATTCGGCGCTGGAGTCGCGTTACCTGTTCACCGAGCCGGGCGTGGGGTTGAGGTTCAAGGGGTGAAGCGTGCCGACCAAGGTCGGCACCTACCAGGTAGATCCACGCCATGCGTGGATGGGCCACCGGCGCAGGTGTGCCGACCAACGGTCGGCACCCACCACAACAGGGTCGGCACCTGCCCAGAGCGATCAGAACCCCAGCGGGGTGTCGCCCAGTACCGTCTGCAGCTGGCTGCGGAACAGCGCCTGGATGCGCGCCAGCGCGGCTTCGTCGTTGCCTTCGAAACGCAGCACCAGCACCGGGGTGGTGTTCGATGCCCGCACCAGGCCCCAGCCGTCGGCGAAGTCGACCCGCAGGCCATCAATGGTGGACAGGCGCCCGCCGGTGTACGGCGACTCCGGCGACTGCGCGGCATCGACCAGCATCGCCACCAGCGCGTGCGGCGTGCCATCGGCCACGGGTACCTTCAGTTCCGGCGTGGCCACGGTCTCGGGCAGTTCAGCCAGCACCTGATCGGGGGCTTCTTCGCGCTGGGCCAGGATTTCCAACAGGCGGGCGGCGGCGTACAGGCCGTCATCGAAGCCGAACCAGCGTTCCTTGAAGAAGAAGTGACCGCTCATCTCGCCCGCCAGCTCGGCATCGGTCTCGCGCATCTTGGCCTTCATCAGTGAATGGCCGGTCTTCCACATCAACGGGCTGCCACCATGGCGCAGCACGTGATCGGACAGCTTGCCGGTGCACTTCACGTCGTAGATGACCATCGCACCCGGGTTGCGCATCAGCACGTCGGCGGCGAACAGCATCAGCAGGCGATCGGCGTAGATGATGCGCCCTTCGCCGGTAACCACGCCCAGACGATCGCCGTCGCCGTCGAAGGCCACGCCCAGATCGGCGCCGAAGCGCTTGACCGTCTGCACCAGGTCTTCCAGGTTGGCCGGCTCGCTCGGGTCAGGATGGTGGTTGGGGAAGCTGCCATCGACATCGCAGTACAGCGGAATGACCTCCGCGCCAATGGCTTCCAGCAGCTGCGGCGCGAACGCACCGGCCACGCCGTTGCCGGCGTCGGCCACCACCTTCAGCGGGCGGTCCAGCTGCACGTCGTCGGCGATGCGCTGGATGTAGTCGGCGGCAACCTCGCGCTGCTGGTAGTCGCCTGGCGTGGCGGCCTGCTGCAGGCGGCCTTCGCTGATGCGCTGGTAGAGATCGGTGATCGCATCACCGGACAGGGTTTCACCGCCGATGACGATCTTGAAGCCGTTGTACTCGGGCGGGTTGTGGCTGCCGGTCACGGCCACGCAGGTGCCGGTGCGCAGATGGAAGGCGGCGAAATAGACCAACGGCGTTGCGGCCAGGCCGATATCGATGACCGAACAGCCGGCGCGGCGCAGGCCTTCGGCCAGGGCGGCGGCCAGTTCCGGGCCGGACAGGCGGCCGTCGCGGCCGATCACCACTTCGCGCAGGCCTTGTTCAAGCGCCACCGTACCGATGGCCTGGCCGATCAGGGCCGCGGTCTTCGGGTTCAGTTCGCTGCCAACCACGCCGCGGATGTCGTACGCGCGGAAGATTCCTGGCGCCAGCGCCACCGGCGGAACCGGCGCCGGTGCGGCGGGGTCGTCCTCCCCGGCAGTGGCCTGCAACGGCGGCGGGGCAGACATCTGCAGGCTCTCGCGCAGGGTCGGGCCCTGTTCGCTTTCGCTGACGGCGCTGCGGCGCAGCGGCAGGGATTTCGGCAGGCGGTTGCGACCCACCACCAGCAGCACGGCAATGAACAGCAGCAGCAGCGCGACGATCGCGCAGCCCAGCGCGCCCAGCCCCAGTGGGCCGGCCTCGATGTTGGGAACCGCCGCCGCCAGCCGCAGCGGGGTGCCGGCCACCGGACGCGCCAGCGCTTCAGCGCTTTCGCGTAGTGCGGTATCGCCTTGGGCCACGATGTCATGGCCGCCCTGGCGCAGGGCGAGGAAGCCATCGGCGGGGGTGCGCACCTGGTCCAGCGGCGCGGTCAGGCGCAGCAGCGGCTGGCGCACATAGGCCACGGCCGGACCGGCGCTGCCCAGCTCGACAGCGGCGGCCAGGCCCAGGCGGTTACCGCCCGCATCGCGTACCACGCGAAGGGCCGGTTTGCCGTCGGCCAGCGCCGATTCCAGCAGCGCCAGCCGCGAATAGCCGAACGCCGGCATGTCGGCGTAAGCGGTGGTCAGGTCCGCGCCGAGCACATCCACCTGCTCCACGCCGGTCCAGCTTTCGCGCAGCGCCAGCGCGGCCGCGGCGGCGTCACCGGCCTGCAGCGCCTGCTGCACGCGGTCGCTCTGCAGGTGCTTCTGCAATTGCTGCAACTGGCCGGCGGCGGCCTGTTGCAGCCCCTGCAGGGCCTGGTCGCGGGCAGCTTCCACGGCCTCGCCATTGGCCGCCTGCCGCCACTGCTGCACGGCACTCCAGCCGAACCAGCCGGCCAGCAGCACCAGCAGCACGCCCAGCAGCGGTGCCCCCCGACTCAATGACTTCGCCTGCTTCGCTTCCCCATTGCCGCTCATTGATCTCCCCCGTCAACGCACCCCGGTATGGCCGAATCCACCCGTTCCCCGCACGCTGTCGGTGAAAGTATCCACCACCTGCAGGCTGACGCGGGCAATCGGAACGACGACCAGCTGGGCGATGCGGTCGCCCGGTTCGATAGTGAAGGCTTCGCGGCCGCGGTTCCAGACGCTGATCAGCAGCGGGCCCTGGTAATCGGCGTCGATCAGGCCGGTGCCGTTGCCCAGCACGATGCCGTGGCGGTGGCCCAGGCCCGAGCGAGGCAGGATCACCGCGCACAGGCCGGGATCGGCGATGTGGATGGCCAGGCCGCTGGGGACCAGCGCGGTGTCGCCGGGCTGCAGGGTCAGCGCCGTTTCCAGCGCCGCGCGCAGGTCCAGGCCCGCGCTGGCTTCAGTGGCGTAGGCGGGCAACGGCCAGCTGTCACCGAAACGCGGGTCAAGCAGCTTCACCTGCAGCGGCTGCGGGGAAAACGTCTGGGTCATGCCGTAAGCCTCCGCGCGATCAGCGCCAGCAGTTGTTCGGCCAGTTCGCGCTTGCTGGTGGCCGGGAATACCTGTTCGCCGTCCTGCCAGAAGGCAGTGGCCGCATTGTTGTCACTTTCAAAGCCGCCGCCGCTGATGCCCACCTGGTTGGCGATGACCAGGTCCAGGCGCTTGTCGACCAGCTTGCCGCGCGCGTACTTCTCCACATCGTGGGTCTCAGCGGCGAAACCGACCACCAGCTTCAGGGCCTGGGTCTGCGCGGCCACTTCGGCCAGGATGTCCGGGGTGCGCACCAGCTCGATCACCAGCGACTGGCTGTCGGCGGTCTTCTTCAGCTTCTGCGCAGCCACCTGGCGCGGGGTGTAGTCGGACACGGCGGCGGCACCGATGTAGATGTCCGCCGGCAACGCGTCCAGCACGGCCTGGCGCATCTGCGCGGCTGAGCGCACATCCACGCGCTGCACGCCGGGCGGCGTGGGCAGCTGCACCGGGCCACTGACCAGCACTACCTGGGCGCCCATCGTGGCGGCCGCTGCGGCCAGGGCGAAGCCCATCTTGCCGCTGCTGCGGTTGCCGACGTAGCGCACCGGGTCGATGTCTTCATAGGTCGGGCCGGCACTGATCAGCAGGCGCAGGCCCTGCAGCGCGCGGGTTTCCGGCGCGGCCTCGGCCACCGGCGGAGCACCCACGGCGGCCAGCGCGGCCACGATGTCGCCCGGTTCGGCCAGCCGGCCGGGGCCCGATTCGCCTTCGGCCAGCGGGCCATCCACCGGGCCGATCACCTGCGCGCCGCGCTGGCGCAGCAGCGCGATGTTGGCCTGGGTGGCCGGGTGCAGCCACATGCGATGGTTCATGGCCGGGCACACGGTAAGCGGTGCGGTACTGGCCAGGCACAGCGTGCTGACCAGGTCGTCGGCGTGGCCGTGGGCCAGGCGGGCCAGCAGATCAGCGGTGCCGGGGGCGACCACGATGCGGTCGGCCCAGCGCGCCAGTTCGATGTGGCCCATGGCCTGCTCTGCCGCGCTGTCCCACAGCGTGGTGCGCGTGGGCTGCCCGGACAGCGCCTGGAAGCTGAGCGGGGTGACGAACTGCTGTGCACCGGCGGTCATGGCCACCTGCACCAGGGCGCCGGCGTCGCGCAGGCGCCGCACCAGTTCCAGGGCCTTGTACGCGGCGATGCCACCACCCACACACAACAGCAGTTTCTGGCCCGCCAGCGCGCGGGCCGGCGCGGGGGAGGCGTTGGGAGAATCAGCCACCTGGAAATCCTGTGCAAACGAGGGCGCTAGCTTACCCGAAGGGCGGTGGCCTCCCGGTGCATCGCGCACATAGCGGCCCGCTATCAGCACATAGGGTTATGACCACATGAACATCCGGATCGACCATTGTTCGATTCGGAACTTTCCTATACCTGCACGCCTGCGGTGTTTGCAGAATCACAGGTGGCCACGCCGCGTGCGCCGTTTGTATTCCCCAGGAGCCCCCCGTGCACCCGCGCATCATCATTGCCGACGACCACCCGGTCGTCCTGCACGGCATCCGCATCGTGCTGGAAGGCCACAGCCTGGATGTGGCCGGCGCCGCATGTGATGGCGCAGGCCTGCTGCAGCTGGTCAACCAGCACCGCTGCCACGCCGTGCTGACCGATCTGGCCATGCCCGGCCCCGGGCCTGACGGTCCGGAACTGGTGGCAGCGCTGCGCGAACGCCACCCCGCGCTGCCGGTGGTGGTGCTGACCGGCGCGCGCCATCCCGGGCTGCTGGATGGATTGCTGCGTGACGGCGTGCATGGCCTGGTCGACAAGACCGCCGACTTTGCCGAACTACCGCAGGCGCTGCACGCCGCGATGGCCGGCCAGGTGTTCGTTTCGCAGCAGCTGCGGCGGCACCTGCAGTCGCGCGACCTGCTGTTCCAGCGTGAGCCCTCGCCGCTGTCGGCGCGGGAAGAGGAGGTCCTGCAGCTGCTGGCGGACGGACTGAGTGTGAACGCCATCGCCGACTACAGTGGCCGCAGCGCCAAGACCATCAGCCGGCAGAAGGCCGAGGCCAAGCGGAAACTGGGCCTGCACAGCAACCAGGAGCTGTACGACTACCTGCAGCGCAGGCGCAATTGAGGGCTGGCCCCACACCAGGGCGCGGGAAGCGCCGATGGGGGCAAAAAACGTGCACGGCCAGAATGGGCCATGACCATCCACGACTGGCCCATTGACGAACGCCCCCGCGAGAAACTGCTGGCCCGCGGCCCGGCGGCACTGTCCGACGCCGAACTGCTGGCCCTGTTCCTGGGTTCGGGCTTCGGCGGCCGTGACGCAGTACAGACCGCCCGTGACCTGCTGCAGGCCCATGGCCCCCTGCGCGTGCTGCTGGACCGCCCGGCCAGCGAGTTGACCCGCCTGCCGGGGCTGGGGCCGGCGCGCAGCTGCGCCCTGGCCGCCGGGCTGGAGCTGGCCCACCGCTATCTGGCCGCCGAACTGCAACAGGGCGACTGCGTGGGCGAGAACCCTTCGGCGGTGGGCCGCTACCTGCAGCACCGGCTGCGCGGGCAGGCCCGGGAAGTCTTCATGGCGCTGTTCCTGGACAACCGCCATCGCCTGCTGGCCTGCGAGGAACTGTTCCAGGGCACGATCAATGCGGCGCCGGTCTACCCCCGCGAGGTGGTGCGCCGGGCCCTGCTGCACAACGCCGCAGCGGTCATCCTCAGCCACAACCACCCTTCCGGGGACCCGGAGCCGTCGGCCGCCGACACCCGCATCACCCGTGAACTGCAGCAGGCCCTGGCCATGGTGGACGTCAGACTGCTGGACCACTTCGTTGTGGGCGAAGGGCGGCCCGTTTCATTTGCTGAACGAGGCCTCCTGCCGAAGCCGAGCGCGCGCCCGCATGGCTGAACGCACAGGCCAGCCGTTCCTCACAACGGGGCCCCAGCCAGCGACCAGAGCGGCATCTGCGCTAAAATGGACGATTCCGCCGCTCATTCTCACAGCAGGCCTCGTGAAAAATCTCCTCCGCGCCCTGATCAACCAAGGCATCGAAGCCTTGCGCGCCAATGGCACCCTGCCCGCCGACACCCTGACGCCGGACTTCGTGGTCGAGCGCCCGAAGACCCGGGAACACGGCGACTTCGCCACCAACGCCGCCATGCTGCTGGCCAAAGCCGCGCGCAGCAATCCGCGCGCGGTGGCGCAGGCGCTGGTCGAGGCATTGCCGCGCAGCGAGGATGTCAGCAAGGTCGAGATCGCCGGCCCTGGCTTCATCAATTTCCACCTGGCCCCGGCCGCCTACCAGCGCGAAGCCGCGCTGGTGCTGAAGGAAGCCCAGGACTACGGCCGCAATCTGTCCGGCAACGGCCGCACCGTGGGCGTGGAGTATGTTTCGGCCAACCCGACCGGCCCGCTGCATGTCGGCCACGGCCGCGCGGCGGCCATCGGCGACTGCATTGCCCGCGTGCTTGATGCCAATGGCTGGAATGCCAAGCGCGAGTTCTACTACAACGACGCCGGCGTGCAGATCGAGAATCTGGCGCTGTCTACCCAGGCCCGCGTGAAGGGCATCGCCCCCGACCAGGACGGCTGGCCGGAAGGTGGCTACCGCGGTGAGTACATCGCCGATGTGGGCCGCGCCTACATGGCCGGCGCCAGCGTCGACCTGGAAGGCACCACCGTGGTCGGCGCCAAGGACCCGGACGACCTGCAGGCCATCCGTCGCTTCGCCGTGGCCTACCTGCGCAACGAGCAGAACCTGGACCTGGCCGCGTTCGGCGTGGATTTCGACATCTACTTCCTGGAAAGCTCGCTGTACGCCGACGGCAAGGTGGCCGAAGCGGTGGCCAAGCTGCAGGCCTCGGGCCACACCTACGAGGAAGGCGGCGCACTGTGGCTGCGCAGCACCGACTTCGGTGACGACAAGGACCGCGTGATGCGCAAGTCCGACGGCACCTTCACCTACTTCGTGCCCGACGTGGCCTACCACCTGTCCAAGTGGCAGCGCGGCTACGAACGCGCCATCACCGAACTGGGTGCCGACCACCACGGTTCGCTGGCACGCGTGCGCGCCGGCCTGCAGGCCATGGAAGTGGGCATTCCGCAGGGCTGGCCCGAGTACGTGCTGCACCAGATGGTGACGGTGATGCGCGGCGGCGAGGAAGTGAAGCTGTCCAAGCGTGCCGGCAGCTACTTCACCCTGCGCGACCTGATCGACGAAGCCGGCCGTGATGCCACCCGTTGGTTCCTGATCGCGCGCAAGCCCGATTCGCAGCTGACCTTCGACATCGACCTGGCCCGCCAGCAGAGCAACGACAACCCGGTGTTCTACGTGCAGTACGCGCATGCCCGCGTCTGCAGCCTGCTGCGCCAGGCGCAGGAGAAGGGCATCACCCACTCGCCCAGCGCCGGCGTGGCTGGTCTGACCCGCCTGGACGATGAAGCCTCGCTGTGGCTGATGGTGGAGATGTCGCGCTACCCGGAAGTGGTGGAATCGGCGGGCACCCTGATGGAACCGCATCTGGTGGCGCAGTATCTGCGCGAACTGGCACACGCGTTCCACACGTGGTATCAGAGCAAGAAGATCCTTGAACTGGACCCGTCCGAGCTGGACGCACGCCTGGCCCTGGCCAACGCGGCGCGGCAGGTGCTGGCCAACGGTCTCGACCTCCTGGGCGTCAGCGCCCCGGAAAAAATGTAATCGCTCCGGAGAAGCAGTAGACATGGCAGCACGACGCGGCAAGACACAGGCCCGACGCAACAGCAGCAGCCAGGGCACGCCCGGATGGGTGTGGCTGGTGGCCGGTGTGGCGATCGCCGCCGTCGTGTTCCTGGCGGCGCCGAACCTGTTCAAGGGTGAAGGCGACGGCTTCCTGCGCGCCGGCCCGCAGCCGAACCCGAACGCGCAGCCGGCGCCGGTGGCCGATGCCGACGCCGATGTGGGCAGCCAGCCGGCCACGCCGGCGGCGGCTGCCAAGCCGACGGAACCTGAAAAGCCGACGGCCACCCAGTACGACTTCTACACCCTGCTGCCGGGCAAGGAAGTGGAGATGTCCGACGCTGAGCTGGCCGCCAGTGCGCGTGCGGAAGAGCAGCGCCGGGCGAAGGCCGAGGCGCAGCGCGCGCAGGCAGCGCTGGAAGGCAAGCCGGTGCCGGCGGCCCCGGCGGCGGCCCCTGCGGCCGCACCGGTGGCACCGGTGGCAACGGCCAGCGTGGCCAGCACCGCCGCGGTGACCGCCACCGAACGTCCGTTGCCGGCCCCGTTGAGCGAGCGTCCCGCAGCGGCACCGGCCACCCCGCCGGCGGCAGCGCCGGCACGTACCGAAACGGTGGCCTCGCAGTCGGCTGCCGCACCGGCCGCCGCCGCCGCGGCTGACAACACGCGTTACATCCTGCAGGCGGGCGCCTTCGGTGCTTCCGGCGATGCCGAAGCCACCAAGGCCAAGCTGGCGATGATGGGCCTGGCGGCCCGCGTGGAGTCGGCGCAGATCAACGGCAAGACCGTGTACCGCGTGCGCATGGGGCCATATGGCAGTGCCGGCGAACTGGCCGAGGCCAAGCAGAAGCTGGATGGCACCGGCTTGCAGGCGATGGCGATCAAGGCGCAGTAAATGAAAAGCCGGGCAATGCCCGGCTTTTCTGCTTTTGTAGAGTCGAGCCGTGCTCGACTGCTGTTGAAATCAGTCGAGCAAGCTCGACTCTACGAAGGCAATGGGACAGTCGAGCATGGCTCGACTCTACAGATTACCCGCGGGCGACCTGGAAGCCGGCGAACGACTGGCTGACCGGCATCAGTTCCAGGCGATTGATGTTCAGGTGCGGCGGCAGGGTGGCCACCCAGAAGATCTGTTCGGCGATGTCTTCGGCGGTCATCGGGTTTGCGCCGCTGTACAGCTTGTCCGAGGCGGCCTGGTCGCCATGGGTGCGCACGACGGTGAATTCGGTCTCGGCCATGCCCGGCTCGATGGTGGTCACGCGCACGCCGGTGCCGTGCAGATCAGAGCGCAGCCCCAGCGAGAACTGGCTGACAAAGGCCTTGGTGCCGCCATAGGCGTTGCCACCCGGGTACGGATAGACGCCGGCTACCGACGAGATGTTGATGATCGCGCCCTTGCGCTGTACCAGCAGTGGCAGCAGACGGTGGGTGAGCGTGACCAGCGCGGTGATGTTGGTGTCGATCATGGTGGTCCAATCCTGCAGGCTGGCGCTCTGCGCCGGCGCGGTCCCCTGCGCCAGGCCGGCGTTGTTCACCAGCAGGTCGATGTCACCGAAGGCCGGCGGCAGGGCCAGCAGCGCGGCTTCCATGGCCACCGGATCGCGCACGTCGAACACTGCCGCGTGCACCACGTCCTGGCCGTAGCGGTCGACCAGTGGCTGCAGGCGTTCGCCGCGGCGGCCGGTGGCGATCACTTTCCACCCGGCCTGGGCGAAGCGATGGACGGCGGCGGCGCCGAAGCCGGACGTGGCGCCGGTAATGAGGACGGTGCGGGTCATGCAGACAACTCCGTGGGGAACCAGACCCCCATTCTTGCACCCTCGGCCGGTGCCTGCGTTGCCCGATCAGGCCGGGTTGGTCAGGCTTGGGGCCGTGCCGGGGTCAGAGCCCTTTGCCCTCGGCAAAGGGATCCGACCCCGGCACGGACTCCGCCGGTTCAGCGCAGGCGGAACACGCGTGCCTTGGGCAGGTCTTCATCCACCTGCAGGAACCAGCGCCCGGCAATGCCGGGTATCACTTCGATCTGCGGCGCCTGCAGCGGCGCGCGCAACGTCATCTGACCCTTCATGACCTGCCACTGCTGGCCGTTGTCCAGGGTGAACACGGTGCCGGGGGCCCAGCCGGCCACCTCGCCCACCAGCCGCGCGCTGACCGGGCCTTCTTCCAGCCCCAGGTGCATGGCCGCTGGCGCGGGCACGCCCGCCGGCACCTGCGCGGCGGCGGCGCGGGCAACGACTGGCCCACCGTCCTGGGCCTGGCGCAGCACGCGGTTCAGCGCCTGCAGCTGTGCCGGACTCAGCCCCACCTCGGCCAACTGGGCCGCACTCAGCCGTTGTTCCAGCGGTACATAGGGTGCCTGGGCGGCGGCGCTGAAGCTGCTGGCCACCAGCAGGACGGAGAGGGCGAACCGGCGCATCGCGAGGACCTGTGCAGGGGAGCGCCCACGATGCTGCAATCCAGTGACAGTCCGGTGACAGGCGCCGCCCCGGTACAATAGGCCATGATCAACAACGATGTACTGCGCAGCGTGCGCTATTCGCTGGACCTGGGTGACCACCACGTGGTGGCTCTGTGCCAGCTGGCCGACCCGGCGTTCGTAGTCGATGCCGAACAGGTGAAGGCCTGGCTGCGGCGCGATGACGAAGCCGGTTTCGCGCCGATGAACGACGGTGCACTGGCGCATTTCCTGGATGGCCTGATCGTGCACCTGCGCGGCCGCGACGAGAGCCAGCCGCTGCGCCCGGTGGAAACCCGCATCGACAACAACCTGGTGCTGAAGAAGCTGCGCGTGGCCTTCCAGCTGCGCGACGTGGATCTGATGGAGATCTTCGCCAGCGTCGGTTTCCGCGTGTCCAAATCGGAAGTGGGCGCGCTGTTCCGCCAGCCTGGGCACAACAATTACCGGCGCTGCCTGGACCAGATGCTGCGCAACTTCCTCAAGGGCCTGAGTCTGCGCCTGCGCGGCTGAGCACGGCCTGCACAAAGGCACGCGCGGCCGGCGTCGGCAGGCGCTGCCAGACCAGGTGCACGCGGCGCGAGGGCGTGGGCTGCAGCGGCACCTGCACCACCTGCTGGAAACCGGCGGCGATCGACACCGGCACGATGCCGATGGCCAGGCCCTGGCGGACGAAACGTTCCACCAGTTCCATCAGGTTGACCTCGAAACGCACGGCATGCGGCAGCCCCGCCGCGGCGAACGCATCGTCGGTCTGCCGTCGCGCGCCAGTGCCGTGGGGAAAGTCCACCAGCGGTTCGTCCTGCAGGTCGGCCAACGCCAGGCGCCGCCGGCGCGCCAGCCGATGGCCGGGCGCCAGCACCGCCACCAGATCCTCTTCCAGCAGCACCTGCTGGCACACCCCATCCAGTTGCGCCGACGGCGCCAAGCCAACCAGCGCCACATCCAGCACGCGCGCCTGTACCTGCTCGATCAGCGTCTCGCTCTTGTCCACCCGCAGCTGGAACTCCACCTGTGGGTGTGCGTGCTGGAAGGCAGCGAGCAAGGCGACCACGTCGATATCGCTCAGCGAGGAAATCTGGCCGATCGCCAGTAAACCGCGCACCTCGCCGCTGACCGCGGCCACGTCGGCACGCAGCCGGCGCAGGCTGGCCAGCACCTGCCTTGCATGCACCAGCAGTGCTTCGCCAGCCTCCGTGGTGCGCACCTGGCGCGGCAGGCGCTCGAACAGCGGCGTGCCCAGTTCCTGTTCCAGACGCGCGATCTGGTGGCTCAGGGCCGACTGCACCACGTGGCAGCGCGCCGCAGCGCGGGTGAAGTTGCCTTCTTCGGCCAGGGCCACGGCAAACTCCATCTGCTTCAGATTCACCAAGGTATCTCATTTCCAGATGACAGGGATGATGATGATTCATTTCCATCATGGACGCAGCAGGCGGACACTGAGCACCCCTGCCGTCTGGAACATCGCGTGAACTCTGCCCTTCCCCCCCTGCACCGCTGGCAGGTCCTGCTGATGTCGGTCGCCACCGGTGTCGCGGTGGCCAGCAACTACTATGCGCAGCCGTTGCTGCACACCATCGCCGATGCCTTCGACGTGCCGTTCGGGCGGGTGGGCATGGTGGTGACCGCCGCACAGCTGAGTTACGCGGCGGGCCTGATCCTGCTGGTGCCGCTGGGTGACCTGTTCGAGCGACGCCGCCTGATCGTGGTGATGAGCCTGCTGTCGGCCAGCGGCTTGGTGATCAGCGCGTGCGCGCCGTCGCTGACCTGGCTGCTGGTGGGCACGGCCATCACCGGCCTGTTCTCGGTGGTGGCGCAGGTGCTGGTGCCGTTCGCCGCCACCCTGGCGGCGCCGGAGCACCGCGGCCGCGTGGTCGGCACGCTGATGAGCGGGCTGCTGCTGGGCATCCTGCTGGCGCGCACCGTGGCCGGCCTGCTGTCCAGCCTGGGCGACTGGCGCCTGGTGTACGCCATTGCCGCCGCCGTGCTGGTGCTGACCGCCGCCGCCCTGCAGCGCGGGCTGCCACGCTTCCACCACACCGCCGGCCTGGGGTACTTCGCGCTGCTGCGTTCGATCGGCACGCTGTTCGTGCAGGAACCGGTGCTGCGCCAGCGCACCCTGCTGGGCGCCTGCAGCTTCGCCATGTTCGCCATCTTCTGGACGCCGCTGGCCTTCCTGCTGGCCCAGCCGCCGTATGCGTACAGCGACGCCACGATCGGGCTGTTCGGCCTGGTCGGCGCCGCCGGCACGCTGGCCGCAGGCTTGGCCGGGCGCATGGCCGATCGTGGCCAGGCCGGCCGGGCGACCGCCATCGCGCTGGTGATGCTGCTGCTGTCCTGGCTGCCGCTGGGGCTGTCGGCCCACTCGCTGCTGGCGCTGCTGGTGGGCGTGGTGGTGCTGGACCTGGCCGCACAGCTGCTGCATGTCAGCAACCAGAACCTGATCTACGCCCTGCAGCCGGAGGCGCGCAACCGCCTCAACGCCGGCTACATGACCGGCTACTTCATCGGCGGTTCGCTGGGCTCGCTGCTGTCGGCGCAGGTGTACCAGCACTTCGGCTGGACCGGCGTCTGCGTGGCGGGCGCCAGCGTGGCCGTGCTGGCCCTGCTGGTGTGGCTGCCCGGCGCGCTGCGCGCACGCACGTAGCCCCGGCGGGATATCTGCGGCGGTAGCAGGCAACAGGCGCGCTATCATGGCCGCCTGTTTCCAGGAAGTCATTGCGTGGACGCCATTCTCACCCCGGTATCGATCGGCGAGCTGATCGACAAGATCACCATTCTCGAGATCAAGGCCGAGCGCATCACCGATGCCGCCAAGGTCGCCAATGTGCGTACTGAACTGGACGGTCTGCTGCCGCTGCTGCAGCAGCAGCTGCAGGCACAACCGGCGCTGCAGGCGCTGAAGGTGCAGCTGAAGGAGATCAACGAGCGCATGTGGGACATCCAGGACCAGCTGCGTGACAAGGAAGCGGCGCAGGTGTTCGACGATGCCTTCGTGCAGCTGGCACGCGGGGTGTATGGCACCAATGGCGAGCGCATCGTGGTCAAGAACGAGATCAACCGCGTAGCGGGTTCGGCGCTGGTGGAAGAAAAGCAGTACCAGGGGCAGTAAGCACCCTTAACTGCATTCCAGCAGGTGGCGGATGCGGAACAGTTCGCCATCGCTGCGGATGCCCAGCTTCTGGTAGGCGGTTTTCTTCTGGGTGCTGATGGTGCTGGCGGCACGCTGGAAGCGCTGGGCCATTTCGCCGGTGCTGCAGCCCTGCAGCACCAGATGCAGCACCTCGCGTTCGCGGCGGCTGAGTGGCGCCAGGCTGGGTGTTACCGCACGCCGTGTGCGCGAGCGACTGAGTTGGCTGCGCAGGTCTGGCGGTACGAAGCGCCCGCCGCGTGACACCACATCCACCGCGCGCAGCAGGACCTCCGGTGCCGTGGCCTTGGAAAGAAATCCGCGCGCGCCGGCCTGCATGGCGGTGCTGACGGTACTGGCATTGCACTGCGCCGACAGCACCAGCACCGGCAGATGCGGCCAGCGGCGGGTCAGCTGCCGCAGCAGTGCCATGCCATCGCCCAGATCCCCCAGGGGCAGTGCGTCGATCAACAGCAGATCGATGCCAGGGGGTTTGCGCCGCAGAAACTGCAGCAGTTCCATCTCGTCGGAAAAGCTGCCGCACACCTGCAGGCCGCTGTGCTGCCGCAGCAGCACTTCCACGCCCAGCCGCAGCAATGGGTGCGGATCCAACAGGGCCAGCCGGCGCGGCCGGTCGGGAAGCAGGGACGAAAGGACAGGCAGCATCGATGCGCATCCGGCATTTTCGGGAATGCCACCGTAGGCTGCGGCCGGGCTGCGCGGAATCCAATTCGTTGCAATGCAGCACATGCACCCGGATGTGGTCATGCGCGGTTCCGGTAGATGAAAACAGAACAGGCCCGGTATGACCGGGCCTGTCGAGGCAATCCCAGCGCGCGGGGCGCGTGGCGTCGCACTTACCAGCTGAAGCGCGGGCCGACGGTGTATTCCTTGTCGCCGTGGCGGTTCATCTTCAGCTCGCCGTTCACGCCCCAGTTCTGGTTCAGCTTCACCTGGCCACCCAGGCGGCCGTACCACTGGCCGTCGATATCAACGCCGTGCTTCTTCGAATAATCTTCGTAGCCGACCAGGCCGTAGACTTCGGCGTGGGCGCCGAAGGCGGTGCGGATACCGGCTTCAGCGCTGTAGCCGTTGAAATCCAGACCGTGCTTCTGGTCGAACTTCTGGTAGGCCACGCGGGCGACGAAGTCGCTGGACGGTGCGATTTCGACGTTGTAGCCGGCACCGACCTTCCACTGGTCGACCTTGATGTTGGTGTGGTCCACTTCCTGACGGCTGTATTCACCGAAGGCGTGGAAGTTCGGCAGGAAGCCGTAGGAGCCCTTGACGCCGTAACCCTCAGCCTTCACGCCATCAACGTCGGTCTTGGCGTAGTCAGCCTCGGCGTAGTTGTAGGACAGATTTTCAGCGGCCGAAGCGGTGAACGGCAGGGCGGCGGCCAGAGCCAGGGCAATCAGCGAATTCTTCATGGGGGTACACCTTTACTTTCTTATGGTGTGCAGCAGCGCCAGGGCGCCATCGCATCGGGAATGTAAATTCTCCGTTATTCGACACAACGCTCCCTGAAAACCGCTGTGTTCGCATTACTGAATTTTCTGGCTTGATTCAGGCAGTTTCTGGCATACGCGCGCGCTGCGTGCACATGCATTGCATTCCAATGGCCACACGCGTGTCGATTGCACGCGCACCCATTCGTCGAACCAGCAAGGCCGTGCATCCGCCACGGTCCACCACGGAGGCAAGTGATGAGCTATATCGATGGTTTCGTCCTGGCGGTGCCCACCGCCAACAAGGAAGAATTCCTGGCCCACGCCCGCATGGGCGATGTCGTGTTCATCGAATACGGCGCACTGCGCGTGGTCGAGTGTTGGGGCGACGATGTGCCGCCGGGCAAGACCACCGACTTCTTCGGCGCGGTGAAGGCCACGCCGGATGAAACGGTGGTGTTTTCCTGGATCGAATGGCCCGACAAGGCCACCCGCGATGCGGGCATGCAGAAGATGATGGAAGACCCGCGCATGGATCCGTCGAAGAACCCGATGCCCTTTGATGGCGCGCGGATGATCTATGGCGGCTTCGTGCCGATCCTGGATCTGTTGCCCTGACAGGCGCGAGGCGGCTCAGCGCGCGGTGGGGTCGTCTTCGCTGGCGTGGCCGGCGCCCAGCGCGGCGCCGGCCCCCAGGCTGAGACCGCCCATGCCGGCGCCGGCGCCACCACCACCACGACCGCCCTTGGTCTCGCCCTCGCCGCCACGCACCTTGTTACCGCCGCCACCGCCACTGGCCGGACGGGTTGGGCCCTGCGGTGGAATCTGCAGGTCGGCCGGCACCGGTGCCAGGTCCAACGCCTGGCGAACGAAGTCACGCAGCGACACCACCAGGTCGTGGGTATGCACCGGCCGGCCCTGCGCCAGTTCGGTGGCGGCACGCGCGGCCAGCCGCACTTGTTCGTCGGTGCCCAGCAGCAGGATGTCCGACAACGCCGCCTCCACCGCATCGCGGATGCGCCGTGCACGCTCCGAGCCGGGCTCGGCGCTGCCGCTTTCATGGGCGCGCTGGCGCAGTTCGCGCAGATGGGTGGGGTCCACGTCCAGATCGCCGGTGAACGAGCCGCCCAGCGTCTTGTAGGCAGCCATCAGCGTGCGCAGGCGCTCGTTGATCTGCCGGTTCTCGCGCTCGCGGCGCTGCTGCAGGGTCTGCATCACCAGCAGGCGGATGCCCACACCCAGCAGGGTGATCAGTACCAGCCCGGCCAGCGTGGACAGCACCCCCTGCCAGGAACTGAAGTCGATA
This sequence comes from Stenotrophomonas sp., assembly GCF_032056425.1. Lineage (GTDB taxonomy): Bacteria > Pseudomonadota > Gammaproteobacteria > Xanthomonadales > Xanthomonadaceae > Stenotrophomonas. Next base: position 27,761 of record NZ_DAMBCN010000015.1, read on the forward strand.
CCGCGCATGCGCAGGCCTCCCCGGGAAGACCTGCATGGTGGCCTACTTCAGGTGCAGGGATCGAGAGGATTGCCGCGGGCCACGATCAGCGGGTCGCGGGCGGTGGCCGGCAGCACCGGCATGCGCTCCACCGGCACGCCGAAGGTCGCGGCCAGGGTGGCCGGTGGCAGCGCCGCGCCACACAGGCGGTAGCCGATATCGGCGGGCATCGGCCGGTCGAAGAACACCAGGAAATGGATGTCCTGCCCCAGTGCCTCGATCTGGTGCGGGTAGGCCGGGGGAATGAAGTACACATCGCCCGGTGACAACAGGTAGGTGTCGGTGCTGCCGTCGGGGTCGAGCACGGTCATGCGCGCATGGCCGCGGTGCACGTAGCCCATTTCGGCGGTATCGGGGTGCCAGTGCGGTTCGCGCATGCCGTCTTCGCCAATCTGCAGCGAGTACATGGCCAGATGGCGCAGTGCGGGCCAGAACTGGCTGCGGGCGACCCGTGCGTGGCCATACGGGAACGTCACCGGCGCCGACTGCGCTTCCACATCGAAGCGCAGCGGCTGCGCATGATGGGGCGACGCAGGCGGCAGACCCCGCGGGCGCGGTACCAGGTAGCGGGTGCCGGCATCGCGTGGCAGCGCCGCAAAGGCGCTGGCGGGCAGATCGAAGGTATTGCCCAGCACCGCGTCGCTCATCGCACCGAAGGCCGCCTGCAGCGAGAAATCCTGCGGGTGCGCATGGCTGAAGGCGATGATCAGTTCGGCGCGGGCGGGGCCCAGGTTTTCAATCAGGTGCAGGGCACCGCTGGGAATATGGAACATCTGCCCTTCTGACACGACAAACGCACTCACCTGGTCACCGTTGTCGATCACCTGCACGCGCACCTGGCCCTGGCAGACGTAGGCCAGTTCATCGGCATTGGCATGCCAGTGCGCTTCGCGCATGGCATCGGCTTCCAGCCGCAGACGCTTGATCGACAGCCCCTGCAGCAGCGGGAACGCGGTGCCGTCCAGGCGGCGGACTTCGCCCAGCGCACTGGCATGGGCCAGTTCGGCGTGGGCGAGCGAACGGACGTGACGGGACAGGGGCATGGCAGAAACAGACATGACGTTCTCCGTAGGGATCAGGCGATCGTGCTGGGCAGGGCCAGCAGGAAGCAGGTACCGCGGCGCGGCGAGGACTGCACATCCACGAAGCCACCGCTGGCTTCCACCGCGGCGCGCACCTGGGCCAGGCCCAGACCGCGCCCCGGGCCACGGCTGCTGGCGCCGGGCTCGAACACACGCGCGGCCACCGCCGGGTCGATGCCCGGCCCGTTGTCAGCCACCCGTACGATGCCGTAGCGGCCCGGTGTTCGGCCGGGCCCGGCGACCACCAGGGTGCAGGTGTCGGTGCTGATGCACAGGCGCGCGCCTGGCGCACAGGCTTCGCGCGCGTTCAGGGCCAGGTTCACCAGCGCACGCTGCAGGGCACTGCGGTCCACCTGCACGCGTCCGGACAGCGCGCACGCATCCAGTTCCAGCTGCATGGCCGGGGCGATGGCGTGCTGGAGCAGCGGCGCCATTTCCTGCACCAGCTCGGCCAGTTCCACGCCGTCACTGCTGCACGGGCGCGGAATGTCCTGGCCCAGGAACAGCCGGGCCATGCCGGCGCCCTGCTGCAGGGCCTGGCCGGCCACGTCCAGCAGCGCGCTGTCGGCGGGACCGAGGCGGCCGCCCTGCAGCGCCAGCCCGATCGCGGCGGCGGCCGCCTGCAGCACGTTGTTCAGATCATGGCCCAGCATGGCCAGGCGGCTGGCGGGGGACAGCTCTGCGGGGGCCACTGCCAATGGGGTGTGCATTACCGCTCTCCTTGCAATGCGGACGGGTCGGGTGATCAGCGGGTTTCGCGGCAGGCGCCCAGGAACCAGCTGCGGCGTTCGGCCTCGTCGATCCAGGTTTCGATCAGGCTGGTACTGGCCACGTCGCCGTACTCGCTGCACACGCCATGGGTGGCGCGCAGGAAGCCGGCCAGGCGGCGGTTGTCGTCGGCCAGTTCGGCCAGCATGTCCTGCGCGGTGACATAGTCGGCATCGTTGTCCAGCAGGCGCTGGATGCGCTGGATGTGGCCGATCGAACGCAGGGTGGTGCCGCCGACCTTGCGCGCGCGCTCGGCAATGGCATCGGTGGTGGCCAGCACCTGTGCCGACTGCTCGTCCAGCATCAGGTGGTAATCGCGGAAGTGCGGACCGCTCATGTGCCAATGGAAGTTCTTCGTCTTCAGGTACAGGGCGAACATGTCGGCCAGCAGCGCGGTCAGCGCCGGGGCCAGATCGGCGGCGGCCTGCGCGCCCAGGTCGTTGCGTACGCGCAGGGCGCTGGAAAAGGTGGGAGCAGTCATGGCGGCGGTTCCAGTAGGGGACGGATCCAGCGTAGGCAGCGCGCTGGCCTGCGCCCATTGCACCTGGGTATCGTGCGGGGCATACCTTGGTTTGCCCGGCCGGCTGCGCACATCCGTGCAAGACGCCGCGCCGGTTCCTTGCCCAGCATGGGCGGGCAGGGGACCGTAGCAGCGGTCTTTCGGCGTGGCCGACAGGCGGCGCCCCACCCTGGCACAGGAGGCCCGATGCCAACACCGCGCACCCCATCCCCCTGGACCCCGGCACCGCACCCCAGTGGCGGCGGCGACGTGGTGTTCCCGCACCGGATCATTCCGGCGATGGCGCTGCGCGCGGTGGCCTGCGTGGTGGTGCTGGCCATTGCCCTGTTCGATACGCTGTCCACACTGGAAGGCGCGGTGGCGGTGCTGTACGTGCTGCCGGTGCTGCTGGTGGCGCGTACCGGTCGCCGCGGCGACATCATCGCCGTGGCCGTGGCTGGCGCCGGGCTGACCCTGTGCGCCTACCTGGATACCCACGGCATCGACCACGTGGGGCCGCAGACCGTTCGCGCCCTGGTCAGCCTGGTGGCGATCGCGATCGCCGCGGTACTGGCCCTGCAGAACCAGCGTTCCATGCGCACCCTGGCCGACCAGGCCGTGCTGCTGGACCTGTCGCACGACATGATCTTCGTGCGCGACCCGGCCGGGGTGATCGGCTTCTGGAACCTGACCGCCGAACAGGTGTACGGCTGGAGCCGCGAAGAAGCCGCCGGCCAGCCCGCCGACCGTCTGCTGCAGACCCGCTACCCGGCGCCGCGGTCGCAGATTGAAGCAGACCTGCTGCGGCATGACCGCTGGGAAGGCCTGCTGGCGCAGCGCACCCGCGATGGCCGCACGCTGTGGCTGGAGAGCCGCTGGGTGCTGCAGCGCGACCGCCAGGGGCGGCCGCTGCGGGTGCTGGAAACGCACACCGACGTGAGCGAGCGGCAGGCTGCACACGCGGCACTGGTGCGCAGCGAACAGCGCTACCGGCGCATGTTCGACGGCAGCCGCATCGGCGTGGTGGAACAGGACTGGAGCGAAGTGCAGGCGGAACTGTCGCGGCACGGGGTGGGCGACCGCGCGCAGCTGCAGGCCTACCTGCAGGCCTCGCCGCAGGCACTGACCCGCTTCCGGCAGCGGGCGCGACTGGTGGGCCTGAACCCGGCCTTCCGCCGCCTGATCGGCGAAGGTGCCCCCCCGGCGACGGTCGATGCGGTGCTGGCCGACGACGACCGCACCTTCGCCGCATCGCTGGCGGCATTCGTTTCCGGCGCGCCGCACTGCGAAGGCGAAACATCCATCGTGCGCGCCGACGGCAGCACGGTGCCGGTGCTGTTCACCATCACCTTCCCCGACCGCCGCGAAGGCGATGGCACGGTGCTGGTGTTCGTGGTCGATATCCACGAGCGCAAGCAGGCCGAGGCGCGCGCCTTGGCCGCGCAGGCCGAACTGGCCCATGCCAGCCGGGTGGCCACCCTGGGTGAGCTGACCGCATCGCTGGCGCATGAAGTGAACCAGCCGCTGATGGCGGTGGTGACCAATGGCGAAGCCGGGCTGCGCTGGCTGCGCCGACCGCAGCCGGAACTGCACGAGGTGGAACAGGCGATCGAGCGCACCATTGCCGAAGGGCGCCGCGCCAGTGGCATCGTGAAGAACGTGCGCGACTTTCTGGGCAAGACGCCAGCCGCGCACGAGGTGCTGGCGCCGGCGGTGCTGGTGGACGACGCGCTGCGCCTGCTGCAGCACGAACTGCAGCGCGAGCAGGTGCAGGTACAGGTGGACCAGGCGACGGCGCTGCCGGACGTACCGGGCCAGCGCATCCAGCTGCAGCAGGTGCTGGTGAACCTGCTGCTGAACGCCTGCCAGGCCATGAGCGGCCAGTCCGGCGTGCGCGCCCTGCGCATCGAACTGCAGGCTGTCGAAGGCCATGTGCGCATCGACGTGAGCGACACCGGACCGGGCATCGCCGCCGAGCACGTGGCGCGCCTGTTCGAGCCCTTCTTCACCACCAAGCCACAGGGCATGGGCATGGGCCTGCCGATCTGCCGCACCACTGTGGAAGCCCATGGTGGCCAGTTGCAGGTGCACAGCACACCGGGCACCGGCACCTGCTTTACCCTGCTGCTGGCCACTGCACCGGAGACCGCCTGACATGCATCGCTCCCCGCCCCCACCCGCCGCGCCGCCCCTGGTGGTGATCGTGGATGACGACCCGTCGGTGCGCGCGTCGCTGGACAGCCTGCTGCGCTCGGTTGGGCTGCAGACGCGGTTGCATGCGGCCCCTGGCGAGCTGGGTGCACAACCACTGCCCGATGTACCCGGCTGCATCGTACTTGACGTGCGCCTGCAGGGCGTGAGCGGGCTGGATGTGCAGGCCCAGCTGGCTGCCCAGGGCGTGGCCCTGCCGGTGGTATTCATGACCGGCCACGGCGACATTCCGATGACGGTGAAGGCGATGAAGGCCGGCGCGGTGGATTTCCTGGCCAAGCCCTTCCGCGACCAGGACATGCTGGACGCGGTGACCGCAGCCATCGAGCGCGACCGCCAGCGCCGCCAGAGCGATGGCGCGCTGGATGGCGTGCGCGCGCACTACGCCACCCTGACCAGCCGCGAACGCGAGGTGATGGCACTGGTGGTGTCGGGCCTGATGAACAAACAGGTGGCCGCCGAACTGCAGTTGAGCGAGATCACGGTGAAGATCCACCGCGGCAACGTGATGCGCAAGATGGGCGTGCGCTCGCTGGCCGAGCTGGTGCGCCAGGCCGAAGCCCTGGGCATTGGCCACTGAGCACAGGCCGCGCCCGGGCCGCTACCCACACCTGCGTATGATGGTGGCCGCCGCGCGACTGCGGCATAAAGGACACCAGCCAAGCCCGGACCCGTTGCGTCCGGGGTGGCACGAAGGAGTCCCACATGTTTCCGCCCCCCCTCATCGCGATCGTGGACGACGATGCCGGCGTCCGCGCGTCGCTGTCCAGCCTGATGCGTGCGCTGGGCTACGCCGTGCGTGCCTACGCCCACGGCCAGGCACTGCTGGACGACAGCACGCTGCCCGCCCCCGCCTCCATCATCAGCGATGTGCAGATGCCCGTACTCGATGGTGAACAACTGCAGGCGCAGCTGCACGCGCGCGGTGCGGTGCCGCCGATGATCTTCCTGACCGCCTTCCCCACGCCCGCGGTGGAACAGCGCGTGCGTGCGTCCGGCGCGGTCGCGTTCCTGCGCAAGCCGGTAGACGCCGATGCTCTGGCCGATTGCCTGCAGCGGCTGCTCGACGCCGGCGATCACACCAAGGTATGCCCCGGCGAACCGAGCGTGTGATGTTGCGCGAAGCCCCCCAGGCGTAGCGTGGAGCTCGTTCCCACCCACCCCTGAGGAGTTACCCGGATGAGCACTGTCACCACCCCCGATGGCGTCGAGATCTTCTACAAGGACTGGGGCCCGAAGGAGGCCCAGCCGATCGTCTTCCACCATGGCTGGCCGCTGTCCAGCGATGACTGGGACACGCAGATGCTGTTCTTCCTGGCCAAGGGTTTCCGCGTGGTGGCCCATGACCGTCGCGGCCACGGCCGTTCGGCCCAAGTGAGCGAAGGCCACGACGTGGATCACTACGCCGCCGACGCCGCGGTGGTCATGCAGCACCTGGACCTGCGCAATGCCGTGCACATCGGCCATTCCACCGGCGGTGGCGAAGTGGCGCGCTACGTGGCCCGCTACGGCCAGCCGCAGGGCCGCGTGGCCAAGGCGGTGCTGGTCAGCGCGGTGCCGCCGATCATGCTGCGCACCATGGCCTACCCCAAGGGCCTGCCGATCGATGTGTTCGATGGCCTGCGCGCTGCGCTGGCAGCCAACCGCTCGCAGTTCTTCCTGGACCTGCCCGGCGGCCCGTTCTACGGCTTCAACCGCGAAGGCGCACAGGTGGTGCCCGGTGCCATCCAGAACTGGTGGCGGCAGGGCATGGCCGGCAGCGCCAAGGCGCACTACGAGGGCATCAAGGCCTTCTCCGAAACCGACTTCACCGACGACCTGAAGGCGATCACCGTGCCGACCCTGGTGCTGCATGGTGACGACGACCAGATCGTGCCGATCGATGCAGCCGCGCGTGAGTCGATCAAGCTGCTGGCCAACGGCACGCTGAAAGTCTACCCGGGCTATCCGCACGGCATGCTGACCACCCACGCCGACGTGATCAATCCGGACCTGCTGGCCTTCGTGCAGGGCTGAGGTCCATCCGCGCGGGCAATGCAGCAGGCCCGCGCATCTTTCCGCCAGGAGCCGCGTCATGTCTTCCTCCCCCACTGCGGTCGGCGCCACGCGCGCCGCACCGTTGTTCGCCATGGCCGTGGCCGCCGGCCTGGGCGTGGCCAACATCTACTACAACCAGCCGATGCTGGCGGCCATGGCCCATGACCTGGGCGACGTGCGCGTGAGCAGCTGGATACCTGCGTTGACCCAGCTGGGCTATGCCGCCGGCCTGCTCCTGCTGCTGCCGCTGGGCGACCGCCACGAACGGCGGCGGCTGATCGTGCTGCAGTTCCTGGCGGTGGCGGTGGCCTTGGTCGTGTCTGCGCTGGCGCCAGGGCTGGCCACGCTGGCGATCGGCGCGATCGTGCTGGGTGCGGCCGCCACCGTGGCCCAGCAGATCGTGCCGTTCACCGCCCTGCTGGTCGAGCCGGAACGACGCGGTGCGGCCATCGGCACGGTGATGAGCGGCCTGCTGGCCGGCATCCTGCTCAGCCGTACGCTGGCCGGGCTGGTGTCGAGCGCCAGCAGTTGGCGCGCCATGTTCTGGCTGGGCGTGCCGCTGGCGCTGGGCGCGGCGCTGCTGATGGCGCGTTCGCTGCCACGGCATGCACCGCCGGGCCACCCGCCGGGCTACGGCGCGCTGCTGGGATCGTTGCGCACCCTGTGGCGCGACCATCCGCTGCTGCGCCGGGCCACCTGGGCGCAGGCACTGCTGTTCTCCTCGTTCTCGGTGTTCTGGACCACGCTGTCATTGCACCTGGCCGCGCCGCCGCTGCAGCTGGGCGCCGCCACGGCCGGGCTGTTCGGCATCATCGGCGTGGTGGGCGTGGCGATCGCACCGCTGGCGGGGCGCCTGGCCGACCGCCGCGGCCCGGCACCGGTGGTGCGGCTGGGCGTACTGGCCACCCTGGCATCGTGGTTGCTGCTGGGGCTGTGGCCGGGGCTGGGCGGTCTGGTACTGGGCGTGGTGGTGCTCGACTTCGGCGTGCAGGTGGCGTTGGTCAGCCACCAGCACCAGGTGTACGGCCTGCACCCGGAGTTCAAGAGCCGGCTCAATACCGTCTTCATGACCGGCATGTTCCTGGGCGGGGCGTTCGGCTCGTGGGCCGGCGCGCTGGCCTGGCATCACTTCGGCTGGACCGGCGTGGCGGTGTTCGGCGGTGCCTTGCCGCTGGCCGCGCTGGCGGTGCTGCAGTGGCGGCCGACGGTGCAGCTGGCACGCCACTGACAGGCAAAAAAAAACCCTTCCGCCCGGACCGGGCGGAAGGGTTGATGGCGCCAGCGCGGATTACTTGCGCTTGGCAGCCTTGCCCGCGGCCTTCCTGGCCGGCGCCTTCTTGGCGACAACCTTCTTGGCCGGTGCCTTCTTGGCAGCGACCTTCTTGGCCGCGACCTTCTTCAGCGGTGCAGCCTTCTTGGCCACGGTCTTGCGGGTGGCGGCGACCTTCTTGCCGACAACCTTCTTGGCGGCCGCAGTCTTCTTGGTGGCGACCTTCCTGGTGGCGGCAACCTTCTTGCCGACGGCCTTCTTGGCCACGGCGGTCTTCTTGGCCACGGCCTTCTTGGCAACAGCAACCTTCTTGCCGACAACCTTCTTGGCGGCGGCGGTCTTCTTGGTGGCGACCTTCTTGGTCACGGCAGCCTTCTTGCCGGCCACCTTCTTGGCGGTCGCAACCTTCTTGCCCGCCACCTTCTTGGCGGCGGCAGTCTTCTTGGCGACGGTCTTCTTGGCCACGGCAGCCTTCTTGGTGGCGGCCTTCTTCACGGTGGCGACCTTCTTGCCGGCAGCCTTGGTGGTCTTCTTGGCCGCAGCGGCCTTCTTGGTCACGGCCTTGCCGGCAGCCGCCTTCTTCTTGGCCACTTCCTTCTTCAGGGCAGCGGCTTCGGCCTTGGCGTTCTTCTTGGCGGTTTCCAGCTTCTTCTTCGCCTTGGCAACGGTCTTGCCGACCGACTTGGCAGCCTTCTCGGCCTTCTTGGCAACGGTCTTTTCGACCTTGGCCACAGCCTTCTTGGCCTTGGCAACGCGGGTACCGGCAGCCTTGGTGGCGCGCTTGACGGTCGTCTTGACCGACTTCACGGCGTCTTCGGCGGCGTGGGCGATGGTCTCGCCAACGTTGGTGGCGGTTTCTTTGACGTTCTCGACGGCGTCGGTCACGACCGACACACCATTACCGTTGCTCATGTTGCCCTCCTGGGGGCCTGGATTATCAAAACGGGGCGATGCTATACCGACAATCGCCGTCGTGGAACGGGTCACGCTTCTGTAGTCGCATCCTGTGCGACGCGGCTGCTGTATGCAAACACCACAATCGGGCCGCGCGTCATTCATCAAACCCCTTCTTTTCAGCGGTGCGCGAAAGTTCGGCTGCGCGCGGCAGTCGTGCATGCACGTGCGACCGCGCCGTGCCACGGCCGCCAGCGCGAGCGGCCACCGCCATGCTCATATGCGCGGAACTGCGCAAGTATCGCGCCGTGTCAGCATGTCGCTTCCGCCATGAAACGAGTCCCCGCTACGGCCGGGCGGCGTTGCATGTGCCTATCGTTTTTCATGGGCCATTTATCCGGATCGCGACACACTCATTCAGCTTGTTCTACCGTATAGGCCTACGGCCCCCACCCACGCCAACAATTTGACTGCCATGCGACCGCTACCCACCCTGCTCACGCTCGCCATTGCCGCAGCCTTCGGCGGCTTCGTTGCCACCGGCCTCAACGCGCACCTGGACAACCGTGCCGATGCAGCGCCGTTGCCGGCCGCAGTGCCCACCGCCGCAGCCCTGCCTGCGTCGGTGGCCGGGCAGGCGGTGCCCTCGCTGGCGCCGATGCTGGAAAAGGCCATGCCGGCGGTGGTCAGCGTCAACACCAAGCAGGTGGTGCGCGTGCGCAACCCCTTCTTCAACGACCCGTTCTTCCGCCGCCTGTTCCCGGACATCCCGCAGGAGCGCATCAACGAATCGCTGGGCTCGGGCGTGATCATCGATGCCAGCGAAGGACTGGTGCTGACCAACCACCACGTGATCGACAACGCCGACGACGTGCAGGTCACCCTGGCCGACGGGCGCACGGTGAAAGCCGAATTCCTCGGCTCGGACCGCGATACCGATATCGCGCTGATCCGCATCCCGGCGCAGAACCTGACCGACATCAAGCTGGCCGACAGCAACCAGCTGCGCGTGGGTGACTTCGTGGTGGCCATCGGCAATCCGTTCGGCTTCAGCCAGACGGTCACCTCGGGCATCGTCTCGGCGGTGGGCCGCAGCGGCATCCGTGGCCTGGGCTACCAGAATTTCATCCAGACCGATGCCTCGATCAATCCCGGCAATTCCGGTGGCGCGCTGGTCAACCTGCAGGGCCAGCTGGTGGGCATCAACACCGCCAGCTACAACCCGCAGGGCAGCATGGCCGGCAACATCGGCCTGGGCCTGGCCATTCCGTCCAATCTGGCCCGCAGCGTGGTGGACCAGCTGGTGAAGCATGGCGTGGTGGTGCGCGGCACGCTGGGCATCGAAAGCCAGAACCTGAGTGCGCAGATCGCCCAGGGCCTGGGTCTTGGCGAAACGCGCGGCGCGCTGGTTACCCGCGTGCTGGCCGGTTCGGCCGGCGCCAGCGCCGGGCTGAAGCCGGGCGACGTGGTGGTGTCGGCCAATGGCCAGCGCGTGGACAGTGCCGAAGCGCTGCACAACGTTGAAGGCCTGGCCGCGGTGGGCAGCGTGCTGACCCTGGATGTGCGCCGCGAAGGCAAGCCGCTGCAGATCAAGGCCACGCTTAAAGAGCAGGCGCGTGCGGTGACCGGCGACAGCCTGGACCCGCGCCTGGGCGGGGCGACCTTCGTCGATCTGCCCGAATCGCTGCGCCAGTCCGGCGTGGGCGGCGTACTGGTCAGCGAGGTCAAGCGCGGCAGCCGCGCCGCCAGCAACGGCCTGCAGCAGGGCGACATCATCGCCGAGGCCACGGTGGGTGAATTCGCCGACCTGGCCAGCTGGCGCGCCAATTTCCAGCAGCGCCCGCCGACGTTGGTGCTGCGCATCCTGCGCAACAATGGCCAGCAGCAGGGCCAGTTGGTGATGCGCTGATCGCCCCGCCGTAACACCCCCTATACCCGGCCAATGCTATTGCTACCCGTCCCATCGGCCGAACATCCGTTCGTCCCCCCATCGCAACAGGAGTGATTCGATGAGCCCCACCAATACCGAGAACCTGAAGGAACACCTGGGTGAAGCCGGTTCCCACCTGAAGCAGGCCGCCAGCGCTGCCGGCGGTGCGATCAAGGGTGCAACCGGCGCCGCCGGTGACGAACTGCGCATCGGCAAGGCCAACGTCAAGGCCGAACTTTCCGACAGCGCGCTGTCCGGCTTGGCCGCTGCCGAATTCGGCGGTGCCGCCGCCAAGGAACAGGTCGATGCGCTGATGGACAAGGGCAAGGATCTGGTGGACAGCGCCGCCGAGCTGATCCGTGAACGTCCGCTGGCCTCGTTCGGCGTTGCCTTCGCCGCCGGCTGGCTGATCGCCAAGCTGGCCAGCAGCAACAACAAGTAAGCCGCGGCGTGAGCGAAGACACCACGCAGGCTCCCGATCCGGCGGCGACCCCGCCGCTGGACGAGAGCATCCGCCAGGTCGGCGCGGCCGGCAAAGCCGCCGCCGATTCGGCCAAGCACTCGCTGCGTTCGCTGCGGCGCCTGGCCTCGGCCGACTTCGCCCTGGCCCGCAGTGCGTTCGGCCGTGCGCTGGCCTGGGCCGGGGTCGGTATCGTGTTCGGTGCCTCGGCCTGGCTGCTGATGGCGGCCACCCTCATCGCCCTGCTGCAGAGCTGGGGCCTGAGCTGGCTGCAGGCACTGCTGATCACCTCGCTGCTGAGCCTGGCGGTGACCGGCTACGCGATCTGGCGGGTGTCCTACTTCTTCCACCACACCGGCATGCATGCCACCCGGCGTCAGTTGTCACGCCTGGGCCTGTTCGATGAGCCCAGCGAAGATGACCCGGACGCCGATGTGCAGATCCCCGAGGGCAAGCCATGAAATTCGGCGCACTGCAGCGGCGGGTGAAACGCTGCGAACAGGTCGTGGCCGTACGCATGGCCGAAACCCAGGACAACTGGGGCGTGCTCAGCCAGGTCTGGCGACGCGGCTGGTCGCCGCTGCGCATCGTGGTGGTCGGCCTGGCCGGCGGCTTCGTGGCCGGCAAGCTGGAAGTGCCGGGCAAGGTGAATGGCGCGCGCTGGCTGCAGATGATCGGCTCGGTATCCAACCTGATGGCCAGCGGCCAGGCCGCGTTCGCTGCGGCGATGGCGGCCCATGCCGCCGATACCGCCGACGAGGCCGCCGAGACTGCGGATGCCGCCGCCGACACTGCGGCGGATACGGCGGCCGGGCAGGCCACGTCACGGCCGGCGCCTGCGGCCGCCCCTGGCGCGGCAGCGCCACGTGCGGCCGACGAGCTGCGCGTACCGCAGCCGGCCGAGGCCGCTACCGACGTCTCTGAACGTTGACACCGTGAACCCGCCGCGTTGATCGCGGCGGGACGATAATGCGCTTCCCTTCCCGGTCGGTGCGCCGATGAGCGAGCCCCTGTTGTCCCCCTCTTCGCCCGCGCCCGACGCGCCGCTGCCGCCGCCGTCTCGCCCGCGCGGGCCGATGTCGCTGGTGATCCTGGCCACTCTGGCCGTGGCGTACACGCTGTGGGCGGCGCAGGACATCTTCCTGCCCATCCTGCTGGCCATGTTCTTCGCCCTGGTGGGCAACCCGATCCTGCGCCTGCTGCAGAAACTGTGGATTCCGCGCGCACTGGGCGCGCTGTTGATCCTGGGCGCCGGGCTGGGGGTAACCACCGCGCTGGCCGTGCAACTGGTAGGCCCGGCCATGGACTGGGCGCAGGAAGCACCGCAGCAGCTGCGCAAAGTGGCGCGCCAGGTGCAGGACCTGACCAAGCCGGTGCAGCAGGCCAACCAGGCGGCGGAAAACTTCGCCCGCGTGGCTGGAGGCGAGAGCAGCCGCCGCGTGCAGGTCATCCGCACCCAGCTGGACGATCCCTACCGCATGCTGACCCGCGCCCCGCGCCTGGCCGCTTCGGTACTGGCGGTGGTGCTGCTCACCCTGTTCTTCATGATCTACGGGCAGAGCCTGCAGCGCGCGGCCATCGCGTTGTTCCCCAACCGCCAGCAGCAACGCTTCACCAGTGACATCCTGCGTTCGATCGAACGCGAAGTATCGCGCTACGTGCTGACCATCACCGTCATCAACACCCTGGTCGGCCTGCTGTTCGCCGGCGTGCTGATGCTGCTGGGCATCGGCCTGCAGGAAGCGCTGCTGTGGGGCACGGTGGCGGCGCTGCTGAATTTCGCACCGTATGTCGGCCCGCTGATCGGCGTGGCGCTGATGCTGCTGATGGGCTTCGTCGAATTCCGCGACCCGCTGCAGGCACTGCTGCCGGCCGCCGCCTATCTGGCCCTGCATACCCTGGAAGGCCAGCTGGTGACCCCCATCGTGCTGGGCCGGCGCATGAAGCTGTCGCCGCTGGTGCTGATCCTGGCGCTGATGGTGTTCGGCTGGGCCTGGGGCATGATCGGCCTGCTGCTGGCGGTGCCGCTGCTGGTCTGCATCAAGCTGGTGCTGGCGCGGCTGGAAGGCATGCAGGGCTGGGCGCGGCTGCTGGAATGAAAGCCCGGCCGCGCGGGCGTAGAATGGCGGGGTGAACTTCCCTGTCCTTGCCATCACCCTCGACCTCGACGACACGCTGTGGCCGTTTGCTCCCATCGGCGCCCGCATCGACCAGGTTCTGTACGACTGGATGCGTGAACACAGCCCCGCCACCGCCGCGATGTATCCGGTGGCAGCCATGCGCGAACTGCGCGAGCGCTCGTTCCGCGACAACCCGCACCTGCATTTCGACCTGAGCGCGTTGCGCCGGCTGACCCTGCAGGAAGCGCTGCAGAACAGCGGCGCCAGCCTGGATCTGCTGGAGCCGGCGTACGAGGCGTTCTACGCCGCGCGCAACCAGGTGGAGTGCTATCCGGACGCGCTGGATGCGTTGGCCCGCATTGCCGCGCGCGTGCCGGTGGCCGCACTCAGCAACGGCAACGCCGATCTGGAACGCATCGGCCTGGCCCATCACTTCGCCTTCCAGCTGGGTGCCCGCGAACACGGCGCCGCCAAGCCGGAACCGAGCATCTTCCATGCCGCCTGCGAACGTCTGGGCGTGGCCCCGGCGCAGGTGCTGCACGTGGGCGACCACATTGAAATGGACGTGGCCGGCGCGATCGCCGCGGGCCTGCGCGGCTGCTGGATCAACCGCGAAGCGGCCACCTGGAATCATCCGCAGCTGCAGCCTGACCTGCAGTTCGACACCCTTACCGGCCTGGCCGATTGGCTGGATGCCAACCTCGACGCCGCCGCACCCCGGAGTAGCTGACGCATGAGCGAGATCACTGGTTTCACCGCTTCCACCGCCACCGCCCTGCCGCTGTACGTGCTCGACCGCAGCCAGTTCGAGGCGTGGAAGGCGACCCAGCCGGCGGCCACCCAGGCTTGGCTGGGCGCACAGGGCTTCAACGCCGCCGCGCACAGCGTGGCCCTGCTGCCGGGCAGCGATGGTCTGGCCGGTGCGGTGATCGGCGTGGGCGACCGTGCCGATGCCTACAGCTATGCCCATGCCCCGCACGCCCTGCCCGAAGGCAGCGTGTGGCAGCTGGCCAGCGAACTGAGCGCCGACGAACAGGCCCTGCTGCAACTGGGCTGGGGCCTGGGCAGCTACCGCTTCGACCGCTACCGCAAGCGCAACCGCGCACCGGCACAGCTGGTGGCCGCGCCGCAGGGTGAAGTGGCCGACCTGATCGCCGCCAGCCTGCGCGTGCGCGACTGGGTGAACACCCCCACCGAAGACATGGGCCCGCAGCAGCTGGAAGATGCAGCGCGCGCCTTGGCCGACGCCCACGGTGCGCAGGTCGAAGCGATCACCGGCGATGCCCTGCTGCAGCAGAACTTCCCGGCCATCCACGCCGTCGGCCGTGCTTCGCACCGTGCGCCGCGCCTGGTGGTGCTGCGCTGGGGCAAGGAAAGCGATCCGGCGCTGGTGGTGGTCGGCAAGGGCGTGTGCTTCGACACCGGCGGCCTGGACATCAAGCCCGCCGATGGCATGCGCAACATGAAGAAGGACATGGGCGGCGCCGCCCACGCCCTGGCCCTGGCCGGGCTGGTGATGGCGCAGCAGCTGCCGGTGCGGCTGACCCTGCTGGTACCGGCGGTGGAAAACGCGATCGGCCCCGATGCGTTCCGCCCCGGCGAAGTCATCGCCACCCGCAAGGGCCTGAGCGTGGAGATCGACAACACCGACGCCGAAGGACGGGTGATCCTGTGCGATGCACTGACCTTCGCCAGCGAACAGCAGCCGGACCTGGTGCTGGATTTCGCCACCCTGACCGGTGCGGCGCGCATCGCGCTGGGCCCGGACCTGCCGGCGCTGTTCAGCAACGACGACAGCGTGGCCCAGCAGTGGCTGCAGGCCGGCGATGCCACCCGTGACCCGGTGTGGCGCATGCCGCTGTGGCGCCCGTACCTGCGCTATCTGTCCAGCGGCGTGGCCGACCTGGCCAACGCCGGTTCGCGCATGGCCGGTTCGGTCACCGCCGCGCTGTACCTGGAACGCTTCCTGGCCGAAGGCCAGCGTTGGGCGCACCTGGACGTGTACGCCTGGAACGACGGCGAACGCCCGGGCCGTCCGGCCGGTGGCGAAGCGCTGGCGCTGCGTTCGGCCTGGGCCATGCTGAAGGCGCGTTACGCCTGATGACGCCGCCGGGCATGGCCCGGCGCTGCCGGCCCTGACGGGCCGGCAAATCTGACAAAAAATTGAATACCGGGCCTGGAAGGGTTCTGCGAGGATGTGCGGGTCGACCACCCACACGATCCGTGAAGGCAGGAACCCGACCATGCCCTTGTTCCGCTTTACCCGCGCCGGCCAGGGGCCGCGCTCGCCCCGCCCGCACACGCCGCTGCCGTGGATCGCGCTGATCGCGCTGATACTGGGCGGTGTTGCGCTCCTCTTCGCCTGGCTGGCCGGCTGGATCGGTGACCGGCTCACCGCGCAGCGCTTCACCGACACCATTGAAGCCACCGGCCCGGCCCATCCCGGCTTCCGCCGTGCGCACAGCAAAGGCATCTGCGTAAGCGGCTGGTTCGAACCCAGCGCGCAGGCACGTACCCTGTCCAGCGCGCGCGTGTTCTCGCAGCCGCGCGTGCCGGTGATGGGCCGCCTGTCGATCGGCGGTGGCGATCCCTACGGTGCCGACAACACCGCGCGCGTGCGCAGTCTGGCCGTGCAGATGGTGAGCGATGACGGCCAGGAATGGCGGATGGCCATGAACAGCTTCCCGTTCTTCGCCGTGCCCACCGCCGAAGCCTTCTTCGAACAGACCCGCGCCGGCATTCCGGACCCGGCCACCGGCAAGCCCGACCCGGCGAAGATGGCCGCCGTGCTGGCGAAATACCCCAGCGCGCAGGCGTTCCAGCAGTGGGCCAGGACCGCGCCGTGGACCAGCAGCTGGGCCGACACCACCTACAACAGCGTGAACAGCTTCTGGTTCACCAACGCCCAGGGACAGAAGCGCGCCGTGCGCTGGCGCTGGCAGCCGCAGGCGCCGGTGGTGGACATGGATGCCGAGGCCCGCAAGCAGGCCAGCGTCGATTTCCTCAGCCAGGAACTGCGCCAGCGCCTGGCCAGCGGCCCGGTGCGCTGGAACCTGGTGGTCAGCACCGCCGCCGCCGGCGATGCCATCGACGACCCGTCGGTGCCGTGGCCCGAATCCCGCGAACAGGTGGTGGCCGGCGTGCTCAGCCTGGACCGCATGCAATCGCAGGAAGAAGGCGCCTGCGGACAGATCAACTTCGATCCGCTGATCCTGCCCAGCGGCGTGCGTGGCAGCGACGACCCGATCCTTGCCGCGCGCTCGGCGGTGTACTCGCAGTCCTTCAACCGCCGCGAACGCGAACGTGCCGCCGGCAACGTCGAACAACCGAAGGAGGCCGCACGATGAGCACCGGCAACGGCCACTTCAACCTGCTGGCGCGGCTGCTGCACTGGACCATGGCGGTGATGATCGTGGCCATGCTGTTCATCGGCGTGACCATGGTCGCCTCGTTGCACCTGCGGCCGATGCTGATCGACCTGCACCGGCCACTGGGCGTGGCGATCTTCGTGCTGGTGCTGCTGCGCCTGTACAACCGCCTGCGCCACCGGCCGCCACCGTTGCCGGCCGATCTGCCGGCCTGGCAAGTGCTGGCGGCGAAGGCATCGCACTGGATGCTGTACGGGCTGATGCTGGCGATGCCGCTGATCGGCTGGGCGATGCTGTCGGCGGGCGGATACCCGATCACCCTGTGGGGTGGCGTGCACCTGCCGGCGCTGGTGCCGCACAGCCCAGCGCTGTATGCCGCCCTGCGCAATGCGCACAGTCTGCTGGCCTACGTGCTGTTCGCCACGGTGCTGATGCACGTGGGCGCGGCGCTGTTCCACCTGTGGGTGCGCCGCGACGGCGTGTTCCAGGCCATGGCCCGCGGCAAGGACTGAAGGAGTAGCGCCGGGCCATGCCCGGCGGATCGTTTCCGCTCCTGCGGGCGAACAGCAGCCGAGCATGGCTCGGCTCTACAGAAAGCGCGCACCGCGCTGCAGAAGCAGCGCGGAACGGCGTAGCCGGCCCGCAGGGTGGCGCACATGGATGTGCGCCATCAAGAAATTAACCAAAGAAACGCTCCGCCATCCGCGAGCCGGCGCTGCGCGCCGGTACTCTGCGGTGCTCGGCTCGCTACAAGGCGGAAACATCAACAGCCACAGCCGCGAGTGCCGGCATGTAGCGGAAGCCGCGCAAAGCACTTCGCTTTCTGTAGAGCCGAGCCATGCTCGGCTGCTTCCCCCCCCCCCCCCCCCCGTAGAAACCGCCCGCCGGGCATGGCCCGGCGCTACCGGTGCCTACAGCCAGCCTTTCTGCCGCGCCAGCCGGTACGCTTCGATGCGGTTGGCCACGCCCAGCTTGCCGATGCATTCGGACAGGTAGTTGCGCACCGTGCCGTGCGACAACCCCAGCTGTTCGGCAATCTCGCTGGCGCTGCGGCCTTCGCCGGCCAGGCGCAGCACGCGGCGCTCGCGGTCGGTCAGCGGGTCGGCCTGCGACCAGGCATCCAGCGCCAGCTGCGGGTCGATTGCCCGGACGCCCTGCTGCACCTTGCGCAGCGCCTCGGCCAGATTCTCCGCCGGCGCGTCCTTCAGCAGATAGCCCAGCACGCCCGCTTCCAGCGCGCGGCGCAGGAAACCGGCACGGGCGAAGGTGGTCACGATCACCACCTTGATCGGCAGTTCCTGCCGCGCGATGCGCTGGGCCAGCTCCAGACCGGTCAGGCCCGGCATCTCGATGTCGGTCACCAGGATGTCCGGCTGCAACTGCTGCAGCATCCGCCACGCCGTTTCACCATCGGCCGCACTGCCCAGCACCTCGATGTCCGGTTCCAGGCCCAGCAGTGCCGACAACGCACCCCGCACCATGGCCTGGTCTTCGGCCAGCAGGATACGGATCATGCGGCGCCCTCCTGCGGCAATGCTGCCGTGGCCACCGGCACCGTGGCAGCGGCCAGTGGAACGCGCACGGTCAGCACGGTGCCCTCGCCACGCGGCGACTGCACGGCCAGCGCACCGGCCAGCGCGGCCACCCGCTCGCGCATGCCGCACAGCCCGTTGCCTTCAGCCTGTACCCCACCACGTCCGTCATCGCGTATCTGCATCACCAGTTGCCGCCCTTCCTGCATGAACTCGACCTGCGCCTGCGTGGCCTGTGCATGGCGCACGATGTTGGTGGCCGCCTCGCGCAGCACCAGCGCCAGGCCGCGCTCCACCTCCACCGGCATCGGCGGCGGCACGCTGTACTGCAGATGCACCTGCTGGCACTCCAGCAGCAACCGCGCCGAGGCCAGCTCACCGGCCAGATCGCTGGCACGGATGCCGGTCACCGCGCTGCGTACCTGCGCCAGCGCTTCGCGGGCAATCGCTTCGGCTTCGCCGATCTCCTGCCGTGCACGTTCGTCCTGGCGGTCGTACAGCTTGCGCGCCAGTTCCAGCTTCAGCGTGATCAGCGACAGGGTATGGCCCAGCAGGTCGTGCAGGTCGCGGCCGATGCGCTCGCGCTCGGCGGTGGTGGCCAACCGCCGCACTTCGTCCTGGGAAAGCTGCAGCGCCACGTCGCGCTGGTGGCTGAGCGATTCCACGTTCACCACCAGGCCAACGATGAACGAAACCGCCGGCATCCACACCAGCGCCTGCCAGGGGTAGCCGAAGTACAGCGCGGCAGTGCCGAACAGCAGGTTCAGACCGGTCAGCTGAAGCAGATACACCCACCAGCCGCCGCGCCCGCTCATGCGCAGCAGCACGCAGCCGAACACGAAGTAGCTCAGGCCCGATGGGTACCAGGGCAGCAGCACCAGCGCCATGGCGACCATCGCCAACGCGTAGCGCCAGGCATGGTGGCGCGGTGCCAGCATCACCCGCGCGTACAGCAGCAGGAACAGCGGATAGCTGACCAGGGTGATGAACAGCCAGCGCAGGGTGAAGCCATTGCCCAGCACCGGGGTCAGGAAGATCCACACCGACCACAGCAGGTGGATGGCGCCGCTCCACGGCGACTTGCCCCGCCGCAGCAGGTCGGCCACCGATGAATCCGGCGCAGGGCGCAGCAGCGACGCAAGCCAGTTCGATGGCACGGGGGAATCCAGGCGGGAATGATCGCTGTCGATCATGCCAGTTCAGCCGATCCGACGCAGGCGGCGGCGCGCCAGCAGCAGGGCGGCCGTGGCCACCGCCAGCAGCGCCAGCAGATGGCCCAGCGTGCTGCCGGCGGCGGGCTGCCCCACTACCGGCAACGCCAGCTGCGCCAGGTGCCAGGTCGGCCACAGCGGCGCCACGGTGGAAAACACCTTTGGCAACGCCGCCAACGGCAGCCACAGGCCGGACAGCAGGGCCAGCGGCAGGTACACCAGGTTCACCACCGCCGGCGCCGCGCTGGCACCCACGTGACTGCCGATCAGCAGACCGATGGAACCCAGCGGTACGGCGGCCAACGCCGCCACCGCCAGCAGCTGCAGGATCTGCAATGGCAGCAAGCGCACGCCGCCGAACGCATGGGCCACCGAAACCAGCAGCGCGGCGATCAACGTGGCGAACAGCATCGCCATCGCCAGCCGCGCCAGCAACGGCGCCGCCGCCGGCATCGGTAGCGCGCGCTTGAGGGTCAGCAGCCCGCCTTCGCGGTCCAGCGCCAGCTGCACGCCAAAGCCGAACAGGGCAGGCGCCATCGCACCGAACACGCAGTAGGTCGCCAGCAGGTACAGCGGCGCCTGGCCACGCCCCAGCAGCACGCCGAACAACAGGTAGAACAGCACCGGAAACAGCAGCGAGGGCAGCACGAAGGCCGGCGTCCGCCAGGCGCGGCGAAGCTCGGCCCGCAGTTCGGCGGCATAGGGGCGCAGCGCGGTACGCCAACCGCCTGCGCGGGTGGCGTCAGGGTGGACGAGGGTGTTCATGCTGCCTCCCGGGTCATATCAAGGAATGCGTCGGCCAAGGCGGCGCCCTGCACTTCCAGTTCCTGCAGCTGTGCATCGGCGGCCAGCAGCCGTGCCACCACCGGTTCGGCCGGGCTGGCCAGCACCTGCAGATGCGCGCCGTCGCGCTGCGCCTGCTGCACGCCCGCCCAGTGCTGCACCACTTCGACAGCCAGCGCGCTGCGGCAGCGGATGCGGCGGGGCCGGTCGGCCAGGCGCAGCTCGACCAGGGGAGCGTCGGCCAGTACCCGGCCGCCTTCCAGCACTACCACGCGCTGCGCCAGGGCCTCGGCCTCCTCCAGGTAATGCGTGGTAAGCAGCACGCCGCAGCCTTCGGCCACCTGCTGCCGGATTGCCTGCCACATCACCTGCCGGGCCTGGATATCCAGGCCAGTGGTGGGTTCGTCCAGGAACAGCACGCGCGGTCGTCCACACAGGGCAATGGCGAACTGCACCGTGCGCTGCTGGCCACCCGACAGCTGACCATAGCGGCGGCGGGCCAGATCCTGCAGGCCGGTGCGCTGCAGCACCTCGGCCAGCGGCATCGGATCGGGATAGCAGGCGCTGGCCTGCGCGACCAGTTCATCGACCTGCAGCATCGGCGGCAGGTTGGTGCTCTGCAACATCAGCCCCAGGCCAAGGCGGCTGGCGCGCTGCTGCGGGTCACCGCCCAGCAGCTGCACCTGCCCGGCATCGGCGCGGCGCAGGCCCAACAGCACGCTGATCGCGGTACTCTTGCCGGCACCGTTGCGGCCCAGCAGCGCCAGCACCTGGCCAGCGCGCACCTGCAGGTCGATGCCGTGCAGCGCGGTGTGGTCGCCGTAGTGCACCTGCACCTGCTGCAGATGGGCCAGCGACGGGGGAATCGGATCCATGGGCGGTGCCGGTAGCGGGGACGTTGCCATCCTGTGCCGCCGTGGTCACATCCGGCAGTTGCCGCCGTCAGGAACATCCAATGACAGCTGTCACTGCCCCTGCTGCCGTGCCTGCCGTCATGCTGTGCCGCACGCTCCACCGCCGGAACCGCCGCTGTCCGCGCTTCCGGTCACACCCGCCCGAACGCCTGTGATGGAACGCAATGAACGCTTCTGCCGAATTGTTGAAAGAACTCCGTATCGACCGCGGCGCGCCGCCACCCCCGCGCGGTAGCGGCGGTTCGCGCCGCTGGCTGTGGATCGCGCTGGCGCTGCTGGTGCTGCTGCTCGGCGGCGCGGCCTTCCTGCTGTTCGGCCGCGAACCGGCGGTGGAAGTGAGCACCGCCCCGGCGGTGGCCATCCAGCAGGGCAGCGCCAGCAGTTCGGTGCTCGACGCCAGTGGCTACGTGGTGGCCCGGCGCATGGCCACGGTGTCGGCCAAGATCACCGGCAAGGTGCGCGAAGTCATGATTGAAGAAGGCATGCGGGTGGAGGCAGGCCAGATCATGGCCACCCTGGACCCGATCGATGCCGATGCGCAGCGCAGCCTGTCGGCGTCGCAGGTGCAGGCCGCGCGTGCGCAGGTGGCCGGCCTCGCAGCCCAGCAGCGCCAGGCCGCCGCCGAAGCCCGCCGCCTGCAGGCGCTGGTGGGCCAGCAGCTGGTCTCGCGTTCGCAGTACGACCAGGCCGTCGCCCAGCGCGACAGCCTGCGCGCCCAGCTGGAAACGGCCCAGCGCAACGTCAAGGTCGCCAGCGACCAGCTGGCCATTGCCGACCTGGGCGTGGACAACAACATCGTGCGCGCGCCGTTCTCCGGCGTGGTCACCGCCAAGGCCGCGCAGCCGGGCGAGATCGTCTCCCCGCTGTCTGCGGGCGGCGGCTTCACCCGCACCGGCATCGGCACCATTGTCGACATGGATTCGCTGGAAATCGAAGTCGAGGTCGGCGAGGCCTTCATCGGCCGCGTGCAGCCGAAGATGCCGGTGGAAGCCACGCTCAATGCCTACCCGGAGTGGAAGATTCCGGGCGAGGTGATCGCCATCATTCCCACCGCCGACCGCGGCAAGGCCACGGTGAAGGTCCGCGTGGCGCTGAAGGTGAAAGACCCGCGCATCGTGCCGGAGATGGGCGTGCGGGTCAGCTTCCTGGAACAGGCGCCGCAGGCCTCGGCCAGCAAGCCGCAGGGCGTACGCGTGCCGGATGGCGCCGTGGTGCAGCGCGACGGCGCGGCGGTAGCGTTCGTGCTGGGCGACGCCGACCGCGTGCAGCAGCGCAGCGTGCAGGCCGGCCAGGCGATGGGCAAGGACCGCCAGCTGCTGAAGGGCGTGAGCGCCGGTGAGAGCGTGGTGGTCAGCCCGCCCGACACCCTGCGCGATGGCGCCAAGGTGACAGTGAAGCAAGCGCAGTAACGGCCTGGCGCCCATGTGGCGCCGCCGGCAACACCGCTCGACGCATGCCCCGGCCAGCGGCCGGCGCGCCCACCCGTTTCCCGCCTTCCGTGGAGAACCACCCATGTCGACCCTGGTTTCACTGCGCAACATCACCAAGACTTACCAACGCGGCCCGGAAAAGGTGCAGGTACTGCACGGCATCGACCTGGACATCGCCCGCGGTGACTTCGTCGCCCTTATGGGCCCTTCCGGTTCGGGCAAGACCACCCTGCTGAACCTGATCGGCGGCCTGGACAACCCCAGCGGCGGCGAGATCAGCATCGAAGGCGAACGCATCGACCAGATGAGCGGCGGCCAGCTGTCCACCTGGCGCAGCCACCACGTCGGCTTCGTGTTCCAGTTCTACAACCTGATGCCAATGCTGACCGCGCAGAAGAACGTGGAACTGCCGCTGCTGCTGACCCACCTCAGCGCGGCCCAGCGCAGGCGCAATGCCGAAATCGCGCTGACCCTGGTGGGCCTGGCCGACCGCCGCAGCCACCGCCCCAACGAACTGTCCGGCGGCCAGCAGCAGCGCGTGGCGATCGCCCGCGCCATCGTTTCCGACCCCACCTTCCTGATCTGCGACGAACCCACCGGCGATCTGGACCGGCAGTCGGCCGAGGAGATCCTGGGCCTGCTGCAGCAGCTCAACCGCGAACACGGCAAGACCATCATCATGGTTACCCATGACCCGAAGGCCGCCGAGTACGCCACGCACACGGTGCACCTGGACAAGGGCGAGCTGGCCGACGCGCCGCTGGCCCACTGACGGAGGCCACGGCGATGAAATACTTCTCGTTGGTGTGGGCGCAGCTGTTCCGCAGCCGCACCCGTACCCTGCTGACCCTGCTGTCGGTGGTGGCCGCGTTCCTGCTGTTCGGCATGCTCGATTCGGTGCGCGTGGCCTTCAATTCCGGCGGCAGCGTGGAAGGTGCCAACCGCCTGATCGTCGCCTCGCGCCTGTCCATCACCCAGTCGCTGCCGATCCGCCTGGAACCCCAGGTGCGCCAGGTGGCCGGCGTGCGCGACGTGGCCTATGGCATGTGGTTCGGTGGCATCTACCAGGACCCGAAGAACTTCTTCCCCAACTTCTCGGTGTCGCCCAACTACTTCGATGTCTACCGCGAACTGCAGATCGACCCGGCGCAGCTGGAAGAGTGGAAGCAGACCCGCACCGGCGCCATCGTCGGCGAAACGCTGGCCAAGCAGTTCGGCTGGAAGATCGGTGACACCATTCCGCTGCAGGCCACCATCTTCCCGCGTGGCGGCAGCAACGACTGGCCGCTGGAACTGAAGGGCATCTACCGTTCCAAGGACCGCGCCCAGGCCGGCAACGAAGAACGCCAGTTGATGATGAACTGGAAGTACTTCGACGAATCCAACGATTACATCAAGAACCAGGTGAGCTGGTATACGGTCACCCTGGACAACCCGGACCATGCCTCGCGCGTGGCCCAGGCCATCGATGCGATTTCGGCCAACTCCGACCACGAGACCAAGACCCAGACCGAATCGGCCTTCCAGCAGGCCTTCGTCAAGCAGTTTGCTGACATCGGCATGATCGTGACCTCGATCATGGGCGCGGTGTTCTTCACCCTGCTGCTGCTGACCGGCAACACCATGGCCCAGGCCGTGCGCGAACGCGTGCCGGAGCTGGCCACGCTGAAGACGCTGGGCTTCAAGGACAGCACCGTGCTGGCGCTGGTGATGGTGGAATCGGTGCTGCTGATCGGCCTGGGCGGCCTGATCGGCATGGGCCTGGCCGCGCTGATCCTGCCGGCGATCGGGCCGAAGAGCATGGGCATGCTGCCGCCCCACGTCCCCACGCCCACCTGGCTGGTGGGGCTGGGCCTGATCGTGGTGATCGGCATCATCGTCGGCCTGCTGCCGGCGTTGCGCGCCAAGCGCCTGAAGATCGTCGACGCACTGGCCGGTCGCTGAGGAGGACACCCCATGAACAAGCTCAAGAAGTGGTTCGGCAACGCCTTCACCGTGTTGCTGCTGGCGGTGGGCCTGGTGCTGTGGATCGGCCTGCCCTGGTTCGGCGTGCTCGCCGTGGCGGTGCTGTTGGCGTTGTGGCTGCTGCTCACCCGTGGCGGACGGCTGGCGCTGGCCGCCACCCGCATCGGCGTGGCCAGCCTGCCGCAGCGCTGGGGCGCGTCCTCGGTGATCGTGGTCGGCATTGCCGGCGTGGTCGGCGTGCTGGTGGCCATGCTGGCCATGGGCGAAGGCTTCCAGGCCACGCTCAGCAACACCGGCGATGACACCACCGCCATCGTGCTGCGCGGCGGTTCGCAGGCGGAAACCAACTCGGTCATCACCCGCGAACAGGTGCCCACCCTGTCCACCCTGCCCGGCGTGGCGCGCGATGGCGAAGGCCGCCCGCTGCTGTCACCGGAACTGTCGCAGGTGGTGAACCTGGTCTCGCGCGCCGACGGCACCGACGTCAACGCGCAGTTCCGCGGCGTGGGCCCGCAGGCCTGGGCCGTGCATGACAAGGTGAAGATCGTGCAGGGCCGCAGGTTCAACGCCGGCCTGCGCGAGATCGTGGTCGGCCAGGGTGCGCAGGGCCAGTTCCGCGATATGGAAGTGGGCAAGACCCTGACCCTGGGCAACCAGAGCTGGACCGTGGTGGGCGTGTTCGCCACCGGCGATGCGCACGATTCGGAGCTGTGGACCGACGCCGATACGCTGGCCACCACTTACCAGCGCAGTGCCTGGCAGTCGATCAGCGTGCGCACCGAAGGCAAGGCCAGCTTCGAGCAGTTCAAGGCCGCCGTTGCGGCCGATCCGCGCCTGAAGCTGGATGTGGAAACCACCCGTGCGTACTACAGCAAACAGGGCGGTGGCCTGACCAAGCTGATCGACATCCTTGGCAAGGTGATCGGCACGATCATGGCAGTGGGCGCGGTGTTCGGCGCGCTCAACACCATGTATGCGGCAGTGGCCACGCGTGCGCGCGAGATCGCCACCATGCGCGCGATCGGCTTCCGCAGCCTGCCGGTGGTGACCGCGGTGATGCTGGAAACCATGCTGCTGGCGCTGCTGGGCGGGCTGCTGGGCTGCGCCGTGGCGTGGCTGGTGTTCAACGGCTACAGCGTGTCCACGATCGGCAGCAACTTCAGCGCGGTGGTGTTCAAGTTCCATGTGTCGCCGGAACTGCTGTGGACCGGATTGAAGTGGGCACTGGGCATCGGCCTGGTCGGCGGGTTGTTCCCGGCCCTGCGTGCGGCGCGGTTGCCGATCACCACGGCGCTGCGCGAAACCTGAGCATCACGCAGCGGTGGACTGCGCATCACGCAGGGGGACGGAGCGAGGGCTCCGTCCCTTTTTCGTTCCTGGACTCAGGAATCCACCGTTGCAACATCGGATGGCGGGCTCCGCAGGGCCAGATGCTGGCGAAGAACCTCCTCCGGCGCGTACGCCGTGCCCAGCGGGTGCTGCTCACCCGTCTGCCGGTCGACGAAGATCGGGCCATTGCCGGCCAGCGCATCGGAGAGCTCGCCGGATTGCAGGTAGCGCAACGACTGGAAGCAGAACAGCCAGCCTTCGACCACCTCATGCTCATGCGTGATGGCAACCGGCTCATCGCCATTGGCAAGTGCAGCCTCCACGCGACGGCGTGCTTCTTCGAGCTGGATCATTCCTTCGTTTCCTGTTTTCGATGACAGCGCGAAGAGCATTTCATGCGGGTAGACGCATCGCAACGGGTGAACACCTGCGTACAAATACGCACTGCGGCGTGTTGTCGCAGCCACTCAAGCCTGCCGGTTTCGTGCCGCTATCGATGCCTCTGCGCACGCAAAACACGCCCCGGGTGATGCCGCGCACACACAACCTGTGGATTGTTGGTTGCCATTCATGTTCGGCGCGATGTAACACGCCGGGACAAACAGTTACGAATGAAAACACTCTAGAATCGCGCCCCCCACGTTGGTTTGCAGCACCCTCCGCGCCCACAGAACGGGCGCATGTTTTTTCTGAAACACGAGATTTCACGGATGTCCCTGAAGACCACCCCGCTGCGCAACGCCATCGTCATCGCGCTTGCTGCCAGCTGCACCACCCCCGCCTTCGCACAGGATGCGGGCGACACCACCACCAACCTCGACCGCATCGAAATCACCGGCTCGCGCATCCGCCAGGCCAGTGTCGAAACCGCCCAGCCGGTGGTTGCGCTGAACCGCGCCGAGATCGAGAAGAAGGGCTACGTCAACGTTGCCGACATCCTGCAGGACGTGACTGCTGCCGGTTCGCCGAGCATGAGCCGCGCGTCCTCGCTGACCTCCTCGCGCGATTTCGGCGGCATGTATGTCAGCCTGCGCAACCTGGGCCCGGAACGCAGCCTGGTGCTGATCGACGGCCGCCGCATGGGCGTCAGCGCCGGCGGTTACTCGGACCTGGCCTCCATCCCTTCGGCCATCGTCGAGCGCGTGGAAGTGCTGACCGACGGCGCTTCGGCGCTGTACGGCTCGGACGCCATCGCCGGTGTGGTCAACATCATCACCCGCAAGAACTTCGACGGTGGCGAAGCCAGCGTCTACGTCGGCCAGTACGGTGAAGGCGACGGCCAGAAGCGCTCCTACAGCGCGACCTTCGGCAAGACCTTCGACCGCGGCTGGTTCAGCGTGGGTGCCGAGCGCACCAAGGAAGACGAAGTGATGGGCGGCGCGCGCGAGTTCAGCCGCTACGTCAATGGCCCGCGCCACCCCAACGATGGCCTGAACGGCACCACGCCCTGGGGCAGCGTCACCGTGGGTGGCAAGGCGCTGACCGTCGGCCCGGGCGGTGACCCGGCCAATGCAGCAAACTTCCACGCACCGAACCCGGCCGATGGTGCCAACACCAAGACCAACATGAGCCTGCTGACCGGCCTGGAGCGCACTTCGGTGTTCGCCAACGGTGGCTTCTCGTTCACCGACAACCTGCGCCTGGTTGCCGATGCGATGTACAGCAAGCGCGAATCGACCAAGCACCTGGCCGGCTACCCGTACTCGGTCACCGCGGCACAGGCGCGCAACGGCACCCGTGCCGCGCTGTCCAAGGACAGCGCATTCAACCTGTGGCAGCAGGACGTGCTGTTCTCGCACCGCACCGAAGAAATGCTGCGCGGTACCGAGAACAACCTGGAAACCAAGCGTGGCAGCCTGGGCCTGGAAGGCAGCTTCGAAACCGGTTCGCGTTACTGGGACTGGAACGTCAGCTACACCTACAACCGCAATGAAGGCGAGCGCGTCGGCACCGGCAGCATGTACCAGCCGAACGTGAACCTGGCCGTGGGCCCGTCGTTCATCGAAAACGGCGTGGCGTACTGCGGTACCCGCGATGCGGTGATCGCCGGCTGCGTGCCGTGGAACCCGGCCGCGCCGATGGGCTACACCGGCCCGGGCTCGCTCAGCAACCAGGACGTGCAGGACTACCTGTTCACCCGCTTCGTGGACAAGAGCCAGACCACCACCAAGGTGGCCAGCGCCAACATCTCCGGCTCCCTGTTCTCGCTGCCGGCCGGTGACATCATGGCCGCCATGGGCTTCGAGCACCGCACCGAAGAAGCGCGCTACACCCCGGACCTGATGGTGCAGAACGGCCAGATCGCCGGCACCAGCGGCCAGCCGACCCAGGGCGACTACTCGCTCAACGAGGTCTATCTGGAACTGCAGGTGCCGCTGCTGGCCGACATGGCCTTCGCCCGTGAACTGTCGCTGGACGTGGCCGGTCGCTATTCGGACTACAACAACTTCGGTTCCACCACCAACAGCAAGTTCGGCCTGAAGTGGAAGCCGATCGACAGCCTGCTGGTGCGCGCCACCTACGGCACCGGCTTCCGTGCGCCGACCGTGGACGACCTGTACGGCGGCACCGTCAGCAGCCGCGATTCGTTCACCGATCCGTGCGATACCTCCTTCGGCACCGCCGCCACCAGCGCCACCGTGGCGGCCCGCTGCAAGGCGCTGAACGTGCCGGCCAACTTCCGCCAGCTCAACAGCGATGGCAGCGTGGCCAGCAAGCCGGGCCAGCAGGCCACCACCGACTTCAATTCGGGTTCCAACCCGGACCTGAAGCCGGAAACCGCCAAGACCTGGACCGTCGGCCTGGTCTACAGCCCCGACTTCGTGCAGGGCCTGGACCTGAGCCTGGACTGGTGGAAGATCCGCATCGACAACGCCATCGTTGGCGAGTCGGCCACCAACATCCTGGAACAGTGCTACGTGCAGGGTTCGGACGCTGCGTGCGGCCGCTTCACCCGCGGCAGCAACGGCCAGGTCAATGCGCTGGATCGTTCGCTGGTCAACGCCGGCTACCGCGAAACCGCTGGCTATGACATCAGCGCGCGCTACCGCCTGCCGGAAACCGCGTTCGGCAAGTTCGCTGTCACCTGGAACACCACCTACACCGACTACCTGGAGCAGCGTAACGACAACGCCGCGACCACCCCGGTGGAACAGCTGACCAGCTGGGGCGGCAACTTCCGCGTGCGTTCGACCTTCAACCTGGACTGGCAGTACGGCAACCTGGGCATCGGTTGGACCGCGCGCTACTACTCCAGCATGAAGGAGAAGTGCTCCTACATGGACGAGTGCAACATTCCGGGCTTCAGCTCGGCCTACACCGATGCCTCGCCGACCAACAAGGTGGGTTCGAACACCTTCCACGACCTGCAGGTGCGTTACGCACTGCCGTGGGATGGCACCGTTTCGCTGGGCCTGAACAACGTGTTCGACCACCAGGGTCCGATCATGTACAGCCAGCCGAACAGCAGCTTCGTCTACTACGGCGGCTTCGACATCGGTCGTTTCATGTACATGAAGTACCAGCAGCGCTTCTAAGCACTGCACCCGCGTTCCCGTTCCGGCCAACTCTCTCCTGGCCGGAGATGGAAGCAGAACGGCGCCCCTCGGGGCGCCGTTCTTTTTTGCCGGAACCGGGGTCGGATCCCTTCGCAACGCGAAGGGCTCTGACCCCGGCTTTTTCAGCGTCTCGCCGCCCGCATCGCCCGCACGTTCTCGCCGACGAACAACACCAGCCCGGCCCAGATCACCGCAAAGCCGATCACCTTGCCGGTATCGAACGCTTCGTGGAAGAAGAACACGCCCAGCAGCAGCTGCAGGCTCGGCGCGATGTACTGCAGGATGCCGACCAGTGACAGCGGAATACGCTTCACCCCGTAGGCGAAGCCGATCAACGGCACCGCCGTGACCACCCCGCCAAAGATCAGCAGCAGGTCGTTGCGCCAGCCCCAGCCGTGGAAGAACGCACCGCCGTGGCCGTTCTCGGCCCAGATCGCAAAGCCCAGCGCCGGCAGGAACAGATACAGGCTTTCCACCCCCAGCCCGGCCACCGGATCGACCGACACCAGCTTGCGCAACAGCCCGTACAGCCCGAACGAACAGGCCAGGCCCAGCGCGATCCACGGCGGCGTGCCCGCATCGATGGTCAGCCAGGCCACGCCTACCGCAGCCATGCCCACCGCCACCCACTGCAGGCGGCGCAGCCGTTCCTTCAGCACCAGCACGCCCAGCAGCACGTTCACCAGCGGGTTGATGAAGTAGCCCAGGCTGGTTTCGATCACATGCCCGGCGTTCACCGCCCAGATGTACAGGCCCCAGTTGAAGGCAATGGTCAGGCTGGACACGGCCAGGATCGGCAGCGCGCGTGGCTGCGCGGCGATCTTCCGCCACCAGCCCAGCCGTGCGCTCAGCAGCAGCCAGGCCACCACCAGCACGGTGGACCAGATGATGCGGTGGGCGATGATCTGGAACGACGGCACCTCGTTGAGCAGGTGCCAATACACCGGCACCAGCCCCCACAGCACGAAGGTGGAGGCGGTAACCAATAGGCCGCGGCGTTGTTCTTTCTCGTCCATGCTCACGTGTTCATGCTCATTTCTTTCGGGTCCGGGCCATGGTCAGCACCACTACGCCCAGCAGGATGACCGCCATGGCCAGGAAATCACGCCAGCCGAAGCGCTCGCCATTCAATGCCGCGCCCAGCAGCACCGCGATCACCGGGTTCACGTAGGCGTAGCTGCCGGCCAGCGCCGGGCGCACGTTGTGCAGCAGCCACACATAGGCGGTGAAGGCCACGATGGAGCCGAACACGCACAGGTAGGCCATCGCCAGCAGGCCACCGGTATCGGGCAGCGTGTTCGGGCGCTCGCCCACGGCCAGGCCGATCAGCACCAGCAGCACGCCGCCGCACACCATCTGTCCGGCGGCGGTCATGAACGGGCCGGGCAGATCCAGCCCGCGCGCCCAGACCGAACCGAACGCCCAGCCGATGGGCGCGATCAGCAGCAGCACCAGCCCCGTCGGTGAAGCCGTCAGGCTGCTGCCCGCGTTCAGCCACACCACGCCAACGAAGCCCACCGCGATGCCCAGCCACTCGCCGCGGCT
This sequence comes from Stenotrophomonas sp., assembly GCF_032056425.1. Lineage (GTDB taxonomy): Bacteria > Pseudomonadota > Gammaproteobacteria > Xanthomonadales > Xanthomonadaceae > Stenotrophomonas. The sequence goes on from NZ_DAMBCN010000015.1 coordinate 58,705, forward strand.
GGCGTGCTGGCCACGCAGCGCGGAAAACAGCGCCATCCACAGCGGCACCGAGGCCACCGCAGTGGCGGCCAGGCCCGACGACACCTCACGCTCGGCCAGCACCACCATGCCGTTGCCCAGCACCAGCATGGTCACGCCCATGATGACCAGATTGCGCCACTGCCGCAGGGTCGGCCGGGGCAGCTTCCAGAACACCCGCAGGGCCAGGTACATCAACCCACCGGCAATGATGAAGCGGCTGCCGGAGACCATGGTGAGCGGCAGCGCGCCGCCGTGCAGGGCCTTGGCAATGCCCAGGTAAGTGGACCCCCAGACCACGTAGACCAGCAGCAACGCCAACGCAACAAGGCCACCCCGGGGGGCAGCCGCAGAAGAAACAGGGGGAGCCGACATGACGCACCAGAAAGCCGGGGGAAGCCGGATTCTAGAGGGTTCGGCTGCGTTACGTACGACGATCTAGCTATGGCCCCTTCCTCCTCCTGCTGTCACCCTGTGCGGTCCCCATGCCCTGCCCGCCCCTTCCGGCACCTGGCGTTGACATGGGATGCAGTACCCAGGAGGCTGACCGCCAGCGCCCCGCGCGCGGCTGGCACCGATCTTTCCCGCACGGAAGCGCCGCATCGAGGATCCCCAACCGGATGAGCACCACGTCCCATTCCGCTGTCCCCAGCACCGACGGCGCCGCGCTGCGCCGGTCGATCTCCAATACCCTCAAAGGCTCCGCCGGCAACCTGGTGGAGTGGTATGACGTCTACGTGTACTCGGTGTTCGCCGTGTACTTCGAATCGCAGTTCTTCTCGCCCGAAGACAAGAACTCCACCCTGTACGTGTGGGCGATCTTCGCCGCCACGTTCCTGATGCGCCCCATCGGTGCCTGGTTCTTCGGCCGCTTCGCCGATCGCCATGGCCGTCGCCTGGCGCTCACCGTGTCGGTCACCCTGATGGCCGTCTGCTCGTTCCTGATCGCCATCACCCCCACCGCGGCCAGCATCGGCATCTGGGCGGCGATCATCCTGCTGTTCGCGCGCCTGCTGCAGGGCTTCGCCACCGGTGGTGAGTACGGCGCCAGCGCCACCTACATGTCCGAGGCCGCCATTCCCGGCCGCCGCGGCTTCCTGTCCTCGTTCCACTACGTCACCCTGGTCGGTGGCCATGTGCTGGCCCAGCTCACCCTGTTCCTGATGCTGAGCGTCTGGGGCAAGCCGGAAATCTCCGAGTTCGGCTGGCGCATCGCCTTCGGCATCGGCGGTATCGCTGCCGTGGTGGTCTTCTGGCTGCGCCGTGGCATGGACGAGACGATGGAAGAATCGTCGATCGAGGCCGCGCGCGAAGGCAAGGCGAAGAAGTCCGGTTCCATGTACGAACTGTTCGTGCACCAGTGGCGCCCGCTGCTGCTGTGCTTCCTGATCACCGCCGGCGGCACCATTGCCTTCTACACCTACTCGGTGAACGGCCCGAAGATGATCCAGAGCGCGTTCGCCGCCGACGACCCGATGACCGCCACCCTGGTCAATCTGGGCGTGCTGACGTTCCTGATGGTGCTGCAGCCGGTCGGCGGCTGGCTGTCGGACATCATCGGCCGCAAGAGCCTGCTGGTGTTCTTCGGGGTGGGCGGCGTGCTGTACAGCTGGTACCTGATCACCCAGCTGCCGCATCAGCACGATGCCACCCTCGCCTTCCTGACCCTGGCGCTGGGCTTCGTCATCCTCACCGGCTACACCTCCATCAACGCCGTGGTGAAGGCCGAACTGTTCCCCGCCCATGTGCGTGCACTTGGCGTGGGCCTGGGCTACGCGCTGGCCAATTCGCTGTTCGGTGGCACCGCGCCGCTGCTGTACCAGGGCGCGCTGAAGACCGGCCACGTGGATTGGTTCGCCATCTACGTAACCGCCACGATCGCGGTATCGTTGGTGGTCTATGTCTTCTTCCTCACCAACAAGGGCCCGAACTGGCTCGACGGCACCCGCAAGTAACGGTGCGGTTCTGATGGCAGCCACCGGCGCAATGCCGGTGGCTGCTGCGTCTCCGGCGTCGCCGCTGATGTGGATCGCGGCGGCGCTTGCCGCAGCCACGGCACTGGCCTGGCTGCTGCGCCGCCCCAGCGCGCAGGCTTCATGGCCGCGCATCGGCTTCGGGGTAGCGCTACTGGTGTTCGCTGCCGCGCTGGTGCTGCAACTGGCGGTCGACCTGGGCAGTGGCCACAGCTCCCTGGCGATCAGCAGCAACCCGCGCGGCCAGGTGCTGCACCCGGTGGGCCTGCGCACGATGGTGGTGTGCTATCTGGCCGCGCTTGCCGCCAGCGGCTGGGGCGCATGGAAGCTGCTGCGCCGGCGCCGATGAGCACGGCTGGGTAGAGTCGACTGACAGTCGACTCTACCTCCGTCGTCGTACCGGATTGCCGGCCAGCGGCCGGCACTACCCTCAACGGCGGGCCGCTTCGCTCTTGTCGCGGGCGCCTCGGAACTCCGAGGCTTCTTCCCAGGTCGGCCAGCGGCGGCTGTTGGCCAGCTCGGCGCCCAGGTCGTACACCAGCAAGGTGTCGGCGGCATGGCCGGCCGGGTCCCAGCTGGGGGTCCAGGCATCACAGGCCTGGTGGTAGCAATCGGCAAAGTACTTCTCGCGCAGCGCGCGGCCGGCTTCCACGCCGCCTTCCAGCTTGTCCAGGCCCGGGCCGATGGTGATGGCCGGCACGCCCAGGCGGGCGAAGGCGAAGTGGTCAGCGCGGTAGAAGAAGCCGGCTTCAAGATTGGGGTCCGGGCTGTAGCTGCGGCCACGGGCCTTGGCGACGCGCTCCAGATCTCCTTCCAGCGACACGCGGCCCTTGCCCCACGAGGCAATGTCGCGAGTGGCACCGTCGGGGCTAAACATTTCGATGTTCAGCACGGCGGCGGTCTTTTCCAGCGGTGCCAGTGGGTGGGCCGCGTAGTAGCTGGCGCCCAGCAGGCCCTTTTCTTCAGCGGTCAGGGCCACGAAGAACAGCGTGCGCTGCGGCTGCGGGCCGGCCGCGAACACCCGGCCCAGTTCCAGCACGGTGGCCACGCCGGTGGCGTTGTCGATCGCACCACGGCGGATGCGGTCGCCCGTGGCGTCAGGCTGGCCGATGCCGAAGGCATCCCAGTGCGCCGAGAAGATCACCGCTTCATCGCCATGCTCGCCACCGGGCAGCTTGGCCACGACGTTGCGGGTGACCACCTGCTCGCGCTTCAGTGCGAACTCCGTGCTCAGCCGCGCGTTGTCCAGCAGCACCGGGCGGAAATCGGCCTGCATGGCCTTGCGCTTCTCGGCGTCGAAATCCAGGCCGGCATCGGCGAAGATCGCCTCGGCCAGCGAACGCTGCATCCAGCCGCGCAGCGGCGTGTGCTGGGCCATCGCCTCGGCGTTGCTGCGCTCGATGTCGAACAGCGGCGAGGTGCCCGAACTCTTCACCGTGGCCCAGCCGTAGGCGGCCGGCGCGGTCTCGTGCACGATCAGCACGCCTTCGGCGCCACGGCGCGCGGCTTCCTCGAACTTGTAGGTCCAGCGGCCGTAGTAGGTCACCGCCTTGCCGTCGAACGCGCCCGGCGCATCGGCCTCGAAGTCGGCATCGTTGATCAGCACCACGGCGATCTTGCCGTGCAGGTCCACGTCCTTGTAGTCGTTCCAGTGGCGTTCCGGGGCATCAATGCCATAGCCGACGAACACCAGAGGCGCATTCTTGATCTGCACGCGCTTGCGCGGCTGCAGGCTCTGCAGGGTTACGTCCTCACCGTTCACCAGCGCACGCGTACCGCCCTTCAGCGCCAGGCTGGCCTTGGCCGCGCCTTCCAGCTGCGCACGCACCAGCGGCACCGGCTGCACCCAGCTGCCATCGGCGCCACCGGGTTGCAGGCCATAGCTGCGGAACTGTTCGATCAGGTACTGCACGGTGCGCTCTTCGCCGGGCGTGGCCGGGGCGCGGCCTTCGAACTCGTCCGAGGCCAGCACACGCACGTGGCGCGACAGCGCCTGCGGATCGATGCCGCCACCGGGCAGGTCGTTGGCTGCATGGGCCAGGCCCCCGACGAACAGGCAGGACGACAGCAGCAACACGCGCATCGGATTCACGGCAATACCACGGCAGGAAGGGGGATGCCCCCCAGTGTAGCGTGACAGTGCGATGACGGCGTGCGTTGCGTTCAGCGACGCACGCGGTCCAGCCAGCAGGCCAGGCCCTGCGCGTTCAATTCGATATCCATGGCCAGCACCTCGGCCACCGCAGCCTGGTCCAGCGCGCAGCCATGCGCCTGCGCGCGTTCCAGGTACAACGCCTGCAATGCCGCCAGCAGGCAGCGATGGCGATCGGGCCGGCCGTCGCATTGGCGGCCGATGGTGGCCATGGCATCGATCTGCTCGATCAGGTCTGCGGCCAGCGTCGGCACCTGCTGCACCCGCCCGTAGTGGGTCAGGTACATCGCCTGCGGGTGGTAGCCCAGCATGCGCTGGATCGACGCCTTCATCGCCTCGGGGTCGAACTGCACAGGCGAGGACGTGGGGAAGATGAAGGCGCCTTTCGCGCTGTCCAGTTCGCGGTAGGAAATGCCGAAGGTATCGCCGGTGAACCAGCTGCGGCTGCGCGCATCCCACACGCAGTAGTGGTGCAGGGCATGGCCGGGAGTGTGCAGCAGCAGCAGTTCGCGGCCGGCCAGATCGATGCGGTGGCCATCGTCGGCCACCACCACGCGGTGTTCGGCGATGGGCTCGATGCAGCCATAGCTGCGTGCAATTTCCTCGGCACCGTACACCGCGGTGGCGCCGGCAATCAGCCGGGTGGGATCGATCATGTGCGGTGCACCGCGCGGGTGCAGCACGGCACGGGCGTTGGGCAGCTGCTGCATCAGCAGACCGGCGCCACCGGCGTGGTCCAGGTGCACGTGGGTCAGCAGCAGCCAGTCCACCGCTTCCGGGCCCAGGCCGGCATCGGCCAGTGCCTGCAGCATCGCAGGTACCGACAGGCCGGTACCGCAATCGACGAAGGCGGCACGACCGTTTTCCACGATCAGGTAGGCGGCATCGAACTGCGCCCGCTGGAATCCGGTATCGATGGTGTGGATGCTGGGGTCGGCGGTCATCGGCACGCACCTGGCAGATGGCGGAACAGACGCCCATGGTAGGCCGCCGCAGGGGACCGGTTCGATGCGGCTTTGGTCGGAGACTGCACCGGTAGAGTCGAGCTTGCTCGACTGCTCTTCTGACCGGGCAACGGCAGTCGAGCGAGCTCGACTCTACAAACGGCAACGGCAACAGCAGTCGAGCGAGCTCGACTCTACGAACGGCAACGGCAGTCGACCCACGGTCGACGCTACCTTTCCAGGCACCTGGGCCGCAGCAGCAGTGCCAGCACCAGTACCGCAAGGAAGGCGCCGTAGGCGTACAGCACGGCCAGCACCTGCGCCCAGATGGGGCCGGCACCGGCCTGCACCAGGCCGATATGGTGGCCCCACAGCATGGCCAGAATGCTCAGCAGGAAGGCCAGCACCAGGCTGGCGCTGTCGAACACGCGCCGCCGCAGGCTGCGCGGCTGGCGCGGGAACAGCCAGAACAGGCTGCCCAGCAGCAGGAACCATGGCAGGAACAGCAGCAGCGACAACCAGGCCATTGCAGACTCCCCCTATCTTTGCACGTGGTACGTAGCGTCGAGCGTGCTCGACGGCCCTTTTGTAGAGTCGAGCCATGCTCGACTGGCGGATCAACAGCAGTCGAGCAAGCTCGACTCTACAAGGGCCACTTTATTCGGCGCGCAGCGCCGCCAGTGCGGCCAGCACGGCCTCTACGTCGGCTTCCAGCTTGAACAGCTCGCTCTGCAGCGCGTCGCCCTGCTCAGCCTGCTTAAGCACGGCAATCAGCTGGCCGGCATCGCGCGGCGAGTCGAAGCCTTCGCTCTGGATCAGCAGCGTGCCGTCACCGGCGGTCAGCTTGAAGTAGAAACGGCCGTCCTTTTCACGGTACTGCTTGAACAGCGGCGGTGCCACGCGGGACACGCCGGCATCTTCGCTGGCGATGTCGCCGGCGCTGGACAGATCGCGCAGGCCGACAGCGTGGCGAAGTTCGTCCAACAGCGGGATGGCCAGTTGTTCGCGCAGCTGCTGGCCGCGGCGCTTCAGCAGCGCTTCGATCTTTTCCGGCTCGGCCATCAGCGCGTTGTAACGCTCACGCAGCGGCGACAGTTCGCTGTCGATGCGCTCGAACAACTGCTGCTTGGCATCGCCCCAGCTGATACCCTCGGCAAAGGCCTGGGCAAACGCGGCAGTCTGCTCGGCGGTGGCGAAGGCCTGGTACATCTGGAACAGCGCCGAACCTTCGGTGTCCTTCGGTTCGCCCGGTGCGCGCGAATCGGTCAGGATCGAGAACACCAGCTTCTTCAGCTCTTCGCGCGGGGCGAACAGCGGAATGGTGTTGTGGTAGCTCTTGCTCATCTTGCGGCCGTCCAGACCGGCCAGGGTGGCCACCTGTTCGTCGATCACCACCTCGGGCAGCGGGAAGTACTCCTTGCCGTACACGTGATTGAAGCGCTGGGCGAAATCGCGCGCCATTTCGATGTGCTGGATCTGGTCGCGGCCGACCGGCACCTGGTGGGCCTTGAAGATCAGGATGTCCGCGGCCATCAGCACCGGGTACATGAACAGACCAGCGCTGACGCCAGCATCTTCATCCACGCCTTCCTCGCGGTTCTTGTCCACTGCGGCCTTGTAGGCATGGGCACGGTTGAGGATGCCCTTGCTGGCGATGGCGGTCAGGAACCACATCAGTTCGGTGGTTTCGCGGATATCGCTCTGCCGGTAGAACCACACGTGTTCCGGGTCCAGGCCGCAGGCCAGCCAGCTGGCGGCGATTTCCAGGGTCGCGCGCTGGGTGCGCTGCGGGTCCTGGGCCTTGATCAGGCTGTGCAGGTCGGCCAGGAAGAAGAAGCTTTCGATATCCGGCGCGCGGCTGGCGGCGATCGCCGGGCGGATGGCGCCAACGTAATTGCCCAGGTGGGGCGTGCCGGAGGGGGTGATGCCGGTAAGGACTCGGGTCGTCATGACTGCGTGCGGAAACCTTCGATGAACGGGGCCAGTTTACCGCGTGCCGGGCCAACCCCGTCGTGGCTGGCCACGCGTTTGTTCACTCGAGCCCACCGGAGACCTGCCATGAAGCGCCTGCTGCCCCTGCTGCTGATCCTGCCCCTGGCCGGCTTCCGGCCCGCCCCGCCACCGTCGGCCCCCTACCCGCAACAGCCAGTGCGCATGGTGCTGGTGGACCGCGACCGCGATACCGAACTGCGCAGCTACGCCGCCGATGGCCAGCGCTGGGTGGCGGGGGAACGCGGCCACCGCTATGCCGTTCGCCTGTACAACGACAGCCCACGGCGGGTGCTGGTGGTGCTGTCGGTGGATGGCATCAATGCCATCTCCGGCGAGGATGCCGACCCGTCGCAGACCGGCTATGTGCTCAATCCGGGCCAGAGTGCCGACATCACCGGCTGGCGCAAGAGCCAGGATGAGGTGGCCCAGTTCGTCTTCAGCAGCCCCGGCGGCAGCTACGCCAGCCGCACCGGTCGGCCGGACAACATCGGGGTGGTCGGCATGGCGGTGTTCGAAGAGGCCTACCGCTGGCGCCCCAGCCCGCGGCCGCCGTTGCGCCATGTGCCGCTGCCGGCCCCCGCCGCACCCGCCGCACCCGCCGCTGCAGCCGAATCGGCAGCGGCCGATGCCACCGCCAGCCGCATGGAACGCAGCACGTCCAGCAAGGCGCGCAGCCAAGCACCGGCACTGGGCACAGGCCATGGCGAGCGCGAGTATTCGCAGGCCCGCGACACCCAGTTCGAGCGTGCCAGCCGCACGCCCGCCCAGGTGGTGCAGCTGCGCTACGACAGTGCCCGCAACCTGCGCGCACGCGGCATCCGCCTGGATGCACCGTCGCGCCTGCCACAGGAACCGCAGGCCTTTCCCAACCGCTACGTGCCCGATCCGCCGACGCGCTGAGCGCACACAGCACGACGCCCGCACCATAGCGGTACGGGCGTCGGGCTGCGGGGGACGCTCAGGGCTATGAGCGCGGGACTTACCTGAAGTCCGGATAATCCTTGCGCACGCTGTCCGAGAACTCGCTGACTTCCTTCTCGGCACGGTCCTTCGCCCAGCCATAGCGTTCCTGCAGACGGCCGGCCAGATACTCAGCGTTGCCCTCTGCCACATCGAAATCATCGTTGGTCAGATCGCCCCACTTGGCCTGGGCCTTGCCCTTCAGCTGCGACCACTTGCCGGAAATGATGTCTTTGTTCATTGCTGGAATCCTTGGTTGCAACGGCGTTCTTACCGTGGCTCCAGCTTCGCGCACTGCCCGTTGAACAGCGGTCAACCCGCCATGAAAAGCATGCTCACCTGCTTGAATGGTTCACTACCCAGCGCCGTGCATGATGCCTGCACGCGCGCACGAAAAAGGCCGGGACATGCCCGGCCTTTCCGTGTGTCGCACCACCGCGGGCTCAGTTGCCCTTGGCGGCATCCTCGACCTTTTCGCCAGCCTTCTGCACATCCTTGCCGGCGCCGGCAACGGTATTGCAGCCGGACAGCATGGCCACCGAGAACATCGACAACAGCATCAGGGCAACTACACGCTTCATGAGCTTCTCCTTGGGTTGGCCGCTACACCGCGCACATCGCGGGTCGGATTCTGTCGGTTGGCGGCGGTACCCGAAGGCACCGCCGTCGCTTGACGTGCAATCTGGCGGCAACGGCGTGGAGCGGGTGTGAACGGCGCAACGGGCCATTCAGACTGCGGCAGGCAGGCTCAGTCCCGCATCAGGGTGGATTTGCCGAACAAGCTCTCCACCAGGTCCACGGCCAGCTCGGCGGTGGTGTTGTGGTTGTCCAGCAGCGGGTTCAGTTCCACGATGTCCAGCGAGCCCATACGGCCGCTGTCGGCAATCATTTCCATCACCAGCTGCGCCTCGCGGTAGTTCACCCCACCCGGCACGGTGGTACCCACGCCGGGGGCAATGCTGGGGTCCAGGAAATCCACGTCGAAGCTGACATGCAGATGGGTGTTTTCATCGACACCCGCCAGCGCCGCTTCCACCGTGCGCTTCATGCCGTTCTCATCGATGTAACGCATGTCGTACACATCGACGCGGTGGGTCTTGATCAGGCGCTTTTCGTCCGGGTCCACCGAGCGGATGCCGATCTGGTGCACCTGGGTGGGGGCGATGGCCGGGGCGCTGCCGCCCAGCCGGGTCAGTTCGTCCGGGCCCAGACCGCAAAGACAGGCCACCGGCATGCCGTGGATGTTGCCCGACGGGGTGACATCGCTGGTGTTGAAATCCGAATGCGCATCCAGCCACAGCACGCGCAGGGTCTTGCCCTGCTCGCGGCACCAGCGCGCCACGGCGGTGATCGAACCGATGCCCAGGCAGTGGTCGCCGCCCAGCATGATCGGCATGCGCCCGGCCTGCAGTTCGGCGTAGCTGGCGTCCATCAGCGCGCGGTTCCAGGCCACCACTTCATCCAGGTGGCGGTAGCCGGCCACCGGTGCGGTCCACGGATTGCGCGGACCGTCCAGGTTGCCCAGGTCGCGCACGTCCACGCCACGCGCGGCCAGCGCCTCCGGCAGGCCCGCCACGCGCAGGGCTTCCGGCCCCAGCCGCGCCCCGCGATGACCCGCGCCCACGTCGGTGGGTACGCCGATGAGGGTGACGGAAATGGGATGGGCCATGGGTGCCTCCTGCGAGCGAAAAAGAAGCCCAGTCTAGCCAGAGGCGTGTGACACCACTCGCGGCGGTGCAGCAGGAGCACGTGCCACCGACTGCTGCCGTGCATCACTTTCTCGGCCTGACGCGTTTGCAGGGACCTTAGGCGTGACGGGGCGATGACGCATATGACTCTATACCCGCCCAGCAATCGCTGCGAACAATCCCCTCGCTATCGCCATTTACCGGTTCACCAGGCACCAGGCCGGTACACCCGCCGTCCCCGCACAGTGTGCCCTGTGTGGGACATGCATCCATACAACCGGCGGAACACTCGCCCGCCGGAACATTCAATCTGCTCAGGGCGTGGAGGTCTCTATTGTCAAACACCTACTCATACCTCGCAGTAGTCGCCGCCGCGTCCATCGCAGTCGTTACGTTGGCAATCGTCTAAAAGCCGTTCCACAAGAGCACATCGGCGGGCAACGTGCAGCACAACGCCCCGGCACCCGCCCCCCAACTCCAGCAGCAGGGCAGCGAGATCCCGAAGCACAATGCAGCAGCGTCTCAGATCGCGCTGGGCCGCAGGGCATTCCGAATTGAAATGACGCAATCCGATTTCCACGGCGATGCCGTGCAGTTCATCGAGGATCAGTTGGAAAATTCGAAAGCAGGGGATGCGCAGGCGAGCTACCTGATACATTCGCGGGTTTCCAGCTGCAAGCAGGCGCTCGACCCGGGCGATGACAGCGAGTACAGGGCATATGCGTCAATTGGCCTCGGCGCGAACTTCTCGAAGCGAATTGAACAGGAAATCGAGAACTGCCAGACCCTCGCTGCGAGGCAGGACATCCTTGCGGTGAACTGGCTCGCGTTGGCCGCCGCACAGGGGTCGATTGAAGCTCGGCTCGTGTACGCGCAGAACCCACAGGCCGCCATTGGCACGTTGCGTGACGTCCTTTCAGACCCGGAAAAGCTGGTCGAGTATCGCCGCAACGTAGTGGACTACCTGAAGGATTCCGCGTCGCAGGGCAACGTGGATTCCATTGAAGCCCTCGCCACTATCTACGAGAGGGGAATTGTCGCCACAAGATCCAGGGAGAAGAGCCTTGCCTACTGGATGGCCTTGCATCGCGCGAACCCCAATGACTATTCCAGGGAGTCGGTAAAGAGATTGTCCATGGGTATGGACGTGGATCAGTTTGGTCGCTCACAGGAGCTATCCAGAGCCATCTACCGCTCGTGCTGTGACTGACCGGCTGAGCTCACAAACTTTCAGTTGAGATTCCAGAATGAACAGAGTGAAGAGCAAGACGCTCCTGACGCTTGCAGCCGTCGTGGTGGTGGGGGCGGCGCTACCGCTCGCCTATGCCACTTGGCCAATCGGCGGGTCATCAAGTGTGTTCGGCCCCGTTTCCTGCGCGGACTGCGGCGGACAAACCCCCATCCCGGATGGCGCCACGAAGGCGTTTCTGATCAGGTACACACAAGTAACAAACCGGAACAACCGGGGGACCTTCAGAGAATCAGTCCAACCTGGCTCCAAGATCATTGTATGCAGCAATTCGTACTGCGTTACGTACCAGATGACGGACAGCATCGACTGGAATGGAACCTCGCGTGAGCCGATCGCGAACACGTCCCCGGCAGCTGGTGGTACAGGATCAGGAGGTGGGTCAGGAGCAGGTCAAGGCGGTGGCGGGAGGGGCGGCTCACCCGTCGGCGGCGGCTGCCATGGAAGCTGCGGCGGAGGCAGTGGCAACGTCACCGTTGGCCCTCTCAATCCGCCGAAGACCAAGAACCCCACCCGGGAGAATTGACCCTCAGCACTTTTGCGGTGATCCATAGGCAAGAATCACCGCTCGTCAGGGCAGTATTCATCAATGGAGATAACTGTCACCGCCTCTCGAATTTCATACAGCACACTACGTTACGGTTCCAGCTCTCGGTCAGAGCTCGCTGATCAGCGACGGCGCACCGGCGTCAGGCTCTGCACCTGCCCGTTGTTGCGCAGCATGCACAGGAAGCGGCCATCGGAATAATCGATGATCAGTTCCTGGTAATCGCTGCCCACCGGCACCTGGGTGACCAGCGTGCCCTGGTCGCCCTTGCGCGCATTGCACGATTCCAGCGCAGTATCGCCAGCGGGTGCGGCGCGGGGCGCGCTGGAGGTGTTGCGGAACACGGCGCGGCAGCCGCCACTTACCCATACCGACTGCCGCGACAGGCCCCAGTTCACGCCCTGCTCGCAGCGGGTGCGGCTGAGCTGACGGCTCACTTCCACGGCGCCACGGGTGTTCATGTCGCACGACACCTGGCGCTGGTCGGTGGATTCGCAGGTGACCTCGTTGGGCAATGCGGCATCGCCGTCGGTGTCGTGCCGGTGCGCGGGCGACGGCGGCGGTGCTGCCGCGCTGTCGCTGACCTGGCAGATGCCGTTGACCCCATTGCGGCCGGTGTAGCTGACCTGCGGCGTGCCATCGTCGCCGGTGCTGATGGACACCGTCAGCCCGCTCTGCGCATCACGCGCTTCGGCGTAGCGGTCATTCACGTGCTTCAGGGTGGTCTGCCGCCCCTGCACGTAGACCGGCCCGCCTGCGTCGGCGTGCACGTCGATGCCGCCCGGACAGCGCGCATTGAGGAACGGCACGGCGGCCAGCGCAGGAGTCGTGAGCGCAGTACCCAGCACAGCGACAACGAGAGGCAACGTCCTACGAGGCATGGTCGATTCCCGGGTTGGCCCGGAGCGGGCAGATGGCGCGAGTATGCAATTCGGTCGGGGGCACAGGCGTGATGCGTGCGTGAACGCTGTTCTTCGGCCCGGCGGCAACGTGCAGTGGCGTAGCGCCGCCCGGATGCGGCACTCACTGCGGGGGCGTCACCGAATCCGGGTCGTGCAGGCTGCGCAGCTTCTTCTTGTTGATCTTGCCCACACTGGTGCGCTCCAGGGCTGCCACGAAGCGCACCCGTTCGGGAATCGCATAGCGGGAAATGTCGCCGCTGCGGCTGCGCGCGGCCACCAGTTCGATGATCTCCGCTTCGCTGACCTCGCCGCCGGCCTGCCGCACCACCAACGGCAGCGGCCGCTCACCCCACTTCGCATCGGCAATGCCGATCACCGCCACCTCGATCACCGCCGGGCGCAGCGCGATGATGTCTTCCAGCGCCAGCGACGAGATCCACTCACCGCCGGTCTTGATCACATCCTTGATGCGGTCGGTCACCCGCAGGTAGCCACCGTTGTCGATGTTGCCGATGTCACCGGTATGCAGGTAGCCGCCCGCCCACAGCGCCGCCGATGCCTCGGGGTTGTGCAGGTAGCCCTGGGTCAGCCACGGCGCGCGCACCACCACCTCGCCGGTGGCGTTGCCGTCGTGGACAACGTCCTGCATCTTTGAATCCACGATCCTCAGCTCGACCAGCGGCACGGGAATGCCCGCCTTGGTGCGCAGTGACAGCTCCTGATCCGCATCGGCCACTGCGTCGGGGTCGATCTGCGCCAGGGTCAGCAGCGGACACGTTTCGGACATGCCGTAGCCGCCGAACACATCGATGCCGCGCGCCAGCGCCTGCTGGGCCAGCGCACGCGGCAGCGCCGCACCGCCGATTATCACCTTCCAGCCGCGCAGGTCAGCCTGCGCTGCATCCGCGTGCTCCAGCAGCATGTGCAGGATGGTCGGCACGCAATGCGAGAAGGTCACCTGTTCGCGGGCGATCAGCTGCAGCAGCCGTGCCGACAGGTAGCGCCCCGGGTAGACCTGCTTGATGCCCATCAGGGTGGCCACATAGGGCACGCCCCAGGCGTGCACATGGAACATGGGCGTGATCGGCATGTAGACATCGTCACGATGCAGGCGCCCCTGGCCGGCGGCACTGCCCAGCGCGGCGATGGCCGCCAGTGAATGCAGCACCAGTTGCCGGTGGCTGAAGCACACCCCTTGGGAAGGCCGGTGGTGCCGGTGGTGTAGAACACGGTGGCGCGCGTGTTCTCGTCGAAATCGGGGAAGCAGGTGACCGGCGTGGCCGCGCGTAGACCGGCTTTATATTCGGTGGCGAACCCGGCCGGCAGCGCGCCGTCCTCGTCATCCAGCAGGATGCGCGTGTGCAGGTCCGGCAGTTGTTCGTGCAGCGCGTCCAGCAACGGCAGGAAATCGCGGTTGGCCAGGATCACCCGCGCCCCGCTGTGGTTCAGCGTGTAGGCAATCTGTTCCGGTGCCAGGCGGATGTTCACCATCATCAGCACTGCGCCCAGCATCGGCACGGCGAAGTAACTTTCCAGGTAGCGGTTGCTGTCCCAGTCCATCACTGCCACGGTATCGCCCGGCTTCACGCCCAGCGACGTCAGCAGGCCGGCCAGTTGACCGATGCGCGCCTGCGCGTACCAGGTGTGGGTGCCTGCCGGCTACCAGGCCGGCCAGTCGCTGCCCCTGCTGCTGGTGCTGCACGGCTGCGTGACCGGGCCCAACCTGATGGGCGAGGCGTCGGGTTTCAACGAGGTGGCTGACAGCGAAGGCTTCATCGTGGTGTACCCGCGGCAGAACATCACCGCCAACGGCGGGCGCTGCTGGAACTGGCAGTTGCCGGTGCACCAGGCACGCGGCAGCGGCGAGGCGTCGATCCTGGCCGGCATTGTGGACGCGGTGAAATCCGCTTACAGCGTCGATCTGCGACGGGTCTACGTGACCGGCATCTCCGCTGGCGGGGCGATGACCTCGATCATGCTGGCCTGCTATTCGGATGTGTTCGCCGCCGGTGCGGTACGTGCCGGTGGCATGTACAAGGGCGCGACTACGGTATCGGGCAGTGCCTATGCGCTGCTGGCCGGCAGCATCTACTCCCCGGACAGCAACGGGCGACTGGCGTGGCAGTGTTCGGGATCGCCGTCGCCACGACCGCTGCCGGTGCTGGTGTTCCATGGCAGCGCCGATACCACGGTGAACCCGGTGAACGGCCAACAGGCGGTACGCCAGTTCCTGCAGACCAACGATCTGGCCGACGACGGCCTGGACAACGATTCGGTGGGCACCGCGCCGACCAGCATCCTCAATGGGCAGGTGCCGGGCGGGCATGCCTATACGGTCTACAGCTACCAGTACGGCGGCCGCACCCTGGTGCAGCACTACGTGGTGCAGGGCATGGGGCATGCGTGGAGCGGCAGCACCTCGGGCCTGCCGTTCACCGACCCGCAGGGACCGGACGCGACGCTGATTACCTGGCTGTTCCTGAGGGATCAGCAGCGTTGATGAGGCCGGGAGTGGTGCCGCTTATCCGAATCGAACGGATGACCTACTGTTTACAAGACAGTTGCTCTACCAACTGAGCTAAAGCGGCATGGGTGCTGCGTGCCGTGGGGCGCGGTGGATTCTAACGCAGTCGCGCCCTTGCCTGCGAATTGGGGTTCAAGACGGCCAGCGACCATCTTGCCCACGCGTCTCAGTCGGCAAAAACCCTCAACACCGTCAAACACTTGACGGTAGTAACAGGCGAAACCATTAAGCCACTGTTTGGCCGGATGAAAGCGTTTACGTGCTAGATTTCACACTTTACGACGTAACCGCTTGACTTCGTTGTTTCGCATGGATCGCACAGGTGGTCCGCAGGGGAGATGACCGTGCAGCGCAGTACGATCCACCAGCTGGTCCGCCCGCAGGGCGAAGCGCCTGCTGCCAGCTCGATGTATGACGTGACCGCCATCGAGGCGGTATTCGCGCAGGCGCGTGAGCGCGAAAGCAGCCTGAGCCTGCTGATGTTGTCCACCGCCGATGGCCGTGCCATTGCCGAGGCGTCAAGTCTGGATGCCGATGGTCGCCGCATCGCGGCCATGGCCAATTCATTCCTGACGCTCGGCGAGACCGTCTCGCGGGAGCTCAAGCTCAGCGACGCCGACTACGCCACCATCTGCACCCGCATGGGCAATGTGGTGCTCATCCGCATCTGTGCGGCCCGGCCGATGACGCTGACCGCCGTTGGCCGCCCCGAACTGAATCTGGCCGTGCTGCTGTTCCACGCGCGCGAATGTGCGCAGCGGCTGCTGCCGGTGCTGGACGCCCGCACGGCCTGACTGCCCCTGTATGACCTCGTCTGCGCAGGCCAGCCTGCGCTGTTTCCGTGTGCTTTCCCTGGAACTCAAAAGGATTTTCATGCCCAGCTTCACCCTGGAAAAACTCAACGGCATCGCCGGTTTCGTCGGCGCCGCACTGGTCGACAGCGACAGCGGCATGGCCCTGGCCATGCTTGGCGGCGGCAACATCAATCTTGAGCTGGCCGCTGCCGGCAACACCGAAGTGGTGCGTGCCAAGCGCCGCGTGGCCGAGTCGTTGGGCCTGTCCGACAGCATCGAGGACGTGCTGATCACCCTGACCAGCCAGTACCACCTGATCCGCCCGCTGGAAAGCAACCCGCTGCTGTTCCTGTACGTGGTTCTGGATCGCAGCAAGTCCAACCTGGCCATGGCCCGCCACGAACTGAAATCGGTCGAAAAGACCCTCGATTTCAGCTGATTGCTGCCCTCCGTGGGGCGCTGCGCGGCAGTGCCCCACCCTGCGCCCCTTCCCCATGAACACTCCTATCCGCTCGTTCCAGGTGGCTGTTGCAGGCCTGGATCTGCTGCACCACACCCGTCTGAAGCTGGCCTGTTCATTGCTGCTCTCCGAGCGCATGGACGTTGCCGTGCGTGCGTGGGACGGTACCCCGGCCGACGTGGTGGTCGTACATGTGGACCACGCCGACAGCCGCAGCGTGCTGGCCGATGCGAACGCGGCCGGCATGGCCACGCTGCGCGTGTCGCGGCGCGCGCAGCAGGCACTGGATGGCCTGCTGCCGCACGGCGCCACCGTGCGCGATTTCAACCGGCAGGTGCGCCACCTTCTGGGTGCGGCAGCTGCCACGCCCATGCATGAAGCCCGCAGCGACGCCGGCACCGCGGCCACGCCGCTGCTGCTGCAGCTGGCCGACGCCTCCGGCCCGGCGCAGCTGCACCTGCTGCAACGCGGTGCCATGTGGCTGCTGCTGGATACCCACACCCGCAGCATTGCGCTGCCAGCACACATCACCCTGGCCGATGTCTGCGCACAACTGGATGCCACCTCGTGGTCGGCGCAGGTGATGGATCCGGCCGATTTCCAGCACCAGTACGCCTACCGGCTGCCGCAGCGGCAATCGCTGGAAGCGCTGTACTTCGCCCTGGCCCAGCACCGCCCGGCGCTGCTGCCGTCAGCACCGGCCTCGCTGCAGCTGCGCCACTGGCCCGATCTGACGGCCGCAGAGGTGCCCAATGCCTGGTTGCCGGCCATCGCCCGCCTGCATGCCGGGGCGTACACAGTGGATACGCTGGCACCGCATTGTCGGCTGCCGCGTGCCACGATGGTCTCCCTTTTCTCGGCCGCGTCCGCCTGCGGACTGGCGTTGTCCCCGGAGTCTGCCTTGCCTTCTGTCAGCTCGCGCGCCCCCGGCGCAGGCCGCGCCACCGCTGGCGAAACGCCCTTCCTGCTGCGCCTGGCGCGTCGTTTCGGGCTGGGTCTGTCGCGAGGACACGCCGCATGAACCTGCCCGCCAACAAGCTGGTGTTCGTGGGCGTGATGGGGGCAGGCAAGACCACCGCGGTGCGCGCCATTTCCGATGTGGAACCGGTCAGCACGGAAATGCCGCTGAGTGAACACAGCAGCGCCGACAAGACCGAAACCACCGTTGCCATGGATTACAGTTCCATCGCACTGGATGATGGCGAACTGCTGCATGTCTATGGCGTGCCCGGTCAGCGCTACCTGGATTTCATGTGGCCGCTGGTGGCCGATGGCGCGCTGGGCGTAGTGGTGCTGGTCAGTGCAGGAACGCCCGACGCGGTGCAGACCACGCTTGGCCTGCTGCAGGATTTCGCGCGCATCGCACCGCAGGCCAGCCTGGCCGTGGGCGTCACCCGCACCGATGATCATCCCGGCTTCCTGCTGCCGGAATTCCGCGATGCACTGTTCGCGGCGGGCATGCACCTGCCGGTACTGCGCGTGGATGCACGCTCAGCCACGCAGGTGACATTCCTGGTGAAGGCGCTCCTGTCCTACCGCCTCGCCCAGCAGCGCCAGGCCGATTAGCGCAGTCGCGTGCAGTCCAGCGAGCGTTGCTGTGCGGCGGCGCTGCGCTGCTGCACCTGGCCCGGCTCGCTGCCGCTGGCCAACTGCCCTTCCAGCCACCACTGCCCGGCTTCGCCACTGGCCACCAGGCGCGGCTGGAAGCCGGCGGCCTGCACGGCGGCCATGCGGCGTTCGGCGCCTTCACGGTTGCGGTACTGGCCCAGGGCAATCGCATTGGCCTCTTCGCCCTGGCTGATGATGTAGTAGTCGCTCAATCCGGCCGCGACAATGCGCTTGACGGTGGCCTGCGCGTCATCGCGGCTTGCCGCGGCTGGCAGCAGCACGCGGTAACGGGCACTGCCGCTGGCGGCCGGCTGCTCACGCAGGCGGGCGGATGCCAGCAGGGAACCAGCGCGGCCCTGCGCGGCCACGGCGGCGGCGCGGTCGGCAAACGGGCCCAGCGCGATGCAGCGCGGCGGCGTGGCCGGCTTTTCAGGCGCAGGCTTTTCCGGCGCGGGGGTTTCGGCGACCGGCGGGGTCGGTGCGGCGGGCTTGGCCACGGCGGTCAGCGGCGCGGCAGCGGTTGGCTGCGGCGCGGCGGTGGGCGTGGGCGCAGCAGCCGGTGCGTCGGCAGGCGCCAGCGCGGCGCCCGGCGCGGTTTCGCGCGCTACCAGCGCTTCGGTCGGCGCGGCAGCGGTCTGCGCCAGGGCGGACGCATCCGTACCGCCGGGCAGCCAGCGCAGTTCGGCCACGCCGCTGGGCGGCGTTGGCGCAGGTGCGCGCGTGGGTTCGGTTCGCAGCAGCCACCAGCTGGCGACCCCCAGGTTGAGGATGGCCAGTACGACAATCAGGGCACGGGTCAGCATGCGCCGATACTAGCGTGCAGCCGGGTGCACCGCCCAGCGGGCCAGGCCATCGAGCACCAGCGACGGGTGGTAGTCGGCGCCCGGCAGCAACGGCATCAACGCTGGTGCGCCGCCGCCATGCACCAGCAGCGCTGGCGGCGCGCCCAGCAGCGTCTGCGCCTGCTGCACGCTTCGCTCTATCAGCGCCACGGCCGCACCATCGCAGCCCGAGGCCAGCGCATCGGCGGTGTCATTGGCGAATTCGCTGTACTCGCCACCACTGGCCGGCAACTGCACGGCACGCGTGTGCAGGGCTTCGCGCATGGTGGTGGGCGATGCGGAAATACGCCCACCGTGGTGCTGGCCGTTGCCATCCAGCAGATCCAGGGTAAGTGCGGTGCCTACGCCGACCACCAGTACCGGGCGCTGCGCGGTGGCCGCTGCCAGCAGGGCCAGGAAGCGGTCCACGCCGAACTTTTCCGGCTTCGCATAGGCAATGCGCACGCCCGCACATTCGCCCGTGGTACGCACCACGCGCACCTGTTCGAAACGGCGCTGCAACTGGTCCAGCATCGCGGCGGTAAGCGACGGTGCGGCCACGCTGGCAACGAAGGCGACGCGGCCGCTGGGCAGGCTGTGCTCGGGCTGCGCGGCCATGCCTTCGGCACCATGCGCCCACGCCTGCACATCGCCGGCACGGTTGCCCTGCAGTGGTGCGAATTTGAAACGCGAATTTCCCAGATCGAACAACCAATCGCTCATGCCGCCCTCACGCTTACTTCGCCGGCGTGCAGCAGGCGCTCGCGGCCATCGATGCGCACGCGCAGCGCGCCGTCATCGGCCAGGCCCAGCGCTGTACCGTGCTGCCATTGGCCGTCCAGTTCCACGCGCACGTCCTGGCCGGCCAGCATGTCCAGCGCGGCGTAACGCGGCAGGAACGGGGCCAGGCCGTCGCGGTCGAAGGTTTCCAGCGCCGGCAGCAGGCGCGCCAGCACGGCGGCCACCACCTGGTTGCGGTCCACCGCCGTGCCGGCCAGCGTGTCCAGGTCCACCCACGGCTGGGTGATCTGATCACCGAACGCGGGCGGCATATGCACGTTGATGCCGATGCCGATGACCGCGCGCGCCGGGCCCGCATACTCGCCGCCGCCCTCGGCCAGCAGGCCCACCAGCTTGCGGCCGTCCACCAGCACGTCGTTGGGCCATTTCAGCCGCGCCTGGGTGAAGCCCAGATCGTGCAGCGCCTCGGCCACGGCCACGCCGGCCACCAGGCTCAGCCCGGCAAGACGGCCCAGGCCACCTTCGAACAGGCGCAGCACCGACAGGTAGACATGGGCGGCCAACGGCGAGGCCCAGCTGCGGCCGCGACGACCCCTGCCACCGGTCTGGCGCTCGGCCAGAAAAACGCAAACGCCGCGCTGCGGCGCGCTGCACCGCAGCAATTCGGCATTGGTGGAGTCCACGGTCCAGGCCACCTGCAGGTCGTGCAGCAGGGCCTGGGCATCGGCCGGCAGGTTGCCGCGGATCGCCTGCGGGTCAAGCAGCTCCAGTGCCCGGGTCAGGCCGTAGCCCTCGCCCGCACGGCCCTGGATATCCACACCAGCGGCCCTAAGTCCTTGAATCCGCTTCCAAATGGCGGCCCGGGTCTGGCCCAGCTCACGGGCCAGGGCATCGCCGGACAGGCGACCGGCAGCGAGTTTGGCCAGCAGTTGGCGATCGTCCACGGCAGTTTCCGTCAGGTCAGGCAGGAATTATGCGGGAAAGGCCGGGCAGGCGCCCGCCGGGGGGCTTCCACGGCGGGGCCGGGTTCGGGCTATGATCGGGAACTCACCTCCCCTTAACGTGGATGTCGTCAATGCGCCGTTATGCCCATTGCCTGATCCTGCTGACGATGCCCTTTGCGGCGTCGGCCACGGCAGCGCTCGATGACAGCCGCGGCGCCTGTGTGTATTCGGCCGGGGATGCCGCTTCGCAGCGCGCGCCCAGCGCCGCGCCCACCAGTGCAGCGGCCAAGCCGGCGCCGGTACGCCCTGCGGCCAGCACCACCAGCGGCGGTGGCGGCGATGACGATGTGCTGCCGCGCATCCGCGCACCGAAGTGGCACAGCTACCTGCCGGGCATGTTCCGCTGATCAGGTCGTTGTTGCAGTGGCTGCGGCCCACGCCGCGGCCGATCGAAGACATCCATTGGGATGATGCCTGCCAGCATGCGGCGTGGCTGCGCGGCCTGGATGAGGGGCGCCGCGCGCGCCTGCGCGTACTGGCCACGCGCTTCCTGCACGAAAAGACCCTGACCCCGGTGGGCGACCTGCAGCTGCAGGTGGCCGACGGCGTGCTGCTTGCGGCGCTGTGCTGCCTGCCGCTGCTGGAATTCGGCGAAGTGGGGCTGCAGGGCTGG
The DNA here is from genome assembly GCF_032056425.1 of Stenotrophomonas sp. Taxonomy (GTDB): domain Bacteria; phylum Pseudomonadota; class Gammaproteobacteria; order Xanthomonadales; family Xanthomonadaceae; genus Stenotrophomonas. The sequence continues at coordinate 79,695 of NZ_DAMBCN010000015.1, forward strand.
TCGCAGCTGATCATCTATCCCGACGCGTTCCGCGTGCACCGCAGCCACATGGATGCGGCCGGCGTGCTGCACGAGTGGGATGACGAGCTGATTGGGGAAGCATGGGACAGCGGTCCGCTGATCCTGTCGTGGGCCGATGTGCAGGCCGATCTGGCCGCGCCGCACGATGGCTTCTGCGTGGCCGTGCACGAGATGGTGCACAAGCTGGATGCATTGGATGGCGCGATGGATGGCACCCCGCCGCTGCCGCGTGCATGGCAGCGCGAATGGGCGGCCACGTTCCAGCAGTCCTATGACGCCTTCTGCGCGCAGGTGGATGCGGGTGTGGAAACGTTGATCGACCCGTATGCGGCCGAGGCCCCGGAAGAGTTCTTCGCGGTGGCCAGTGAGTACCATTTCTCCGCGCCGGATCTGTTGGCCGAGGCATTGCCCGAGGTCGCTGCGCATCTGCGGCGGTTGTATGGCCCGCCGCCGGCAATGGTCGGTTGATTCATCCGTACGCCGGGCATGGCCTGGCGCTACCTGGGGGACACGTCGAGCGGTAGCGCCGGGCCGTGCCCGGCAGATCGGATTGCCGGATCGTTACGGGCCCGGCGGCAGGCGTACTTCGAAGCGGGCGCCGCCCAGTTCGCTGGAGCGGACCACCAGCAGTTCGCCGCGGTAGTCCTTGATCAGGTCCTGCACGATCGACAGGCCGATGCCATGGCCCTGCACACGCTCGTCGCCGCGCACGCCACGCTGCAGCACCTTGCCGATGTCATCCGGGGCGATGCCCGGGCCATCATCGTCCACCGCCAGCACCAGGCCGGCGCGGCGCGCGTTCGGCGCCGGCAACGGCTGGGCAGTCAGCAGCACGCGGCGCTTGGCCCACTTGAAGGCGTTTTCCAGCAGATTGCCCAACAGTTCCTGCAGGTCGCCCGGCTCGCCGTGGAAGCGCGCGGCCGGGTCGATGTCGAATTCGCACAGCACGCCCTTCGACGCGTAGACCTTTTCCAGGCCACGCACGATTTCCTCGGCGTTGGGTTCGATCGGCAGTGGCGCGGAGAACAGCTTGTGGCCTGACGAGGCGGCACGCGCCAGCTGGTACGACACCAGGTTGTTCATGCGCTGCAGCTGTACGTCCAGCTCCTCGCGCAGCGCGCCGTCACCGGCACCGCTGTCCATCTGCGTGCGCAGCACGGCAATGGGCGTCTTCAGGCTGTGCGCCAGGTCGGCCAGGGTGTTGCGCTGGCGCTCCAGGTTCTCGCGTTCGCTTTCAATGAAGGCGTTGATGCTGTCGGTCAGCGGCTCAAGCTCGCGCGGGTGGCGCTCGCTCATGCGCTCGGTTTCGCCGCGCTGCACCTTGGTCAGCTCGGTGATCACCCGCCGCAACGGGCGCAGGCTCCACTGCAGGATGACCGTCTGCAGCAGCAGCAGGATCAGGCCGATGCCGCCCAGGTAAAACCAGACGCGGCTGCGGAACACGCGCAGCTGCGCACCCAGCGCGCGCGAGTCTTCCATCACGTAGATGGTGTACGGGAATTCGGTGGCCGGGTCGGCGTCGGCGTCCCACACCAGGCCCAGGCCATAGCGGTACACCGAGCCCTGGCTGCCGTCGATCTGGATCATCGGCAGCGGGCCTTCGAACACTTCCTGGCGCGGCGCCAGCAGGCCACCGCCCACGGTGGGCAGCATGGGGCCTTCGGCGGACATGGAATTACCCTTGCCGTCGGGCATCACCACCTGCAGGTAGAGGCCGCTGCCGGGCACGTCGAAACGCGGATCCGGCGGCTGTTCGCGGATATACAGCGAACGGTCGCGGGTGAAGTCGATGCCGGCCGCATAGGCGGTGGCGTAGTTCTTCAGGCGCTCACGCAGGTTCGCCTTCGCCGTATCGGCGAAGGCGGCGTCGAGCGCGTAACCGGCCAGGGCCAGGAACGCGACCAGGCCCACGGACGCGGCAAACGTCTGGCGCGCCTGCAGTGAGCGCGGCCGCCAGCGTCGGAAGAACCACAGACGGCCGGACATCATTCAATCGCCAGGGTAAGCCGGCTCAGCCCTCGTTGCGCGGAATCGCGAAACGGTAGCCGCGGCCACGCACGGTCTCGATCGGCTTCAGTTCGCCGTCCGGGTCCAGCTTCTTGCGCAGGCGGCCGATGAAAACTTCCAGCACGTTGGAGTCGCGGTCGAAATCCTGCTGGTAGATGTGCTCGGTGAGGTCGGCCTTGGAGACCAGTTCACCGGCATGCATCATCAGGTATTCCAGCACCTTGTACTCGTAGCTGGTCAGGTCCACGTTGCTGCCGCTCACGCTGACCGTCTGTGCGGCCAGATCCAGGGCCACCGGGCCGCATTCCAGGGTGGGCTTGCTCCAGCCAGCGGCGCGGCGCAGCAGCGCGTTGACGCGGGCCAGCAGCTCTTCCACATGGAACGGCTTGACCAGGTAATCGTCGGCGCCCTGCTTCAGGCCTTCGACCTTGTCCTGCCAGCTGGAACGGGCGGTCAGGATCAGGACCGGAAACTTCTTGCCTTCATCGCGCAGGGCCTTGATCAGCTCCATGCCCGACATCTTGGGCAGGCCCAGGTCGATGATGCCGACGTCGAACGGCACTTCGCGGCCCATGTAGAGGCCTTCTTCGCCGTCCTGTGCTGCATCGACGGCAAAACCTTCGCGCTTGAGCCGGGCTGCCAGGGTCTCACGCAGCGGGGCTTCGTCTTCGACCAGAAGGATACGCATGAACTCTCCCTAGTGTGCTGGGTGTGGCCCGCAGGCCTGTGGGTACGGGGTGATGCGGCAACTATCCCTGTTCAGGGGTTATCGCCGCGTAGTGATGACATATCCGACCGCGGCGTGCGCGGCTGTGAACGTGCCGGGGCGGGGTCGTCCATGTAGCGGACCCGTCCCCGGTCGTCCATGTATTTCACCCGGTTGATGTCACGACCATCGAACGGGACCCGCTCGGCGCCCAGGATGTGGCCGCCGGTGGTGCGCTGCACCCGACGCACCGCGTCGGACAGCGAACGTTCGTCACCGCGGCCGCCGCGATCACTGCGTTCCATCATCTCCGCGCGCCCCTGGTCGCCGCGCGGCGGCTGCTGTGCCAGCGCTGACGACAGCGGCGCAACGGCCAGCGCCACGCAGGTGGCGAGGGCAAGACGGCGATGGAGGGAAGCGGAAGACATCGAAGCGATCCTAGCCGAGCGCGGCAATTTGTTCAAAAGTCGTAAATCCGGGGATCGGGCGCCAAGCCTGACCTTTACAAATCTTTTGCAAATTCTTGGTTTTGCGCAGTGAATCCGGTCTGAACTTTTCCGGCCCCGCCTCGGCTTCATTCATCTAAGTGAACATTCGGGACGAATCGACTGCGCTTGTCAAGTCAGGAATGTGACTGATATCACGCCGCGGCGCGGTCGGCCTCGCGTTCGGTCACCGCCAGCGCCTGCTCGATCAGCGTCCAGTCGGCGCCGGGGCGATGGGCGCCCTCGCTCAGCACCTGGCGGAACGCGCGGCCACCGGGCTGCCCATGGAACAGGCCCAGCAGGTGGCGGGTGATGTGCTTCAGCGCCAGGCCTTCGTCCAGGCGCGCCTGCACGTAGGGGCGCAGCGCGCGCAGCAGTTCGCCACGCGGGCGCAGCGGGGCGCCGGTGTGCAGCGCCTCCAGCTGATGCAGCAGGTAGGGGTCGTGGTAGGCCGCCCGGCCCAGCATCACGCCATCGACGTGCGCGGCCTGGGCCTGCACCGCCTCCACCGTCGCAAGGCCGCCGTTGATGACCACCGGCAGCGCCGGGCGCTCCTGCTTGAGGCGGTACGCCCAGTCGTACTTCAGCGGCGGCACTTCGCGGTTTTCCTTCGGCGAAAGGCCCTTCAACCAGGCGTTGCGCGCGTGCACCACGACCATGTCCGCGCCGGCCTGCACCTGGCGATCGACGAACGAAGCGAAGACGTCGTAGTCGCTGTCGTCGTCCACACCCAGCCGGCACTTCACCGTCACCGGAATGTCCACCGCCGCGACCATGGCCGCCACGCACTCGGCCACCAGCGCCGGTTCGCGCATCAGGCACGCGCCAAAGCGGCCGGCCTGTACGCGGTCGGACGGGCAGCCGCAGTTGAGGTTCACTTCGTCGTAGCCCCAGTCGGCGGCAATGCGCGCGGCCTGCGCCAGCAGGGCCGGATCGCTGCCGCCCAGCTGGAGCGCGAGCGGGTGCTCGCTGCCGTCGAAGCCGAGCAGGCGCTCGCGGTCACCGTGGATGACCGCGTTGGCGTGCACCATTTCCGTGTACAGCCGGGCGCCGGGCGCCAGCGCGCGGTGGAACACGCGGCAATGACGGTCAGTCCAATCCATCATGGGGGCAACGGACAGGCGCAGGGAATCGGCGTAACGGGCAGTAGCGGACGTCATCGGGGCATTGATCGTGGGGCTGGCATTGCCAGTGAGATCAATAGTTTACACCGCACGGCTGAATGGCGTCGGGCGCACGGCGCGGCCGCCCCCTGCCGGCGCAACCCGGACCCGGGCGGCAGGCACCTGGAGGGGTCCGGCTCAGCGTTGACCGGTCGCAGCGTTCAACTGGTCCACACGGTTGGCCACGCGGTTGATGCGGCAGGACTGCGCGTCCAGCATCTGACCCTGGCCTTCGGTGCGCGGATCCCAGGTGCAGTAGCGGTCAGTGTCGGCCCACCACGCGGCCTGCGCGTCCATCCAGTCATCCTTGGCCTTGCTGTCCGGGCGGGCCACCTGCGTTGCGACGATCGCCGCCAGCCGGTCTTCCTGGTAACGCAGTTCTTCATCGCCACAGGCCTGCAGCGCGGGGGTCACGGCGTCGGATGCTTCCACGCAGGCGGTGTAGCGCGGGCGCAGCGTGGCCTTGTTGTACGAATCATCCGGACGCCGGGCCGGCATGTCATCCTCGGCATCGCCCCCGGCCGCTGCCGCAACCGGCGTCAGCGTCAGCGCCTGCAGCTCGACCGCACGGTTGGCATAACGGTTGAGGCGGCACGACATCGCATCCAGCGTCGGTCCGATATGGTCACTGGCGGGCGCGCAGTGTTTTTCGGTGTCTTCACCCCAGTAGGCCTGCTCATCCATCCAGCGGTCCTTGGCCGGACCGTCCGGGCCGGCCATCAACCGCGACACCTGTGCGGCCAGCTGTTTCTCCTGGTAGGCGAACTCGGTGGCATCGCACGCCATAAGCTTGTCATTCATGCCCCGCGCATCCTGCACGCAGCGGATGAACTGCGCGCGCAGCGGTGCCTGGGTGAAGGACGTATCCGCCGGGCGACTCTGCGCCAGCAGGGCGTCGGCGCGGTTGGCCACGCGCATCAGTCGGCACTCCTGCGCCCGCTGCATGACACCGACATCCGCTTGGGCCGCGGCGGTGCAGTAACGGTCGGTATCGCGGCGCCAGTCTGCCTCGGTCGCCAGGAACGCCGCCTTGGCCGCGTCATCGAGGCCTGCCACCACCGTGCGGGTCGCGTCCTGCAGTCGCTGCTGCTGATAGGCCAGTTCTTCCCGGCCGCACGCCTGCAGGGTGGCCGCGTCGTCTACACCATCCACGCAGTAGCCGTAGGCCGGGCGCACGCGCCCTTCGCTGTAGGAGGCGTCGGGATACCGGGGCGCATCGTGCGCGGTCGCTTCGTGCGTCGCGGCGGGCGTGGCGTCGGTCGACGCGGTGGACGAAGACGCCTGACAGCCGACCAGCGTCGCGCATAGCAGCAGCACTGCACAGCGTCGGCCCGGCAGCCCACGTTCGTGGCCCATGCGGAGTGTTGTTGCCTGCATCACCTGCGTCTCCCTGCGAGTGGACGGCAGCTGCCGTTCCAGGCGGGGCCGTCCATCGGCCCCATCACCCCGGCCATGCTAAGGCAGCTCCCGCAGCACGTGCCTGACTGGATTCATGTTGCGTGAACGCGGTCGCAGAACCCTGTTTCGAAGGCCTCCCGCCATGGCGGTCTCCCCTCGTTGACGGCCCAGCCCCCGGGCTGCGGGGTATAGTCCTGCGTTCGCCATGGAATGGATATGTGAAAGCGATGAAACAGCACACGCGGATGAGCATGACCCTGACCGCCCTGACGATGGCGGTGCTGGCCATTGGCACCGCCAGCGCGGCGCCGGCCACCAGCGGCCTGAGTTCCACCTTCAGCGCCTGCCGCGACAACGCGCAGGGCGCCATCGAACAGGCGGCCTGCCTGTCGGCGGAAACCACCCTTCAGGACCAGCGCTTGAACCGGGTCTACACGCAGCTGCACGCCCGCCTGAGCGGCGACAGCCGTACCAAGCTGGTGAATGCACAGCGCGCATGGCTGCAGTCGCGCAGCCGCGACAGCGAGCTGGATACCGCCCTGTATGACAACTCGCAGGTGGGCAACCTGCAGAGTGGACTGGATGATGTGATGCGCCTGAGCGCACGCGCCGACCAGCTGCAGAAGTATCTGCAACTGCTGGACTGAGCCGGCGCAGGGCTGGGCGTCCCGCGCGATGCCCGGCGTCGACGCGCCGCCGGTGCCAGCGCATCGCCCACGCCGGCCACATGTCAGTGGCCGCCGCCGCGGCCGCCCACCTGTTCGATCAAGGTATGGCTGGCGGCGTTGAGACCCACCACGGTCACCTGTGCTCCGTGCGCAGCCAGCTTTTCCTGCGCGCGCTCCAGCGCGGCCACGGCGGTCAGGTCCCACAGGTGGGCCTCACGCAGGTCGATCTGCACCTTCGGCGCCACGTGCTGGTAGTCAAAGGCGGCTCCCAGCTGGCCGGCCGAGGCGAAGAACACCTGGCCACGCACGCGGTAGACCTGTTCGTCGCCCACGGTTTCACGCTGCACGTCCAGCATGCGGCCGACCTTGCGGGCGAAGAACAGCGCCGACAGCAGCACGCCACTGAGCACGCCCTTGGCCAGGTCATGCGTGGCCACGGTAACCACCACGGTCAGCAGCATCACCGCCGAGGAACTGCGCGGGTGCGTGCGCAGGTCGCGCAGCGAGCGCCAGCTGAAGGTGCCGATGCTGACCATGATCATCACCGCCACCAGCGCGGCCATGGGAATCTGCCGCACCAGATCGCTGCCGTACACCACCAGTACCAGCAGCAGCACGCCGGCCACCAGGCAGGACAGGCGGCCGCGGCCACCGGAGGTCACGTTGATGACCGACTGGCCGATCATCGCGCAGCCGGCCATGCCGCCGAGGAAACCGGTGATCGTATTGGCCACGCCCTGGCCGACGCACTCGCGGTTGCGCTCACTGGGCGTTTCGGTGATGTCTTCGACGATCTGCAGGGTCATCATCGATTCCAGCAGCCCCACCACGGCCAGCGTGGCCGACACGGGCAGCAGGATGCGCAGGGTCTCCCAACTGAAGGGCACATCGGGGATGAGGAAGTGCGGCAGGCTGTCGGGCAGCTGGCCCATGTCGCCCACGCTGCGTACGTCGATGCCGAAGCCGATGACCGCGGCGGTAAGCACCACGATCGCCACCAGCGGCGACGGCACCGCGCGGGTGATGCGCGGCAGCAGGTAGATGATCGCCAGCGCCGCCGCGCACAGCACGTACACAGTGGGGCCGCGGCCGATCAGTTCCGGCATCTGTGCCAGGAAGATCAGGATTGCCAGCGCGTTGACGAAGCCGGTGATGACCGAGCGCGAGACGAAACGCATCAGCGAGCCCAGCTTGAACACGCCGGCCAGCACCTGCAGCAGCCCGGCCAGGATGCTGGCCGCGAACAGGTACTGCAGACCGTGGTCCTTCACCAGATCGACCATGACCAGGGCCATGGCGCCGGTGGCGGCGGAGATCATGCCCGGGCGGCCACCGGCAATGGCGGTGACCACGGCGATCGAGAAGGCCGCGTACAGGCCTACCTTGGGGTCGACGCCGGCGATGAGCGAGAAAGCGATGGCCTCGGGAATCAGGGCCAGGGCGACGACCATGCCGGACAGCAGGTCACCACGGATGTTGCCGAGCCATTGCTGGCGCAGGGGATAGGACGTTTGCATGGGAAAACTCCGCGCGCACGGGGGCTTGGCCACGTGGCGCTGCAGTGGAAAGACACGGGTTCCTGAGCCGGGCGGGCCGGCTGCCGAGGTGCGGCAAGGGTCAGGGTGGCGTGATCACTGCAGGCGGGGTCGGTACGTGGGAAGGGGCGCAGTCTACGGGAACCGGCGCGGCGGGGATAGCGCGGGCGTGGCGGAAACGCAGCCGAGCATGGCCCGGCCCTACAATCGAACCATGGCCACCATCCGCCCGCATTTCTTCGATCCCAGCAGCGAACAGGGCGTGCTGCGCCTGTCCATCGCCGCCTCGCTGCTGCTGGCCGCTGCGGCCGTGGTGTTCGGGCTGCTGGCCAATTCCTCGCTGATCATCTTCGATGGCATCTACGGCCTGATCGACGTGGTGATGACCTGGCTGTCGCTGCTGGTAACCCGGCTGATCGCCCTGTCCACCAATACCGATGCGCTGCAGTCACGGTTGAACCAGCGCTTCACCATGGGCTTCTGGCACCTGGAGCCGATCGTGCTGGGGGTCAGTGGCACGCTGATGATCGGCGCGGCGCTGTACGCGCTGGTCAACGCGGTGGATGCGCTGATGTCCGGCGGCCGGCAAATCGCACTGGGCCCGGCCATCATCTTCGCCGGCCTGTCCATCGTGGCCGAAGGCGCCCTGGCGTGGTTCATCGTGCGCGCCAACCGCCGCATCGGCTCGGAGTTCATCGCGCTGGACGCGAAGAACTGGGTGATCGCGGCCAGCATGTCGGCCTGCTACCTGGTCGCGTTCCTGGGCGGCGTGCTGGTGCGCGGCACGTCGTTGGCGTGGGTCGGGCCGTACATCGATCCGGCCATCCTGGCCTTCGTCTGCGTGCTGGTGATGATTGCCCCGCTGGGCACGGTACGGCGGGCGCTGGCCGGCATCCTGCTGGTCACCCCGCCGGAACTGCAGGCACACGTGGATACGGTGGCACGCGATGTGGTGGCCCGGCATGGCTTCGTCGAACACCGCAGCTACGTGGCCCAGGTGGGGCGCGGCGAGCAGATCGAGCTGTTCTTCGTGGTGCGCGAGGACGACCCGCCGCGGCCGCTGCTGGAATGGGACCGGCTGCGTGACGAGATCGGCGATGCGCTGGGCGAGGCCTCGCCGGACCGCTGGCTGACCATCATGTTCACCACCGACCGCGAATGGACGATCTAGCACCGCCGGACGATCTATCAATATTTGCGGACTCACTGTCACCCATCGTCCACGCGGAACGGGCAAAGTAGCTTCATCGCAACACCCACCCACTCACCAGGAGCATCCCATGTCCATCGAAAAGGTTCTGTACACCGCCCAGGCCACCTCCACCGGCGGCCGTGAAGGCCGTTCGGTCTCCTCCGACAACGTGCTGGACATCCAGCTTTCGACCCCGCGCGAGCTGGGCGGCGCCGGCGGCCCGGGCACCAACCCGGAACAGTTGTTCGCCGCCGGTTATTCGGCCTGCTTCCTGGGCGCACTGAAGTTCGTGGCCGGCCAGGCCAAGGTCGCCCTGCCCGCCGACACCACCGTGACCGGCAAGGTCGGCATCGGCCAGATCCCGACCGGTTTCGGCATTGAAGCCGAGCTGACCATCAACGTGCCGGGCGTGCCGCGCGAGCAGGTGGAAGAACTGGTGCAGAAGGCGCACATCGTCTGCCCGTACTCCAATGCCACCCGCGGCAACATCGACGTGACCCTGATCGTTGCCTGACCCCAAAAAAATGGGCGGATGCCGGTCGAAACCGGGCATCCGCCCATCCCACCTCGGGTGGGCCCCGGCACAGGGCCGGGGACGCATTCGCTTATTTGTCGCTGGTGATCAACTGCACCACGCTGGAGAAATCCAGCTTGCCGCGGCCGGCCTGGTGGTTCATCGAATACAGGTTACGGGCCACTTCGCCCAGCGGGATCGAGGCGCCAACGCTCATCGCCGCTTCCACGGCCAGGCCCATGTCCTTCAGCATCAGATCGCTGCCGAAGCCGCCGCTGTAGCCGCGCGAGGCCGGGGCGTTTTCCAGCACGCCCGGCCACGGGTTGCACACTTCGGTGGCCCAGCTGCGGCCGGTGCTGACCGCCATCATCTGCGACAGCACCTTCGGGTCCAGACCGTGCGCCACGCCCAGGGCGATGGCTTCGCCGGTGACGGCCATGATCACGCCCAGCGCCATGTTGTTGCACAGCTTGGCCACCTGGCCGGCGCCGCTGGCACCGACGTGGAAGATGTTCCTGCCCATCGCCTGCAGCACCGGGCGCGCACGTTCCAGCGCGTCCTCTTCGCCACCGACGATGAAGGTGAGCGTGCCGGCCTGTGCGCCGGCGGTACCGCCGGACACCGGTGCGTCCAACATCTGCAGGCCGCGCGCAGCGGCGGCTTCAGAGACCTTGCGCGCACTGGCCGGTGCAATGGTGCTGCAGTCGATGACCAGTGCACCGGCCGGAATGGCGGCCAGGATGCCGTCATCGCCCAGGTACACGCCTTCGACGTGGCGGCTGGCCGGCAGCATCGAGATCACCACTTCGACGTCGGCCAGGGTGTCGCGCGCCGACGGCGCGGCGCTGGCACCGGCATCGACGGCGGCCTGGACCGCGGCCGGCACCAGATCGAACACACGCACGGTGTGGCCGTTCTTGACCAGATTGGCGGCCATCGGGCCACCCATGTTGCCCAACCCGATGAATGCAATGCGGCTCATGCAAGGCTCCTTTCAGCAAGCGGAGTGCCCAGGTCGGCCAGCGGGTGCGCGGCCTCGGCCCAGGGGGAAACAAAGAAGGTGTCGGCCCACGCGGCGGTGGCCTCGGCCAGGGTGGCCGGGTTCCACTGCGGGGTGCGGTCCTTGTCGATCAGCAGCGCGCGGATGCCTTCGGCGAAGTCGCCACGGGCGGCGCAATGCAGCGCGGTGATGTATTCCAGACGGTACACGCTGGCCAGATCCTGGCCGGCACTGCGGCGCTGCAGTTCGAAGGCGAGCCGCGCCGAACCGGGAGCGCCGGCGGCGAGCGTCTTCTGTGCGGCCTGCAACCAGGCATCGTCACTCTGCAGGTGCGCGATGCGGTCGATGATCGCCACCAGGTCATCACCTTCGCACAGCGCATCGACCTGCGCGGCGTTGGCCAGCAGCGGGCCGGTGGCCGCGTCGCTGGCATGCGACTGCAGCAGATGATCCAGGCGTTCGTGGTTGTGCGCGGCATCGCCCGACCAGGCCACCTGCAGCAGCGCATCGAACACCGCGCTGCGGCGTTCTTCGGCAACGTGCACGTCGGCCAGGCCGGCGTAGATGGCATCACCGGGGTTCAGCAGCGCGCCGGTCAGGGCCAGGAACAGGCCGCCCTTGCCCGGCACGCGCGGCAGCAGCCAGCTCCCGCCGACATCGGGGAACAGGCCGACGGTGATTTCCGGGAAGGCCAGCTTGGAACGCTCGCTGACCACGCGGTGGCTGGCGCCGGACATCAGCCCGATGCCGCCGCCCATCACGATGCCGTGGCCCCAGCACAGGATCGGCTTGGCGTAGGTGTGGATGAGGTAATCGACGCGGTACTCGACGTCGAAGAACTCGGCGGCGTAGTCGTTTTCGCGGATGTCGCTGTGGCCGGCCTCGCGGAAGGCGACCATGCTCTTGTACAGGCTGTGCAGGTCACCGCCAGCGCAGAACGCCTTTTCACCGGCCCCCTGCAGCACCACCAGCGCGATGCCGTCATCGTCGGCCCAGATGGTGAGCTGCTTCAGCAGCAGGTGCGCCATCGGCAGCGAGAACCCATTGAGCGTGCGCGGCGCGTTGAGCGTGGCGATGCCGATGCGCGTGCCGTTGCCGGCCACGCGCTCTTCGAACAGCACCGGTGCTTCATCGGCAACGGTGTCGGTGCTCATGCGTTCTTCCACTGCGCGGCGCGCTTTTCCAGGAAGGCGCTCACGCCCTCGACCTGGTCGGCCGTGTCGAACAGATCGACGAAGGCTTCGCGCTCGGCCACCAGCGCCGAGGCGTGGGTGCTGGTGCGGGTGGACTGCACCAAGGTCTTGCAGGCGGCGATGCTGGTCGGGCTCTGCTTGCCGGCCTTCTTCGCCCACTCCAGCGCCAGCGACATGGCTTCGCCCTTGCCGACCTTTTCTTCGGCCAGGCCAATGCGCACGGCGGTTTCAGCGTTGATGCGCTCGCCCAGCAGGATCATGCGCTTGGCCCAGCCCTCGCCGACCAGGCGCGGCAGGTTCTGGGTGCCACCGGCGCACGGCAGCAGGCCGACGGTGGCCTCCGGCAGCGCGACCTGGGCGTGGTCTTCGATGATGCGCAGGTCGCAGGCCAGCGCGCATTCCAGGCCACCGCCCATGGCGTAGCCGTTGATGGCGGCGATGGACACGCCACGGAAACCGGACAGCGCTTCGAAGGCTTCACCGAAACGGCGTGCGGCCTCGCGTGCGGCGGCCTTGTCGCCCGAGGCGAACTGGTTGAGGTCGGCACCGGCGGAGAAGAACTTCTCGCCGTCACCGGTGATCACCAGCGCGTAGATGTCGCGGTCTGCGTTGAGCGCGCCCACCAGGTCGCGCAGCGCGGACAGGCTGTGCACGGTCCAGGTATGCGCCGGCGGGTTGTGCAGGGTGACCACGGCGGTGTGGCCATCGGCCTCGACCTTCAGGCCCACGTGCTCCTGGGTACGCCAATCCTTCATCGCAGTTCCTCTTCGGTGTTGAGCAGGTGGCGGGCCACGATCACCCGCATGATCTCGTTGGTGCCTTCCAGGATCTGGTGCACGCGGCTGTCGCGCAGCAGGCGCTCGATCGGGTATTCGCGGATATAGCCGTAGCCGCCGTGAATCTGCAGCGCTTCGTTGCAGATCCTGAAACCGGCATCGGTGGCGAAGCGCTTGGCCATCGCGCACCACACGTTGGCATCGCTGGCACCGGCGTCGAGCTTGCGCGCGGCCGAGTGCACCATCTGCCGCGCGGCGACCAATTCGATGGCCATGTCGGCCAGCTTGAACTGCAGCGCCTGGAAATCGGCCAGCGCCTTGCCGAACTGGCGGCGCTCGCCCATGTAGCGGCGTGCGGCATCCAGCGCGCCCTGCGCGGCACCCAGCGAGCAGGCAGCGATGTTGATGCGGCCGCCGTCCAGCCCCTTCATCGCCAGCTTGAAGCCGCCGCCTTCCTCTCCCAGAAGGTGGCTGGCCGGCACGCGCACGTTTTCGAAGGTGATGCCGCGGGTGGGCTGGCTGTTCCAGCCCATCTTCTCTTCCTTGCGGCCATAGCTGATGCCTGGCAGGTCGGCCGGCACCGCGATGGCGCTGACACCGCCGGCACCGGCACCGCCGGTACGCGCCATCACCACCAGCAGTTCGGTGGCACCAGCGCCGGAAATGAAGGCCTTGGAGCCGTTCAGCACATAGAAGTCGCCATCGCGCGCGGCGGTCGTCTTCAGCGAGGCCGCATCGGAACCGGCGCCAGGCTCGGTCAGGCAGTACGAGGCCAGCTTGCTGCCCGAGGACAGATCGGTGCCCCACGCATCACGCAGTTCGGCCTGGCCCCACTTGGACACCATCCACGAAGCCATGTTGTGGATGCTGATGTACGCCGCAGTCGACGGATCGACGTTGGCGAGCTCCTCGATGACGACGGCGGCGTCCAGGCGGCTGAGGCCGCTGCCGCCGACTTCCGGGTCCATGTACAGACCGCAGAAGCCCAGTTCGCCGGCCTTGGCGATCGCCTCGCGCGGAAAGATGCCCTCCGCATCCCATCGCGCGGCGTGCGGTGCCAGTTCGGCCTGTGCGAAGTCACGCGCGGCTTCGCGGTACGCCTGCTGCGCTTCTTCCTGGTCCGTCGTCATCGAGTGGCTCATGGCTGCTCCCGCCCTTACTTCAGGCTGATGGTGGTGTTGACGCCGTGGCTCAGCGTCTCGTCATCGAACCAGCGTGCGGTGACGGTCTTGGTCTGGGTGTAGAACAGCACCACCTGCTTGCCGTACGGGCCCAGGTCGCCCAGCTTGGATGCGCGCGAACCGGTGAACGAGAACAGCGGCACCGGCACCGGAATCGGCACGTTGATGCCGACCTGGCCGACGTCGATGTCTTCCTGGAACTTGCGGGCGGCAGCGCCGGACTGGGTGAACAGCGCGGTGCCGTTGCCGTTCGGGTTGCTGTTGACCATGGCGATGGCCTCGTCCAGCGTTTCCGCTTCAAGGATGACCAGCACCGGCCCGAAGATTTCTTCCTGGTAGATGCGCATGTCGGTGGTGACACCGGCAAAGATGGTCGGGCCGACGAAGTTGCCCTTCTCGAAGCCATCGACCTGAGGCTTGCGGCCATCGAGCACCAGCTTGGCGCCCTGCTCCACGCCCGAGGCGATCAGGCCTTCCACACGCTCGCGGGCGCTGCAGGAAATGACCGGGCCGACGTCGGTGCCGGAGACGGTGCCGCCGCTGACCTTGAGGGTCTTGGCCTTGGCCACCAGGTCCTGCACCCAACCGCGCGCTTCGCCGACCAGCACCAGGGTGGAGGCGGCCATGCAGCGCTGGCCGGCCGCACCAAAGGCGGCGCCGACCATCGCGTTGAGGGTCTGTTCCTTGTTCGCGTCCGGCAGCACCACGGCGTGGTTCTTGGCGCCCATCATGCACTGCACGCGCTTGCCGGCCAGCGAGGCGCGGTTGTAGACGTGGGTGCCGACGCGGGTGGAACCGACGAACGACACGGCCTTGATGTCCGGGTGGTCGCAGATCGCGTTGACCACTTCCTCGCCACCATGGACGACGTTCAGCACGCCCTTCGGAATGCCGGCTTCCAGCGCCAGTTCGACCAGGCGCATGGTCACCATCGGGTCCTGCTCGGACGGCTTGAGGACGAAGGTGTTGCCCGTGGCGATGGCCATCGGGAACATCCACAGCGGGATCATTGCGGGGAAATTGAACGGGGTGATGCCGGCGCACACGCCCAGCGGCTGCATAATGCTGTAGGTGTCCACGCCGTTGGCCACGTTGTTGGCCAGCTCGCCCAGCTGCAGGTTGCCGATGGCGGCAGCGTGCTCGACCACTTCCAGGCCGCGGAACACATCGCCTTCGGCGTCGGGCAGGGTCTTGCCCTGTTCGGCGGTGAGGATGTGGGCCAGCTCGCTCATGTTCTCGCGGATCAGCTGCTGGTACTTCAGGAAGATGCGCGCGCGGGTGCCGATCGGGGTCTTGCGCCAGGTCTTGAAGGCTTCCTTGGCGGCGGCCACGGCGGCATCCACTTCGCTGGTGGTGGCGAACGGCACCTGCGCCAGCACGTCCTGGGTGGCCGGGTTGACCACGTCCTGCCAGTGGGAGGTGGCCGATTCGATGAACTGGCCATCGATCAGCATGCGGATACGGGGCGCTGCAACGGTCATGACGACAATCCCACGGGCTCGAAAGATGCTTGGCATTATTCACAGCAGGCGCCTCGATTTCCGGCCTGAATCCGCTTAATCTGGCCAACACGCCAGACGATTCCTGTTAATTCTGTGAATTTCCAGCCTTCACAACGCCAACTGGGCCTGCGCCTGCTGCGACTGCGCGAGCAGCGCGGCTACAGCCAGGTGGACCTGGCCCGCGCCCTCGGCCTGTCGGCCAGCTACCTGAACCAGATCGAGCGCAACAAGCGCCCGCTGACGCCGGCCGTGCAGAAGAAACTGGGCGAGGTGTTGGGCGATGTTTCAGCCCTGTTCGACGACGATGAGCCCGCTGCACTGCAGGAGTCGCTGGGCGAGACCCTGCGCGACCTGGGCCTGGCCGACGTGAGCGCCACCGAACTGCGGGCCCTGGCCGGCAACCTGCCGCAGGTCAGCCGCGCGCTGCTGGACCTGCACCGCCGCCACCTGGCCCTGCGCGAGCATGCCGCCGCGCTCGAGTTCCAGCTGGGCGAGCCGGGGGCCGGCAGCACCCTGCCGGCCGGTGACCAGGTGCGCGAGTTCTTCAACCGCATGCACAACCACATTCCCGAACTGGACGAACTGGCCGAGCGCCTGTTCGCCGAATGGGGGCTGGCACCGGGCCACGTGGCGCCGCGCCTGCGCCAGCTGCTGGCCGACCGCCACGGTGTGCTGGTGGAAGTGGCCGCGCTGCAGGCCGGGCGCGAGAAGCGCCAGTACGACGCCGGCAGCCGCACGCTGTGGCTGCCGGATTATCTGGAGCCGGGCCAGCAGGCGTTCCAGATGGCGGCCGAGCTGGCCCTGCGCGGCTACCTGCCGCAGATCGATGCGGTGGTGGCACGCGCCGGCTTCCACGATGACGCGCGCATCGCGCAGGCACGCATTGGTCTGTCGAATTATTTCGCCGGTGCGCTGGTGATGCCGTACATGCGCTTCCTGCGTGCGGCCGAAGCCAGCAGCTACGACATCGAACTGCTGGCGCACCAGTTCGGCGTAGGCTTCGAGGCGGTCTGCCATCGATTGAGCACGCTGGCGCGGCGCAGTGCGCCGGGGCTGCCGTTCTTCTTCATCCGCGTGGACCGTGCGGGCAATGTGTCCAAGCGCCATTCGGCGACCGACTTCCATTTCTCGCAGGTGGGTGGGTCGTGCCCGCTGTGGATCGTCTACGAGGCGTTCAACCAGCCAGGGCGGATACTGACGCAGACCGCGCGCATGCCCGATGGGCGGCGCCACTTCTGGCTGGCGCGGCAGGTGAGCAGCGGGCCGGTGGGGCATGGGCAGCCGCGCAAGACGTTTGCGGTGGCGCTGGGCTGTGATCTGCAGCATGCGGAACGGTTGGTGTATTCGCTGGGGCTGGATGTGCAGAGCCCGGGGAACTCGGTGTCGATCGGGCCGGGGTGCCGGGTGTGCCCGCGGGAGGACTGCATGCAGCGCGCGTTCGCGCAGTTGCCGGGGAGGTAGGTATTTCTGCAGGGCTGCGCCCTGCATCCCCGTAGAGTCGAGCCATGCTCGACTGAAGCAACGTCAAAAGCGGGCATTCCGTGTTTGGGCGGGGCGGTGTCGGATTGCGGGGACGCCGTTAACCCCTCCATGAAGTGACCCCCTGAAGTTGGACAGGTGGGGGATCAGGCGGCCAGTGCGG
>NZ_DAMBCN010000016.1:0-95277 GCF_032056425.1 Stenotrophomonas sp.
GTCCGCGGCATGGATGCCGCGGCCAAGCCCCCATGGACGGGTTAACGGCGTCCCCCGCGCAGCCCACCCGCCCGGCCAAGCCCATGAAGGCAGTCGACTGACAGTCGACTCTACCCAGACTCCGCCACGAGGGGCTCCGCCGTTGGCCGGACACCCCGCGACAAACCACCGCACGTGCGCAATGCCAGCGAACGGCGGACAATGGAGGCCTTGGCGGCCCGCCACGCCGCCCCTCCCGCTTTCCGCTGCAAGGAATCCCCCATGGCCGCCCACAAGTCCTCCGCTCCGCTCATTGAAGTCACCGCCCGCCCAGGCAAGCCGCTGGGCATGGCCCCGGCCACCTTCCTGCGCGATTTCTGGCAGAAGCGCCCGCTGCTGATCCGCAACGCCTTCGCCGACTTCCAGACCCCGGTGCAGCCGGAAGACCTGGCCGGGCTGGCCTGCGAAGAAGGCGTGCTGGCGCGTCTGATCCAGCATGACAAGGCCCAGGACAGCTGGCGTGTGCGCAGCGGCCCGTTCCGGGAAGACGTGTTCCCCGCCCTGCCCGACCACGACTGGACCCTGTTGGTACAGGACGTGGACAAGTGGGACAAGGACGTGCGCGCGGTGATCGAGCACTTCAGCTTCCTGCCGCGCTGGCGCATGGACGATGTGATGATCAGCTTCGCCGCCACCGGCGGCTCGGTCGGCGCCCATGTCGACCAGTACGACGTGTTCCTGCTGCAGGCCCATGGCCACCGCCGCTGGCAGATCGATGCCAGCGAATCGATCAAGGGCAAGCGCCCGCCGCTGGGCTTCCGCCCCGATGTGGAACTGAAGCTGCTGCAGGTGTTCAAGCCCACCCACGACTGGGTGCTGGCACCGGGCGACATGCTGTACCTGCCGCCGAACGTGCCGCACCACGGCGTGGCCGAAGACCCCTGCCTGACCTTCTCCTTCGGCATGCGCGCGCCGTCTTCGGCCGAGCTGATCAGCGATTACCTGGACACCCTGATCGCCGATGCCGACGAGAACATCCGCTACCAGGACCCCGACCTGAAGGTGCCGGCCGATCCCAACGAGATCGACACGGTGGCGATGGCACGGGTCATCACCGCGCTCAACGCCATCCGCATGAACGACCCGGACAAGCTGGGTGACTGGTTCGGCCGTTTCATCACCACCTACCGCGCGGCGGGCGAAGTGATGGCCCACCAGGCCGCGCCGGCACCGGAAGAAGTGGTGCAGGCCCTGGCCTCGGGCCTGCTGCTGCAGCGCCACCCGTGGGCGCGGCTGGCCTGGCGCCGGGCCAAGCGCGGTGCCAGCCTGTATGTCAGTGGCCAGGATTTCGCCCTGCCGGTGAAGGATGCGCAGCGCCTGGCCGGCGCCGAGCAGCTCGACGCGGCCGCCTATCGCGGCCTGTCCGACAAGGGCCGCGCCGTACTGCAGCAGCTGCTGGTCGGCGGTGTGTTCCAGCTGATCGACCCGAATGAGGTCTACGCCGATGAGGACGAGGACGACGTGCTGGGCGAAGTGGTGGAAGGCCACGACCAGGTGGCCGAACTGGACGACGAGGTGGTGTCCGATGATGTCCACACCGTGACCGTGCGCGACGACGGGATCGAAGTCATTGTCAACTTCGATGACCACGACGAAGACGACAGCGACGATGGTCGCGCCTGAGCCATGGCCATGATCCGGGTCCAGCAGGTCAGCCACGCCGATGCCCACGTTGCCATCCACGACGTGCGGCAGCGGGTGTTCGTGCAGGAACAGGGCATCGCGGCGGATCTGGAGCGCGACGCGCTGGACCCGGTCAGCGCCCATGTGCTGGCCTTGGACGCCGATGGCCAGCCGGTCGGCACCGGGCGCCTGGCCCCGGACGGCCGTATCGGCCGCATGGCCGTGCTGGCCAGCCACCGCAACCAGGGCGTCGGCGAGGCCCTGCTGGAGGCGCTGGTGCAGGCCGGGCGCGGCCTCGGCCTGGCCGATCTGCACCTGCACGCGCAGCTGCCGGCGCGTGACTTCTATGCACGCCTGGGCTTCCTGCCCGAGGGCGAGGTGTTCGAAGAGGCCGGCATCGGCCACCAGCAGATGCGCCGCCGGCTGGGCGTGGCCACCGCCATCGACAGCCGCGCCGAGGCGGTGGCCATCACCACCGCCATCATCCACCGCGCCCGCCGCCAGCTCTGGCTGCACAGCCGCCAGCTGGACCCGGGTCTGTTGGATGCGCCGCCGGTGCAGGCGGCCCTGCGCCGCTTCGCCACGGCCCGCCACGACAAGCAGCTGCGGGTGATCGTGCACGACGCTGCCGCGATTGCCAGTGCCGGGGCACCGCTGCTGGCGCTGTATCAGCGCCTGCCCAGCGTGATCCAGTTCCGCGAAGTGAGCGATCCGGTCGACCGCGCGCTGGCCTCGGCCTGCCTGGTCAACGATGCGGGCGACTTCTACTTTCGTCTTATCGGCCACCGCCTCGACGGCGAGGCAGCGATCGCCCTGCCTGCACGTTCACAGCCGTTTGAGCAGCAATTGCAGCGCGTCTGGGACCGTTCGCGCGAATGCAGCGAACTGCGCGCCCTGGGCATCTGACACGGCCCGCGCGGACAAACCTGTCTGGCACCGACACCGCGGCGCGCGCAATGCCGCCGTTGCTGCCCCATCCCGTGCGGATGGGGGTACAATTTGGCTGTTTGAACGCGCCCGTGCAGGGCTATTCATTTTCCTGCAGGGTCCTTCTGAAGCCATACCCCACAAAGCGAATCAACACCCTCCATCGTGGACAATCAACTGAAGCAGTTTGCGCAATCTTCGCAACTCGCCGGCGGCAACGCCTCCTATGTCGAGGACCTGTACGAGCAGTACCTGGTCTCCCCGGATAGTGTCGATCCCAAATGGAAGACCTACTTCGACGGCTTCAAGGGCCGCGAAGCAGGCGACATTCCGCACTCGGCCGTCATCTCCCACATTGCGGACGCGGCCAAGGATGCGCTGAAAGCCGGCACCGGCAGCGGTGCGGGCGACGAGCGTGAGCGCAATGTCGGTCGTCTGATCACCGCCTACCGTTCGCGCGGCCATCTCGATGCCCGCCTGGACCCGCTGGGCCTGACCAAGCCGGTCAACACTCCGGACCTGGGCCTGCCCTTCCACAGCCTGTCCGATGGCGATCTGAACAGCGAGTTCAGCACCGGCGGCGTGGGCGGCCAGCCGCGCATGAAGCTGCGCGACCTGCTGGCACGCCTGAAGGCGACCTACACCGGCTCGATCGGTGCGGAGTTCATGCACATCTCCGAGGTCGAGCAGCGCCAGTGGATCTACAAGAAGCTGGAACTGGCCGGTGGCAACTACCAGCTGGACGCTGACACCCAGCGCCGCACCCTGGAGCGCCTGACCGCTGCCGAAGGCCTGGAACGCTACCTGCACACCAAGTACGTCGGCCAGAAGCGCTTCTCGCTGGAAGGCGGCGACTCGCTGATCCCGATGATGGACACCATCATCCGCAGCGCCGGCAAGGATGGCGTCAAGGACGTGGTGGTCGGCATGGCCCACCGTGGCCGCCTGAACGTGCTGGTCAACACCCTGGGCAAGAACCCACGCAAGCTGTTCGACGAATTCGAAGGCAAGTTCGAGCACGACGAGCACGCCTCGGCCGGTGACGTGAAGTACCACATGGGCTTCTCGGCCGACGTGGCCACCGAAGGCGGCCCGGTGCACCTGGCGCTGGCGTTCAACCCGTCGCACCTGGAAATCGCTGACCCGGTCGTGGCCGGTTCCGTGCGTTCGCGCCAGGAGCGCCGCAAGGACACCGCGCGCAAGCAGGTCATGCCGATCCTGATCCACGGCGACGCGGCCTTCTCCGGCCAGGGCGTGGTCATGGAACTGTTCCAGATGTCGCAGGCCCGCGGCTTCGCCGTTGGCGGCACCGTGCACATCGTGGTCAACAACCAGGTCGGTTTCACCACCTCCAACCCGCAGGACACGCGCTCCACGCGCTATGCCACCGACGTGGCGAAGATGATCGCCGCTCCGGTGCTGCACGTGAACGGCGATGACCCGGAAGCGGTGGTGTTCGCTGCACAGCTGGCCTTCGAGTTCCGCCAGAAGTTCGCCAAGGACGTGGTCATCGACCTGATGTGCTACCGCCGTTGGGGCCACAACGAGGCCGACGAACCGGCGATCACCCAGCCGCTGATGTACCAGGTGATCCGCAAGCACCCGACCACCCGCGAGATGTACGCCGAGCAGCTGGAAAAGGCAGGCGTGATCGCCGCCGGCGCCGGCAAGGCGATGGTCGATGCATACCGCGACAAGCTGGACGCCGGTGAAGTCACCACCGAGCTGGCCAAGGTCGAGAAGACCCCGCCGACCAGCCCGCTGTTCGTTGATTGGCCGAAGCTGCTGGAAGGCAAGCTGTCCGATCCGATCTCGACCAAGGTCGAGAAGAACAGGCTGGTCGAGCTGGCCAAGCTGATCAACACCATCCCCGAAGACGTGCAGCTGCACTCGCGCGTGGCCAAGGTCTACGACGACCGTCGCAAGATGGCCGCCGGCGAGATCCCGGGCGACTGGGGCTTTGCCGAGAACCTGGCCTACGCCACCCTGCTCGACGAAGGCAAAGCCCTGCGCCTGGTCGGCCAGGACGTGGGCCGCGGTACGTTCACCCACCGCCATGCGATCCTGCACGATCAGAAGACCGACAACTACTACATGCCGTTGCGGCAGCTGGTGGATTCGCCGGAAAAGGCCACCGTCATCGATTCGCTGCTGAGCGAAGAAGCGGTGATGGCCTACGAGTACGGCTTCTCCACCACCGACCCGAACACCCTGTGCATCTGGGAAGGCCAGTTCGGTGACTTCGCCAACGGCGCGCAGGTGGTCATCGACCAGTTCATCGCCGCCGGTGAAGCCAAGTGGGGCCGCATTTCCGGCCTGACCCTGCTGCTGCCGCACGGCTATGAAGGTCAGGGCCCGGAACACAGCTCGGCGCGCCTGGAGCGCTTCCTGCAGCTGTGCGCGCTGGAAAACATGCTGGTCGTGGTGCCGTCCACCCCGGCCCAGGCCTTCCACATGCTGCGCCGCCAGCTGCACCTGACCACCCGCAAGCCGCTGGTGGTGATGTCGCCCAAGTCGCTCCTGCGCCACAAGCTGGCCGTGTCGACCCTGGACGAACTGGCCAATGGCGAGTTCCAGCACCTGATCGGCGATGCCAATGCCGATGCCAAGAAGGTCAAGCGCGTGGTGCTGTGCTCGGGCAAGGTCTACTACGACCTGCTGGAAGACCAGACCAAGCGTGGCCAGGACGACGTGGCCATCATCCGCGTGGAACAGCTGTATCCGTTCCCGCGCGCGCTGCTGGCCGCCGAGCTGCAGAAGTACGGCAACGCCACCGACGTGGTGTGGACGCAGGAAGAACCGCAGAACCAGGGTGCGTGGTACCAGATCCGCCACCACCTGCAGTTCTGCCTGGCCGATGGCCAGAACCTGCACTACGCCGGTCGCGCGCGTTCGGCTTCGCCGGCTGCCGGCCACATGGCTGACCACGTCCGCGAACAGCAGCAGCTGGTCGCCGACGCACTGGTCAACCCGTTCAACGACCAGGTCGCTGAATAACTCCTCCCCCTATTTAGAAGACAAACCAGGAAGCTCCCGCAATGGCCACCGAAGTCAAAGCCCCGGTACTGCCCGAATCCGTCGCCGACGGCACCATCGCCACCTGGCACAAGAAGGTGGGCGACGCCGTCAAGCGCGACGAAAACCTGCTTGACCTGGAAACCGACAAGGTCGTCCTGGAAGTGCCGTCGCCGGTCGATGGCGTGATCAAGGAAATCAAGTTCAAGGAAGGCGACACCGTCACCTCCAGCCAGGTCGTGGCGATCATCGAAGAAGGCGCCGTGGCCGCTGCCCCGGCCCCGGCCGCTGAAGCCGCTCCGGCTGCAGCCGCTGCCCCGGCTGCTGCCGCTCCGGCCGCCGCTGCTGCACCGGCCCCGGCTGCCAAGTCGGCGGCCGACAGCCTGCCCCCGGGCGCCCGCTTCACCGCCATCACCGAAGGCGTGAACCCGGCCGACGTGGACGGCACCGGCCGTCGCGGCGCGGTCACCAAGGAAGACATCGTCAACTTCGCCCGCAACGGCGGCGCCGGCAAGGCCGGTGGCGCACGTCCGGAAGAACGCGTGCCGATGACCCGCATCCGCAAGCGCATCGCCGAACGCCTGATGGAGTCGAAGAACTCCACCGCCATGCTGACCACCTTCAACGAAGTCGACCTGTCCAAGGTGTCGGCTGCGCGCAAGGAACTGCAGGACGAGTTCGTCAAGGCCCACGGCATCAAGCTGGGCTTCATGAGCTTCTTCGTGAAGGCCGCGGCCAACGCCCTGCAGCGCTTCCCGCTGGTCAACGCCTCCATCGACGGCGACGACATCATCTACCACGGCTACTCGGACATCTCGATCGCCGTGTCGACCGAGAAGGGCCTGGTGACCCCGGTGCTGCGCAACGTCGAGCGCATGTCCTTCGCCGACATCGAAAAGACCATTGCCGACTACGCCAAGAAGGCGCGTGACGGCAAGCTGGGCCTGGACGAACTGCAGGGCGGCACCTTCACCGTCACCAACGGCGGCACCTTCGGTTCGCTGCTGTCGACCCCGATCATCAACCCGCCGCAGAGCGCCATCCTGGGCATGCACGCCATCAAGGAGCGTCCGATCGCCCAGAACGGCCAGGTCGTGATCGCGCCGATGATGTACCTGGCGCTGTCCTACGACCACCGCATCATCGATGGCAAGGACTCGGTGCAGTTCCTGGTGGACATCAAGAACCAGCTGGAAAACCCGGGCCGCATGCTGTTCGGCCTGTAAGAGACCTCCCGCCCCTCCGCGCCTGCGCGGAGGGGTTCTGGTATAGCAACAAGGAATAATTCAATGGCTGAACAATTCGACGTCGTCGTCATCGGTGCCGGCCCGGCCGGTTACCACGCGGCCATCCGCGCCGCACAGCTGGGCCTGAAGACCGCCTGCATCGACGCAGCGCTGGGCAAGGACGGCAAGCCGGCCCTGGGCGGCACCTGCCTGCGCGTGGGCTGCATCCCGTCCAAGGCGCTGCTGGATTCCTCGCGCCAGTTCTGGAACATGGGCCACATCTTTGGCGACCACGGCATCAGCTTCAAGGACGCCAAGATCGACGTCGAAGCGATGGTTGGCCGCAAGGACAAGATCGTCAAGCAGTTCACCGGCGGCATCGGCATGCTGTTCAAGGCCAACAAGGTCGCCGCCTATTACGGCTTCGGCGAACTGCAGCCGGGCAACGTGGTCAAGGTCACCCAGCATGACGGTTCCATCGTCGAGCTGAAGGGCACCAACGTGATCATCGCCGCCGGTTCGGATTCGATCGAACTGCCGTTCGCCAAGTTCGACGGCGAGACCATCGTCGACAACGTCGGCGGCCTGGACTTCACCGAAGTGCCGAACCGCTTGGCCGTGATCGGCGCCGGCGTGATCGGCCTGGAGCTGGGCAGCGTGTGGAAGCGCCTGGGCGCTGAAGTCACCATCCTGGAAGCACTGCCGGAGTTCCTGGCCGTGGCCGACGCCGAAGTGGCCAAGACCGCTGCCAAGGAATTCAAGAAGCAGGGGCTGGACATCCGCCTCGGTGCCAAGGTCTCCAAGACCGAGATCACCGGCAAGGGCAAGAAGAAGGAAGTCGTTGTCACCTACACCGACAGCGAAGGCGAAAAGACCCTGACCGTGGACAAGCTGCTGGTGGCCGTCGGCCGTCGCGCCGCCACCAAGGGCCTGCTGGCCGAAGGCACCGGTGTGAAGATCAACGATCGCGGCCAGATCGAAGTCGACGCGCACTGCCACACCGGCGTTGACGGCGTGTGGGCGGTCGGCGACTGCGTGCGCGGCCCGATGCTGGCGCACAAGGGCTTCGAAGAAGGCATCGCGGTGGCTGAGCTGATCGCCGGCCTGCCGGGCCACGTCAACTTCGACACCATCCCGTGGGTCATCTACACCGAGCCGGAACTGGCATGGGTCGGCAAGACCGAAGCCCAGCTGAAAGCCGAAGGCATTCCGTACAAGGCCGGCAGCTTCCCGTTCGCCGCCAACGGCCGTGCCGTGGCGATGATCGAGCCGGCAGGCTTCGTGAAGATCCTGGCCCACGCCGAGACCGACCGCATCCTTGGCATGCATCTGGTCGGCGCCAACGTCTCCGAGCTGGTGCACGAAGGTGTGCTTACCATGGAGTTCAGCGGCTCGGCCGATGACCTGGCCCGCATCTGCCACGCCCACCCGTCGCTGTCGGAGGTGATCCACGACGCGGCCATGGCGGTCAGCAAGCGGGCCATTCACAAGGCAAACTGATCGTTCGTCTTCGGCGTGGGTGCCGACCGTTGGTCGGCACTGAACTGCGCACAAAAAACCCCGCTTCGGCGGGGTTTTTTGTGCGCGCGACACAGCCAGCTCAACAACTCTGCAGCGCCATCCAGGTCTGCGACAGATCGCGTGCGGCCAGGTCCTGGCGGCGGATCCAGAAATACAGCATCCCCGAGTCGCCCCACATTGCATCATCATCGGCCGAGTCCAGCTGCAGCAGCAGCTGCCACTGCTCGCGTTGGCGCTCCAACGCCGGCCTGGACGGATCCTTGTATGCCGTGCCGTCACCGCACGACAGGCCATGGGTGACAAGCTGCGCTTCCATCTGCATGTCGCCCTGCACGTTGTGCGCAGGACCGCCCAGCGCATGCAGCGGTTGGCCCGCGCCCGCATGGTGGGCCGCCACAGCATCGGTCAGCTCGAAATAGGCGTCTTCGCGGTCTTCATCCCAGGTCAGGCCGTGTTGTGCCATCCACGCGCCATGGCGGCGCCCTCGGCCGATTCCCGGTGCGGCAGGCGCAGGCCGGGCTCAAAGGCCAACGCCGACGGCACCAGCGCGAGTGCCTCATCGGGCGGCGGCCGACGCGCTACCAGGGTGTCGGCGTCAAACGGGCGCGAACCCCAGGCTGGGCCGCAGCAGCGCGGACAGTGCATCGGCCTCGGCCGCCAGGCCGTGCTGCGTACACAGTTCGTTGAACCAGGGGGCGGCGGTTTCCATGTACAACGTCCATGTTGTTGGGGCGCCCCGTCTAGAGCGGGAGACCAGCCTTCACCACTGCGGCGCCTGCGCCTTGACGCCTGCCGGCCGCGGCCAGATGATCGTGGCGCACACTCACGGACGACGATGCCATGCAATGGATGCCCCTCGGCCGCAGTGCCCGCACCACAGCAGCGCTGCTGGCCGTGCTGGCGGCACTGCCATCCTGCACTGCCGAAACCCTCGAAGGCGACTACAGCAGGGCGTCGGTGCAGCCCGTCGAGGTGAGCCCGGTGGGATCCAATCAGATCAGGATCCGCTACAGCATGCCGGGCGAAACCCTGTTCTACTCGCCCGGCGTTGATTTCAGGTCTGCCGACGGCACCCTGCAGGTCGCCATCCGCCGCTGTGGCATCAGGGACAGCGCATGCAAGGCGATGGCCAAGGGCACCTCGCCCGAGAGCGACCCTTGGCGGCCCGAAGCCGTGCTGCCCTACCGCGGCGAAAAGATCATGATGATGTACCGCGATGGCCAGCAGCAGGTCGTGCCTGCAGCGCCCCCGCGATGACGTAGCCCGTCGCCCGCCCGGCGTTACCCCTGCCTTGCAGGCGAGGCCGGCTTGGGCGCCTCGTCACAGACGCGGTGCTTGACCACCGTGCCCCCCACCTTCCATTGCTTGACCACCCGGCAGGACGCCTTGGGCTCGCGCGCCTTGCTGGACGTGGCCCCCGCGGCATTCGCTTCGTCCGCAGCGGCCGACTGCTGCCGCTCCAGCCACGCCAAGGTGGGCGTCGGCGGCGGCGGCGGCGGTTCGGCCAGGGCCGGGCCTGCCAGCAAGGCGAGGCCGAGCATCAGCAGCGCCCTCATGCCGCCGCCGCCCGGCCGCCCAGCAGCCGCGCCGGCAGCATGAACAGCGCGCGCAGGAAGGCAAACACGGCCGAGAAGGTGATGCCGACCAGGCGGAACGGCAGGCTCAGCAGCCAGACCAGCGGCCACAGCAGCAGGGCCAGGATCGCCAGCGGCCAGCACAGCACGAACAGCAGGCACCACACGCCCAGCGCGAACAGCGTCTTCATGACAGGTCTCCCACGGCGGCACCGTGCCGCCTGGGATCACCTTGGCGCCCTGCCCGCCCAGCCGCAAAGGGTTTGCGACGAAACCGGGCTGGGGCTGACGAAACCGGGAAAATCCGCCGGGCGTGGCCCGGCGCTACCGCAACGCCCGCAGGCGCTATTCGAACGAACCGACCGAATCGTGGGACAGGTTGTCGAAGCGGGTGTATTCGCCGAAGAACTTCAGCTTGCACGAACCGGTGGGGCCACCACGGTGCTTGCCGATGATGATCTCGGCCAGGCCCTTGTCCGGCGAATTTTCCTTGTTGTAGTAATCGTCGCGGTAGATGAACACGATCATGTCCGCGTCCTGTTCGATTGCGCCCGATTCGCGCAGGTCGGCCATCACCGGGCGCTTGTCGGTACGCGTTTCCAGCGAGCGATTGAGCTGGGACAACGCGATCACCGGCACGTTCAGTTCCTTGGCCAGGCCCTTCAGCGAACGCGAGATTTCCGAAATTTCGGTCGCGCGGTTTTCGCTGTTGCCCGGCACGCTCATCAGCTGCAGGTAGTCGATCACGATCAGGCCCAGGTCGTGCTCGCGCTTCAGGCGGCGGCACTTGGAGCGCAGGATCTCCGGCGACACGCCGGGCGTATCGTCGATGAAGATCTTGGTTTCCTTCAGCATCTTGATCGCGCTGGTAACCCGGCTCCAGTCCTCGTCTTCCAGCTGGCCGGTACGCAGGCGCGAGGCGTTGATGCGGCCATTGGAGGAAATCAGGCGCATTGCCAGCTGCGATGCGGACATTTCCATCGAGAACACCGCCACGCCCTTCTTCGACTTAATCGCCGCATACTCGGCGATGTTCAGCGCGAAGGTGGTCTTGCCCATCGCCGGGCGCGCGGCCAGGATGATCAGGTCGGTCGGCTGCAGGCCGGCGGTCATCGCATCAAAGTCGGTGTAGCCGGTCGGCAGGCCGGTGATGTTGCCGCCGTTCTCGAAGCGGTTGCGCAGCTCTTCGAACGCGTCTTTCAGTGCGCCGGGCATCGCCACGAAATCGGTGCGGCCGCGCGCGCCCTGTTCGGCAATGGCGAACACGCTTTTTTCCGCCGACGCCAGCAGCTCACTGCTGTCGCGACCTTCCGGCTGGAAACCGTCGTTGACGATATCGGTACCGACCTGGATCAGCTGCCGCAGCACCGCCTTGTCGCGCACGATCTCGGCGTAGGCCACGATGTTGGCCGCCGACGGCGTGGTGCTGGCCAGTTCGATCAGGTAGGCACCATCGCCGACCAGCTCCATCCTGCCCTGCGACTCGAACCACTCGCCCAGGGTGACCGCATCGAACGGACGCTCGCGCTCGGACAGCTCGCGGATCGCCCGGTAGATCATCTGGTGATCGCGGCGATAGAAGTCGGTTTCGTTCAGCTGGTCGTTGACCCGGTCATAGGCTTCCGGCGCCAGCATCAGGCCGCCCAGCACCGCCTGCTCGGCTTCCACCGAATGCGGCGGCACGCGCAGCTGGTCGATGCGCGAATCGTCGCGATCGCGATCAAAGCCATCGCCGCGCTCTTTGCGGTTGGAACGGAAGCCGGAACGGGCGGACATGCTGCGGTGTTTCCTGCGAAAGTGGGCCGGGCCAGTGTAGGCATGGGCCGACACAGGCGACCATGGACAAATCTGTGGATAAGCCGTGGACGAACAGGGGGTATCTGCCGTGGTGCAACGCGGCTGCCCAGGCTGAGCGGGTCATTATCGCATGGGGTCGGGGGTCAGAGCCCGCCGCAAGGGGTCGGATCCCTCTGCACAGCAGAGGGCTCTGACCCCGATCGGGGCGTCAACCGCCCTTGGCGTGCACCGCAATCAATTGCAGGAACCGGTCCACATAGCCCTGCAGGAACGTCTGCGTGCCCTCGTTGTGAATTGCACCTTCCGCATCGATCAGCCCCTCCTTGAAATGGATGAAGGCCTCGGGCTGGCCGAGCACCTGCATGTCCAGATAGGCCAGGATGTTGCGCAGGTGCTGTTGCGCCAACGCGGTGCCGATGGCGCCGATGGAGGCGCCGATCACCGCCGCCGGCTTGCCAGCGAACGCACTGTCGCCATACGGCCGTGAGCCGAGATCAATGGCGTTCTTCAGCACGCCCGGCACCGAGCGGTTGTATTCGGGGGTGACGAACAGCACGGCATCGGCCGCACGCACCTGCTCCTTCAGCCGCGTGCCCTGCGCCGGGTAGCTGCCATCGAAGTCCTGGTTGTACAGCGGCAGATCGTCGATCTGCACGTACTGGAAGCGCGCGCGATCGCCGGCCAGTTTCTGCAGCGCGCGGGCGAGCTTGCGGTTGCAGGAATCCTTGCGAAGGCTGCCGACGAACACGGCGATGGTGGGTACAGGCATGGCGGCACACTCCTGGCGGGGAAAGGGCCAGCCTAGCGGCCGGCCCGATGCGCCCCGGTGAAGATCAGCCGCGTGCCACGCCCGCCCGCACCTGCCGCCAGTGGTCCTGCCAGGCCTGGAACATCAGCACGTTCCACAGGTGGGTATGCCACTTGCGCTGGCCGCCCAGGAACTGCTGCCACAGCGGCTGCACCGCCGCCGCCGACAGCACGCCCTCGCGTTCCAGCCGCGCCGGCTGCAGCAGATCGTCGGCCCAGGGCCGCAGATCGCCCTTCAGCCAGTCGCTCACCGGCGCGCCAAAGCCGCGCTTGGGCCGGTGCACCATGCCCTGCGGCACGTAGCGGCCCAGCACGCGCTTGAGCAGCACCTTGCTGGTGTCCTGGCTGCGCTTGAAGGACAAAGGCAGCGACCAGGCGAACTCGGCCACCCGCCAATCCAGCAGCGGTGCCCGCGCCTCCAGGCTGACCGCCATCGAGGTGCGGTCCACCTTGCACAGCAGATCGTCAGGCAGGTAAGTCACGAAGTCGGCCAGCATCATCGCGTCGGCCGGGGTGCCGGCACCGTGCAGCGGGTCGGCCAGGTCGTAGAAGCTGCCGGCCTCGCGTGCGCCGATCACCGCCGCTGCCGGATCGCGCCAGCGCGAAATGCGGTTGCGGTACACATCGCCGATGCCGCGCGCGCCGGTTTCGGCCAGCAGCGCGGCCAGCCCGCCGGTGCGCGAGGCCTCGCCCTGCTGGTGCGCACGCGCGCCCATCCAGCGCCGCAGCGGCGCGGGCACGCGCCCCAGCATCTGCCAGTTGCGCAGCGCGCGCACGTAGCGCATGTAGCCAAAGAACAGTTCGTCGCCACCGTCGCCGGACAGCGCCACGGTCACGCCCTGCCGTGCCAGCCGCGCAACCAGTGCGGTCGGCACCTGCGAGGCATCGGCGAAGGGTTCATCGAACATGGCCGGCAACTGCGGCACCACCGCCAGCGCATCGGCGCCGCTCACGTACAGTTCGGTGTGGTCGCAGCCCAGGTGGGTGGCCAGTTCCCGCGCCAGCGGCGCCTCGTCGTGGTGCGAACCGGTGAAGCCGATGCTGAAGCTGTGCACCGGCGTGGCGCTCTGCGCCTGCATCAGCGCGGCCACCAGCGAGGAGTCGGTGCCGCCTGACAGGAACACGCCCACCGGCACGTCGGCCACCATGCGCAGCGACACCGCGTCACGCAGCAGACCATCGAGCTGTTCTTCGGCCTCGTCGATGCTGCCCTGGAACGGCGCGGCCAGCGCCGACTGCATGCGCGCACGCGCATCCCAGTACGGCCGCTGCGCCTGTTCGGGGCGATGTGCGCCTGCGCCAGCGGCCACGGTCTCGGCATCCAGCCGCAGCACGCGCCCGGGCATCAACTTGAAGCAGCGCTGGTGGATGCTGTGCGGGGCCGGAATATAGTCCAGGCGCAACAGCAGGGTCAGCGCGTCACGGTCGATGTCGTTGTCGAATTCCGGGTGCTGCCACAGCGCCTTCAGTTCCGAGCCGAACACCAGCGTGTTACCGGCCCAGCCGTAGTACAGCGGCTTCTTGCCCACCCGGTCGCGGGCCAGCCACAGGCACTGCTGCTGGCGGTCCCACAGGGCGATGGCGAACATGCCGTTGGCGCGCTGCAGGGTGTCTTCCACGCCCCACTGCAGCACTGCCGCCAGCAGCACCTCGGTATCGGAATGTCCGCGGAAGGTGTGCCCCAGCGGTTCCAGCTCGGCACGCAGCGTGGCGAAGTTGTAGACCTCGCCGTTGTAGGCCATCACATAGCGGCCATCGCTGGACGCCATCGGCTGGTGCCCCAGCGGCGACAGGTCCAGGATGCTCAGCCGCCGGTGGGCCAGGGCAATACCGGCCGCCGCATCCACCCAGGTGCCACCGTCATCGGGCCCACGGTGGTGCAGCGCCTGGCCCATGGCCAGCGCCTGCGCCTGCAGCTGCTCGGCCGGGGCCTGCGCCGCCGGCAACAACAATCCCGCCAATCCACACATGCATCAGGGTTCCTGCGCCAGGTCCAGGGCGGCGCCAACCACTGCATTGTCGCTTGGAAGCCCGAACATTGCTGCCCCCGCCAGCGGGGTGTAGGTATCGGCACCGCAGACCCGGCGCAGCGGCAGGTGCCCCAGGCCGGCCTCGACCAGCGCGGTCACCACCCCCTCGCCCACCCCGCCACTGTGACGGCCCTCGTCCAGCACCAGCACCCGTCGCGCATCGGCGGCCTGGGCGGCAATGAATGCCGCCGGCAGCGGCACCAGCCAGCGCAGATCGACCACCCGCACCTGCCAGCCCAGCTGCTGCTCGATGCTGCGCGCTGCGCGCAGGGCCATCGGTACGCCATTGCCGTAGGTGATCACCAGCAGGTCCTGCGCCTCCGGCGCGTAGACGCGGCCTTCGCCGGGCACCAGCGCCTGGCCCGGTGGCGGGTAGTCGAACAGCCACTGGCCATCACCGGGGGCGTGCAGGTCCTTGGTCATGTACAGCGCGATCGGCTCCAGGAACACGGTGACCCGTCCATCCACCCGCGCCAGCGCGGCCAGCGTGCGCAGCATCATCGCCGCATCGTCGCCACGCGAGGGGCAGCCGACCACCAGCCCGGGGATGTCACGCAGGGCGGTAATGGAGTTGTCGTTGTGGAAGTGGCCGCCAAAGCCCTTCTGGTAGCCCAGTCCGGCCACCCGCACCAGCATCGGGTTGCGGAACTGGTCGTTGGAGAAGAACTGCAGCGAACAGGCTTCACCGCGCAGCTGGTCGATGGCGTTGTGCAGGTAGGCCAGGTACTGGATTTCCGGGATCGGCAGCAGGCCCAGGTTGGCCAGCCCCTGGGCCATGCCCAGGATCATGGTTTCATCCAGCAGCGTGTTGAACACCCGGCGCGGCCCGAAGCGGCGCAGCAGATCGCGGGTGACCGTGTAGACACCGCCCTTCTGCGCCACGTCCTCGCCGAACAGCAGCGCCTGTGGGTACTTGCCCAGCAGCTCCTGCAGCGCCTGGTTGATCTGCACCGCCAAGTGCCGTGGCGGCTGCAGCTCGGGCAGGTGCTGTGCGCCGCCGTACATCGACTCGCGCAGCTCCGGCGCCAGCACCCGCTCGGCCTCGGCCTTCACCGCCGCCGGCGAATACGGCGCCAGCGGGGCCAGCACCTCATCCAGCGATTGCAGCTTGGGCCGCGTATCGGCCTGCTGGGCCGCTGCCAGGCAGCGCGCGCGCAGGTCTTCGTAGGCCTGCTCGATCTGCGCGGCGCTCATCCAGCCCGATTCCAGCGCAATCTGCGCCGAGCGCAGCAGCGGGTCCTGCGCTTCGGCCGCACACAGGTCGGCCAGCGCACGCCATTCCACTTCGAAATCGGTGCCGGCGTGGCCCATCAGCCGCGTCGTGCGCAGGTGCAGGAAGGTCGGCCGCCGCGTGCGCCGGCAGTGCTCCACCGCCGCCTGCACCTGGCTGTGGCCAGCGGCCAGGTCCAGGCCATCGGCAAAAAAGTAGTCCAGCCCGGGCTGGCGGCTGAACCGTTCGGCGATCCAGCCTTCCGGCGTCTTCACCGAAATGCCCAGGCCGTTGTCCTCGCAGACGAACAGCACCGGTACCGGCAGTTTCTGGTAGGCCGCCCACATGGCGGTGTTGAACGCGGTCTGCGCGGTGGCGTGGTTGGCCGAGGCATCACCGAAGGAACACAGCACCAGACTGTCGGCGGGAATGGGCAGGGGCTGGCCCAGCCGCTTGCCGCTTTCGATGGCCAGCGCCGTGCCGACCGCCTTCGGCAGGTGCGAGGCGATGGTGGAGGTCTGCGGCAGTACCCACAGCGGCCGACTGCCCCAGACCTTGTGCCGCCCGCCGCTGGCCGGGTCTTCGGCGCTGGCGGCGAAGGACAGCGCCGCGTCACGCAAGGGATCCAGGCCGGGCACGTGCCGCGAACGCTCGACCATGAACGCCCCGGACCGGTAATGCAGGAAGGCCGGATCGGTGTGCCGGCAGGCCCGCGCCAGCAGCGCATTGCCCTCATGCCCGGACGAACCGATGGTGTAGAAGACCTTGTTCTGCACGCGCAGCACGCGCGCCATCAGGTCCAGTTGGCGGCTGGCCAGCTGTGAATCGAACAGCTCGCCGAACGCAGCGGCGCCCAGGCCGCTGCCAGGCAGGATCGGCGCATCCGGCGCCGGGCGCGGCCGCGCAACGCCGCGCCAGCCACGCACGGCTTCAAGGAAATTGACGTCGCACACCTCGGCGCGGTTGAGCGCGCGCATGCGTGCGGGAATCGGATCTGGAACGACTGCGAACATCGAACACCCTCCGTGTCGTTGCTGCATTCCGCCGGGCATGGCCCGGCGCTACCGTGCCGGGCACGCGACCCTGCTTACGCGTGTGCGTCCAGGCGTGCCTGTACCTCGGCGGTGACCGCCGGCATGGGCACGAAGCGCGGTTGCTCGCGCACCCGCTGCAGCCAGCCACGCACTTCCGGGAACGGCTGCAGGCGGATGCCACCGTCTTCGGCCACATGGGTGTAGGCAAACAGCGCAATATCGGCAATGCCGTAATGGCTGCCGGTGAACCACGGGGCCTGCCGCAGATGCTGCTCCATCACCGCCAGCGCATGCTGCGCGCGTTCGTGCAGGCGCGGCAGCTCGGCACGGCGCGGCGAATCTTCCGCGGTCCAGCCGCGGATGAAGCGCGCCACCGCGATGCAGGGCTCATGGGTGTACTGCTCGAAGAACATCCATCTCAGCGCCTGCGCGCGCTCCCAGCCATCTGCCGGCAGGTAAGGCGTGCCTTCGGCCAGCCAGAACAGGATCGCATTGGATTCGGTCAGCACGCGGCCGTCATCGCGCACGATCAACGGCACTTTGGCATTGGGGTTGAGCGCCAGGAACTCCGGCGTGTGGGTCTGGCCATGGGCGCTGTCCACTTCCACCCAGCGGTAGCGGCTGCCCAGCTGCTCCAGCAGCAACCGAACCTTGTGGCAGTTGCCGGAAACCGACATGCCATGCACCGTCAACGGAACGCGTTCTTCCACCATTGCCTGCTCCAGCGAATCCCGGCCGACGGCCGGCTGGGTGCAGTCTGGCAACTGCCGCCAGCGCTGCCAAGCGCGGATGCAGCATCGCCGCGCAGGCCGTCACACCATCAGCGGGGGCGCTGCTCCCACTGCGCACGAGACTGCCCCCAGATCTGCAGTGGCGGGCCCTGGTACGGCGGCGGCAACTGGCCCATGCGCAGCAGCTGGCTGCCCAGCTTGCGCGCCACGGCCCTGGATTTTTCGTTGTCCTGGGCAATGGTATGGATCACCTCCTGCCAGTCCTGCGTGGCGAAGGCCCAGTCGATGGCTGCCACCGCCGCTTCCGGCGCATAACCCTGACCCCAACTGGCGCGGCGGATGCTCCAGCCCACCTCCGGGCCGGGCCAGCCCAGCGGCTGCCAGGGGCCCATGCGGCCGACCCACTCCCCGCTGGCTTTTTCGATCACGCTGAACATCGAGTACCCGAACAACTGCCAGGCGCCGGCCAGGCTGCAGAAGCTGCGCCAGGCCACCGACGGTGGCTGCACCCCGCCCAGGCTGCGCATCGTTTCTTCATCGGCACAGAACGCCAGGTAGGGTTCCAGATCCTGCGCCTGCGGCGGACGCAGGATCAGCCGCTCGGTTTCGATGCGCAGATCGAAGATGCTCATGCCGGTTCCTCTGCCAGACCATGGCCGGACATCATCGTCGATACCAGCCCGGAGTCCAGCGTCGGAAACGAAACAGGCCGGCAGATGCCGGCCTGTCCGATACCCGCTGCGCTGCGTGCGTTACTGGCGGTTGGCGGCCGTATCGCCCGCTGCGGCGGTCTGTGTGACCAGCTGGCCATCGACCACCGGCAGGCGATCGCTGGCCGGCTTGTTGTCCATGCGCACGGTCTTTTCGGCACCGTCGTAGCGGTAGGTCACGTTGTAACCCTTCACCACGTCGTTGGTGCCCATGGCAATGCGGTTGCCCGGCTTGCTGGCCATGCGCATGGTGCCGGTGGTGCCGTCTTCATTGCGGTAAGTCACGTTGTAACCGGTCACCCGGCTGGATTCAGAGGTGGCCGTTTCGGTGTGGCACTGGCGCTCGGTGCGGTTCACCACGCGGCCGCCCACGTGGCGCTTGTCCACCTGGTTGCCGATGAAGCCACCGGCCACGGCACCGGCGGCCGTAGCGGCCTTCTTGCCGTTGCCACCGCCCACCTGGTTGCCCAGCAGGCCGCCGACCACTGCGCCGACCACGGTGCCACCGACGTTGCCATCACGCTCGGGCAGGCGCTCCTGCACCACGACGTCCTGGCAGACTTCGTGCGGGGTCTGGGTGGTGGAGGTCTCGCGCACCGCATCGGTGCCGATGACCGTGGCGTAGGCCTTCTGCTTTTCGGTGATCGGATCGACCTTCAGCACATCGGCGTACTCCAGGCCACGCGGCGCGCTCGGGTCGAGCGTATCGGTGCGCGCACCGTCATCGGCCACGCTGCCATCGGCCAGGCGGGATTCCGCCGACGGCTGGGCCGAACCGGCCACGTCGGCCGATGAGCCGCTCTTCATGAAGGCGGCGGTGGCGATACCACCGACCAGCAGTGCGCCTGCTGCGACCAGGACCGTTGTAGTTGTGCTTTTCATGACCTGCTCCCTGCGGACGATCCGCAACGTTCTTGGTACAGATTGCAGCACGGCAAGCCTGAACGGAATCTCCACATTTCCTGCTCACTGCCGTAACCCATTCAGCCTCTGGAAATGCTGCGCCCGTGGTAGCGTTTGCACATTCCCCATCTGGATTCCAGTCATGGCCAACCCGATGCTGCTGCCGGTTCTGCAATGGGCACGCCGGCTGCGCTACCCCACCCTGTTCAAGCTGACTGCCGGCCTGTTTGCCATCACCTTCTTCATCCCCGACCCGATTCCGTTCGTGGATGAGCTGCTGCTGGGCCTGGGCACGCTGCTGCTGGCCAACTGGAAGCAGCGCGGCGCGGCCGTGCCACCGCCGTTGCAGCAGGGTTGAGCGTGCTGATCGACAGCCATTGCCACCTGGATGCCAGCGAATTCGACCCCGACCGCGATGCGGTGATCGCGCGCGCGCAGGCGGCCGGCGTGCAGGCCCAGGTCGTGCCGGCGGTTACTGCGGCCAGCTGGCCGAAGCTGCGCCAGGTCTGCCAGCAGGCGCCAGGGCTGTACCCGGCGTACGGCCTCCACCCGATGTTCCTGGCCACGCATCGCCCCGCGCACCTGCAGCAGCTGCGCGACTGGATCGAGCGCGAGCGCCCGTGTGCGATCGGCGAATGCGGCCTGGATTACTTCGTGGGCGATCTGGATGTGCAGGCCCAGCAGGACTATTTCGTCGGCCAGTTGCAGCTGGCGCGGGAGTTCGACCTGCCGGTGATCGTGCACGCGCGCAAGGCAGTGGATGCGGTGATCGCGGCGATCCGCCGCATCGGCGGTCTGCGCGGGGTGGTGCACAGCTTCTCCGGCAGCCCGGAACAGGCCGTGCAGCTGCATAAGCAGGGCTTTCTGCTGGGGCTTGGCGGGCCGCTGACCCATGAGCGCGCGCAGCGCCTGCACCGGCTGGTGCGCGACATGCCTTTGGAACAGCTGCTGTTGGAAACCGATGCACCCGACCAGCCCGACGCCGGCATCCGCGGTCAGCGCAATGAGCCGGCGCGGTTGGCGATCATTGCCCGCCACGTGGCCGCGCTGCGCGGGCTGGAGGTGGACGCGGTGGCCTGGGCGACCGCCGACAACGCCCGGCGGTTGTTCAACCTGCCCGAGGTGTGACCCGTCGCCGGGCATGGCCCGGCGCTACCGGTCCTGCGCGGCGCCTGCTTCGACCTTCGCCTTCTTCGGTTCCAGCAGCATTTCCAGCGCCTTGCCCACAGCAGCGAACGCGAAGGCACCGGTGATGTGGGTGGCTGCGCCCAGGCCGGCACCACAATCCAGTTTCAACGCCGCATCGGCGCCCAGGTTCGGGCGCAGGCCGCAGACGCTGCCATCGGCCTGCGGGTACTTCACGTTTTCCAGCGAATACACCGCCGGCACGCCGAAGTAGCGCTTGGCGTTCTTGGGGAAGTTGAACTCGCTGCGCAGCTTCTTGCGGATCAGCGCCAGCATGGCGTCATGCTCGGTGCGCGAGACATCGCGGATGCGCACCAAGGTGGGGTCGGTGCGGCCGCCGGCCGCGCCCACGGTCAGCAGCGGCAGCTTGCGGCGGCGGCACCAGGCAATGGTTTCCACCTTCACCCGGAAGCTGTCGCAGGCGTCGATGACCAGATCGAAGCCGCGGTCCAGCAGTTCGGCCATGTTGCCAGTGGTCAGGAACGCCTCCACCGCATCCACGTCGATCTGCGGATTGATGGCGCGGCAGCGCTCGGCCATCGCCACCGATTTGTTGCGCCCGTAGTTGCCTTCCATGGCCGGCAACTGGCGGTTGGTGTTGGACACGCAGATATCGTCGGCATCGATCAGGGTCAGGTGCCCCACTGCCGAACGCGCCAGCGCTTCGACCACCCAGGAGCCGACCCCGCCCATGCCCACCACCGCCACGCGGCTGCCCTGCAGGCGCTCGAGCGCACCCACGCCATACAGCCGCTCAATGCCGGCGAAGCGTTCTTTGACCTGTTCGTTCATCCGGCTATTTTAACGTGCAGGCACCGCTCGCCGCAGCGCGCCGGAACCGAACCCACCGTTGCATGCCCGGAGTGCCCGCATGAGTGCCAGCCCGTCCCCCGGCCAGACCACGGCCTATCGCTACCTGTTCGTACTGGCGCTGGGCCTGCTGATCGGCCTGCTGGCAACCGTGATGGTGGGCCGCGCCCTGCAGGCGCGCCAGGATCCATTCCCCGTCAGCCTGATGCAGGTCATGCAGCGGCAGTCGCACCTGCTGCAGCAGGCCCAGCAGCAGAACCGCTGCAGCCTGGGTGACAGCGTGCCGCGCCTGCAGGCCTTGCGCCTGTTGTCCAACGATCTGGACCTGGCCTTCCCGCAACTGCAGCACGACCGCCGCTTCCAGGCCCATGCCAGTGCGTACCGCGGCAGGCTCAACGAGGCGCTGGCAGCGCCGCCCGATGATTGCGCCGCTCTGGGTCAGCTGGCGCAGGCCGTGCAGGACGACTGCCGCGCGTGCCATCAGGATTTCCGCTGATTCATCTTCCAGCCGGAATGGACCGTCGTGGTTGGCACCTCGTTCACGTGTGAAAGCGGACGATTCCAGCCACCCTGCTGCATGACGCAGTACCACCCGCATCCGCCTTCACGGCCAGGAGACGCCCCATGAAGATCCAGCTCATCGCTGCCGCCACCATTGCCACCCTTGCGCTGGCAGGCTGCGCCACCTCGCCCGGCTACGGCGGCGGCGGTTACAACAATGGCTACAACAACGGCGGCTACGGCAACAACTCCGGCTACAACCAGGGCCGCTGCGCGGACTGCGGCATCGTCACCCGCATCAACACGGTCGCCTCCGGCCGCACCGCCCCGGCCGCCACCGGCGCCATCCTGGGTGGCCTGGTCGGCGCCGTGGCCGGCCATGAGATTTCCGACCACACCGGCGGCAGCCGCGGCAACAAGAACATCGCCGCCGCCGCGGGCGCGGTCGGTGGTGCACTGGCCGGCAACCAGATCCAGAAGAACGTGACCAGCGATACCTACGACATCACCGTGCGCATGGATGATGGCCGCACCGTCGTGGTCAACCAGCGCGACCTGGCCGGTATCCGCGAAAACACCTACGTGCGCGTGGTCAACGGCCGGGTGATCCTGCGCTGACCTGCGCCGGGCCCCTGGCAAGGAAAAAGGCCCGCTTGCGCGGGCCTTTTTCGTTCAACGCGATGCGTTCCGGTCAGACCGGCTGCACGGCATCGGCCTGCAGGCCCTTCTGGCCCTGCACGACGGTGAAGGTGACCTTCTGGCCTTCCTTCAGGCTCTTGAAGCCCTGGGTCTGGATGGCACGGAAGTGCACGAACACATCTTCGCCGTTTTCACGACTGATGAAGCCGAAGCCCTTCGCATCGTTGAACCACTTTACGGTACCGGTCTCGCGATCAGACATCTCACTCACTCCCTGGTGACTCTCTCTTGTTGTTGGATACGCCTGGTTGGGCGGCTGACAAGCAAGGGGGAAGCGAGGTGCAACGATGCAGCGGATCGGAAAGATCTTGCTTCATCAGGCCACGATCCACGGTGACCTTGCCAAGCTCAGCGACTGCAACTTAACCCGACCAAAACGAAAAAGCAACTGGCAAAATCCTTAACTGTCAACCCCAAAAAGCCCACCATACGGAGCAGCATGGACCTCTCATTCATCTTGTATCTGCTAGCGGTCATTTCTGTCCTGATTGGACTGGCCGGCATCGTGCTGCCGGCCCTGCCCGGTGTACCGCTGGTCTTCCTGGGCCTGTTGCTGGCGGCCTGGGCTGACGGCTTCGCCCATGTGGGCTGGCCGACGCTGGTCATCCTGGCCGTGCTGACCTTGCTGTCGCTGCTGGTCGACGTGCTGGCCACCGTGGTCGGTGCGCAACGGGTGGGCGCCAGCCGCAAGGCGTTGTGGGGCACCTTCGTGGGCAGCATCGTAGGGCTGTTCTTCATGCCCATCGGCTTGTTCGCCGGTCCCCTGGTCGGCGCCCTGCTGGGCGAGTACTGGCACAGCCGTGAACTGGGCCGCTCCACCAAGGTGGGCCTGGCCACGTGGCTGGGCATCCTGCTGGGCCTGGCCCTGAAGCTGGCGCTGGTGATTGCCATGCTGGGGCTGTTCGCGTTCGCCTGGTTCCTGTAGCGGCCCTCGCCTTCACGCCCCACGCACGCCGGTGCCGGGTATGAATCGAAGGGGCTGGCCGCAGCTGCGGGCAGCCGCCACACTGTGCATCCACCGTATTCATGCTCAAGGGCCTGCTGCAATGACCCTCCCCGCTCTGCTTCCCCGCTTGGCGCCATTCGCGCTGGCCCTGGCCACCGCACCCGTTGCCGCGCAGGAGATCGTGCCGACCGCCACCACCACACCGGCCGGCTGCGCCGCCATCGACACCGATGCCGCCCGCCTGGCCTGCTATGACCGGCTGTTCGGCCGCAGTGCCGAGGCTACCGCCGCTGCGGATGCGGCCGCCCAGCAGGCCGCACAGGCCCTGCGCGAACAACGCCGCGCCGCACGCCTGAGCCAGGGCGAAGAGAATCTGCGCGCACGCGTGGGTGACCTCTTGCGTCCCGCCCCGGATGACAGCGCCCTGGCCAACGCCGGCCGCGGCTCGCTGCTGGACAGCCGCTGGGAACTGGCCGAAGACTCCAAGCTGGGCCCGTTCCAGCTGCGCGCCTACAAACCGGTGTACCTGCTGCCCGCGTTCTGGACCAGCGACAAGAACCAGATGCCGCAGTCGCCGAACCCGGTCAACAGCGTGACCACGCCGCAGGTGCTGGACAGTACCGAGCTGAAGTTCCAGATCAGCTTCAAGACCAAGATCGCCGAGAACCTGTTCGGCGACAACGGCGATATCTGGGCCGGCTATACCCAGAGTTCGCGCTGGCAGGCCTACAACGCTGAGAACTCGCGTCCCTTCCGCGAAACGAATTACGAGCCGGAAGTGATGATGGTGTTCCGCAACGGCTACTCGATCGGCGGCTGGCGCGGGCGCATGACCGGCATCAGCCTGAACCACCAGTCCAATGGCCGCGCCGACCCGCTGTCGCGCAGCTGGAACCGGGTGATGCTCAACGTCGGCCTGGACCGCGAGAACTGGGCGCTGGTGCTGCGGCCCTGGTACCGCATTCCGGAATCGCGCAGCGACGACAACAACCCGGACATCGAAGACTACATGGGCCGTGGCGATGCCACCCTCATCTGGAACCGCAACGGTCACGAAGTCTCGCTGATGGCGCGCCATTCGCTGCGTACCGGCGACCGCTCGCACGGTGCGCTGCAGCTTGATTACGGCTTCCCGATCAGCAACCTGCTGCGCGGCCACGTGCAGATCTTCGACGGCTACGGTGAAAGCCTGATCGACTACAACCACAAGGCCACCTACGTGGGCGTGGGCGTGTCGCTGCTGGAGTGGTTCTGATGGCGGTGACGATCTGGCACAACGCCGCGTGCAGCAATTCGCGCGGGGCCCTGGCCTTGATCCGCGAGGCCGGCATCGAACCGGTGGTGGTCGATTACCTCGGCACCCCGCCTGACATCGCAACGCTGCGTGCGGTGCTGGCCGAATCCGGCCTGACCGCTGGTGACCTGGTGCGCAGCAAGGAGGCGCAGTTCGCCGAACTGGGCCTGGCCGG
Source organism: Stenotrophomonas sp. (assembly GCF_032056425.1). GTDB lineage: Bacteria > Pseudomonadota > Gammaproteobacteria > Xanthomonadales > Xanthomonadaceae > Stenotrophomonas. The sequence goes on from NZ_DAMBCN010000016.1 coordinate 24,758, forward strand.
CGCGGACGACGCCGCGCTGTTGGCCGCCATGGCCGAACACCCGCGCCTGATCAATCGGCCCGTGGTGCGCACGGCCAAGGGCACGCGCCTTTGCCGGCCGCCGGAAACCGTGCTGGAGCTGTTGTAAGCAACCCGCCCCGGTAGAGCCGAGCCATGCTCGGCTGGCCCTGTCTCTGGACGGGGGTCAGAGCCCCTTCGGGGATCTGACCCAGGGGCCGCCGGGTGTTGAAGCTTGGCTCAACCGCCGCCGCACGATGCCATGCAGCTGTCGGCGTTCTGGCTGCAGCTGATCAACGGCGACTGGTCCATGCACGCCTGCGCCTGCGACAGGCAGGAGCGCCGCAGTTCGTCATCGGCAATGTGATCGCACTTGCTGGCTGCCTGCGCATCGCAGGTCGAGCGGCGGTCGGAATCCGAACGCGCCAGGCACGCACGCTGATACTGCTGGCACGCGACCACGCACTGTGCGCTGGCATTGTTGCCGGGCGCACCGTCGTACAGATCACCGCCACTGCTGCAGGCGGCGAGCGAAAGAACACAAAGCAAGGCAATGCAACGGATGAAGGACATTGGACGTTCCCTGTTCAATACACCGGAAAAACACCTCCCCCCACCCTAGCAATGCCGACCTTTGCGTGGCGTCAAGCGAAAAACGGCGCCCTGAGGCGCCGTTCTCCGTGGTTCCGTTGCGGATTACTCCACCACCACCGGAATCTTGCCGATGCGTGCCTGCCATTCGCGCGGGCCGGTCTTGTGCACCGATTCGCCGGTGGAATCGACCGCCACGGTCACCGGCATGTCCTGCACGGTGAATTCGTAGATCGCTTCCATGCCCAGATCGGCGAAGCCGACCACCTTGGCCGCCTTGATCGCCTTGGACACCAGGTAGGCCGAACCGCCGACCGCCATCAGGTAGGCCGACTTGTGCTTCTTGATCGCCTCGATGGCGGCCGGGCCGCGCTCGGCCTTGCCGACCATGCCCAGCAGGCCGGTCTGTGCCAGCACCTGCTCGGTGAACTTGTCCATGCGCGTGGCGGTGGTCGGGCCGGCCGGGCCCACCACTTCGTCGCGCACCGGATCGACCGGGCCGACGTAGTAGATGAAACGGCCCTTCAGATCGACCGGCAGTTCCTCGCCCTTGTTGAGCATGTCGACCATGCGCTTGTGCGCGGCGTCGCGGCCGGTCAGCAGCTTGCCGTTGAGCAGCAGGGTCTGGCCCGGCTTCCAGTTGGCCACGTCTTCCGGGGTGATCGTGTCCAGGTCCACGCGGGTGCCCTTGGACGCGTCGTAGGTCAGCTTCGGCCAGTCTTCCAGCGACGGCGGATCCAGCATCACCGGGCCGCTGCCATCCAGGGTGAAGTGCGCATGGCGGGTGGCGGCGCAGTTCGGGATCATCGCCACCGGCAGGTTGGCCGCGTGGGTCGGGTAATCGTTGATCTTGATGTCCAGCACGGTGGTCAGGCCGCCCAGGCCCTGCGCGCCGATGCCCAGCGCGTTGACCTTTTCATACAGTTCCAGGCGCAGCTCTTCGATGCGGTTGGACGCACCACGGGCCTGCAGCTCGGTGATGTCGATCGGCTCCATCAGCGCTTCCTTTGCCAGCAGCATCGCCTTTTCAGCGGTGCCACCGATGCCGATGCCGAGCATGCCCGGCGGGCACCAGCCAGCGCCCATGGTCGGCACGGTCTTCAGCACCCAGTCGACGATGGAGTCGGACGGGTTGAGCATGGCGAACTTGGTCTTGGCTTCCGAACCACCGCCCTTGGCGGCGACGATGACATCGACCGTGTTGCCCGGCACCACCTTGACGTTGACCACGCCCGGGGTGTTGTCCTTGGTGTTGATGCGCTTGCCGGCCGGATCGGCCAGCACCGAGGCGCGCAGCTTGTTGTCCGGGTGCAGGTAGGCGCGGCGCACGCCTTCATTGGCCATGTCTTCCACGCCCATGGTCGCGTCGTCCCAACGCACGTCCATGCCGATTTCCAGGAACACGGTGACGATGCCGGTGTCCTGGCAGATCGGACGGTGGCCTTCGGCGCACATCCGCGAATTGATCAGGATCTGGGCCATCGCTTCCTTCGCGGCCGGCGACTCTTCGCGCTCGTAGGCAGCGGCGAGGTTCTTGATGTAGTCGACCGGATGGTAGTACGAGATGTACTGCAGCGCGTCGGCGATGGACTGGATGAGGTCTTCCTGCTTGATCGATGTCACGGCTTGCTCGCTTGCTCAAGGCTGGCGGGGTAATCCGCCCATTTTACCCCCTCCGCCGACTGCGCGTAGATTCGCAGGGGTCAGATCCCTTTCCGCAGGAAAGGGCGCTGACCCCGCCCCTCTGTCACGCCCCTGCCCTCTCTGGCGTCCTTGCCAACATGAACGCTGAATCGACCTTCCAGACCCACCGCCCACGCCTGATGGCGCTGGCCTACCGCCTGCTGGGCAGCCGTGCCGATGCCGAAGACGTGGTGCAGGACGCCTGGCTGCGCTGGTCGGGCGCCGACCCGGCCAGCGTGCGCGATCCCGAGGCCTGGCTGGTGACCGCCACCACCCGGCTGGGCCTGGACCGCCTGCGCGCCGCCCGGCGCGAGCGCGCGCACTACGTGGGCCCGTGGCTGGCCGAACCGCTTGCGATCAGCCTGGAGCCCGACCCGGCCCCCGGCCCGGCGCAGCGGCGTGCACTGGCCGACGATGTCTCGGTGGCCTTCCTGACCCTGCTGGAACAGCTGGGGCCGGAGGAACGCGCGGCCTTCCTGCTGAAGGAAGTGTTCGAGCACGACTATGCCGAGATCGCCGGGCTGATCGGCCAGAGCCAGGCCAACTGCCGCCAGCTGGTGCATCGGGCGCGGCAACGGCTGCAGGCCGGGCGCACTCGCTTCAACGCCGATGCGCAGCAGCACCGGGAGCTGCTGGCGCGCTTCATGCACGCCACCCAGCAGGGCGACAGCCAGGCCGTGCAGGCGCTGCTGCATGCCAATGCGCGGCTGGTGTCCGACGGCGGCGGCGTGGTGACCGCCGCGATCCGGCCGCTGCTGGGCGCCGAGCGCATCGGCCGCCTGTTCTGGGCCATTGCCCAGCGCGGCCTGGGCCACACTGCGCAGCTGGGCTATGTGAACGGCGAACCGGCGATCCTGCGCTTCGACGGCCCGCGGCTGCATTCGGTCACCACGGTGGAGGTGGTGGACGGGCGCATCGCGCAGGTCTACAGCGTGCTGAATCCGGAAAAACTATCGCCGGTTGTCACAGCGGGGGGCGCGGCGGCGTCCTGGTAGTGAAAGGCGGCCATCGTGGCCGCCGTGGAGCCGAACATGTCCGACCACACCTCTCCCCGCGTTCCCTACACCCGCCTGGCCGCCGAGGCCTTCAAGGGCCTGCTGGCCACCAGCAAGGCGGTGCATGACAGCTCGATCGACCCGACGTTGATGGAAGTGCTTTTCCTGCGCGTATCCCAGCTCAACGGCTGTGGCTACTGCATGGACATGCACGGCACCGCGCTGCGCAAGAGCGGCATCGAGCCGCGCAAGCTGGACACCCTGCCCGCCTGGCATGAAAGCCGCTTCTTCGACGCGCGCGAACGCGCGGCGCTGGGCTGGGCCGAGGCGCTGACCCGGCTGACCGAGGGCGCGCCCTCGCAGGCGTCATTCGATGCACTGGCACCGCACTTCGATGAGAAGGGCATCAGTGACCTGAGCATGGGCATTGCGGTGATCAATGCCTGGAACCGGCTGGGCGCCGGCCTGCTGCCGCCGCTGCCGTAACGGAGAGCGGGGTCGGATCCCTTCGCATGGCGAAGGGCTCTGACCCCGAGGCGCGGTGGCGGGGTCAGATCCCTTTGCGCTGCAAAGGGATCTGACCCCATCTGCACGCCGTGCGCGCGCACAATGGCGGCATGCCTCCTGCCCCCGAGAAGAAACCCAGCCTGCGCCAGCGCTTCAAGGCGATGCGCAACCTGCCGCCGTTCCTGCGCCAGGTGTGGCAGACCAGCCCGGCATTGACCCTGGCCAGCCTCGGTCTGCGCATCATCCGCGCCCTGCTGCCGGTGGCGATGCTGTACGTGGGCAAGCTGATCATCGACACGGCCCTGCACCTGAGCCAGCACGGTGCCGGCTTCCCGCCGCTGGGCGAAGCGCTGTCCAGCGGGCTGCTGAATCCACTGCTGGGGCTGCTGGCGCTGGAGTTCGGCCTGGCCATCGCCTCGGATCTGCTCGGGCGATTGGTGAGCTATGCCGATGCACTTCTGTCGGAACTGTTCGCCAACGCCACCAGCGTGCGGCTGATGGAGCATGCCGCCACGCTGGACCTGGAGGACTTCGAAGACCCCGACCTGCAGGACAAGCTGGACCGCGCCCGTCGTCAGACCATGGGGCGCATGAACCTGATGAGCCAGTTGTTCGGCCAGGTGCAGGATGCGATCACCGTGGTCAGCCTGGCCGTGGGTCTGCTGGTCTACGCGCCGTGGCTGATCGTGCTGCTGGCGCTGGCGCTGGTGCCGGCCTTCATCGGCGAATCGCACTTCAATGCGGCCGGCTACAGCCTCAACTTCCTGTGGACGCCCGAGCGCCGCCAGCTGGACTACCTGCGCCAGCTGGGCGCCAGCGTGGAAACGGCCAAGGAAGTGAAGATCTTCAACCTGCACCGCTTCCTGGTGGAGCGCTACCGGCGGCTGTCGGCGGCACTGTTCCTGGCCAACCGCTCGCTGGCGCGGCGCCGCGCGTTCTGGGGCACGCTGCTGGCGGCGCTGGGCACGCTGGGCTACTACACCGCCTATGCGTACATCGCCTGGCGCACGGTGCGCGGCGATTTCAGCATTGGTGACCTGACCTTCCTGGCCGGCAGTTTCCTGCGCCTGCGCCAGCTGCTGGAAGGCCTGCTGATCGGCTTTTCGCAGGTCGCCAGCCAGGCGCTGTACCTGGATGATCTGTATTCGTTCTTCCAGATCCAGCCGGAAATCCATTCGCGCGCCGACGCGTTGCCAGTGCCGCGCCCGATCACGCAGGGCTTCGTGTTCGAGAACGTGGGCTTCCGCTATCCCGATGCCGAGCAATGGGCGGTGCGTCATCTGGATTTCCAGCTGCATGCGGGCGAAGTGCTGGCCCTGGTGGGCGAGAACGGCGCCGGCAAGACCACGCTGGTGAAACTGCTTGCGCGGCTGTACGAGCCGGATGAAGGCCGTATCCTGCTGGACGGCCGTGACCTGCGCGACTACGACCTGGACGACCTGCGCGCGAACCTTGGGGTGATCTTCCAGGATTTCGTGCGCTACAACCTCACCGCCGGCGAGAACATCGGCGTGGGCCAGGTGGAGGCGATGGCCGACCAGGCGCGCATTGCCGATGCGGCACGGCGGGGCATGGCCGAGGAAGTGATCGAGGCCCTGCCCGGCGGCTACTCGCAGCTGATCGGGCGGCGCTTCAAACAGGGCGTGGACCTGTCCGGCGGGCAGTGGCAGAAGATCGCCATCGCCCGCGCGTGGATGCGCGATGCGCAGGTGATGATCCTGGACGAGCCCACCGCGGCACTGGATGCCCGCGCCGAATTCGAAGTGTTCCAGCGCTTTCGCGAGCTGGCCGAGCAGCGCACCGCCGTGCTCATCTCACACCGTTTTTCCTCGGTGCGCATGGCCGATCGCATCCTGGTGCTGGCCGAAGGGCGGCTGGAGGCCAGCGGCACCCACGCCGAACTGATGGCCCAGGGCGGGCGCTATTCAGAGCTGTTCGAACTGCAGGCAGCGGGCTATCGCTGAAGCACGGGCGCCGCTGAGAACGCCTCTCGTTCCGGGCAATGAGAACTTCTCTCATTTGGGGTAGAATGGAGGGGACGAAACCATGCCCCGACTACCCCCATGTCTTCTGCTTTCGGCGCCGAAACGGTGCTTGAGGTCCGCCACTGGACCGATGCCTACTTCAGCTTCACCCTGACCCGCGACAGCGGTTTCCGTTTCGAGAACGGCCAGTTCGTGATGATCGGCCTGGAAACCGAGGCGCGGCCGCTGCTGCGCGCCTATTCCATCGCCAGCGCCAACTGGGAAGAACATCTGGAGTTCTTCAGCATCAAGGTGCAGGACGGCCCGCTGACCTCGCGCCTGCAGCACATCAAGCCGGGCGACAAGGTACTGGTCGGCAAGAAGCCCACCGGCACCCTGCTGATCAGCGACCTGCACCCGGGCAAGAACCTGTACCTGCTGGGCACCGGCACCGGCATGGCGCCGTGGCTGTCGGTCATCAAGGACCCGGAAACCTACGAGCGGTTCGAGAAGGTGATCCTCTGCCACGGCGTGCGCTATGAAAAGGACTTGGCCTACCGCGATTACTTTGAGAAGGAACTGCGTGAGCACGAGTTCCTGGGCGAAATGATCGGCGACAAGCTGCTGTACTACCCGGCCGTGACCCGCGAACCGTTCGCCAACCAGGGCCGCCTGACCTCGCTGATGGAAAGCGGCGAGATGCAGCGCACCCTGGGCCTGCCGGAACTGAGCCCGGAAAACGACCGCGCGATGATCTGCGGCAGCCCGCAGATGCTGGCCGATCTGCGCGCGGTGCTGGATGCACGCGGCTTCCAGGTCTCTCCGCGCATTGGCCAGCCGGGCCACTACGTGTTTGAACGCGCCTTCGTCGAAAAATAAGGCGCCGGGGTAGCGCCGGGCCCTGCCCGGCCGATGACGGTCGCCGGGCATGGCCCGGCGCTACCAGTTACAGCAAGGCGTCGATCGCCCCGCGCAGCTGCTCGGGCTTGGTGGTGGGCGCAAAGCGGTCCACCACGCTGCCCTGGCGATCGACCAGGAACTTGCTGAAATTCCACTTGATGCGGGCGCTGCCCAGCAACCCGCGCTTCTGCTGCGACAGCCACGCCCACAGCGGGTCGGCGCCATCGCCATTGACCTCGATCTTCTGCGACAGCGGGAAGCTGACCGGGTAATCGAGCGAACAGAACTGGCGGATCTGCGCGGCATCGCCCGGCTCCTGCGCGCCGAACTGGTTGCACGGGAAGCCGATCACCACCAGGCCGCGTTCGCGGTAGTCCCGCCACAGCTGTTCCAGCCCGGTGTACTGCGGGGTGAAGCCGCAGCGGCTGGCCACGTTCACCAGCAGCAGCGGGCGACCAGCGTACTGGGCCAGGGCCTGCGGCTGGCCGTCCAGGTCGACGAAGGTGAAATCGAAGGCGGTGGCCATGGCAGCGTTCCGGGCGGGAAAACCCCATGGTAATCGCAGTGACCCACCCCGCGCGGGTGGCGTCCATGCCTTTCGACACAAGTGCCCGGCCCGTTGTGCAGGTTACGCTCGGGCCCTTGTCTGTCTTACCGGAGTTCCGCCTTGACCACCCGCCTTGCCCTTGCCGTGGCCATGACCCTCGGCCTTGCCCTGCCCGCCTATTCGGCCAGCGCTGCCACCCCGGCGGCTGCCGCCAACGCCCAGCAGGCCAACCCGTTCTTCGCCGACAGCCCGCTGCCGCTGCACTTCCCGCAGTTCGACAAGATCAAGGACAGCGACTTCGCTCCCGCCTTCGACGCCGGCATGGCGCAGCAGCTGAAGGAAGTGGAGGCCATCGCCAACAACAAGGCCAAGCCGACCTTCGACAACACCATCATTGCCCTGGAAAAGAGCGGCGACGTGCTGGACCGTGCGACCACCGTGTTCTTCAGCCTGGTCGGCGCCGACACCAACGATGCGCGCAAGAAGCTGCAGGCCGACTACTCGGCGAAGTTCGCCGCACACAGCGATGCCATCGCGCTGAACGGCAAGCTGTTCGCCCGCATCCAGGCGCTGTATGACACCCGCACCCAGCTGGGCCTGGATACCGAAGGCGTGCGCCTGGTCGAGAAGTACTACGACAATTACGTGCGCGCTGGCGCCAAGCTGTCCGAGGCCGACAAGGCCACGCTGAAGAAGATGAACGCCGAGCTGGCCAACCTGGGCACCAGGTTCAGCCAGAACGTGCAGTCGGAAGTGAACGCGTCGGCGATCACCGTCAACGACGTGAAGGAACTGGACGGGCTGTCGCAGGAACAGATCGCCGCCGCCGCTGAAGCCGCCAAGGCCCGTGGCCTGGACGGCAAGTACGTGATCACCCTGCTCAACACCACCGGCCAGCCGCCGCTGACCAACCTGGCCAACCGCGCCCTGCGCCAGAAGATCTACGAAGCGTCGGTCAGCCGTGGCAGCCGTGGCGGTGAGTTCGACAACACCGCGCTGGTCTCGCGCATCATGCAGCTGCGTGCCGACAAGGCCAAGCTGATGGGCTTTGCCAACTTCGCCGCCTACAACCTGACCAACCAGACCGCCAAGACCCCCGAAGCGGTCAACGCCATGCTGGGCAAGCTGGCCCCGGCCGCCGTGGCCAACGCCAAGCGCGAAGCCGCCGACCTGCAGGCCATGATCGACAAGGAACAGAAGGCCGCCGGCAAGCCGACCTTCGCCCTGGAGCCGTGGGACTGGGCCTTCTACAGCGAGAAGGTGCGCCAGGCCAAGTACAACTTCGACGAGTCGCAGCTGAAGCCGTACTTCGAAATGAAGAACGTGCTGGAAAACGGCGTGTTCTTCGCCGCCAACCAGGAATTCGGCCTGACCTTCAAGCAGCGCACCGACCTGCCGGTCTACCACGATGACGTGACCGTCTACGACGTGTTCGATGCCGATGGCAGCCAGCTGGCGATCTTCATCTTCGACCCGTATGCGCGCGCGTCCAAGCGTGGCGGTGCGTGGATGAACTCCTACGTGTCGCAGTCCAAGCTGACCGGCTTCAAGCCGGTGGTGGCCAACCACCTGAACATTCCCAAGCCGCCGGCCGGCCAGCCGACGCTGCTGACCTGGGACGAAGTGACCACCACCTTCCACGAGTTCGGCCATGCCCTGCACGGCATGTTCTCCAACGTGAAGTACCCGTACTTCTCGGGCACCGCGGTGCCGCGTGACTTCGTCGAATTCCCCTCGCAGGTGAACGAGATGTGGTCGGACAACCCGGCCATCCTGAAGAACTACGCCAAGCACTACCAGAATGGCTCGGCCATGCCGCAGGCGCTGCTGGACAAGGTGCTGGCCGCCGCCAAGTTCAACCAGGGCTTTGCCACCACCGAATACCTGGGCGCGGCCATGCTGGACCAGCGCTGGCACCAGATCGGCGCTGACCAGGTGCCGGCGGCCAAGGACGTGATGGCCTTCGAACGTGCGGCCCTGGAAAAGGACGGCATCTACTACGCGCCGGTGCCGCCGCGCTACAAGACCCCGTACTTCAGCCACATCATGGGCGGCTACTCGGCCGGCTACTACGCCTACATCTGGTCGGAAGTGCTGGACGCCAACACCCAGAAGTGGTTCCGCGACAACGGCGGCCTGAGCCGCAAGAACGGCGACCACTTCCGTGCCACGCTGCTGTCCAAGGGCGGCAGCGTGGATGCCATGCAGCTGTTCCGCGATTTCGCCGGCCACGAGCCGCAGATCGAACCGCTGCTGGAAAAGCGTGGCCTGACCGGCGCCAGCAACTGATCGCCAGTGCGGTGACGTGAAACAGAAACCGCCCGGGAGACCGGGCGGTTTTTTTGTTGGCCGGGGCCAGATCCCTTTCCGCAGGAAAGGGCTCTGACCCCATGCCAGCCTTCAACGCGGCGCCACATACCCGCCCGGCACGCCGCTGGGCGACAGCACCAGCTGCCACAGCTGCGCATGCCGGCAGCGGAAGGTGGCCATCGACCCGGCCAGGTAGAACCGCCACATGCGGCGGAAGCGCTCGTCGTAGCGTTGCGCATCCAGCGCCGGCCAGGCCGCTTCAACATTGCGTCGCCACGCCTGCAGGGTCAAATCGTAGTCGGTGCCGAAGTTGTGCCAGTCCTCCAGCACGAACCTCCCTTCGAAGGCGCGACTGATCTGCGCCGCAGAGGGCAGCATGGAGTTGGGGAAGATGTAGCGGGCGATCCACGGGTCGGTGCGATGGCGGGAGATGTTGCTGCCGATGGTGTGCAGCAGCAGCAATCCGCGGGGCGACAGGCAGCGCCGGGCCACCTCGAAGAAACTGCCGTAGTTCTTGTCGCCCACGTGCTCGAACATGCCGATCGAAAAGATCGCATCGAACGGCTCATGCAGTTCGCGGTAATCCTGCAGACGGATCTCGATCGGCAGCCCGGCACAGCGCTCGCGGGCAAACGCGGCCTGCTCCTGGGAAATGGTCACGCCCACGCCGCTGACGCCGTAACGTTCAGCGGCAAACTTCAGTGCTTCGCCCCAGCCACAGCCGATGTCCAGCACCCGCTGGCCCGGGCGCAGGCCCAGCTTGCGGCAGACCAGGTCCAGCTTGGCCTCCTGCGCCGCATCCAGGTCCACCGCGTTGCGCCAATAGCCACAGCTGTAGACCATATACTGGCCCAGCATGGCCTGGTAGAGATCGTTGCCCAGGTCGTAATGGCGCCGGCCCACCTCGTAGCTGCCCTGCCCGGCCTGCAGGTTGAACAGGCGCGCCTTCAAGGCATCAGCCACTTCGCGCCAGCCGTGCACGCGCTCATCCAGGTGCGCCTGCATCAGCTGCACCAGGAATTCATCCAGCACGTTGGCGTCCCACCAGCCATCCATGTAGCTTTCACCCAGGCCGAGCGAGCCTTGGCCCATGACCCGCGCGAAGAAGCGCGGGTCATGCACCTGGATGTCCTGTGGCTGGGTGCCGCCGATGCGGACCCCGGCTTCGTGGAGCAGGCCGGCGACCCGCTCCTGCAACCCTGTATCCACGACACCTCCTGCTGGGCGGTCAACCGCGGGCGAACAGCTCCACGTAATCCTTGGCCACGTGCGGCAACAGCACGGCCGCCGGCACATCGGCGGTCTGCGTGCCGTCCGAATAGGGCCCCACCTGGTACGGCGGGAACACGAAGCGCAGGGCGGTGATCTGGCCCTTGTCATCGGTCAACGGTTGGAACTGGCTGAAATTGTCGGCCTGCGGCCCCGTACCTTCGGCAATCATGCGCGAGGCATTGCGCAGCGATTCCTGCAGTTCGGCCGGCGCCATGTCTTCGCCACTCAGCCGGGTGGCCACGCGTTCGCGCAACTGGTCGGCCACGAAATCACTGACCGCCTTCCAGCCCTTGCTGTCGGCCACCAGTTTGTCCGCACTCAGCATCTGCTGTTGCTGGGGCAGCCACACAAAACGCGCCACCAGTGGTTCGCCGTGGGCACCCCCGGTGTAGCGGCTGCCATCGGCACTGACCACCACCAGCTGCGGGGTTTCCAGCACCTTCTCAAAGCTCAGCGACAGTTCGTAGGGCATGGTGGGCTTGTCATTGCCCAACCCGTCCAGCGCCTGCTGCAGATCGCTGCGTGCCGACGTCGCATAGTCCTGCAGCGCACGGGCCAGGCCCGGGTAGTGGTCGATGCCGGCCGGGTAGCTGATGCCCACCACCTCGCGCTCGTTGTTCTCGATCACATCGCGCAGGTCCAGCGGTGCTTCGGCGGCGGGCGCTTCTGCCGTGGCCGGCGCGGTGGCGTCGGCGCTGGGCGCGCTGTCGGTGGCCGGTGCCGCATCGTCGCCGCGCTGGCAGCCGGCCAGCAGCAGCATGCCCATCGCCCCGGCCAGCACGCTTGCGTGCAACGGCCGGTTGTTTCCGTTCTTCATCTGGATCCCCTGTTCATGTTTGTACATCATCGCCCGCCGTGGCTGAAGCGTGGCCCGCCAGCCTCAGCCCACCAGCAGGTCGTGGAACTCCTCGTGCCGCTGCAGGAATGCCTCGGCATAGGCGCAGGCCGGTACCACCTTGTACTTGTGCTCACGGGCAAAGCGTAGCGCTACCCGCGTCAACTCACCGGCAACACCGCGGCCGGCGATCGGCTCGGGTACTTCGGTGTGGGTGATCACCATGCGCCTGCGCTTGAGCTGGTAGTCCAGCACCGCCACATGCCCGCGCACGCGGGCGGTGAAGCGATGGTTGGCCTGGTCATGCGCGACCTCATAGGCCAGACCAGGGGGTGTGACCGAAGCCATGGGACTGTCTCCTGCGGCGACTGCGTGGATGGTGCTCAGCCGGGCGCCATGATCGCGTGAAGCCTGAACAGGGACAAGGAATGCCCGGGAACGTCAGTTTCCGCCCTCAAGCTGGAGCGCGGACGGCCGCTACCCCTTTCGCAGGGGTGCGGCCACGCTGGCATGGCCCTTGCGAACGATGTCCCCGTACTTTGCCGTGGAGGCCTGTCATGCACCCCAACCCGACCCCGACCGATACCGACCGCGCCCTGCTGGAAGGCCTCCTGCAGCTGGCTGTGGAAGGGCAGACCGAAGAGCAGGACTTCCAGCGCATCGGCGAGGAAGTGTACGCACGGCTGTTGGACACCTACGGCCAGGCTACCCAGCCCTGAAACCGGGTGAACCGGGGTTGGATCCATCGGATCCGACCCCGGCACGCTTCAGCCGCCCAGGCTGAAGGTGGGGTTGGACAGTTCCCGCAGGAAGTGGTTGAAGATGGCCGGCTGCATGGCCAGCATGAAGATGATGCCGAACGCCGCGCCCGCCAGATGCGCGCTGTGGTTGATGCGGTCGCCGCCGCGCTTGTCCATCCAGATGCTGTAGCCGACGTAGAACGCGGCATACACGATCGCCGGTGCCGGAATGAAGAACACCAGGATGATCTTCCACGGGTTCAACAGGATGTAGGCGAACAGCACCGCCGATACCGCGCCTGAGGCGCCCAGGCTGAGGTAGTTGGGATTCTTCTGGTTCTTCAGGTAGCTGGGCAGGATCGACACCAGCAATGCCCCAAGATAGAACGCCGGATAGGTCAGGAAGCTGCCGGTCAGCTGCACCATCACGCTCTCGATGTATCCCCCGAAGAAGAACAGGGTGAACATGTTGAAGATCAGGTGCGGCCAGTCGGCATGGATGAAGCCATAGGTGACCAGGCGGTCGTACTGGCGGTGGCGGTCCACCGCCGGCGGCCACAGGATCAGGCGGTCAGCCAGCTTGCGGTTGTTGAACGCCATCCAGGACAGCACGGCGGTGAGGGCGATCAACAGCAGATTGACGGGGGTCATGTCAGGTCAGGCTCAGGCGCTGCGGTAGTTGTCGACCATACGATAGCGTCGCGCATACCAACCGAAGGCGAACGCCGCAATGAAGGCGAAGCCGGCGAAGAAGAACATCAGGAACGCCGCCTCGCTCAGCCCCGTGCCGGCGATCTTCTCGGTCACCGTGTGGTTGCGCACCGCCGCGTTGGACAGCAGCACCCACAGGTTGCCGATGGTGGTTGTCAGGTTCCAGAAGCTCATCACCACACCCTTCATGGCCTGCGGTGCCTGGCTGTAGGCGAACTCCAGGCCGGTGGCCGAGACCAGCACCTCACCGAAGGTCAGCAGTGCATACGGCAGCATCTGCCAGAAGATCGACATGGCGTTGCCGCCGTCCATCACCACCTGGATGCCACCCACCACGATCCACGCCAGGCCGCTGAAGGCGATGCCGGCGGTCATGCGGCGCAGCGCAGTCGGCTCGAAACCGAAACGGCGCAGCGCCGGGTACAGCACCAGGTTGTTGAACGGGATCAGGATCATCACCAGCAGCGGGTTCAGTGCCTGCATCTGCGAAGCGGTGAACCAGCTGGGCATCTGCATCTGCTGGCCCTGCAGCACCCAGGTGGAGGCCTTCTGGTCGAACAGCGAGAAGAATGGCGTGGTCAGGGCGAAGATGACCAGCACGCGCAGCACGGCGCGCACGCCTTCCACGGCTTCGGCCGGATGCTGGGCGCGGGCGCGGTCCAGCTGCAGCCAGGTGCCGCCGCCGATGCCGGCCAGGATGGCCACCAGCGCCAGGCACAGGCAGATCACGATGCCCAGCGAACCGACCAGGCCGAACGAGGCGGCGGCCAGCACCAGACCGGCAATGGCCATCACCAGGCCCGGACGGCCCTGGCCGGCCACGCGCGCGGTCAGCGCGGTGCGCACCACGTTGGCGAACGAATGCGGATCCTTCGGCGGCAGCGGCACCAGCACGTAGCGCTTGCGGCCCAGCCAGAACACGAAGGTGGCGATGAACATCAGGATGCCGGGAATACCGAACGCCCACTGCGGGCCCCAGTTCTTCAGCACCAGCGGAATCAGCAGCGAGGCGAACAGCGAGCCGAAGTTGATGATCCAGTAGAAGGCGTCGAAGACGATCTTGGCCAGGTGCTTGTTGCTCTGGTCGAACTGGTCGCCCATGAACGAGGCCACCAGCGGCTTGATGCCACCAGCGCCCAGCGCGATCAGGCCCAGGCCCAGGAAGAAGCCTTCGCGGCTGTTCTCGAACAGCGCCAGGCACAGGTGGCCGGCGCAGTAGACCAGGCTGAACCACAGAATGGTGTGGTACTTGCCGAAGAACCTGTCAGCCAGCCAGCCACCGAGCAGCGGGAAGAAGTACACGCCGATCATGAAGCTGTGCATGATGTCCTTGGCTTCACCGGCACGGCCTTCTGCAGTGATTTCCTGCAGCAGCAGCGAGGTGATCAGGAACTGCACCAGGATGTTGCGCATCCCGTAGAAACTGAACCGTTCGCAGGCCTCATTGCCGATGATGTACGGAATCTGGCGCGGCATCTTTCCCTGGCCGGCGATGGGGGCGACTGCGTCGTGGCTCATCCTGTAAGGCATTCCTGCAAAACGAAAGGGTGAAGGTTACCGGAACCTGCGCCCGCGAAGCACGCTGCAGGGCTGCATGACAGCGCCCGCATTCCATGGCAGGCGCGCCGCACCCTGCCGGAAGTCACGGCACCTGCACGGCAAAAGCGTAAACTTATCGTTATGCGTCCCCTCGCCCCCGCCCGCCTCCTGCTCGGCAGCCTTGCGCTGCTGCTGGTCCTGCCTGCCTTGGCGCGCCCGCAGCTGCCGCCGGCGCCCGGCGCGGCCGGAGACGTGCGGCAGCTGACCGTCGCGGCGCTGGAACTGCCCAGCCGCGATGACGCGCAATGGAAGCAGCGGCGCGAACAGGTGCTGCAACTGCTGACCGAGCTGCAGCCCGATGTCATTTCCGTGCAGCAGGTGCTGCAGGAACAGGGCCGCAACCCGGCGTGCTGGCTGGCCAGCCGCCTGCGTTACAGCTGCGACTTCGTCACCGCCGACCCGCCGAGCCAGCCGCTTCGCCACGGCAACGCCATGCTGACCCGACTGCCGGTAAGCGAAGACGGGGTCACGCTGCTGCATCCGCCAGGCACTTTCAGTGCGGCGGGCATGCTGCGGCTGCGGCTGGGGGAGGCGCTGCTGAACGTCTATGTGGCGCGCCTGCGCCCGGAGGCGGACGAGGCCAGCGCGCGCCAGCACCAGACCAGCGACCTGATGGCCTGGATCGGCGCCACCGCCGAAGGCCTGCCCAGCCTGATTGCCGGCGACTTCGCCGCGCCCACCACCGAACTGGTGCGCAGCACCCCCGGGTTCCAGCCGGCCCGGCGCAATCCCGGCGGACGCCCGGACACGGCAGCCGCCAATGGTGGCGGTGCCAGCGGGCACGGCCTGGACGTGCTGTTCCAGGTCAAGCATTTCGGCGGTATCCGCCAGCAGGCCATCGACCTGCCTGCCGCAGGGGATGCACCCGGCGTGCGGCTGGGGGTGATGGCCACGCTGCGCCTGCAGGGCATGCCCGCGTCCAGCGAATGATCGCCTCGCCCTGCCGGCCGGGCATGCCGACGCGCCGCGCCGACTCCCGGTAGCGCCGGGCCATGCCCGGCGGATGCCATCGCGCACAAACAAAAAGGCCGGGGTTTGCCCCGGCCTCTTCGTTTCATCCCAGTGCCGCGATCAGGCGATCGCTTCCTGGTAACGACGCTCGACTTCGTTCCAGTCGATCACGTTGAAGAACGCGCCGATGTATTCCGGACGGCGGTTCTGGTACTTCAGGTAGTACGCATGTTCCCACACGTCCAGGCCCAGGATCGGCGTGTTGCCTTCCATCAGCGGGCTGTCCTGGTTGCCGGTGCTTTCAACCACGACCTTCTTGTCCGGGGTGACGCTCAGCCAGGCCCAGCCGCTGCCGAAGCGGGTCAGTGCGGCCTTGGTGAAGGCATCCTTGAACTTGTCGAAGCCGCCCAGGTCCTTGTCGATGGCCTTGGCCACGTCGCCCACCGGGTTGCCACCGGCGTTGGGGGCCATCACGGTCCAGAACAGCGAGTGGTTGGCATGGCCGCCACCGTTGTTGCGCACCGGGCCCTGCAGGTTTTCCGGCAGCGACTTCAGCTTCTTCACCAGTTCGTCCACAGGCAGGTCGGCGTACTCAGTGCCTTCCAGCGCCGCGTTGACGTTGTTGATGTAGGTCTGGTGGTGCTTGGTGTGATGGATTTCCATCGTCGCCGCATCGATATGCGGTTCCAGAGCGTCGTAGGCGTAGGACAGCTTGGGCAGGGTGTAGGCCATGATGCATCTCCTGATAGCGAGGGCACCCGGCGGTGTCGCCGGGCAGTGCGCGTTGAATGATGGGGACAGACGCGCAGATTACCAAGGGGGATGTAAAGGAAATTGCGTCCTGCGGGTGAGCCCTTCGGCAATTGTTACGCAGCGGTGACGCTGCCGCTGCCCTCATGCGCGATGCAGCGCGCAGGCGCTACAGTGCATGCACCTTCCCTGCCCCGCCCACCCATGCGCAATCCCCGGCTGCTGATCACCGCCATCGCCCTGCTGTTGCTGGGCCTGCTGGCCAACCACTTCCTGCAGCGGCCGGCGCCGCCGCAGTTCGCGCCAAGCGTTGCCGGTCAAGCGGCGGCACCGGCCACAGCCATCCCCCCTGGCAGCGGCAACAAGGACACCCTGCCCGCGTTCCTGCCCGCCGAGGCGCGGCAGACCATCGCCCTCATCCAGCGCGGCGGCCCGTTCCCGCACCGCCAGGATGGCAGCACCTTCGGCAACCGCGAACAGCGGCTGCCGCCGCGTGACCGCGGCTATTACCGCGAATACACCGTCGACACCCCGGGCGCCCGCAACCGCGGCGCGCGCCGCATCGTCACCGGCGGCGACCCGGCCCAGGCCTGGTACTACACCGATGACCACTACGAATCGTTCCGCAGTTTCACCGTACCCGCTTCCGGAGACCGCCCATGAGCCACGATGATTTCGGCCTCGGCCTGCACGACATCAACAATGCTGGCGTCTATGCCATCGACACCGGCGATATCGCCGCACTGTCAGCCGCCATGCGCGATGCGCAATTGAAGGTGATCCGCATCGACCTGCAGGGTGTGGCCGACAAGCGCACGCTGCTGGCTCGGCTGTCGGCGCAGCTGGACTTCCCCGCCGGTTTCGGTGGCAACTGGGATGCCCTGTCAGACAATCTGCGCGATCTGCAGTGGCTGCCGGCGCCGGGCTATGCACTGTTCCTGGCCGACGTGGATACCCTGCGTGCCGAAGCCGGCAAGGACTTCGACACGCTGCTGGACGTGATGGATGAAGCCTGCAGCGACTGGGTCGGGCGTGATGTGCCGTTCTGGGTGTTTCTGTCGCAGAGCGAGTGAGGAACAGGCAGCGTCGGCGGTTCATCCACGCATGGCGTGGATCTACCAGCGCGGCAGCCCCGTTACCGGCTGCCGTTATCTTCCTGCAGCTCTTTCTTGAACGGGATGTCCGGCGGCGGTCGCGCGATCGCCGGCTGGTCCTGCATGTTCGGGTCGCTCAGACCGCAGCCGCCACCGGCCTGCAGGATCGAGATCACGCAGGAAATCTTTGTGCTGGTTCCCGGCAACGGAATCTCCATCGCCTTGATGCCCTTGCGCACCCACTCTGCCAGCAGCGATTCCTGCGGCACCCAGTACTTGTCGAACGAGGTGGGCGTGTAGTCGTAGGGCGGGCGCTTGAGCCAGGTGCCGGACTGGGCAATGCGCTCCTTGCTCCAGCCATCGTTGGCGCCGCCCGGGGCGCCGCGCTCGCCAGCACCGGCGCCGTCCTGGCCCGGCACGCGCACGCTGCCGTCGGCGTTGAACAAGCCCTCACCCTGGCCCGTGCGGCTGGCCTGGCTGCTGCCTTGCGTGGCGCCGTCACGGTTGCGCGTGGAGGCACCCCAATCGTCGCCGCGCACCGGGGTGGCCCAGTTGCCCGGCGTCGGCGCCGGCCGCGCGCCGGCCTGTGCCGGTTTCGCTGCCGCAGGGGCAGCCGAAGTGGCCGTGCTCTGTGCCGCCGCGACCGCCGCCGCCGGGGCCTGGGATTGGGCAGACGCACTGGCAGTGGCCGTCGCAGACGCAGTAGACGGTACAGCCGCCACTGCACGCTCACGCACCTGCACGTCCCGGCCCTGCGGCGCACGCACGGCCCGCTCGCGGCCGTCCACGGTCGCCATGCGCACCTGCGGATCCACCACGGCCTGCACCTCGCGTTCGCGCACCAGCACCTCGCGCTGCGGCAACGACATCGGCTCCTCCGCGCTGCGCACCGGCTGGGGCGCCACTACGGGAGCCTCCACCACGGCCACTTCGCGCTCGCGCACCTGGATGTCGCGCGGCGCACGGGTCTGCACGACCACCTGCGGCGCAGCCATCGGTGCCGGAGTGGCCGGCGCCTGCAGCAGCGGCACGCTGCGTTCGGCCACGTTGGGAGTGACACTGCGCGGCACCACACTCACCTCGGTACGCGGCACCACAACCGGCGGCACCACGAAATCGGAGGTTGCCTGGGCAACCTCGGTGGCCTGCACCGGGATAGGAGGCGGCGCGGTCTCCACAACGGGGGTTGGCTCTGCCACCGGCGGTGCACTGGCCTCGGCCGGTGGCGCCGCCGCCGGCGCAGCTGCAACGGGCTGCGGCTGCGGCTGCGGCGCGGTCGCCGCACCGCCGGGCTCACCGCTGGCGGCACTGGAACCGGCGGACGCTGCGGCGGTCGCGGCTTCGGCACCGGCCTGCTCACCGCCGCCTTCCTGCGCGCCGGCACCAATGAATTCAATCTGCACCCGCTCGCCTTCGGCCCCGTCTGCATCAGGCTCGGTGGTGCGGATCACCGCCACCCACAGCAGCAGCAGGAAGAACAGCAGGTGCAGCAAGGCACTGAGCACGGCCGAGGTCCAGCGCATCCAGCGCTGGTCACGCGGCGCCGGCTCCCAGTCCTGCCAGAACAAGCGGCGCGCGGCATTCCAGGGCGACAGCGCCGGCAGCCGGCCCGGGCGCCCCGGCAACGGGCGAGGCAGCAGCACCGCAATCACATCGCGGGCATGGAACAGCCGTGGCAGTGGCTTCAGCGCGCGCAGCCAGATCGCCCAGCCATACGGCAGGCGAGTGTGCTTTTCGAGAATGAGACGCTGCTGCTGGCGTGCCAGCAGCACATCGACAAGTTGCTCAGCCCTGGGCAGAGGCACGCGGTGCCGGTCAGGCGGCGTTGCCGCGGGGAATGTACGGCGCGTGGCCGCTGTCGTGGTCGGTGGCGTCACGCACCGCCGTCACGCCCGGCACCCGGCCCATCAGGGTCTTTTCAATGCCCTGCTTCAGGGTGACATCGGCCATGCCGCAGCCCTGGCAGCCACCGCCAAAGCGCAGCAGCACCACGCCGTCGGCCGAGACTTCCTGCACGGCCACCTTGCCACCGTGCGACGCCAGCTGCGGGTTCACCTCGTTTTCCACCACCCAATGCACGCGCTCCACCAGCGAGGCCGCTTCACCGGGCGCTTCGCCCTTGATGCGCGGCGCCTTGATGGTGAGCTGCTGGGTGCCGGCGGTGCCAGCCACGATGTCGATTTCCGCGCCATCGAGCCAGCCGACGCTGGTAGCGTCGACGTACAGGGTGAAGCCGTCGCAATCCACGGCCCATTCGTCGCCCAGCAGATCGCTCGGCTCGGCGAACTCCAGGCGCGCATCGGCGCGCGGCGTGCCAGGGTCGACCGCGCTCAGGCGCACGCCCATGCCGGGCACGCCCTCACGTTCGATCAGCTTGCGGAAATGGGTCTGGGCAGTGTCGGAGATCTGGATCATCAGGCTATTCTAGCCAAGTCAGCGTCGGCCGCTCATTCGATTTATACACCGTCCGGCGCATTGTTCAGTCAACACGAGGTGGAGGAACCCATGTCCGACCTGATTCCGCTGGCACAGGCGCACTGCGTGCCGCGAAAGGGCAGCGACCACAAGCTGGGCGAGGCCCGCCTGGCCGAGCTGCTGCCGCAGTTGCCGGGCTGGGAGCTGGCCGAGGCCGGCCAGGCGCTGGTGCGCACCTTCCGCTTCAAGAACTATTACGAAACCATGGCCTTCGTGAACGCGCTGGCCTGGATCGCCCACCACGAGGACCACCACCCGGACCTGGGCGTGCACTACGACCGCGCGGTCGTGCGCTATTCGACCCACGACGTGGGCGGTCTGAGCGAGAACGACTTCATCTGCGCGGCCAAGACTTCGGCCCTGACGGAGCAACTGTGATGAACGTGCGACTGCTGAGCCTTTCCCTGTTGGCTGCCACCGGCCTGGCCGGCTGCGGCGGCGCAGAGCCCCCGGCAGCGCCGGCCACCCCGCCCACCGAAGTGGCCGCGGTGAAGACCCCGCCGCCGCAGTACCCGCTGGAACTGGCCTGCCTGGGCGTGGGCGGCACCAGCACCTTCAAGGTGGTGATCGGCACCGACGGCAAGCCCAGCGAAGTAACCCTGCTGACCGGCGCGGGCAACCCGCAGCTGGACGAGCTGGCCCGCACCGCCGTGCAGGGCTGGCAGTTCAAGGCCGCCACCCGCAATGGTGCCGCGGTACCGGCCACGATCCAGGTGCCGGTCAGCTTCAACCCGCCGCAGCCGAAGCCGGACCAGTGCTTTGCCATTGAAGAGCGGATGCGCCGCGGCGGCTGACGGCCCACGCAGCAACCAGGCCAGCCGACGCCCGCCTCGCCTCCCCGCCGCCCAGGGCCTCTCCGGGCGGCTGCTGAACGACCAGGAACGCGTCGGTAAATGTTGCAGATCTCCCCGGAAAATTTCTGGATCGCGCTTGCGGTCACCCTCGCCGCTGGCTTGGCCACCGCCATTGGCAGCCTGCTGGTCCTGTTCTCGCGGCGGCCGAGCCCGCGCCTGCTGGCGTTTGGCCTGGCCTTCGCCGGCGGCGCAATGGTCTATGTCTCGCTGTCGGAGATCCTGAACAAGGCGATCGATTCGTTCTCACTGGCCTACGGTGAGCGCAGCGGCTTCACCTACGGCACGGTGGCCTTCCTGCTGGGCATGCTGGCAATCGTGGTCATCGACCATTTGATTCCCAACCCGCATGAGACGCTGGACAAGCAGGACCCGTCGTTCCGCGACAACAACAAGGCCTACATCAAGCGGGTGGGACTGCTGACGGCCATCGCCATCACCGCGCACAACTTCCCGGAAGGCCTGGCCACCTTCTTCGCTACCCTGGAAAGCCCGTCAGTCGGCATGCCGCTGGCGTTTGCCATTGCCATCCACAACATTCCCGAGGGCATTGCGATCGCGGTGCCGGTGTATTTCGCCACGCAGAACAAGCTGCACGCCTTCGCGGCGAGCCTGCTGTCAGGTCTGGCCGAACCGGTCGGCGCGGTGATCGGCTATTTCCTGCTGAAGGGCTCGCTGTCGCATGCCACGTTCGGCTGGGTGTTCGGCCTGATTGCCGGTGTGATGGTGTTCCTGGCGCTGGACGAGCTGCTGCCGGCGGCCAAGCGTTACGCCAAGGGCCACGAGACCGTATACGGGCTGGTGGCCGGCATGGGCACCCTGGCGATCAGCCTGGTGCTGTTCAAGTGGTGATGACCTTGTAACGCACATCCACGCATGGCGTGGATCTACCGCCCCGGCCTTGTAGCGTCGAGCCATGCTCGACTGGCTTTCCGCGACCCGGCCGAACAGCCGTCGAGCATGGCTCGACGCTACACGGGTTATTTCAGGCGATCCAGCGCTTCCACCAGCTCCTCGGCCAGCGGCGCGTTCAGCACGTACGGAGTCTTGCCCGCGTCCAGCGAAAACTCCAGCGACGCGGCATGCAGGAACAGGCGCTTCAGCCCGATCTGCTCGCGAAGCCGCTTGTTGACGGCAGGATCGCCGTACTTGTCATCACCGGCGACCGGATGCCCCAGGTGCTGGGCGTGCACACGGATCTGGTGGGTACGCCCGGTCTCGATGCGCACCTCGCAGTAGGAATGCCCACCGCGCCGCTCCAGCACGCGGAAGTGACTGATCGATTCCTTGCCGATCGCGTTCACCTGCACATGGCGCTCGCCGCCCTGGCGCAGGCCCACGTGCAGCGGCGCGTCAACCGTCATCACGCCGTCGGGCATGCGGCCGGCCAGCAGGGTCAGGTAGCGCTTGCGGATGCCGGCACCGTGGTCTTCACGCAGCAGCGCCTGCAGCTCGCTCAGCGCCGAACGCTTCTTGGCGACGATCAGCAGGCCCGAGGTGTCGCGATCCAACCGGTGGACCAACTCCAGGGTCTGCCCCGGGCGCAGCGCACGCAGGGTCTCGATGGCGCCGAAGCTGATGCCGCTGCCGCCGTGGCTGGCCACGCCGGTGGGTTTGTTCAGGGCCAGCAGGCGCGCGTCCTCGAACACGATCGCCTGCTCCAGCCGGCGCATGAACGCCTCGGGCGGGCCGGCCCTGTCTCCTTCCTCGGTGAGACGAACCGGCGGCACACGCACCTCGTCGCCCGCCTCCAGCTTGCGTTCGGCCTTCGCGCGGCCGCCGTTCACACGCACCTGGCCGCTGCGCACCAGCTTGTAGACCAGGCTGCGCGGGGCCCCTTTGAGCTGGCCCAGCAGGAAGTTGTCCAGGCGCTGACCTGCACGGTCCTCGGGAACGGTGATCATGCGCACGGAAGGCTTGTCGCCAGCGGGCTTGGTGGGGTCTGAGGCAGTCATCGGGCTGTTTATTCTGTTACACTCGGGGGGCGAGATAAGGGATTGATTTTGTTGGAAGTTACTCAGGGCCAGAAGCCCAGCTTCCGACGAATCCGGCACAGTGCGCGACCACCGCCCGCGGGGCGGCCATGTTAGCGGCTCACCGGCCTTCCCGGCCATCGCCGGATGCCTGACACGCAACCGAGCTGAACATGTCCCGTGTGGCGCTCCAGCCTGGCTGACAGCTGCCTCCGGCCCTGCAACACCCCAAAACCAGAAAAGTGAAGCGCTCCCGCGGCCTGCCGTGGTGTCGTAGCGCTGGAAACCGAAGCCGCCCTCCCCGCGCATGCGCGAATGGGCGGCGAACCGTGTCCAGAGGCGAAACCCCATGGCGTTCCGCGCGGTAGCCGCTTGCGAGGAACGCAACAATGAAGCGAATGCTGATCAACGCCACGCAGGCCGAAGAGCTGCGTGTTGCCATCGTCGATGGCCAATCGTTGTATGACATCGATATCGAGCAGCCGTCGAAGGAACAGAAGAAGTCCAACATCTACAAGGGCCGGATCTTCCGCATCGAGCCCTCGCTGGAAGCGGCCTTCGTGGAATACGGTGGTGGCCGCCATGGCTTCCTGCCGCTGAAGGAAATTTCCCGCGACTACTTCCAGGCCGGCGTCGACCACAACAAGGCCGGCATCCGCGAGCTGCTGAAGGAAGGCCAGGAAATCGTCGTCCAGGTGGACAAGGAAGAGCGTGGCAACAAGGGCGCCGCCCTGACCACGTTCATCTCCCTGGCCGGCCGTTACATGGTGCTGATGCCGAACTCGCCGAGCGCGGGCGGTGTCTCGCGTCGCATCGAAGGCGAAGACCGGGCCGCCCTGAAGGACGCCCTGGACAAGCTGAACATCCCCGACGACATGGGCGTGATCATCCGCACCGCCGGCGTCGGCCGCGATGCCGAAGAACTGCAGTGGGATCTGGATTACCTGCTGAACGTCTGGCGCGCCATCGCCGAAGCTGCCCTGAGCAAGCCGGCGCCGTTCCTGATCTACCAGGAATCGCGCCTGATCGTGCGCGCCCTGCGTGACTACCTGCGCGCCGACATCGGCGAGATCCTGGTGGACACCGAGGAGATGTACGAGCACGCCAAGGAGTTCATGCAGCAGGTGATGCCGCAGACCCTGCGCAAGCTCAAGCATTACAAGGACGATATCCCGCTGTTCAACCGCTTCCAGATCGAATCGCAGATCGAAGGTGCCTACGAGCGCAACGTGCGCCTGCCGTCGGGTGGCTCGATCGTGGTCGACCAGACCGAAGCGCTGACCGCCGTGGACGTCAACTCCTCGCGCGCCACCAAGGGCAGCGATATCGAAGACACCGCCTTCCAGACCAATCTGGAAGCGGCAGAGGAAGTGGCCCGCCAGCTGCGCCTGCGCGACCTGGGCGGCCTGGTGGTCATCGATTTCATCGACATGGCCTCCAACAAGCACCAGCGCGAGGTCGAGAACCGCCTGGCCAACGCGCTGAAGTACGACCGCGCACGCGTGCAGGTCGGCCGCATCTCGCGCTTCGGCCTGCTGGAGATGAGCCGCCAGCGCCTGCGCCCGAGCCTGGGCGAATCCAGCCAGATCGTCTGCCCGCGCTGCGATGGCCATGGCCGCATGCGCAGCGTCGAGTCGCTGTCGCTGTCGATCATCCGCGTGGCCGAAGAGCATGCGATGAAGGAAAACACCGGGCAGGTGCTGGTACAGGCCCCGGTGGAGATCGCCAATTACCTGCTGAACGAAAAGCGCAGCGCCCTGCGCGAGATCGAACGCCGCCACGAAGCGCCGATCGTGATCGTCGCCGACGAGCAGCTGCACACCCCGCACTACACCGTGACCCGCCTGCGCGAGAACGAGCTGGGTGAAGAGAGCAACAAGCCCAGCTACCAGCGCGGCACCCCGCGCAAGCTGCCGGTGCATGCCCTGACCAAGGGCCAGCTGAACATCCCGCCGCCGGCGGTCACCCAGGTCAAGCACACCGCGCCGGCCCCGGTGCGTGCGGAAGCCGAACCGGCGGCCGCCCCGGCCCCGGCCCCGGTGGCTGCAGCTGCCCCGGCCGCTGCCAGCAGCGGCGGCGTGGTCGGCTGGCTGAAGCGCATCTTTGGCGGCGAACCGGCCCCGGCCGCCGCGCCGGCCCCGGTCGCACGCCAACCGCAGCAGGACGGCGGCCAGCGCAAGGACCGTAACAAGGATCGCAACAAGGACCGCAACAAGGACCGCCGCGACGAAAACCGCGGTAATGGTGGCAACGGCAACGCGCAGAAGGACGGCGGCAACCGCAAGGACCGCAACGAACAGCGCAAGGACGGCCGCAACAACAACGGCAATGCGCAGCAGCAGCCGCAGCAGGGCAAGCAGCAGAAGGACGCTGCCCAGCAGCCGCAGCAGAACAAGCCGCGCAACGAGCAGCAGGGCCAGAACCAGAACCAGAACCCGAACCAGAACCAGGGTCAGGGTCAGGGTCAGGGTCAGCAGCAGCCGAAGCTGAAGCAGCCGCGCCAGCCGCGTCCGCAGGATGGCGAAAAGCCGACCGACAAGCCGCAGCGCAGCGTGGCCGAAGAGGCCATCGAAGCAGCACCGGCCGCCGCGGTCGCCGCCACTGCCGTGGCCGCCAACGTGGTCACCGCGCAGGAAGCCACCGCACCGGTAGCCACCCCGGTTGCCGCTCCGGCAGCGCAGGTCGAGGCCCCCGCTGATACGACCCCGCCCGCGACCGCTGAGGTCGAAGGCGTGGTGGCCGGCGATGAAGACACCGTGGCAGATTCGGCCAACGGCGAGCAGGCTGGCGAAGGGGCGACCCGCCGCCGGCGCGGCCGTCGTGGCGGCCGTCGTCGTCGTCGCGGTGGCGCCGAGAACGCCAGCGGTTCCGATGTGCTGGGCGATGACCAGGATGACGGTGATGACAGCGAAGAGCAGGACGTGGCCGAACCGAACCGCGAGAGCACCGCTCCCGCCCCGGTCGCCGCGCAGCAGCCGGCACGTTCGCAGCCGGAGTTCGATTTCGACGACGAAATTGAACCGGTCCACGTAGGGGCCGACAAGCCCGCGCGCGCACCGGCCGCTGTTGCCGCTGCCGCGCCGGTGGCGGCGGTCAGCAGCGTCGTGCTGGAAGCCGTTGCCGAAGTGCAGTCCGTGGACGTACCGGTGGCCCGCGAAGCCGCCCCGCAGCCGGAACAGCCGAAGCCGACCCCGGTGCAGACCAGCATGCTGGAGGCCATCGATGCGGCCACCCCGGTGCAGCCGGTCGTGCCGGCAGCCCCGGCGGCGGAAGCCACTCCGGTGGTTGAAGCCACTCCGGTCGTGAGCGACGCTGCGCCGGTGGTCGAAGCAAAGCCGGTCGTGGTTGACGCTGCTCCGGTGGTCGAAACCGCCCCGATCGCTGCACCGGTCGTTGAAGCTGCACCGGTCGTGGACGTTCAGCCGGTTGTTGAACAGCCGGTCGCCCCGGTCGCGGTGGAAGCCGCTCCGGTCGAAGCCGCCGCACCGGTGGCCGAAGCCGTGGTGACGCCGTCGATCGACCCGGTGGCCGACGGCCACGCCGATGCAGCCAGCCAGGCGGCAGAAGCACAGGCGTCGGACGAAGACGAAGAAGCCGCCAAGCGCACGCCGCCGGCGAACTGATCGTTTTCCAGATCGCGTGAAAACGAAACGGCGGGGATCGATGATCCCCGCCGTTTTTGTTTCTGCGGCCCACACGGCCTTGGTCGCTGCCAACCTTGGTTGGCACTTTGATTCACCGCACACGGATGCGTCCGTGCCGACCAAGGTCGGCACCTACCAGAGCAAGAGCGGGTGTGGCACTGCCACGAATTCAACTCGCGCTGAGAGGGACTTGCTTCGTAGGTGCCAACCTTGGTTGGCACTTTGATTCACCGCACGCGGATGCGTCCGTGCCAACCAAGATCGGCACCTACCAGAGCATGAAGCCCCGCGGCGTCAGCGGGCCGGGGCGAACTGCAGGCGGGTCCACACCCCGTAATGGTCCGACGCCCAGCGACCGCTGTCGTCGGGCTGGTCGAACAGGATCCTGGCTTCGCGCGCGACCATCCGGTCCTGCTGGAAGAAGATGTGGTCGATGCGCGAGGGCGCCTGGTAATAGTGCCGGTTCAAGGTACTGACCGCCGACAGGTCGGTGTTCACGTGCACACTGCCGTAGCTGTCACCGTAGTGGCTGCGCAGTTCGCTCAGGTCGCCGGCATCCACCAGCGCGTTGAAGTCACCGGCGATCACCACCGGCGCACCGGCCGAGGTTTCTGTGATGAAGCGCAGCAGGTCTTCCACCTGGCTGCGGCGGATGCCCTGGCCGCGCTCGTCACTGCGCTCGTTCAGATGCGTGGCATAGACGTTCACCGGCTGCCCGTCCACGTCGATGCGCAGGTGGGCCACGGTGCGGTAGTCATCCAGCGGCTGCAGCAGGTGCTCGCCGTGGGCCAGGATCGGGCGCCGGGTCAGCAGCGCGTTGCCATAGCGCTTGGGCGCACCCACCGGATCGGTGGATACGAAGACGTACTTGTAACCGAGCTGGCTGGCCAGCCACTGTGCCTGATTGCGTACGTTGCGGCGCTGGATCACTTCCTGCAGGGCAATGGCATCGGGCTGCAGGCGCTTGAGCTCGGCCACGATCGTGCGCCGCCGGGTCGGCCAGTCTTCGCGGTCATGGTGCAGGTTGAAGGTGACCATGCCCATGCCGGGCGCGGTCGATGCCTGCGCAACGACAGGCTCACCTGCCTGCTGCGCCACCGCCAACGCGGGCAATGCCAGTGCCATCGCCAGCCCCAGGGCGCGCAACGCCACGCGCGCCCTCCCCTGCTTCAACGCCATGTTTACTGCCCCTTGCGTTCGGCGCGGCGCACCGCGCTTGGCACTTCAATTTCCACACGCGCAGGCAGCGCGTGCACGTGCAGCTCGTTGTCCACCCATTCGGCCGGCTCGCCATTGACCGTGGCCGCGCCGGGTTCGCCGCTGTAGGGCCACGGCAGCACCACGCCCCCCACCGGCGGCAGCAGGCCCGGCTGCACTTCCAGCACCAGCTGCTTGTCGTTGCGCTGCAGGCGGTAGTTCAACTGGCCCTGCGGCGTACGCAGGCCCTGCACGGCAATGCCCTCGCCCTGCAGCCAGGCCGTGGGCACACCCGCCGCCAGTACCAGCGCGTCATCCACATCGCGGTTGTAGGCGAACATGTCCAGCGCCGAGCGCACGAAATCCGAAGCGACCCAGGCATGCGGCAGATCGCCGACGAAGAACGGTTTGCGTGGCGTGCGCGAGACCACCTCGGCCCACTGGTTCCAGGCCTGCGGCGCGCGGTCCTTGAAGAAGAACTGGGTGGCCTGCCAGGCACGGTCACGCCAGCCCAGGCGCACGAACGCGGCCACGTTGCGCCACTCGTAGGGGGTGTAATCCTTCCATTCGCGCTTGCCGTCGCGGCGCGCCACGAACTCGCTCCAATAGCGCTCGAACGTGGCATCCAGCGCCTGCTGCGGCAAGCGCCCCTGCTCGCCGCCCGGCGCCAGGGCGATGGTGGTGGAGGTGGCATCGAAATCGCCCAGCTCGGCCGAGCCCGGCAGGAAGTTGATGCGATGCTGGTGCATGGCCGATTGCAGCGACGCCTGCAGGTCATCACGGAACTGGTCGCGCGATTCACTGATCTGCATGGCCTCAAGCTTGCCCAGCTGGGCGGCGATGATCGCCGCGTCCTTGTAGCCACGCAGCGCCCAGAAGTTGTCCCAGTACGAATGCATCGGCTTGGCCGAATAGCCCTCGTGGCTGATCGAGGCTGGCATCATGCCGTAGAAGGCGGGGTTGCGCGCACGGTTCTCTTCGGTGCGTTCGCTGGCACGCAGCTGTTCCATGTACTGGTAGGCGCCCTGAACGTGCGGCCACATCAGTTCCAGGAAGGTGCCATCGCCGGTGTAGCGCCAGTATTCGGCGATGTTGTAGATCAGCTCGCCGTGACTGTCGTTCTCCGGCACCGGGTCGCTGCCGCGCGCATCCACGCAGCACGGCACCTTGCCGTTCTCGAACTGGAAGGGCGCATACCAGTTTACGTAGTCACGCACCGCGTCGCTGCGGCCCATGCGCAGCAGCCCTTCGGAAATCATTGCGCCGTCGCGGATCCAGCTGCGTGCATACGAACGCGTGCCCGGCTGCAGGCGCGGCCCCACCCGCGAAATCAGCATATGGGCGACAGCGGTGCGCAGGGTTTCCACCAGCGGCTGGCCGGCGGCCGGCACCTGCAGCGACACCACGCCCAGCTTCTCACGCCACATCGCCGCGACCTGCTGCTGGGCCTTGGCCACGTCCAGCGCCTGCGGCTTCCAGCCGCCGGTCTGCGGCAGCACCACGGCCACCTCGCGGCTCTGCCCAGGCTCGAGCTTGATGGTGTACAGCAGGGCGCCGGAGGCCAGGCCGGTGGAGTCCTTCACGGCCGTGGTCGCCGGTATCTTCCCCGAGGCCAGGTGCATCGCATCCAGCTTGCCATCGAACGTGCTGGCAAACCGCGCATCAGGCACCTGCAGCGGATACACGCGCGGCTCGCCGTTGATGCGGACCAGCTGGTCGCCCACGTCCAGGCTTTCGATGCGGCTGAAGCCGCCGGTGGTGTTCAGGAACTGCGTGGGCGGGTTCACCTGCCACGGCCGGATCGCCAGGGCCAGGGTGTATTCGTGCGCCACCTTGTCCGGGTTGCTCAAGCGGTAGCGGCCAATCAGCTGCGCGCGCTCGGGCGTGCCCTGCACGAAACCGGTCACCGACAGCCCGGCCTTCTCATGCACCCAATCGACGTTGGCGATGGGCAGGTAGCGATCCTGCAGCGATTGGGTGATGGCCACGTTGGACCAGTCCAGCAGCTTTCCATCCAGGCGGACGAACGGCTCGATGCTGAAGCTGCCCTTGGCCGGCTCCAGCGCACCGTCTTCGCTGATCAGCGCCTGTTCCTGGCCACCATCCAGACCGAGCAGGGTCCAGTAGGGCTGTTCGCCAACGAACGCACGCGGCAGCGCACCGCGCGGCAGATCTGCCGCGACTGACGACAGGAAGGCGTTGGGGGTGGCCGCGAAGGCCAGCGGCTTCAGCGCGATGTCACGAATGCCGTAGCGCCAGTTCGGGCCGCCCTGCAGATCGAAGCGCACGTAGCGCGCGTCGGTGTCGGGCAGCGCCAGCCAGTCCCGGCCGCCGCCGCCGCTGGTCACTTCGCGCACGGTGCGCCAGTCGCGGCCGTCCTGCGAGGTACGAACGGTGTAGCGGTTCGCTTCCAGGCTGGGCAGCCAGTCGATCACGGCACCGCCGATCTCGCGCGTGTCGTGCAGGTCCAGGCTGATGGTCTGCTGTTTGACCCCGCCACTGATCCAGAAGGTGTCGCTCTTGCCGTCGACCATGCGGTCCTGCAGCGCAGGGGCGGTATCGGCAATCACAGCCGGTTGCAGCGGCGAGGTATCCGGCGCGGGCAGGCCCTGCAGGGTGAGCTTGTCAAAGCACACCGTTCCACGCCCGCCTACCTTGCTGTAGATGGTGAACTCGATCGCCGCACTGCGGGCCATCTCCTTCTCGGCCGACGGGCCCCAGGCCTTGTCGATCTGCCGGCGGCGGTATTCCACCGGCGTCCACGCCTTGGGGAAGCTGTAACCGGGGCGGTTGACCCACCAGACGTTGTCACCGCTGGCATCGATCAGCTTGAACTGCAGATCGTTGCCCGGTGAATCGCCGCGCAGCTGGAAACCGAAGCGGTAGTTGACCGGGTACTCGATGTTCAGCGCACGACGCAGGCCGACATAGCCGGACACCTTGTGGAAATCGTAGTCCAGGCACAACGCGCGGCCGCCGCCCGGCACGGTGACCGGGCGCAGCGAACCACTGACCTGGTCGGACAGCACCAGTTTCCAGGCGCCGACCTCGTCGAAGTCATCAATCACCTTCGGCGCGGGCAGCGCCGGTGGTGCGGCGATCGCCAGGGAAGACCACAGCAGGCCCAATCCAACGGCGATCGCACGCTTCATCCCTTCACACTCCCCAGCAACAGACCTTGGATGTAGTACCGCTGCAGCACCAGGAACAGCGCCAGCACCGGAACCACGGTGACCACCGCGCCGGCCATCATCATTTCCACGTCCATGATGTGTTCGCGCGAGAGGGTGGCCAGTGCCACCGGCAAAGTGTAGTGCTCCTGGTCGGTCAACACGATCAACGGCCACATGAAATCGTTCCATGCACCCATGAAAGTGAAGATCGCCAGGGTCACCAGCACCGGCTTGAGCATCGGCAGCACGATCTGGAAGAAGATGCGCAGCTCGCCTGCCCCGTCGATGCGCGCCGCTTCCAGCAGCTCATCGGGAATGGAACGAGCGTACTGGCGCACCAGGAAGATGCCGAACACGCTGGCCAGTGCCGGCACGATCACGCCGCCGAAGCTGTTCACCAGCCCCAGCTGCTTCATCAGCAGGAACAACGGCAGCATGGCCACCTGCGCCGGAATGACCAGCGCAGCCATCAACACCTGGAACAGGCGCTCGCGGCCGACGAAATTCAGCTTGGCGAACGCATAGCCGGCCATGGTGTTGAGCAGCAGCGAGCCCAGGGTGATCGCCAGCGAGACCAGCAGGCTGTTGGCGAAGTTGCCGCCCATGCCGGTGCGCGCGAACAACTCCAGGTAGTTGCGCGTGGTGACGTGCGAGGGCAGCAACGGCGGCGGGAAATGGGTGGCCTCGCCCTGCGGCATGAACGAGACCGAGACCATCCACAGCAGCGGTGCCAGGCTGACCAGGGCCAGCACCAGCAACGCACCATTGACCATCCACGGGTGCCAGCGCGACTGGCCGATTTCACGACTCATACCAACTGCCTCTTGCGGCCGAAACGCAGCATCACGGTGGTCACCGCCAGGATGATCAGGAACAGCAGGAACGCCACCGCGGAGGCGCGACCCAGGTTCCACCACTTGAAGCCTTCCTCGAACATGAAATACAGCACGCTGACGGTGCTCTGCAGTGGGTCGCCGCGGGTCATGACGTACGGTTCGGCGAACAGCTGGAAGTAGCCGGACACGGTAATGACGCCGACCACCAGCAGCACCGGGCCGAGCATCGGCAGGGTGATGTGCAGGAACTGCTTCCAGCGCGAGGCGCCGTCGATGCGCGCGGCCTCGTACAGGTCATGCGGGATGGCCTGCAGGCCGGCCAGGAAGATCACCATGTTGTAGCCGAAGTTCTTCCACACGGCGAACAGCATGATGGTGGGCATCGCCCAGTTCGGGTCGCCCAGCCAGTCGATCGGGCTGATGCCGATGTGGCCCAGGCCGTAGTTCACCAGGCCGTAGCTGGTATGGAACAGGTAGCGCCAGATCACCGCCACCGCCACCAGGGTGGTCACCACCGGGGCGAACAGCGCGGTGCGGAACAGCGCCTTGAAGCGGGCGGCCGGCGCATTGAGCAGCATCGCCGCGCCCAGCGACACGCTGATCGACAGCGGGACACCGATCACCACGAAGTACGTGGTGTTCCACAGCGACTTCCAGAACATCGGGGTCTGCAGCAGATCGATGTAGTTGCCCAGGCCGACGAACCGCAGGTTGCTGCTGTCGGACAGGGCGTACAGATCGAAGTCGGTCACGCTCAGCGCCAGCGCCGAGGCCACCGGCAGGCCGAAGAACAGGCCCAGCACGATCAACGAGGGGCCGGCGAAGATCCAGCCGGCAAGCGAAGTACGTTTCATTGCGGGCTCCCGGCCGCTGCGGCCGGCGCATCGGCAGGTGCCTGCGCACCGCCGCCCTGCAGGCGTTGTTGTTCATGCATCCAGCGGCGCTTGCCCAGCACCTTGTCCACGCGCTGGTCCAGCTCTTCCACGGCCTTGTCCTGCGGCAGGCCACCGCGCACCACCTTTTCGGTGACGATGCGCATTTCCTGCACGATGCGCTCCCACTCCAGCACCTTCGGCGTGGGCTTGACCCGTTCCAGCTGGTCACGGAAGGCCGCGGCCAGCGGATCGCCCGCCAGCGACGGCGCGTTCCAGGTGCTACGACGCGGCGGCAGGTCACCGATGATGGAATGGAAGCGCGCCTGGATTTCCGGCCGCGACAGGAACTCGATCAGCTTCCACGACGCTTCCTTCTGCTGCGACTTGCGGAAGATCACCAGGCTGGTGCCGCCGGCGATACCCGCGCCCGGACCGTCCGGACCCGGCAGCGCAGCGGTGCCCCACTGCCCTTCCAGCGCCTTGGGCTGCAACTTCTTGAACTCGCGGATGTTCCAGGGCCCGGAGATGTAGAAGACATTGAAGCCGCGGAAGAATTCATCCCAGACGTTGGAGATCTGGGTTTCGGACATCTTTGGCGCCCAGCCCTGCTCGAACATGTTCGAGTAGAACGCCAGGGTGCGGCGGAAGCCGGGGCTGGCGAAGTTGCCACGGGTGTCGTCGTCACGCAGCAGCGGATCGGGCTGCTGCAGCGCCAGCGACAGCTGCTGCTCGAATTCGTTGATCGGCATCAGCACCGCATAGCGGTTCGGGCCCTGCATCTTCTTGATCGCGGCCATCTGCTGGTCCCACTCGGCCCAGGTGCGCGGCGGGTGGTCGAAACCGGCCTTGGCCAGCAGGTCCTTGCGGTAATAGATCAGGCGCGTATCGACGTACCACGGCACGCCCACCAGCTCGCCGTGGATCACGTTGGTATCCCAGATGCCCTGGAAATAGTCCTGCGGATCGACCACGGTAGAGCGCTGCACGAACGGCTGCAGCGGGGTAAGCGCATCGAGTTCGGCGAACTCGGGTACCCAGGTGTTGCCCAGCTGGCAGACATCGGGCAGGCCATCGGCGGCGAAGGCGGTCAGCAGCTTCTCGTGCGCGGCCGTCCACGGAATGTTCTGCACATCCACCTTGATGCCGGGGTTCTCGGCTTCGAACTCGTGTATCAGCTCGCTGACCACTTCGGCTTCGCGGCCCATTGCCCAGAAACGCACCGTGGTGGTGCCTTGCTCGGTGCGGGCGCAGCCGGCAACGGCCAGCGCGGCCAGCAGCGGCAGCGCCCAGCGGCGCAGGCGATGGGTCCAGGGTTGCACCGGCTTACTTCCCCTGTCCAGTGTTGCGGTTGGCATTGTTCTTCTGTTCCTGCGCGGCGGCCGCGCGCGATTCTGCGATACCCACCGCGCGCGCCGCCGCGGCCTTCTCATCCTTCTGCAGCTGCAGCGGCTGGAATTCGCCTTCCGGCGCCAGCCAGCCACCACTGAACCCTGCCCGTTCCAGACCCTTGCGGATGTACGGGTTCTTCTTCATCACTTCCCAGACGAAATCGTCGCGGTAGTTGGCGATCATGGTCAGGATCGGGCCCTGGTCGATGGCGATGTAA
Source organism: Stenotrophomonas sp. (assembly GCF_032056425.1). Taxonomy (GTDB): domain Bacteria; phylum Pseudomonadota; class Gammaproteobacteria; order Xanthomonadales; family Xanthomonadaceae; genus Stenotrophomonas. Next base: position 58,834 of record NZ_DAMBCN010000016.1, read on the forward strand.
TCGCTGGCGACCCAGCCACGATCCGGCACCAGTCGCCCGGTCTTGATCGGAATGTCGTAGTTGAAGCTGGGGTTGAACGAATCCAGGAACCCGTAGCTGGAGTAGATGTAGTCGCCATAGCGCTTGTGCATCTCCACCGTGGCCGGGATCACTTCCTCCGGCGCGAACACGATCGAGGACACCGCCGCGGTCGGGGCGATGGTGCCGTCGTCGAAGTTCTCGCGCAGGCCTGCGCCGCGCGAAGAGTAATGGCGGAACTGGCGCTGCTCGCCGCGGTATTCCTGGGTGGTGTTCTGCGGGCCATCGCTGGCGGTCAGGCCCCACACGTTTTCGCCGTAGTCCTTCCAGTTCATCGGGTTGGCGATGGCGTATTCACGCTGGGCCAGCGCCGCCGAACGGCTGTTGAGGAAGTAGGTGCTGCCGCGTTCGCGCATGTACGCGTCCTGGATATCGCGGAAATCGATCCAGACGTGGCTGTACTGGTGGCCGAACAGGGGCCCGAAGGACAGGTATTCCTGGCCCTGGTAGACGCCCCAGTCGTTGTCGTAGGTGCGGGTCCACACGGTCCACGCATCCGGGCTGACCGGGTGGCTGGGCGAGCCCAGGGCGAGGATGTAGACCATCATCGCCTCGTTGTAGCCCATCCAGTCGTGGTCGATGAAGCCGCTTTCCGGGAACCAGCCCATTGAAATGAGCGGTGCGCGCTGCTGCAGCCACGGCCAGTCCACCTGCTTGTACAGGCTGTCGGCGATCTGCCGGATCTCTTTTTCGCGCGGGTCGTCGCCGTCGTAGTACGACTGGGCAAACAGCACGCCCATCATCAGCAGCGCGGTATCCACCGAGGACAGTTCCACCCAGCTGTCGTAGCGACGGCCTTCCTGCATGTCCAGGAAGTGGTAGTAGAAGCCCTTGTAACCGGCCTTGCCGGTGCGCTGCGGGCCCATCGGCACATCGCGGAAGAACTTCAGCGTGGTCAGGGTGCGGTCGATGGCCTGGTTGCGGCTGACCCAGCCGTTCTCGATGCCGATCGGATAAGCGGTCAGGGCGAAGCCCACCGAGGCGATGCTGGCGAACGGACGCGACGGATAGCGGTCGGGGGTCAGGCCGTTCAGTTCATTGGTGGTATCCCAGAAGAACTGGAACGTGCGGCGCTCGATATCGTCGAACAGCGGCGGCAGCTCCGGCTTCATCGGCCGCGGCGGTGCGTCGGCCTCGACCAGGATCACCTGCGGCTTGGGCTTGGCAGGCGCTTCCTGCTGGGCCGGTTTGCAGGCGGCGATGGCCAGGGTCATCGCAGCGGCGGTCAACAGGTGGCGTGCCTGCATGGCGCGGTTCCTCCGGTGGGCTGTTCGATGGAAGAGCATAACGTCCAAACACCTGAAATCGTTTACAGAACGGACTCTTAAAAAACCACGAAAAACGTGGCCCGGGTGTCGCCGTCATTGCCCATGCCAGTGCACCGTGCAGAAGCGGTGCACTGGCATGGGCAATGGACCGGCCACGAAGGCCGGCCATTGCACCACCGGTACCGCCGGCGAACCGGCGGTACCAGGGGCGATCATCAGAAGCGGAAGCCCACTTCGGCCTTGATCTGGCGCGGCGTACCGATGATGTCACCGGTCTCGTTGTAGCTGGCCTGCAGCTTGCCGTTGCTCTTGATGTAGTTGTAGCTGGAGAAGTTGTCGAAGTTGAACACGTTGATGATGTCCAGGCGAGCGTACAGCTCGGTATCACCCGGCATCTTGAACGTCTTCGTCGCCTGCAGGTCGACCGAGCGGTAGCCGAACACCTTGCCACCGATCAGGAACTTGCCATTGGCGTTGGGCACGGCGGCCTGCGGGGTCGGCAGGGTGTAGCCGCTGGCCTGCGGGATGCCGTACCAGTCATTGACGGCGGTCGGGGTGGCCAGGGTGATCTTGCCACCGAAGGTGATGCCCCAGAAGCCCGCATACGAACCGGTCACCACCAAGCGGTGGCGCGGCGCGCCGTTGGAACGGATGGTCGGGTAATCGCCGATCAGGCCGCGGTCGAACGCGTACTTCTCGTTGATGTCGCGGTTGTGGCGCGCGGTCGTCCAGGTGTAGGCGATCGAGGTGCCCCAGCCGCTTTCCTTGGTGAACGGCTTCTGCGCCGACAGCAGCACCTGGGTCGCACGGGTCTTGATGCCCTGCTGGCCGATGATCAGGCTGCCGAAGCCCGGCACGTTGCAGCTCCAGGCCTGGCTCAGGCCCGGGTCGGTGCCGCCGCACAGGCGCGGGTCATCGAAGAACTGGCCGGTCGGGTAACGGTTGCCCAGGGTGAAGGCGAAGCCGTCGTAGCTCAGGGTACGGGCGATGGTGGCGTCGGTCAGCCAGTCACCGATCTGGTTGCTCATGCCCAGGCTGAACTGATCCGAGTACGGGGCCTTCAGCTTGTTGTTCAGCAGGTCCACTTCCAGACCGGCATTGCTGGTGGCGCCCACCAGGGCCTGCAGGTTGCCGATGCCGTTGAGCAGGTTCGGGTTCCAGTCGTAGCAGGCGGCCTGGCCGTTGATGCAGGTGCCGGTAGCCGGGTTGCGGAAATAGATGGTCGGCTGCGGCAGGGCCAGCTTGGTGGTTTCCAGCTGCAGGTTGTCGAACAGGTCGCGGTCGTAGGAACGGCCGGCACCACCGTGGATCACGTGCTGCTCGTCGGCGTTGATGTCATACGAGAAGCCCAGGCGCGGCTGCCAGGCATCCTTGAACGCCTTGCGGTTGTGGCCGTTGCTGATGTAATCGCTGATATCCAGGCCGCCCAGCGCCAGCGAATCGGCGTAGGTCTGGCCGGCGGCAGCGCGCGGGTCCTGCGAGTAGATGGCGTCCACCACCTGCTGCGGGGTCACGAAGTCCAGGTAGGCCGGGTTCTTTTCGTAATCCCAGCGCAGGCCCAGGTTGATCTGCAGGTGGTCGTTGACCTGCCAGTCGTCCTGGATGAACAGACCCAGCTGCTTGGCCTTGGAACGCACTTCACCGGACACGCCCGACACGCCGGTGACCGGCTTGACGAACTGCGCCTTGTACGGGATGTCCGACGGGAAGTCCGGATCACCCAGGGTGTAGGTGAAGGTCGGGTTGATCTGCGCCGCGTCAGAGGCGTACAGATCGATTTCCTTGTACTTCACACCCATCTTGATGGTGTGGTCGCCCGCCCACTGGATGCCGTCCAGAGTCAGGTTGTCTTCGATCGACCAGCCCTTCTGGCCCTTCACCTGCGAATCCAGTGCCGAAGCGCCACCGACCTTGACGATGGTGCGGTCTTCGGTACCGTCCGGCGCGGTGTAGGTGATGCCGTTGGCCAGGGTCAGCGGGGTCGGGTTGTTGAACGAATCTTCGTGGGTGACCATCAATTCGTTGTAGTAACGCTCACCGCTGTGGTTCCAGCGCAGTGCGTAGCGGCGGTCGGTGTTGACCACTTCACGGCCGGCTTCCGGCGAGGTCTGGCCACTGAACTGCTGCTGGGTTTCGTCGCGGTCCTGGAAGGTCAGTTCAATGCGATCGTTGTCGGTCGGCTCGAAGTCGACCTTGGCGAAGATCAGGTCCTGCTGGAACGGCTGGCTGGCCGGGCCGAGGCCGGCAGCGCCGTCAGCCGGCAGCAGACCCACGCTGCTGGTCACCGCACCGTCCGGCGCGATGGTGACCGGCAGGTCGAAGCGCTTGGCTTCGTAGGTCACGAAGAAGTGGGCCTTGTCCTTGACGATCGGGCCGCCCAGGGCGAAGCCGTATTCCTTCTCGGCCGAAACCATCTTGTCCTGGCCAGCCTGGCGCTCGGCCGGGGTCTTGGCGCGCATGTCTTCGTCGGTGTAGCGGTAGAACGCCTCACCCTTGAATTCATTGGTACCGGACTTGGTGGCGGCGGTCACCGCGGCGCTGGACACCTGGCCGTACTCGGCCTTGTAGTTGCCGCTGATGACCTTGTATTCGCCGATGGCCAGCTGCGGGAACGGGTTGCCGGCGCTGCCGGACTGGCCGGCCACGCCGCCGCCCTTCACGTAGCTCTTCTGGCCCACGCCGTCGATGTAGACGTTGGTGCCGTCGGCATTGGTGGCACCGCCACGCAGCGAGGTGTTGCCCTTGGCATCACGGGTGAAGATCATGCCCGGAACGGCGTCGGCGAATTCCAGGAAGTTGCGCGACACCTGCGGGGTGGTCTGGATCTGCTGCAGGCTGACGGTCTTGCCGACTTCGGAGGTGCGCACTTCCTGCAGCAGGGTCGGCGCGACCACGTTCACCGTGTCCAGGTTGGTGGCCGCGGTGCTGCCGCCGCCGGTGGCGGCCGCTTCGCTGAAGTTCAGCGTGGCGGTGGAAGCCACGGTGACGGTGACCTTCTGGGTCTGGCCGTTGGCCACCACGTCATAGGTGCCCGGATCCAGGCCCATCAGCGAGTAGCTGCCGTCGGCACGCACAGTGCCGCGACGAACCGAACCGGTGGCCACGTTGGTGGCGGTCACTTCCGCGCCGGCCTGGGCGCCGGACACCTGGCCGCGCAGGCTGGCGTTGGCCGACTGGGCCATCACGTTCGGGGCGGCGGCCAGCATCAGGCAGCTGACCAGGGCGGTGCTCAGCAGCCGGCGTGCCGGCGTGCGGATGGTGGAATGCATCATCAACTCAATCTCCGGGTGGTGGTAACCGCTTGCGCGGTTCCTGCGATCAGTCAAAAGAAAAGGAAAGCCTCCGGCTTCAACGGCCGGATGGCGGGGTGGTGGAATCTCGAACGATCAGGCGGGGAACCAGCGTCTGCTTGTCCCCTGCCCCTTCCGTGGTAGTGCCGTCCATCAACTGCAACAGGCGCGTCATGGCCCGATCGCCCAACTCGGCGATACTGACCTGCATGGTGGTCAACGAAGGGTGTACGAACCGCGCCAGTGGAATGTCATCGAAACCCGCCAAGGCGACATCGGTGGGCACGTGGACACCTGCCTGCGCGAACGCATACAGACATCCCAGCGCCATCATGTCGTTGGCGGCGAACACGGCATCGGGCAGCGCACCGGCTGCCAGCATCTCCTGACCGGCACGGTGGCCGGAAGCTTCGTCGAAATCACCGGGCAGCTCGATACCTTCGGCGCCATTGCCAGCAGCCGCCAGCGCGTCACGGAAGCCGCGCAGGCGCTCGCGCGCGTCGAAGTTGAGGTCCGGGCCTGAAATGAAAGCGATGCGGCGGTGGCCGGCATCAAGCAGGTGGCGGGTCATGGCCATCGCCCCTGCATGGTCGTCGATGCTCAACACCGGGTGGTCCTGCGTAGGCAGGTAGGTGTTGATCAGCACGGTGGGCAGCGACTGCGGCAGGTTGTCGGTCAGGAAGCCCGGGCTTTCCGCATACGGCGACAGCACCAGCAGGCCATCGACGCGGCCGCGCATCGCGCGCAGCGCTGCGCCCTGCTGTTCCTGGTCGCCGTGATAGCTGGACACCAGCAGGTGCTGGCGGCGGCTGCGGGCCACGCCATCAATGCCGCGCATCAGTTCGGAGAAGAATTCACCGTACAGATCGGGCAGCACCACGCCCACCGTATTGGTACGGCGGCTGCTGAGGCTGCGCGCGGCAGCGTGTGGGGTGTAGCGCAGCCGTGCGGCCACTTCCAGCACAAGCTGGCGGACCGGTTCGGCAACGTTCTCATGCCCGTTGAGCGCGCGGGAAACCGTGGCCACGGAGACCCGGGCTTCGCGTGCGACATCTTTGATTGTTATGGCTGCCTTGTTCACGAAGCCGCCCTCCACGGCTTGGACCTACCAGCTTGGCGCGGAATGTAAGCGTTTCCATCTGCGCTTGTAAACTGTCCGTTAGGCGAATGTCCCGTTCCGGACACAAAAAGTTGTCCCGGGCAGGCCCGCCCGGTGACCTGCAAAGACAGCATCTGAGTCATCTTCAGCCCTGTTCTGACGGGGTGTGCGCACGGATGGACAGCGCGTGGATATCGGTCTCCATCAGCCCGCCCAGTGCGGCGTAGACCGCGCGGTGGCGCGCAAGCGGCGCCATGCCGGCAAAGCGTTCGCTGACCACGTGCACGTTGAAGTGGCCGCGTCCATCGCGCGCGCCGGCATGACCGGCATGGCGATGACTGTCGTCTTCGATCTCGAGCACACTGGGGGCGAGCGCTTGCTGCAGCGCATCACGAATCTTTTCGATCCGCGCCGCGTTCACGGCAGCACCTTGCGGAACGGCCGCACCTGGGTGCGCACGTACACGCCTGCGGCCACGTACGGGTCGGCTTCGGCCCATTCCTGCGCCTGCGCCAACGAGTCGAACGCGGCGATGACCACCGAGCCACTGAAGCCGGCCGGGCCCGGATCCTCGCTGTCGATGGCCGGGCACGGTCCGGCCAGCAGCAGCCGGCCCTGCGCGTTCAACGCCTGCAGACGCGCCAAGTGCTGCGGCCGTACCTGCAGCCGCTGGGCCAGCACATCCTGGCCGTCATAGCCTTCAATCACGTACCACATGGGGCAGTTCCTCGTTCATGTTGCGGTGCGTCGATTCTAGCCAATGCCCGCCCGTTCCCTGCCGTTGCTGGACACTGGCGCGGCAAAGCCTTACCCTAGGGTCAATTGCACGTGGCTGGATGCAGCAGCCCGTCGGTTTCCGCGGCTTCCGCAGCCCCCGACGATCGCCCCGCCGCTTCTGACGGGCCACGTAGACGACCTCCCCGTAGTCCTGTCGCTGCCGCTGTTGTGCAGCGCGTGCTGCTGTTTCATATGTGTGGAATCGCGCCGAGACAGGCGTGCCTGGTGCCCCCGTGGCCGTGGCGATGGCCCGGCATGGCGGGTATCGCGACTGGTCCGTTGCAATGCTGACGTCCATTAGATGACTTCCGAACTCGCGCTCGACGCGAACCCGCCAACCCGGCCGCCCGCCCCCCAGCAGCAGGAAATGCCGCTGGCCGTGGTGCATGGGCAACCGGTCCTGCAGATTCCGCAGGACCTGTACATTCCGCCGGACGCGCTGGAAGTCATCCTGGATGCCTTCGAAGGGCCGCTGGACCTGTTGCTGTACCTGATCCGCCGGCAGAACCTGGACGTGCTGGACATTCCCGTTGCCGAGATCACCCGGCAGTACGTGGAATACATCACGGTGATGCGCGAGTTGCGTTTCGAGCTGGCTGCCGAATACCTGGTGATGGCCGCGATCCTGGCCGAAGTGAAGTCGCGCATGCTGCTGCCGCGGCCGGTCAGCGAGGACGGCGACGAAGCCGACCCGCGCGCCGAACTGGTGCGCCGGCTGCAGGAGTACGAACGTTTCAAGCAGGCGGCCGAAGATATCGACGCGCTGCCCCGGCAGGACCGCGACACCACGGTGGCGCATGCCTTCATGCCGGAACGGGCGACGGTGAAACTGCCGCCGCCGGTGGACCTGAAGGAAATGCTGCTGGCGCTGCACGACGTGCTCAAGCGCGCCGAGCTGTTCAGCGGGCACGCCATCAAGCGCGAAGCATTGAGCGTGCGCCAGCGCATGGGCGAGATCCTGGGCCGCATGGAAGACGGCCGGTTCTACCGTTTTGAAAGTCTGTTCACCGCCGAGGAAGGCAAGCTGGGCGTGCTGGTCACCTTCCTGGCCATGCTGGAACTGGCCAAGGAACAGCTGCTGGACATCGTGCAGGAAGAACCGCTGGCGCCGATCTACGTGAAGTCGCTGGCGGCCGGCAACACCAACGCCCCGCTGCAGTTCAGCAGCGAGTTCGACGACAACGACGCTGCCAACGAGAACGAGTGAGCGCTGCCTGCCGATGGACCAACCGCTGATCAACCGCATTGTCGAAGGTGCCCTGCTGGCGTCCAGCCAGCCGCTCACCCTGGCCCAGCTGAAAGACCTGTTTCCGGAAGAAGAACCGGCCCCGCCGGGCAGCATCGAACGCGCGCTGGAACAGCTGCGCGAGGCCTGCGTCGGGCGCGGCGTTGAACTGCTGGAAGTGGCCTCCGGGTTCCGCTACCAGGTGACCGCCGAAGTGCATGGCTGGATCAGCCGGTTGTGGACCGAGCGCAAGACCCGCTACACCCGTGCCACCCTGGAAACACTGGCGCTGATCGCCTACCGGCAGCCGATCACCCGCGGCGAGATCGAGCAGGTGCGCGGCGTGGCGGTCAGCAGCAACATCATCCAGGCATTGGAAGAACGCGAATGGATCCGCGTGGTCGGCCACCGCGACGTACCCGGCAAGCCCGCGCTGTTTGGCACCACCAAGGGCTTTCTGGACTACTTCGGGCTGAAGCGCCTGGACGAACTGCCGCCGCTGTCCGAACTGAAGGACCTGGGCGAGCTGGAGCCGCAGCTGGCGCTGGACCGTGACGGTCCGGCCGCCGCAGGCGCCGCCGGCCCGGACATCAGCGCCGACCCGGACAGCGCGGCCAACGATGACACCCGCCTGGACGCAGGCACTGGCAACACCCCCGATTCCGCCGGCGCAGCCCCTGCACCGGCCAGTGACGAGCAAGCACCTTCGCCCTTCGATGATGGGCACCCCGATTCCGCGCCGGGCGAGCGCGCGGTTCCCGTGAACGAACGCGAAGACAACGCCGTCGCGATGACGACCGTGGCTGTTGACCAAGCCGATTCCAAACCAGAGGCCGACCTCGAAACCGTCGGCCGGAGCAAATCTGATGAGTGACACCCCCCGTAACAAGCTGTCGCTGAAGCGCGAAGCCACCTCCGAACAGTTCAAGCTGGAAGAGCGCCTGCACAAGGTGCTGGCCCAGGCTGGCCTGGGTTCGCGCCGCGCGCTGGAACAGCGCATCGCCGAAGGCCTGGTCAAGGTCAACGGTGAAGTCGCGCAGACCGGCATGTCGGTCAAGAGCGGCGACAAGATCGAGCTGGACGGCCGTGGCTTCGTCGCCACCGCGCTGGCCGAGCCTTCGCGCGTGCTGGTCTACAACAAGCCGGAAGGCGAAGTGACCACCCGTGAAGACCCCGAAGGCCGCCCGACCGTGTTCGAAGCGCTGCCGCCGCTGAAGGGCGCGCGCTGGATCGCGATCGGCCGCCTGGACATCAACACCACCGGCCTGCTGCTGGCCACCACCGACGGTGAACTGGCCAATGCCATGATGCACCCGTCGTTCGAGGTCGAGCGCGAATACGTGGTGCGCGTGCGTGCGCCGGAAGGCGAAGAGAAGGTGAGCGACGCCATCGTCGACCGCCTGGCCCGTGGCGTGGCGCTGGAAGACGGCCCGGCCAAGTTCGACGAGATCGAACGCATCGGCGGCACCGATTCGCACGATTGGTTCCGCGTGGTGGTGAAGGAAGGCCGCAACCGCGAAGTGCGCCGCCTGTGGGAATCGCAGGGCTGCCAGGTCAGCCGCCTCAAGCGCACCCGCTACGGCAAGGTCAGCCTGCCGCGTGAACTGTCCCGTGGCCAGACCGTGGAACTGCCCAGCGCCCAGGTGGAAGCCCTGCGCGCGCAGCTGAAGCTGGAAGAAGGCGCGCCGTCGGCGCTGACCCTGCAGCCGGTGATCGGCCAGCGCCGCGCCGCCAAGACCACCGTGCGCGTGCGCGAAGGTGGCCGCGGCAATGCCTACGTCAATGGCCACAGCACGGCCGATGAAGGCCGCGAACTGCGCCGCTTCGACAACGTGCGCGAAGACCGTGGCCGTGGCCGTGGCGGCAAGGGCGGCGGCTTCAAGGGCGGCCTGACCGTCAGCGGTGAAGCGGCGGCCAAGCAGTCGCAGAAGCCGTTCAAGCAGCGCGCGCCGAAGAACGATCGTTCGCTGCCGGAAGGCAACCCGGCCGCGTTCCGCACCTGGTACGTGCCCGATGGCGTGAGCACCGGCCCGAGTGGCCATCGCAATGCCGGCCCGGGCGCGCGTGGCCCGGGTGCCCGTGGCCCGGGTGCAGGCGGCCAGGGTCGTCCGTACGGCAAGCCGAAGGGTCCGGGCGCAGGCGCCGGTGGCGGCCAGGGTCGCGGCGGCTTCGGTGGCGAAGGCCGTGGTGGCGCCGGTGGCGGCCAGGGTCGTCCGGCCGGTGCGGGCAACCGCTCGCAGGGCCAGGGCAACAAGCACCCGTACGGCCATCCGGGTAACGCCCCCAGCTTCCCGTCCGACCACGCCAATCCGGGCTTCAACCCGTATGGCAGCCCGAAGCCGGCGCACGGCGCCCGCCCGGGCGGTCGCGGTCCGGGCGGTCCCGGTGGCAACCGTGGCCCGGGCGGTAACCGTGGTCCGGGCGGCCCGGGTGGCAACCGCGGCCCGGGTGGCCCCGGCGGCAACCGTGGTCCGGGCGGCCCGCGCCGCAGCGGCCCGCGCGGCGGCTGATCGCTACTGCCACTGAAATGAAAAGCCCCGGCCTCGGCCGGGGTTTTTCGTTGTGCGTGGATGAAAAGCGTGCACTAGGAATTGTTTTAAAACGTGCAATTCGTGCCATGGATCGACGCGAGCGGCGCGACGGATCTCTATCGTGAAGCCTCACACCCAACATGAGGCAATAACGATGGCGTGGTACACCGACGCAGCGCACCTGCAGGCAGAGAAGGCTTCACAGGTATGGACTGAAACGCATGGCCCGGCCGAGAAGGTCCAGGTCTCGGGCATCTATCGGTGCAAGGGCTGCAAGCGTGAAGTGACGTGCAACAAAAACGATCCATTCCCGCCCCAATCCCATCACCAGCACGCGCCCCACCAGGGCGACATCCGCTGGAAGCTGATTGTGCGCACCAACACCGACGGCATCTGATGCACAAAAGGGGACGGAGGGGATCAAGTCGTTTGTGCCTCAAACGACTTGATCCCCTCCGTCCCCTTTTGTGTGCTCAGCGGCGGCTGATGGTGAAGGCGGTGCCGTCCACGCCCAGGTCCCAGCCCTTGCCGGTGCCGGACAGGGCCAGCGAGATATCGCCCTTGGTCATCACCTGGGCGTTGCTGGATTTCACCGCACCCGCATGCGCGCCAACCGATGCGTACGTCCCCAACAGTTCATTGACGCTGACCGCACCGGTGAAACTGCCGCGGCCATTGGTGATCTTCGATTTGCCCACGGTCAGGCCGCCACCCTTCATCTGGATGCGCACCGGCAGGCTGGCCCCGTTGCTGCAGGTGACCGTACCGTTGCCCGAGGCGGTCTTGTAGATCAGCGACCAGCCGGACAGGTTGTAGCGCAGCTGGCAATCCAGGTTCCCAGCGGCCTGCACAGCCGGGGCCACCGACGCGGCGGACAGGGCCAGCAGCAGGGCAAGAGACTTCTTCATCGGCAGCACTTCCACTTCATTCGGACTGCCGGCGAATCTAGCAGCGCGCGTGTGCACGGTGGATGCAGGCGCGCGCGTGGGTGCGGCTAGCGTTCAGCCGCCGCACCGGGGCCGGTCTCAGGCCCGTTCGTCCAGATGGAACGCATCGGCATCGAGCATGGCCGGGAAACGCGCGCGGTGCGCGGCCAGGGCTTCGGCCGAGATGGTGGTGGTGACCACCTGCTCGCGCTCGCGGATCTCCACCTGCGGCTGGCCGAGGAAATCGATCACCGCGCTGTCGCCGGCATAGTGCAGCTGGTTGCCGTCCACGCCGATGCGGTTGACCGCCGCCACGAAGCACAGGTTTTCGATCGCCCGCGCACGCAGCAGCGTCTTCCACGCATAGGCACGCGCCGACGGCCAGTTGGCCACGAAGATCTGCAGGTCGAAATCCATCTGCCCGGGCCGCTCCACGTCGTAGCGGTTGCGGCAGAACACCGGGAAACGAAGGTCGTAGCAGACCTGCGGATTGATCCGCCAGCCCTTCCATTCCACGCTCAGGCGGTCGCGGCCGGCGGCATAGCGCTCGTGCTCGCCACCGTAGCGGAACAGATGGCGCTTGTCGTAGTACTGCAGCGCACCGTCGGGGGTGGCAAACAGCAGGCGGTTGTAGACGCCCTCGCCTTCGCGCAGCTGCACGCTGCCGATCACCGCCGCGTCCAGTGCCCTGGCCTGTTCGCGCAGCCAGGCCACGGTCGGACCGTCCATGCCTTCGGCCTGGGCAATGGCATCGTTGGAGAAGCCACTGGTGAAGGTCTCCGGCAGGATCACCAGATCGGTGCGGCCGGCCAGCGGCGCCAGCAGCGCGCCGTAGTATTCACGGTTGCCCGCCGGGTCATGCCAGCGGGTGTCGCCCTGGACGAGGGAAATGCGCAGGTCCTGCATGGTCGTGTTCCCTCAGAGCAGGCGCAGGCGTTCGATCGCCGCGTCCAGGGTGGCCTCGTTCTTGGCAAAGCACAGCCGCACCAGGCGCTGGCCCACCGGCGCGGTTTCGTAGAACGGCGACAGCGGAATGGCGGTCACGCCCTTCTCGATGGTCAGCCACTTCACGAACTCGTGGTCGGGCAGATCGCTGATGGCCGAATAATCGACCAGCTGGAAGTAACCGCCCGGCACCGGCAGCGGCTTCAGGCGCGTACCGGCCAGCTGCTCGCGGAAGCGATCGCGCTTGGCCTGGTAGAACGCACCCAGTTCCAGGTGGTGCTCGGGCTCGTCACGGATCATCGCGGCAAAGCCGTACTGGGCCGGGCCGAAGCTGGTGAAGGTGTTGTACTGGTGCACCTTGCGGAATTCGTTGGTCAGCAGCGGCGGCGCCACCGCGTAGCCGATCTTCCAGCCGGTGCAGTGGTAGGTCTTGCCGAAGCTGGAGATGACGAAGGTGCGCTCGCGCAGTTCCGGGTAGCGCAGCGCCGATTCATGGCGGCGGCCGTCGTAGATGATGTGTTCGTACACTTCATCGGAAATCAGGTAGATCTGCGTGCCGCGCAGCAGGTCGGCCAGCGCCTGCATGTCGGCCTGGTCCAGCATCGCACCGGACGGGTTGTGCGGGGTGTTGACCATCAGCATGCGGGTGCGTGGGGTGATCGCCGCGCGCACGCGGTCCCAGTCCACCGCGAAGGTCTGCGGGTCCAGCGGCACATGCACGGCGATGGCGCCGGCCAGCTCGATGGCCGGCTCGTAGCAGTCGTAGGCCGGGTCCAGCACGATCACTTCCTCGCCGGCACGCACCACGGCGTGGATGGCGTTGAAGATGGCCTCGGTGGCACCGCTGGTGACGGTGATTTCGGTGTCCGGGTCGATGGTGGCGCCGTACAGGTCCAGCGACTTCTGCGCGATGGCCTTGCGCAGCGGCGCCACGCCGGTCATCGGCGGGTACTGGTTCAGGCCGGCGGCCATGGCCTTGCTGGTCTCGTCAATCAGCCGCTGCGGTGCGGAGAAGTCCGGGAAGCCCTGGCCCAGGTTGACCGCGCCGTGTTCGGCGGCGAGCTGGGACATGACCGTGAAGATGGTGGTGCCGACCTTGGGCAGCTTGGTGTTCGGTTGCATCGGCCTGGAATAAGGGGGAACAAGGCCCGGAAGTGTACGAAATCCACGCCCTGCCTGCGGAACCGGGCCGTTCTTTGCATATGCCGCGCCGCCAGTGGCCCGGGTCCGGCGCTACCGGGGCCGCATTCACCGCTACAATTGCCGCCGCACCCCGGCATGAAGATCCCTGCCCCTTGAACACCCCTGCATTGCTGGCCGCCAGCGGCCTGAGCTTCTCCCGCAATGATGAGCCCGTGTTCGGCCCGCTGGACTTCCATGTGGACGCCGGCGAAGCGCTGCTGGTGCAGGGCGGCAACGGCGCCGGCAAGACCACGCTGCTGCGCGTGCTGGCCGGCCTGGCCCGGCCGGGTGCCGGCCAGGTGCGCATTGACGGCAAGCAGGCCAGCACGGCCGAGCGCGCGCGCTACGTGGCCTACCTGAGCCACCTGCCCGCGCTGAAGCCGGACCTGGACACGCTGGAGAACCTGCATTTCCTGTGCGGCCTGCACGGCCGCCGCGCGCGGCAGATGCCCGGCAACGCCCTGGCCATCGTCGGCCTGGCCGGTTACGAAGACACCCTGGTGCGGCACCTGTCGGCCGGGCAGAAGCGGCGGCTGGCACTGGCCCGCATCTGGCTGTCACCAGCCCCGCTGTGGCTGCTCGACGAACCCTACGCCAACCTGGATCTGGACGGCATCAACCTGGTCAACCGGATGATTTCCGCGCACCTGCGCAGCGGCGGTGCCGCCCTGGTCACCACCCACGGCGCCTACGCCGCGCCACCGGTGCGCACGCGCCTGCTGGAACTGCAGCCGGGTCTGGCGCAGGGAGAGGCCGCATGATCGCGCCGGGCACCGAACCGGGCCTGTGGCAGACCGCACGCGCACTGGTGGCGCGCGATCTGCGCCTGCTCTGGCGCCGCCGTGGCGATGCACTGCAGCCGCTGCTGTTCGCGCTGCTGGTGGTAGTGCTGTTCGCCCTCGCACAGGGCCGTGATCCGCAGCCGCTGGCCGCCACCGCCGGTGCCGTGCTGTGGCTGGCGGTGCTGCTGGCCGGGCAACTGGCGCTGGATTCACTGTTCCGTTCCGACGCCGAAGACGGCTCGCTGGAACAATGGCTGCTGGCCCCGGTGCCGTTGGCCTGGCTGGTGCTGGTCCGGGTGCTGGTGCACTGGACCACCACCGCGCTGCCGCTGATCGTGCTCAGCCCGCTGCTGGCGGAAATGCTGCATCTGCCACATGACCAGCTGCCCATGTTGCTGGCATCGTTGCTGCTGGGAACACCGGTACTGAGCCTGATCGGCGGTGTGGTGGCAGCACTGACCGTCGGCATCCGGCGCTCTGGTATTCTCGTGGCGTTGCTGTCGTTGCCGTTGTATGTACCGGTGCTGGTGTTCGGTGCAGGCAGTCTGGCGGCGGCCGGTCGTGGCCAGGATCCAGTGGGTGCACTGCTGATGCTGGCCGCGGGCCTGGTGGTTGCTCTGGTGCTGGCACCGCTGGCGACCGCTGCGGCCATCCGTATTTCTCTGAGTTGAACGAGCTGAGAGCCAATCCATCCCTGCTGGATAGCCGCCACGCATGAATCCGATCGTCCGCTGGTTCCACCAACTCGGCTCCCCCCCGACCTTCGATCGTTTCGCCGCGCGCTGGTCCCGCGTGTTCTACGCCGCTGCGGTACCGGTGCTGCTGATCGGCCTGTGGCAGGGGCTGTTCGTCGCGCCGCCGGAACAGAACCAGCACGATGCCTTCCGCATCATCTACATCCACGTGCCCAGTGCCTGGATGAGCCTGTTCGTGTTCGCACTGATGGCGGCCTATTCCGCCATCGCCCTGATCTGGCGGATCAAGATCTGCGAAATCCTGGCCATGGCCTGTGCGCCGATGGGCGCCGGCTTCACCCTGATCACCCTGCTGACCGGCAGCATCTGGGGCAAAGGCACCTGGGGCACCTGGTGGGACTGGGACCCGCGCATGACCAGTGAACTGATCCTGCTGTTCCTGTACCTGGGTGTGATCGGTCTGTACCACGCCATCGAAGACCGCCGCAGCGCCGCGCGTGCCGCAGGTCTGCTGGCGATCGTCGGCGTGGGCCTGCTGCCGGTCATCCGCTATTCGGTGGACTGGTGGGGGGCCTTGCACCAGCGCCAGTCGATCAACGTATTCGGCGAGAACGCGGTACGCCCGGAACTGATTGCACCGCTGTGGTGGATGGTGGTGGCGACCAAACTGTGGTTCGTCGGCTCGCTGCTGGCCAAGGCGCGTGCCGACAACATCGCCCGCGAGGCCGGCAAGGCCTGGATCGGCGAGCGCTTTGGCACCGCGCAGCCAGCGCCGCATTCGGAGCCACGGCCATGACCCACCTGCCCTACCTCATCGCGGCATTCGCCGTGTTCCTGCTGGTTCTGGCCTGCGATGCGCTGGGTTCGTGGATGCGCCTGCGCCACGCCCGGCAACAGGCGCTGCGCCGCCAGCAACGCCTGCAGGCGCGCAGCAACGGGACGGCCCCGTCCCCGCTGGCTACCGAGCTCAGCCGATGACGCCGGTGCAGCGACGCCGCATGGCCTGGGTGCTGCTCCTGCTGCTGGCCTCCGGGCTGGCCACCACCCTGGTGGCCTTCGCCCTGCAGCGCAACATCGCCTACCTGTATACCCCAGCGGAAGTGTTGCGCGGGGATGTCGACGCGCAGGCACGCTTCCGCCTGGGCGGCATGGTGGTGAAGGGGTCGTTCAATCGTCCCAGTGGTTCGCTGCAGGCGCACTTCGTGGTGACCGATGGCGATGCCACGCTGCCGGTCAGCACCGACCGCATCCTGCCGGACATGTTCCGCGAGGGCACCGCCGTGGTGGCCAGCGGCCGCCTGCAGGACGGGGTGTTCGTGGCCGACGAAGTGCTGGCCAAGCACGATGAGAACTACGTGCCCAAGGAAGTGGCCGACAAGATGGGCGACGCCCATCGCAAGCACGACGTGCCGGTGGCGGCGCCCGAGGTGCGCTGAGTGCTGCCCGAACTGGGTCAGATCCTGCTGTTGTGCGCGCTGCTGGCGGCCTTGCTGCAGGCCGGCTTGCCGCTGGTCGGCGCACAGCGCGGCAACAGCGCATGGATGGCCACGGCACGCCCAGCCGCGTTTGCCCAATTGCTGCTGGTCGCCGGTGCATTTGCGGTGCTGACCGCCGCCTTCGTACAGCAGGATTTTTCGGTGCGCTACGTGGCCGAGAATTCCAATTCGCTGTTGCCGCTGATCTACCGCTACTCGGCGGTGTGGGGCGCGCACGAAGGCTCGTTGCTGATGTGGGCACTGGTGCTGGCGCTGTGGACCGGTGCCGTGGCGCTGTTTTCGCGGCAGTTGCCGGCGCCGGTGCAGGCCCGCGTGCTGGCGGTGATGGGCGTGGTCAGCGTCGGCTTCCTGGCCTTCCTGATCTTCACCTCCAACCCGTTCCTGCGCTTGAACCCGGCGCCCCTGGAAGGCCGCGATCTGAACCCGCTGCTGCAGGACCCGGGGCTTATCATCCACCCGCCGATGCTGTACCTGGGCTACGTGGGCTTTTCGGTGCCCTTCGCCTTCGCCGTGGCCGCGCTGCTGGAAGGCCGCGTGGATGCACGCTGGCAGCGCTGGACACGGCCGTGGACCAACGTGGCCTGGGGCTTTTTGACCCTGGGCATCGCGCTGGGCAGCTGGTGGGCGTATTACGAACTGGGCTGGGGCGGCTGGTGGTTCTGGGACCCGGTGGAGAACGCCAGTTTCATGCCCTGGCTGGTGGGCGCCGCACTGATCCATTCGCAGGCGGTTACTGAAAAGCGCGGCACGTTCGGCAGCTGGACTCTGCTGCTGGCCATCGCCGCCTTCGCGCTATCCCTGCTGGGCACCTTCCTGGTGCGCTCGGGCGTGCTGACCAGCGTGCATTCGTTCGCCGCCGACCCGTCGCGTGGTCTGTTCATCCTGATCTTCCTGTCGCTGCTGGTCGGCGGCAGCCTGGGGCTGTACGCGCTGCGGGCCGGCCGCCTGGGCGTGGACAGTGAGGATCCGCGCCGCGGCTTCACCGCCACCTCGCGCGAGACCCTGCTGCTGGGCAACAACCTGCTGCTGGCCACGGCCTGCGCCATGGTGCTGCTGGGCACCCTGTACCCGCTGCTGGCCGATGCGCTGTCGCTGGGCAAGATTTCGGTGGGGCCGCCGTACTTCGGCAGCCTGTTCCTGCTGTTGATGGCGCCACTGGTGCTGCTCCTGCCGTTCGGGCCGCTGGTGAAGTGGCAGCGCGATCAGCCCTCGCGTGCCCTGGCCCTGCTGGCGCCGTGGCTGGGCCTGGCGATCGTGCTGGGCGCGCTGGCGTGGTGGCAGGCACCGCAGAATGGCTGGAAGGCCGCGCTGGGCGTCGCTGCGGCGGCCTGGGTCGCGCTGGGCACGGCGCGCTTCGTCTGGCAGCGGCTGCGCGGCAATGGCCGTTTCACCGCCGAATTGCTCGGCATGATCGTGGCCCACGGCGGCATTGCAGTGTTCCTGGCCGGGGCCCTGCTGGTGGAAGCACTGAACGTGCAGCGCGAAGTGGCGCTGGCGCCGGGGCAGCAGCTGGTCATTGGCCGCTACGAAGTCCGCTTCGAGGGCGTGGACCACCGCGAAGGCCCCAACTTCGTTGCCGACCGTGGCCATCTGCGGGTGTTCCGCAACGGCCGCGAGCAGGCACTGCTGCACCCGGAAAAACGCCAGTACGCCAGCGGTGGCCAGGTGATGACCGAAGCAGGCATCGATGCACGCCTGAACGGTGATGTCTACGTGGCATTGGGCGAGCCGCTGGGCAACAATGCATGGGCGGTACGGGTGCATATCAAGCCGTTCGTGCGCTGGATCTGGCTGGGCGCACTGCTGATGGCCCTGGGCGGATTCATTACCGCCGCCGACCGCCGTTTCCGTCGTCCGTAGGAGTTTTCATGTCGTCGTCCCCTGCTCCGCGTCCATCGCGCCCGCTGCCCCCCATCGCCATCGTCATCGGCGTGCTGTTCTTCTTCGGCCTGCTGGGGTTGATGGTGTACGGGGTGATGAAGTCGGGGGATCCGCAGCGGGACGTGCTGCCTTCCGCACTGATCGACAAGCCGGCACCGGCCTTCGCGCTGCCGGTGCTGCACGACCCGAGCATGACCGTGCGTAGTGAGGAACTGCGCGGCGCGCCCTACCTGCTGAACGTGTGGGGCAGCTGGTGCGCGGCCTGCCGCGAGGAGCACCCGGTACTGACCCGCTTCGCCGAGAGCAAGCGCGTGCGCGTGATCGGCTACAACTGGAAGGACGAGCCGACCGACGCACTGCACTGGCTGGAAACGCTGGGCAACCCGTTCATGGTGGTGCTCAGTGACATGGAAGGCCGCACGGCGATCGACTGGGGCGTGACCGCCGCCCCGGAGACCTTCCTGATCGACGGCAGCGGCATCGTGCGCTGGAAGTACAGCGGTGCGATGACCCGGCAGGTGGTCGACGAGAAGCTGATTCCCGCACTGCAGAAAATCGAAAAGGCCCAGGGCCATGCCGATACCGGCCTGCACGGCAATCCGTAACGCGCTGCTGGCGCTGCTGCTGTGCGCGGCGCTGCCCGCACTGGCGCAGCAGCCGCTGCACGATCCACGGCCGCTGGCATTCCGCAACGCGGCCGAGGAAACCCGCTTCCACGATCTGGCCGCGCAGTTGCGCTGCGTGCAGTGCCAGAACCAGTCCCTGGCCGATTCCAACGCACAGATCGCCCAGGACCTGCGCCGTGAAGTGCTGCAGCTGATGCAGCAGGGCCACGACGATGCACAGATCAAACAGTTCCTGGTCGCCCGCTACGGCGAATTCGTGCTGTACCAGCCGCCGCTGCAGCCGGGTACCTGGCTGCTGTGGGGCGGGCCGTTGCTGATCCTTGGCGGTGGTGCCCTGCTGGTGCTGGGCATCGTGCGCCGGCGCGGCCGCGCGGTGGCACCGGCAGCGGCCGACCGCAACGCCGATGAAGGAGATGGCTGGTGAGCTACACACTGCCCGTGCTGGCAGGCCTGGTGGCCGCGGTGATGGCCGCGCTGGTGCTGTGGCCGCTGCGCCGGCAGGGGCACCGCGGTTTCGTACTGGGCGTGTTCGCGCTGGGCGTGGCCGCTGCCTGCCTCTATCTGCTGGTGGGCGACCCGCGCGCCGCGCAGGTGCAGCCGGCGCCGTCGGTGGCTACCCTGCGCGATGGCGTGAAGGCGCTGCAGCAGGCCCTGCAGCGCGATCCGCAGCGCGCCGACGGCTGGGCACTGCTGGGCCGTTCACAGACCGAACTGGGCGATGCACAGGCGGCGGCCGATGCCTTTGCACGTGCCGCAGCATTGGCACCGGACGATGCAGGCGTACTGGTGGAAGCGGCGCAGGCGCGCGCGCAGGCCGATGCCGGCAAGCAGTTGGATGACACCGCCATGGCGTGGTTGCAGCAGGCGCGAAGGGTGGCACCGCAGGCCGAGCGGGCCAGCTGGCTGCTGGGCATCGCCCTGCGCCAGCGCGGCCGCAATGCCGAAGCGGCCGAGATCTGGAGCAGCGTGCTGCCGCAGCTGGAACCGGGCGCCGCGCAGGCGCTGCAGGCGCAGATTGCGATTGCCCGCGAGGCAGCAGGGCAGGCAGTCGATCCTGCCGCCACGGCGGCACCAGCGTTGCTGCAGGTGCAGGTGCAGCTGCCCGACGCGGTGAAGCACGGCGACTGGCCCGCCAGCACCCAGGTATTCGTGCTGGCCCGCGCCGTCGGCGGCCCACCGATGCCGGTGGCCGCACGCAGGCTGCCGCTGGCCGGTTTCCCGGCCACCATCGGTCTGGGCGACGGCGACAGCCCGATGCCGACCGCACCGCTGTCCGCGCACGCCGAGGTGGAGGTGCTGGCGCGCATTTCGCGCACTGGCAGCGCCAACCGCAGCGAAGGCGACCTGCAGAGCGAGGCCGTGCGGGTGACGCTGCCGCACGACGGCGTGGTGCAGCTGCGGTTCCCGTAAAAGGCACAACCAAGCATCGACTCGGACCTGCAGTAGATCCACGCCATGCGTGGATACCGCCCCCCCATGGAAACCAGCGTGCCGCCAGCTCCACGGGCCGCCCCGCTAGAATGTGCGCATGACCGAATTCATTCCGCCCGGCACCCGCTTCCATGCCCTGCCCTCGCCGTTCCCGTTCAAGCGCGGTGGCGCTCTGCACGGCGCCCGCGTGGCCTACGAAACCTGGGGCACGCTGGCCGCTGATGGCCGCAACGCGATCCTGATCGTCACCGGGCTGTCGCCCGATGCCCACGCGGCGGCCAATGACGACAACCCGGCCCCGGGCTGGTGGGAAGCGATGGTCGGCGCGGGCAAGCCGATCGACACCGACCGCTGGTTCGTGGTCTGCGTCAATTCGCTGGGCAGCTGCAAGGGCTCGACCGGCCCGGCCTCGCTGAATCCGGCCACGGGCGAGCCCTATCGCCTCGACTTCCCGGAACTGTCGGTGGAAGACGGTGCGCGGGCAGCGATCGAGGTCGTGCATGCGCTGGGCATCGAACAGCTGGCCTGCGTGATCGGCAATTCCATGGGCGGCATGACCGCGCTGGCGGTGCTGATGCTGCAGCCGGGCATCGCCCGCAGCCACATCAACATTTCCGGCAGCGCGCAGGCGTTGCCGTTCTCCATCGCCATCCGCTCGCTGCAGCGCGAAGCGATCCGCCTCGACCCCAAGTGGGACGGCGGGCGCTATACCGAGATCGATTATCCGGAATCGGGCATGCGCATGGCACGCAAGCTGGGCGTGATCACCTACCGTTCCGCGCTGGAATGGGATGGCCGCTTCGGACGCGTGCGACTGGATTCGGACCAGACCGACGATGACCCGTTCGGTCTGGAATTCCAGGTCGAAAGCTACCTCGAAGGCCACGCACGGCGCTTCGTGCGCTTCTTTGATCCGAACTGCTATCTGTATCTGAGCCGTTCGATGGACTGGTTCGACCTGGCCGAGTATGCCGACGGTGACGTGCTGGCCGGGCTGGCGAAGATCCGTGTCGAAAAGGCGCTGGCCATCGGCGCCAACACCGACATCCTGTTCCCGGTGCAGCAGCAGCAACAGGTGGCCGACGGCCTGCGTGCCGGCGGTGCCGATGCGCAGTTCATCGGCCTGGACTCCCCGCAGGGCCACGACGCGTTCCTCGTCGATTTCGATCGCTTCGGCCCGGCCGTGCGCGGCTTCCTCGACGGGCTCTAAGTGGCCTGGCGGCGCAACCTGGCGCTGGCCGCGTTCGGCGCGCTCATCGCGTTGACGGTCAGTGGCGTGCTGCCGCTGTGGCTGGGCGGCTGGTGCGTGCTGGCCAGCGTGGTGTCGTTCGGGCTGTACGGGCATGACAAGCGGGCGGCACAGCGCAAGCAGTGGCGCATTCCCGAACGCACGTTGCAGCTTCTGGCCTTCGCCGGTGGCTGGCCCGGAGCGCTGCTGGGCCAGGCGCTGTTCCGGCACAAGCACCGCAAGGCGGAATTCCAGTGGGTGTTCTGGCTGTGCGTGGTGGCCAACGTGGCGTCGATCGCGGTGATGCTGCGCGAGTTTTCGCGGTAGCCGTTCGAACGACGCGGCACGACGCCCGTAGATCCACGCCATGCGTGGATGTGCCGGTCGGCACGCCATCACGCAAACGGCCGCCGGGCATGGCCCGGCGCTACCACCGCGATTACGTTTCCCGCTCCAGCACACCGTCACGCAGGCGGTACTGCGCATCCACCACGCCGTCAGGCAGCTCGTCGTGAGTGATCATCAGCAGGCTGCGCCCGTCCAGCAACGCCGGTAGATCGTTCAGCAGCGCGTGCGCGGTGTCCACGTCCAGGCCTTCGGTGGGTTCGTCCAGCACCAGGATGGGGGCGTTGCGCAGCAGCGCGCGCGCCAGCGCAAGGCGCCGCGCCTGCCCGGCCGACATCGTTGCTCCGTTTTCCCCCACCCACGTCTGCAGGCCACCATTGCGCTCGGCCCATTCGCCCAGCCGCACCCGGCGCAGCACGGCCCACAGCGTGGCATCGCTGGCATCGGCATCGCCCAGGCGCAGGTTGTCGGCCACGCTGCCGGCAAACACCGGGGCATTCTGCGGCAACCACGCCAGTTGCCGGTGCCAATCGGCCTGGGCGAAACCGCGCAGGTCCTGTCCGCCATAGGTCAAGCGGCCCTGCTGTGGATCCCACAGGCGCAGCAGCAGGCTGGACAAGGTGGTCTTGCCGCAGCCGCTGTCGCCGCGGATCGCAATGCGTTCCCCTAGTGCGAGGGTCAGCTGCAGACCGGACAGCACCGGCCGCGCCGCGCCCGGCCATTGGAAATGCACGTCCTGCCACTGCACCGCCGATGCCTGCGGAACCGCCTGCGGCACCGGCGGCTCGTCCACGGCCGTCGGCTGTTCGACGATGGCCTGCAGCCGATCGGCGGCAATGCGGCCCGACTGCAGCGACTGCCAGGCCAGGCCCATGCCGGCCCACAGCTCGATCAGGGCCACGGTCAGGAATACCAGGCCTGCCGCCATCTCCGCGGCAATGCGCTGCTGTTCGGCCGCATGCAGCGCCAGCGCCAACATGCCGACCAGGCCCAGCCCGGCCACCGCGCCGTGCAGGGTGGACGCTGCAATCAGGCGCCAGCGTCGACGCCGATCGCGCGCCGCCAGCTGCTTGGCCGCAACGCGTACCTTCAACTGCCACGCGGTACCGGCATGCAGGGCCGCAAGGTCACCCGCACCTTCCAGCCCTTCGAACGCGGCGGTGCGCAGGGCGGCACGATGCGCAGCGCGGTCGGCTTCTTCGGCATCACGCCCGCGCACGCCCAGCCACGGCACGCCGACGCCGATCAGCAGCGCCAGCACGGCCAGCAGCACGGCCGCCGATGGCAGGATCACCGCAGCCGACGCAATGGCGGCCAGTGACAGTGCAGCGAGTGCGAGCAGAGGACCGATCGCGCGCACCAGCAGGCCATCGACCTCGCCGATGTCACCCAGCAGGCGCGCCAGCAGTTCACCGGTGCGGGTGGCCCCCAGCCGCGCCGGTGCCAGCGGCAGCGCGCGGCGGAAGAACCACACGCGCAGGTCGCGGGCGATGCGCAGCGTGGCATCGTGGCCCACCAGCTTTTCGAAATAGCGCGAGACGATGCGCGCCATGGTCAGGCCACGGATGCCGGCCGACGGCGAGAAGAAGTTGAAGCCCTGGCTCAACCCCGCCGCACCGGCCAGCGCTGCAGCGGTCAGGAAGCCACCGGACAGCCCCAGCAGCGCGGTACCGGCCAGCATCGTGATCCACAGCAGCAGCACGGTCAGCAGCAGGCGTGGACGATGGCGCATGAACACCGCGCGCAGCGAATCGGGCGAGCGGCTCATGCACGCACCGCCTGCGCCGGATCGACCAGGCGGCCTTCGGGCAGCAGCAGACAGCGGTCGGCCCAGGCGATCACCGCCGGGCTGTGGGTGGCCACCACCACGGCGCGGCCGCGCGCATAGGCGGCCAGGCTGCGCAGCAATGCGGCTTCGGTGTCGGCATCGAGGAAGGCAGTGGGCTCGTCCAGCAGCAGCACCTGCGGATCGCGCAGCAGCAACCGGGCCAGGCCGATGCGCCGTGCTTCGCCACCGGACAGACCGAAACCACGCTCACCAATCATCGTATCCAGCCCCTGCGGCAGGCGCTGGGCGAACTGCAGCACCTGCGCTGCTTCGGCCACGGCGCGCAAGCGCGCATCACTGGCGGCGGGATCGGCCAGGCGCAGGTTGTCGGCGATCGAACCATGGAACAGGTACGGGCGCTGGCTGGCGTAGGCCACCTGCACGCCGGGGCGCACCTGCAGGCGCCCTTCGCGCGGCGGCAGCCAGCCCGCCAGTGCTTCCAGCAGCGTGCTCTTGCCCGACCCACTGGGGCCAACCAGGGCCAGGCGCTGGCCCGGTTCCAGCCGCACATCCACGCCATTCAGTACGGTGTGTGGTGCGCCCAGCGGCTGCAGCACCAGACCCTGCGCCTGCAACGGCGGCAGCGCGGCCTCGGCCGGTTCGGGCGCACGCATGGCCCCGCCGTCTTCGGGCAACGCCGCCTCGTCCGGCAAGGCATGCAGCAGGCGTTCGACTTCGGCGGCGGCGGCCAGGGCATTGGCGCGGTCGTGGTAGTGGGCGGCCAGCCGCCGCAGCGGCGCATGGAACTCCGGCGCCAGCAGCAGGCAGAACAGGCCGGCGCCCAGCGTCGGCACGGCAGCGTGCAGGGACATCAGCCCCAGGTAGCTCAGGCCCAGATACAGCGCGACCATCGCCACGCTCACCGACGCAAAGAATTCCAGCACGGTGGACGACAAGAAGGCGATACGCAGCACTTTCAGCGTTCGCACGCGCACGCCCTCGGCGGCCGCTTCCACGCCTGCCAGTTCTGCCTCGCCACGACCGTACAGGCGCAGCAGACCCAGCCCCTTGATGCGATCTGCAAAGTGCCCGCTCATCCGCGCCAGTTCACCCAGCTGCGCGCGACCGGCCGCTTCTGCGCCCCAGCCGACCAGCATCATGAAGAACGGCACCAGCGGCGCGGTGAACAGCAGGATCAGTGCGACCACCCAGTCCACCCAGGCAACCGCCGCCAGAATCAGCAGGGGCACCACCACCACTTCGGTGCGCACCGGCAGGAACCCACTGTAATAGTTCTCAATCGCATCGCCGTGATGCAGCATCAGCTCGCCCAGTTCGCCGGTACGGCGCTGCCGCAGCCACAGTGGCCCATGCCCCAACAGACGCGCGAACACACGCTCACGAAGGGCCAGACGTGCCGCGTCGGCCACATCACCGGCGGCCGCCTGGCTGGCACTGCCCAGCGCCGTGCGCAGCAGCAGGATGATCGCCAGCCCACCCAGTACCGGCAGCCCCGACGACAACGGCGCGCGTTGCACCAGCACGTGCTGCACCAGCCAGGCGATGGCGGCCGCCTGGCCGATCAGCAGGGCACCGGACACGCTGAGGTACACGCCGGCCAAGCGCTGGCGGCCACGCGCCGCACGCGCCAGATCGGCCAGCCAGGCGATACGGGTACGCCGCTGCAGGGCCGATTCGGCATGCGGGTCGGTGGCAACAGCGGAAGATTCGGCAGCGTTCAAAGGGTTCACAGGCAACAGGGCATGTCCGGCATTGTAGGCGCACACAGGTGCCCTCCCCTGCGGCCAGCGGTCGCAGTCTTCATCCGGTTTGGCATACGATCCCTCTGCAGAGCCCTTCATACATTGATCTGGATCAAGGCTGTTTGAAGTAGTCGGTCACATCATCCACCCCGTAGACCACCCTTCCCGCCACCTGCAACGGCACTATCCAACGAGGTAGCCAGGCCATGATTGATCAGACAGTCGTAGAACTGTCGCGGCTGCAATTTGCTTTGACCGCGATGTACCACTTCCTATTCGTACCGCTCACCCTTGGCCTGTCCTTCATGGTGGCCATCATGGAAAGCGTGTACGTGATGACCCGCAAGCAGGTCTGGCGCCAGATGACCCTGTTCTGGGGCGCCCTGTTCGGCATCAACTTCGCCATCGGTGTGGCCACCGGCCTGGTGATGGAATTCCAGTTCGGCATGAACTGGTCGTACTACAGCCATTACGTGGGCGATATCTTCGGTGCGCCGCTGGCGATCGAAGGCCTGATGGCCTTCTTCCTGGAAGCCACCTTCATCGGCCTGTTCTTCTTCGGCTGGAAGCGCTTGAGCCCGGTCAAGCACCTGGCCGTGACCTGGTTGATGGCGCTGGGCACCAATCTGTCGGCCGTCTGGATCCTGATCGCCAACGGCTGGATGCAGAACCCGACCGGCGCGGTGTTCAACCCGGAAACGATGCGCATGGAAGTGGTGGATTTCGCCGCCGTGCTGCTGAACCCGGTGGCCCAGGCCAAGTTCGTGCACACCGTCAGCGCCGGCTACGTGACCGGTGCGATCTTCGTGATGTCGATCAGTGCCCTGTACCTGCTGCGGAACAAGCACCGCGACATGGCCCGCCGCTCGTTCGCGGTGGCCGCTGCGTTCGGCCTGCTGTCGTCGCTGTCGGTGGTGGTGCTGGGCGATGAAAGTGGTTACGCCGCCAGCGAACACCAGAAGATGAAGCTGGCCGCCATTGAAGCGATGTGGGAGACCGAGCGTGCGCCGGCCGACTTCACCGCCTTCGGCATTCCCAACCAGACCACCCAGCAGAACGACTACGCGATCAAGATCCCGTACCTGATGGGCCTGATTGCCACCCGTTCCACCAACCAGCCGATCCCGGGCATCCTGGAACTGGTGGAGCGCGCCGAACACCGCATCCGCGGCGGCCAGCTGGCCTACGGTGCGCTGGAACGCATCCGAGCCAACAAGGACGATGTGGAAGCGCGCGAGATGTTCGACCGCCACTGGCAGGATCTGGGCCACGGCCTGCTGCTGAAGCGTTACCGCGAGGACATCCTCAACGCCACGCCGGAAGAAATCTCAAAGGCCGCGCTGGATACCGTGCCGCGCGTGGCGCCGCTGTTCTGGACCTTCCGCGTGATGGCCGGCCTGGGCTTCTACCTGATCGCCTTCTTCGCCCTGGCTTTCTACTTCTCCTGCCGCAACAACTTCCAGGACAAGCGTTGGTTCCTGAAGCTGGCCGTCTGGTCGCTGCCGGCACCGTGGATCGCCATCGAATGCGGCTGGTTCGTGGCCGAGTACGGCCGCCAGCCGTGGGCGGTGGACGGCGTACTGCCCACCTTCTATGCCGCCTCGGGCCTGGCCCTGCATGAAATCCTGACCACGCTGGCCATCTTCACCGCGCTGTACACGGTGCTGCTGGTGATCGAGGTGAAGCTGATGCTGAAGGCGATCCGCAAGGGGCCGGACGAGATCCTGCCGACGCTGCAGGCCGATATCCGCCCCGCATCCCCCAATGCCGCAATGCCGGCCCCCGGCCAGGTCTGAGGCAGGAGAACGCACATGGAATTTCTTGGATTGGATTACACCACCCTGCGCGTGATCTGGTGGTTGCTGCTGGGCATCCTGCTGATCGGCTGGGCGGTGATGGATGGTTTCGACCTGGGCGTGGGCACGCTGCTGCCGTTCGTGGCCAAAACCGATGAAGAGCGCCGGCTGGTGATCAACACGGTCGGCCCGGTGTGGGAAGGCAACCAGGTGTGGCTGGTGCTGGGGGGCGGCGCGATCTTCGCCGCCTGGCCGCCGCTGTACGCGGTCAGCTTCTCCGGCTTCTACCTGGCGGTGTTTGCCATGCTGTTCGGGCTGATCCTGCGCCCGGTCGGCTTCAAGTACCGCAGCAAGCTGCCCAGCAAGCGCTGGCGCGACAACTGGGACCGCGTGCTGTTCGTGGGTGGTCTGTTGCCGGGCCTGATTGCCGGCGTGGCCGTGGGTAACGTGCTGCTGGGCGTGCCGTTCCACTTCGATGACAGCATGCGCATCTTCTATACCGGCTCGTTCTTCGGCCTGCTGACCCCGTTCGCCCTGGTGGCGGGCCTGGTCAGCGTGGCCATGCTGGTCTCGCACGGTGCGGCGATGCTGGTGATCAAGACCGACGGCCCGGTGGCCGATCGTGCCGCCCGCTACGGCAGTGTGGCGGCGATCATCAGCTTCGTGCTGTTCGCCGCGGCCGGTGCCTGGGTGGCCTTCGGCCTGCCCGGCTACCAGATCACCTCGCAGGTGGTGACCGACGGCCCGACCAACCCGCTGCTGAAGACCGCGGCCATCGGCACGGCCGCCGGTGGCTGGCTGCGCAACTACAGCAGCATGCCGCTCACCATTGTGTTCCCGGTGCTGGGCCTGCTGGGTGCACTGGCCAGCGCGGCCCTGCTGCGGGCCCGCCGTGGCGGCCTGGCCTTCATCGCTTCGGGCGCATCGATCGCCGGCATCATCCTGACCGTCGGCTTTGCCATCTTCCCGTTCCTGTTGCCTTCCTCCAGCCAGCCCGGTTCCAGCCTGACCGTCTGGGACAGCTCGTCCAGCCACCTGACGCTGGGCATCATGCTGGTGGCCACGGCGATCTTCCTGCCGATCATCCTCGCCTACACCACCTGGGTGTACCGCGT
Source organism: Stenotrophomonas sp. (assembly GCF_032056425.1). Classification (GTDB taxonomy): domain Bacteria; phylum Pseudomonadota; class Gammaproteobacteria; order Xanthomonadales; family Xanthomonadaceae; genus Stenotrophomonas. The sequence continues at coordinate 87,081 of NZ_DAMBCN010000016.1, forward strand.
GCTGAAGGGCAAGACGACCACCGAAGAGATGGACGAGAACCCGAACGCGTATTGATTGGAAGGTGTGCCGACCAACGGTCGGCACCCACCCACAAGCAAGGCGTACCGATCAACGGTCGGCGCCTTCCCCGAATGAAGGAGAAACGAACATGTGGTATTTCGCCTGGATTCTCGGCACCGGCCTGGCCTCCACCGTGGCCATCCTCAACGGCATGTGGTTCGAATCGCGCGAGCAGAACCGCGCCGAACAGGAAAACCGTCGTTGATGTGAAAAAAACCTTGCCGCCTTGGCCTTCACACGGTATCTTAGGCGGCTCCTTCGGGGTGTAGCTCAGTCTGGTAGAGCGCTACGTTCGGGACGTAGAGGTCGCAGGTTCGAATCCTGTCTCCCCGACCACTTCGGTGGTCGCATTGAAGCCTGGTGAGGTTGTCCAGGCTTTTTTGTTCCCTGAAGTGACACTGCTCCGGCAGTGTGAAGGAAACAGCTTTCACCCCTTGCCGCCACCGGGGTGAACAGCTAGAATAGGCGGCTCCCTTCGGGGTGTAGCTCAGTCTGGTAGAGCGCTACGTTCGGGACGTAGAGGTCGCAGGTTCGAATCCTGTCTCCCCGACCACTTCGGTGGTCACCAAGAAGCCTGGAAGACGACAGTCCTCCGGGTTTTTTTGTATCTGCAACCGGCGCCCCGCCCATGTGGCGGCCGCAATGCCGCGGCCACGTACAATGGCCCCCTGCCCCCACCTGTCGCACCGGCCTGGCCCGGTGCCGCCGCTGCACGCCAACCATCGCGCGTGCGCCACCTGCAAGGATTCCGCATGACCACCGCACCCCAAGCCTCGCCCTCACTGCTGCACGGGCGGCTGCTCGCCTTCGCTGCCATCCTGCTGGCCGCGGTGAACCTGCGCACCGCGGTGACCTCCATCACCCCGCTGCTGGACGTGCTGGGCCAGCATTTCGGCTTCGGCACCACCATGACCGGGGTGCTGGGCATGTTGCCGACCGCCTCCTTCGCCCTGTTCGGCGTGGCCACCCCGGCCCTGGCCCGCCGCCTGGGGCTGGAACGCACCACCCTGCTGGCCATGACCCTGGCCATGGCCGGCCTGCTGCTGCGCTCCAGCGCCGGCAACGTCGGCACCCTGCTGCTGGGTTCGGTGATGGCCCTGGCCGGCATGGGCATCGGCAACGTGGTGGTGCCGCCGCTGGTGAAGCGCTACTTCGCCAACAAGGTGGGCACCATGAGCACGCTGTACATCAGCATGCTGCAGCTGGGCACCATGCTGCCGGCGCTGCTGGCGGTGCCGGTGGCGCAGGCGGCCGGCTGGCGCGTGTCGCTGGGCATGTGGGCGCTGCTGGCCCTGGCCGCGGCCCTGCCTTGGCTGATGCTGGCCCGCCGCGCGCCGCACGCGCAGCTGGCGGCCAACGATCCCAGCGCCCAGCCGCACGGCAAGGTCTGGCGCACCTCGCTGGGCTGGAGCATGTCGCTGATGTTCGGCATGACCTCGCTGATGACCTATTCCATGTTCACCTGGCTGCCGCGCATCGTGGTGGAAGCCGGCGCCACGCCGGCGTTCGGCGGGGTGATGGTGGCCGTGTTCTCGGCGCTGGGGCTGCTGCCGTCGCTGGTCATCCCGTCGCTGGCGGTGCGCCTGCAGAACCCGTTCCCGCTGGTGCTGATCGGCTTCTTCTCGTTCGTGATCGCCTTCACCGGCCTGCTGCTGGCGCCGATGAAGGCGCCCCTGCTTTGGGCCGCCCTGCTGGGCGTGGGCCCGTCCACCTTCCCGCTGGCGCTGACTCTGATCAACCTGCGCACGCGCACCGCCACCGGCTCGGCGGCGTTGTCCGGCTTCATGCAGGGCGTGGGCTACAGCTTCAGCTGCCTGGGGCCGTTCCTGGTCGGCTGGCTGCACACGGTCAGCAACGGCTGGGGCCTGCCCTTCGGCTTCCTGTTCGGCTGCGCCACGGTGATGCTGTGCGCCTCGTGGGTGGCCTGCAAGCCGCGCCGGCTGGAAGACCTGTGGTGATCTGAGCCAGCTTGCCCCGCCGTCTACACACTGCTTCGGCGTGAACTGACGTAGCGTGTCCAAAGCTGACGCGGGACGCGTGCTGGCCGAAGGGCCGGGGCGTGCCGTCCCGGCAGCGCTCGGCGCCGCGTTGGCCGCCGGAGCACTGTGATTTCGCAGTCCAAGCCTTTGGCGGAAGGGGAGGTGCGATGGAAATGGCCGTTGTCGCGCGGCAGTTGCGTGCAAGGGAAACGGCGAGGCTCTGGCCTCCCTGGAGCGTGTCAGCTAAAGTTGGCATGTGATGTGCGTCACACTTTTTGCACATCGTCCAAGAATGGATGCTGAAGGGGGAATTCATGGTTGTTCATCGACCGCTGGCGCTCTGCGTCGGTCTGGCCTGCGCCGCTCTGGCGTCCTGGGCCCACGCGGCGCCGCCGCCCACCCAGGCCACCCGTGCCGAGCGGCTGGCCGAAATCGGCCATTACCGTGACCAGGCCCGCTGGGTTGACGCGCTGGCCGCCATCGAGCGCGCGCAGCAGGTCGAGCCCAACGACGACCTGCTGTACAAGCTGCAGGTCCTGACCCTGGGTGACATCGGCAACGCGCATCGGGCGTGGCGCCTGTACCAGGCGCGGCCGCAGCTGTTCGACGCCGACCAGAAGGCACGGCTGGAAGCGAACTACGTGGCCAAGCTGGTGAACTGGAGCCTGGCCTACGGGCAGACCGAAGATTCCCGCCTGGACGAAGCCGAGGATGCGCTGGCGGAGATGGAGCGCTACGTGCAGCGCGACGGCACGCCGCTGGCACAGGCCCCGCTGCGCATCCGCATGGACCGGCTGATTCTGCTCAACCGCCTGTCACGGCATGCCCAGGTGCGCGATGAAGCTCGCGCCCTGCAGGCCGAAGGCCATGCCCTGCCCGACTATGTGTTGCCGGCGGTGGGCGATTCAATGATGGCCACCCAGCACCCAGACGAAGCCATTCCACTGCTGGAAACGGCAGTGAAGAACGACCCTTCGCGCTTCCAGTCCCGTTCCGAACTGGCCTACGCCTACCTGGAAACCGAACAGGCGGCAAAGGCCATCGGCTACCTGCAGGCCTGGCAGAAGGACGAACCGGCCTGGCGCTGGGGCGGCGGCAAGAGCCCCTACGCCAACTGGGCGCGCTACGAGGCCGACGTGAACCTGGCCATGATCCGCGCCTACAGCGGCGACCTGCCCACCGCACAGCGCGAGCTGGAAGCGCTGGTGGACGTGGCCCCCGGCAACGGCGGCCTGCAGACCGCGCTGGGCAGCGTGTACCAGATGCGCGGTTGGCCGCGGCGTTCGCTGGAACGCCACCAGATGGCCTATACCCTGGACCCGCGCGACGTGTCGCCGCGCCTGGGAATGCACGAAGCCTATGTGCAGCTGCAGCGCGACGACCTGGCACGGCCGCTGCACGACGACCTGCTGCAGCGCTACCCCAACCAGCCCTCGGTGCAGCGCATGGACCGTGACTGGCGCGCACACCGCGGCTGGCAGCTGCAGGCCACCGTGGAAGGCGGCCGCAGCTCGGGCGGCGGTGGCACCTCGCCGCTGGGCAACGACGACCTGCATTACGGCATGGAAGTGGCCACGCCGATCCTGGACGATCGCTGGCGGTTGTTCGCCTTCGCCGACCGCCGATCGGTCACCTTCCAGGACCAGAAGATCAACCCGCTGTGGATGGGCGCGGGCGTGCGCTACCGCTTCGGCCGTGCCGACGCCGAGGCCGCCGTGCTGCGCCCCAACGACAGCATCGGCGACACCGGCCTGCGCGGCGGTTTCGGTTGGCAGTTCAACGACCACTGGCACGCCGGCATCACCGCGGCCCGCAACGACCCGGAAGCCTCGATGCAGGCGCGCGTCTCCGGCATCACCGCCGACAGCGTGGCCGTGGCCGTGGACTACACCCGCAACGAACGCACCCACTGGAGTCTGGGCGGCAGCCAGTTCCGCTATGACGACGGCAACCGCCGCGACACCCTGACCAGCGCCATCGAGCAGCGCCTGCTGACCCGCCCGCGCCTGCTGATCGATGGCCTGGGCAGCGTCTACACCAGCCGCGGCAGCCAGGACGATGCGCCGTACTTCAATCCGTCGCGCGACCGCTCGGTGGAGATCGGCCTGCGCATCGACCAGCAGCTGTGGCGCCACTACGAACGCCACTTCCGCCACCGCCTGACGGTGTCGCTGGGCGACTACTGGCAGGAAGGCTATGGCAGCGCACTGATTCCCAGCGTGGCCTACCGCCACGAATGGCAGTTCAGCCAGGGGCGCATCCTGGAATACGGGGTGAGCTGGTCGCGGCCGGTCTACGACGGCCAACGTGAACGTCATCTCGGCTTCGATGCCGCGCTGCGCTGGGGAGAGTGAGATGAAACGGATGCTTCGCTACCTGATGACCACCGTGCTGCTGGGCCTGCTGGCCCTGGCACTGCCGGCCGCCGCCCAGCAGCCCACCGAGCTGGATGCCAGCGACAACGGCCTGCTGATCCTGAGCTACCACGACATCCGCGATGACGTGCGCGAAAAGGCCGACGCCGACGCCTACGCGGTCAGCACGCAGAACTTCGCCGCACACCTGGACTGGCTGTCGGCGCATGGCTACCACCCGATCTCGCTGTCGCAGCTGATCAAGGCCTCGCGCGGGGAAGCCACCCTGCCGCCGCGGCCGGTGCTGCTGACCTTCGATGACGGCCTGCGCAGCGTCTACACGCGGGTATACCCACTGCTGCGTGCCTACAACTACCCGGCGCTGGTGGCAGTAATCACCGATTACGTGGACATGGCACCTGGCCGCACCATCGATTACGGCTATCGGCCGTTCGGCCACGATGATTTCCTGACCTGGGCGCAGCTGCGCGAAATGCAGTCCAGCGGCCTGATCGAACTGGCCAGCCACACTGACAACCTGCACCACGGCGTGCAGTCCAACCCGCAGGGCAACCAGACCCCGGCGGTGATCACCCGCGTCTACGACCCGAAGGCGCAGCGCTATGAAACCGCGCAGGAATACGAACAGCGCCTGCGCGCGGACCTGGGCCGCAGCGTACAGCTGATCAAGAAGGAGCTGGGGGTAACGCCGAAGGCGATCGTCTGGCCGTATGCCGCCTACAACCAGCTGAGCAACGACATTGCCGAGCAGCTGGGCATGCCGGTGTCGTTCGACCTGGAAGGCCGCAGCACGCCGGTCACCCGCGACCTGCACGGCCTGGCACGCCTGCTGGTGACCAACAACCCGAACACGGCGTCGCTGGCCTTTGAACTGCGCCGCAATGTCGGCCTGGACGGCACCCGCGCGCTGCAGATCGACCTGGATGCGGTGTACGACGCCAACCCGGCCCAGCAGGCGCGCAACCTGGATGCGTTGATCGAACGCGTGAAGAAGGTCGGCCCCACCCACGTCTACCTGCAGGCCTTCGCCGATCCGGACGGCAACAACACCGCCGATGCGCTGTACTTCCCGAACCGGCACCTGCCGATGCGCGCCGATCTGTTCAACCGCGTGGCCTGGCAGCTGAAGACCCGTGCCGGTGTGAAGGTGTATGCGTGGCTGCCGGTGCTGGGCTACGAGCTGCCCGATGCCGCACAGCGCACCGCGCTGGGTATCGCCAGCCCGGAACACGATGGCATGTACCGGTTGGACTTCACCAAGCCGCAGGCGCGGCAGATCATCAAGGACATCTACGAAGACCTGGCCATCAATTCGTACTTCGAAGGCCTGCTGTTCCATGACGATGCCTACGTGCGCGACACCGAACTGGCGCAGCTGCCGCAGGAAGGCCTCGATGGCGGCCGCACCCAGGCACTGATCGACTTCACCCTGGAACTGCGTGACAGCGCGCAGCGCTGGCGACCGAAGCTGGGCACGGTGCGCAACCTGTACGCCCAGCCGGTGCTGGAACCGCAGAGCGCCAACTGGTTCGCACAGCGCCTGGATCTGTTCAACAAGGCCTACGACCGCACTGCGCTGATGGCCATGCCGTGGATGGAAGGCAGCCGCCACCCCGAACGCTGGCTGGACCGGCTGGTCACCGCCGTGCGCGCGCACGACCCGGACCTGAAGCACACCATGTTCGAGCTGCAGACCGTGGACTGGCGCACGCAGACGCCGATCAGTGGCCAGCGCCTGCGCGCCCAGGTGCGTCGCCTGCAGGCACAGGGCGTGCGCCACTTCGCGTGGTACCCGGACGATTTCATTGCCGACAAGCCGTCGACCGTGGACGCGCGCGCCGCGATGTCTGCGCGCAACTTCCCGTACCCGGAGAAGTGACATGGACATGAGCCCCTGGCTGTATGCCCTGTTCCAGTTCGCCTTCTTCTACCCGATGGTGATGGCGTTCTTCTGGATGTCCGGCGGCCTGTACTACTTCTTCCGCCGCGAGCGGAAGTCGCGGCCGCGCAACGATCCGCCGCCGATGGACGAGTACCCGTTCGCCACACTGCTGATTCCCTGCCACAACGAATCGGACAACCTGGACGACACCATCGGCGCGGCGCTGGCCCAGCGTTATCCGGACTTCGAGGTCATCGCCATCAACGATGGCAGCCGCGATGACACCGGCGCGCGACTGGATGCACTGGCCGCGCAGCACCCGCGCCTGCGCGTGGTGCACCTGGACCGCAACCTGGGCAAGGCCAATGCACTGCGCATGGGTGCGCTGGCCGCGCGTTCTGAATATCTGGTCTGCATCGATGGCGATGCCATGCTGGAAGAGTACGCCATGCACTGGATGGTCTGGCACCTGACCAGCGGGCCGCGCGTTGGCGCAGTGACGGGCAACCCGCGCATCCGCAACCGTTCCACCCTGCTGGGACGCCTGCAGGTGGCCGAGTTCTCCTCGATCATCGGCATGATCAAGCGTGCCCAGCGCGTGTACGGGCGCATCTTCACCGTGTCCGGGGTGATCGCCGCGTTCCGCCGCACCGCCCTGCACCGCATCGGTTACTGGGCCGATGACATGGTGACCGAAGACATCGACATCAGCTGGCGCCTGCAGCTGGACCACTGGGACATCCGCTACGAACCCAACGCGCTGTGTTTCATCCTGATGCCCGAGACCCTGAAGGGCCTGTGGCGGCAGCGCCTGCGCTGGGCCCAGGGTGGCGTGGAAGTGCTGCTGCGGCATGGCGCTTCGTTGTTCAGCTGGCGCAAGCGGCGCATGTGGGGCGTGTTGCTGGAGTACATCCTGAGCGTGTTCTGGGCGTACACCATGCTGTTGATCGTGGTGCTGTGGGCGCTGGGCAAGTTCATCCCGCTGCCGGCCCCGCTGTACATCGATACGCTGCTGCCGCAATGGCACGGCGTGATCCTGGCGCTGGTCTGCCTGCTGCAGTTCGCCAGCAGTCTGATCATCGACCGTCGTTACGAAACACACATTGGACGCAATTACTTCTGGGTCATCTGGTACCCGATGGCGTACTGGTTGATCAGCCTGTTCACCACTCTGGTGGCACTGCCGAAGACGCTGTTCAAGCGCCGCGGCAAGCGCGCCACCTGGGTCAGCCCTGACCGGGGGATCCGATGAGCACCGTACGTGGCACCACAACCAAGAAACCGTCCAACCGCTTCGATTCGCGGTTGATCCAGAAGCCACGCCAGCAGCCGCGCCTGCAGCGCACGGCGTGGGGCTTCGTTACCCTGGCGTTCTGGGGCTTCTACTTCTACCTGTGGGCACCGTTGGTCACGCTGATCTCGTGGTTGCTGGGCGGGCAGATGGCGTTCGTGCAGCTGTACCAGCACAAGCAGCACCTGGACCCGTTCGTGATGATCGCGCTGCCGGTCATCCTGGTCTGCTGCACGGTGCTGCTGATCGCCTGGGCCGAGTACAACCGCTACCGTTTCGCCGGCAAGGAACGGCGCACGCCGCGGGTGGATTCGAGCCGGACCGAGATCGCCCATTCGCTGGGCGCCAGCGATGCCCTGGCCGATCTGCTGGTGAACGCCAAGGCCGTGACCCTGCACATGGATGACAACGCCCGCCCGGTGGGTCTGACGCGGCAGCCGCTTTTGTAAGGGGTGTTTTTTTGGCAGGGCTTGCAGCCCTGCACCTGCTTCAAGCAAGAGCAACGTCAACAGCTGGGTATCCGTGGGTGGCGGGGCGGTGTGGGTGGGCAGGACACGCCGCAAGTACGTCCGTGTAGCAACTGTGTTGTGGGATGGGATTTTGGCCGTC
>NZ_DAMBCN010000017.1:0-92885 GCF_032056425.1 Stenotrophomonas sp.
CTCCCGACCGCCTGGTTCGTAGCCAGGTACTCTATCCAACTGAGCTACGGGCGCCCTGCGACAGGAGCGGAATTATGCGGATGTCGGCGCCCGACGTCAACGCTTTTGTGAAAATTTTCATTCAACTGAATGAAAAAGCTTTCCGCCACGACGTCCGGGGCCTTCATCCAGGCGAAGTGATCGGCGCGCGTGTCCAGTTCCTGCGCGGACAGCACGCGCACGCGCGAGGCCACATTCGGCAGCTTGGCCAGCAGTGCCTGCATGGAACCCAGCGGCGCGAACCAGTCATCGGCCATCAGCACCGCCTGCGCCGTGCCGTGGACGCGCGCCAGCTGTGCATCCAGGTCTTCGGCCATGGCGACGGCGGCATAACGGTTGTTCAGGCCCACCCGCGCCCAGTCGGCAATCAGCCCGCGTGCCTCGGTGCCACCGAAGCCGAGGCGGCGGCCATGCAGCACGCCCTGGCGGCGCGCGATCCATGGCAGGAAGCGGTAGAACAGCGGCAGCAGCCAGCCGCGTGGAGGCGGGAACACGCGCCAGAATGGCGTACCACTGGCCGCCAGCCACAGGCGCTGGAAATGATCCGGATTGCGGCCGGCATGCAGGCAGGCCAGCTGCCCGCCCAGGCTGTGCCCACCGATGATCCACGGCACGACACTCGCCGTCGCCTCCTCGGCGTGCAGCACCGCCTGACTGGCAGGCAGATCCTCTTCAAGAATCTCGCGGTAGCCCCAGTCGGTCGTGCGCGACGGTCGCAGCGAGCTGCTGCCATTGCCCCGCCATTCGTGCAGGTAGACGGCGATACCGCGCGCGGCCAGCGCCTGCGCCAGCGGCAGGTAGTGGCGCGCGGCCACGCCCAGCGCCGGCAGCCACAGCAGGCGTGCCAGCGGCTGTGCCGGCACGCAGGCGATGATCTCGTACTGATGGCCATCGCCGCTGTTCACGGCGATCATCCGTGGCGTCGCGCTCATGCGTGCGGCGCCGCGCCGAAGTGGTCCAGCACCCGCACCTCACTGCGGCCAGGTGCATAGCCCTGCTGCAGTCCGCGTGCCACGTAATCGATGCCGGCTTCGCAGGCGTTGGCCAGGCTGAGTCCGTTGCACAGCTGGGCGGCAATGGCCGAGGCCAGCGTGCAGCCGGTGCCGTGCGCGTCCAGCGGCAGCCGCGCGTGGATGAATTCTTCGCTGCTGACGCCATCGAAGTAACGATCGACCACGCGGTTGCCTTCGTGCAGATGGCCGCCCTTCAGCAGCACGGCGCCAGCACCCATGGCGAGCAGGGCGGCGGCGGCCTGCTCGGCGTGGTCGGCGTTGCCGATGCTGCGGCCGACCAGCAGCTCGGCTTCGGGAGTGTTGGGGGTGATCAGCGTGGCCAGTGGTATCAGGCGTTCGCGCAGCGCCTGCAGCGCGCTGTCTTCCAGCAGGCGTGCGCCGCTGGTGGCGACCATCACCGGGTCGAGGACCACGTGCGCCGGGCGGCGCTGTTCCAGCACGTCGGCGACCGCGTTGATCACCTTGGCATTGGCCAGCATGCCGAGCTTCACCGCGTGTATGTCGAAATCGTCGAAGCACGCGTCCAGCTGCGCGCGCAGAAAGTCGATCGGCGGCACATGCACCGCCGTTACCCCACGGGTGTTCTGCGCAGTCAGTGCCGCGATCACCGACAGGCCATGCACGCGGTGGGCGGCAAAGGCCTTCAGATCGGCTTGGATGCCGGCGCCACCGCCGGAATCGGAGCCGGCGATGGTGAGGGCGGAAGCGGGAGTGGTCGGGCTCATGCCTCGATTGTGCCGTGGTCCAGCGGGTGGGGGTAGCGTCGAGCGTGCTCGACTGCGCGGCATTCACACGAAATGCATCCACGCATGGCGTGGATCTACTGGGGATCTGACCCCAGGCGCCCTCAATGCCGCCAGCGTGCCCATTGCTGGTACACCACGTAGACGATGCCGGTCAGGCCGGTCAGCAGTGCCGGGGCCAGCAACGCGTCGTACTGCCAGCGCACGAACAGCCAGGCGCCGATCACCCCGCCGGCCAGAAAGCCGCTGATGATCAGGCCGCTCAGGGTCAGTCGCCGCAGTTGCAGCGGCAGCCCGCGCAGCAGGTGGCCCAGGCCGATGCCCAAGTCGGTGAACATGCCGCTCAGGTGCGTGGTGCGCACCACCGCGCCGCTGAACGTGGTGGCCATGGCGTTCTGCAGGCCACAGGCCATGGCCGCGGCCAGTGCGCCCCAGATCTGCTGCTGTTCAAACAGCGGAATGGCCACCAGCAGCAACATCGACTCGATCGCCAGCGCCACGCCGTAGCGGCGGCCCAGCTGCAGGGTGCTGTCCTGGATCAGCAGTCCGCTGAGCATGGCGCCCAGCGAGAAGGCGATCAGCAGACCCCACAGGTGGCCCACTGCGCGCCAGTCGCCCTGGGCCAGGGCCATGCCCAGCTGGCTGGTGCTGCCGGTCATGTGGCTGACCGCCTGGTGCTCGAAGCCCAGGAATCCCACCACATTGACCATGCCGGCCACGCACGAGAGCGCGACCGCGCCGATCCAGACCCAGCTGGGCAGGCGGATTCCCATGCCGACGCGTCAGGGCGAGGACAGCTTGCCGCCGTTGAACTGCAGTTCGCTGAAGGTGCTGGTGGACGGATCGAACACCGCACCCCAGAACTGGCGACCGCCATCGCAGACGCGGACTGCCTCGCGGGCCGGATTCACGCTGCCGTCGTCGGGCAGATGGAAGGCGTTGATGTAGATCAGCCGTTGCCCTGCACTTTCGATGCCCACGTACTGGCGGTCGAAATCGAGCACCTGCGGGACCTGCGTCTCCAGCGATGACAGTTTCGCTTCCAGCAGGTCCACCTGCTGCCGGCTGGGCGCCCAGTAGCCCGTGACCCGACCGGCCTCGCGGCCGGGGCTGGGCCGCGAGCAGGTGTCCAGCACCTGCGCGGCGATGACCGGGCGGGTGACCACCCATGACTGCCCGGTGCGTTCGGCAGTGGGTACGCTGGCCGGGCCGCGCGTGGTGGTGCATGCGCCGAGTGCGGTGGCGAGGGCGATCGCCACCGTGGGCAGCAACAGACGGGTGCAACGGTTCACAACACCTCCGAAGCGTAATCGGCCAGACGCGAACGCTCACCCCGGCGCAGGGTGATGTGTGCGCTGTGCGGCCAGTTCTTGAAGCGGTCCACTGCGTAGGTCAGGCCCGAGGTGGTTTCGGTCAGGTACGGGGTGTCGATCTGTTCGACGTTGCCCAGGCAGACGATCTTGGTGCCGGGACCGGCACGGGTGATCAGGGTCTTCATCTGCTTGGGCGTGAGGTTCTGTGCCTCGTCCAGGATCAGATAACGTGACAGGAAGGTACGGCCGCGCATGAAGTTCATCGAGCGGATCTTGATGCGGCTGGCCAGCAGGTCGTTGGTGGCCTGGCGGCCCCAGGTGCCGCCTTCCTGGTTGTGCGTGAGCACTTCCAGGTTGTCGGTCAGCGCGCCCATCCACGGCGTCATCTTTTCTTCTTCGGTGCCGGGCAGGAAGCCGATGTCCTCGCCCACGCTCACCGTGGCACGGGTCATGATGATCTCGCGATAGCGCTGCTGGTCCATGGTCTGCGCAAGACCGGCGGCCAGCGCCAGCAGGGTCTTGCCGGTACCGGCGGTGCCCAGCAGGGTGACGAAATCGATCTCCGGGTCCATCAGCGCGTTCAGCGCGAAATTCTGCTCGCGGTTGCGCGCGCTGATGCCCCACACGGCGTGGCTGCCGTGGCGGAAGTCATCGACCAGCGACAGCACCACCTTGCCATCGCCCACCACGCGGCTGACGCGCAGCTCGACCTCGTCTTCGCCGGGCAGGTACACGTACTGGTTCGGATACCACTCCTCGCCATCCTGCGCCTGGATTTCGTAATGGGTGCGGCCCTTGTCGCTCCAGCTGCGCAGGTCTTCGCCATGGCGCTTCCAGAAGTCTTCGGGCAGCTCGGTGGCGCCGGTGTACAGCAGGCTGAAATCATCCAGCGCGCGATCGTTCTCGTAGTCCTCGGACACGATGCCGGCAATGGCCGCCTTGATGCGCAGGTTGATGTCCTTGGAAACGAACACCACCGGCAGGTCCGGGGTTTCTTCCTTCAACGCCAGGATCGCGCCGAGGATGGCGTTGTCGGGAATGACCTTGCCGAAACTCTTGCCGGCGTCGAAATGGCTGGTCTGGAAGCGCAGCTTGCCGGCGCTCTGCTTGCCGCGCAGCTGCAGGCCGTTGGGGCGCTGCAGCGGAATGCCGTCGGCCAGGTTGTCCAGGCCCGATTCCTGCACCAGCTCGTTGAGGAAACGGCTCACCTGGCGGGCGTTGCGGCTCGCTTCAGAGGTTCCCTTCTTGCCGTTGTCCAGTTCTTCGATCACCTGCATGGGCAGGTAGACGTCGTGTTCCTCGAACTTGAACAGCGCGGTGGGATCGTGCATCAGCACGTTGGTATCCAGCACGTAGATGCGCTTGCCTCGGGTCATCGTCGTTTCCTGGTTACGGACAGGGAAAAACCACCACAGCCTGCAGGGCAGGGTGGTGGCGGACAGAGTGGGCGATGGGACTCACTTGGTTTGGGCGGCCTTGAGTTCGGCGAGGACGGCATCGGCGTGGCCAGCGACCTTGACCTTGCGCCATGCTTGCACGATACGACTGTCGGGAGAAATCAGGAAGGTGCTGCGCTCGATGCCACGTACCTGCTTGCCGTACATGTTCTTCAGCTTGATCACGTCGAAGGCACTGCACAGGGCTTCATCGCCATCGCTGACCAGCGGGAAGCTGAAACCCTGTTTGGCGCAGAAGTTGTCGTGCGACTTCACCGAATCGCGCGAGACGCCGAGCACGACCGCACCGGCCTTCTTGAATTCGGGCAGCAGCGCGTTGAAGTCGATGCCTTCGGTGGTGCAACCGGGGGTGCTGTCCTTGGGGTAGAAGTACAGCACCAGCCACTGGCCGGCGTAATCGCCGAGGGTGGCCTGGTGGCCGCCGGACAGGGCCAGCGGCAGGGAAAGGGTGGTGCTGTCCAGGGTATCGCCGTTGTTCATGAGGTCCTTCTGTCGAGCCTGGGTTGTTTCTACGACAATTGCATGAAACGCCACGCGCCCGTGAGAGGCGCGCGAAAATCCGCACGTCCGATCAGAATTTCATCGGATCCATGATCGCGTCCAGGTTCAAGTGGTCGCAAAATTCAAGGAAGTCGTCGCGCAGCGCGGCGATGTGCATGTTGGCCGGCACGCCGATGGTCACCTGCGCGCTGAACATCTCAGCACCGGTCTGCATGGCGCGGTAGCGGGTGCTCTGCAGGTTCTCGATGGTGATGCCCTGGCGGTCGAAGAAATCGGCCAGCTGGAACAGGATGCCCGGCTTGTCGGCGGCGATCACTTCCACGATGTAGGGCAGCAGGTTCGACTGCGCCTGCTTGGCGGCGGTGCGGTACCAGACCAGCTTCAGGCCTTCTTCGCGCTCCAGGCGGGTCAGCATGGCTTCCAGCTTGGCCACCGAATCCCAGGAGCCGGTGGCCAGCGCGGTGACCGAGACATCGCGGCCAACGGTGGCCAGGCGGGCGTCGACCAGATTGCAGCCACTGTCGGCGATGCGGCGGGTGACAGACAGCAGGGGGGACTCCGGATGCGTCGTATAGGCGTTGATCAGGAGGTGGTTTTCGCTCGGCGCGGGGCGCGGGGTGGTGTCGGTCAAGGCGATTCCGGGTAATGCTTGGGGTGAGTCTGAATGCCCGCCGGGGGGCGGGAATCCACCGGTGTCCAGCATACTTGCCCGTGGTTTCGCGCCGCAAGTAACATTCAGGTCGCCCCCGCCCAGTACTGGCGGGCGTTTCCCTTCCCAGCCAAGAGCAGCACGTCCTTGTCCCTTTCCGGCCTCATCACCGCGCTGGCGACCCCGTTCCGGGCCGACGGCTCCCTCGATCCCGACGGTTGGCAGCGCCTGCTGCACCTGCAGCTGGAGGCGGGCGTCCAGGGCGTTGTCGTCGCCGGCTCCACCGGCGAAGCTGCCACCCTGTCCGATGCCGAGTACGACCAGCTGCTGGCCAGCGCGGTCGAGCGCATCGGCGGGCGCATTCCGGTCCTGGCCGGCACCGGCCTGTCGGGTACCGCCAAGACCATCGAACAGACCCGCCGTGCCGCTGCGCTGGGCGCGACCCACGCACTGGTGGTCACCCCGCCGTACGTGCGCCCGACCCAGGCCGGCCTGATCGCGCACTACCGTGCCGTGGCCGACCAGGGGGGGCTGCCGGTGGTGCTGTACAACGTGCCCGGCCGTACCGGTTGCGACATGCTGCCGGAGACCGTGGCCGAACTGGCCCGCCATCCGAACATCGTCGGCATCAAGGAAGCGGTGGGCGACACCGGCCGGGTACAGGCGCTGCTGGCGCTTTCGGCCCCGGACTTCGCCGTGCTCAGTGGCGATGACGGTACCGCCGCCCGCTCGATCCAGGCCGGCATGGATGGCCTGGTCTCGGTCGGTTCCAACGCGCTGCCGGGCGCCTACCGGCGCATGTGCGCACTGGCTGCCGCCCACGATCATGAAGCTGCCGAATCGTGGGATGGCCGCCTGCAGCCGTTCCACGATTTCTGTGGCGTCGAGCCCAACCCGATTCCGGTCAAGGCGCTGCTGCGCCGGATCGGCATCGGTCACGATCTGCGCCTGCCGCTGCTGCCGTTGTCGGCCGAGCACGCGCCGGCTGCCGACCATCTTGCCGGCGATATCGCCGCCCTTGAAGCCCTTTCCAGCCACTGACCTGTCGTCGTGGCCTGATCCAGGAGATCTACATGCGTCAATCCGTTTCCACTGTCCGCGTGCTGTCCTACGCCGTGCTTGCCGTCGCTGTGGCCGCCGGTACCACCGGTTGCTTCAAGCGCGGCGCCAAGGGTGATTACGCTCTGGCCCCCGAAATGCGTCCGCTGGAAGTACCGCCGGATCTGAACGTGCCGACCGGTGCCGGCGGCAACCAGGTGCCGGCGCTGGCGGCAGCCCCGCAGCAGGCGGCCCCGGCCGCACCGGCTGCGGCAGCCGCACCGGCCACCAACAACACCGGTTTCATCGTGCCGGGCAGCAAGGATGAAGCCTTCAACAAGGTGGGTACCGCGCTGGAAGGCCTGGAAGGCGTGACCATCGCCACCCGTGCGCAGCTGCTGGGCTCGTATGACGTGGCCTACGAAGGCAGCAACTTCCTGGTGCGCGTGGTGGCCGTCGATGCCGGTGCATACATCTCGGCGGTCGATCCGCGTGGCCTGCCGGCCACCGCCGAAGCGCCGGTGAAGTTGATTGCCGCGCTGAAGGCCAAGCTGGCGCCGTAAGGGTCGGTGCCCGTGCGGGTAGCGCCGGGCCATGCCAGGCGCGCGCGGTGGTAGGCGTCAACCTTGGTTGACGCTGCGGTGCCAACCCAAGGTTGGCACCCGCCAACGAAAAAGGGCGCCGACGGCGTCCCTTTTTCCTTGCAACCGCTGGCTCCTCAGCGCTCCAGCAGTTTCAGCTTGTCCGGCTTGCCGTCCCAGTCGCCGGCGTCAGCAGGCGGATCCTTGCGCACGGTCAGCACCGGCCACTCGCGCGCCAGTTCGGCGTTCAGGCCCACGAACACCTCCTGACCGGCCGGCACATCGTCTTCGGGGAAGATCGCGTTGACCGGACATTCCGGCTCGCACAGGGTGCAGTCGATGCACTCGTCCGGGTCGATCACCAGGAAGTTCGGGCCTTCGTGGAAACAGTCCACGGGGCACACTTCCACGCAATCGGTGTGTTTGCACTTGATGCAGTTTTCGGTGACGACAAAGGGCATAAGGGGGGAGGCAGATCCGTCTTCAAGCGGACAATTCTAGAACAGGTTGACCGCGCGCGCTGCCGTTGCGCGCTTTGCCGCGCTGGAACGTACTGATCGGCGGTCTGCCACCGGCCGCACCGTGCGGGGGCGCAGCCCGCTTTGCCGCAGTGCAGATTGCCAAGCCGTCGACCGCCCCGGCAGACTCGATGTCCATCGGTGGACATATGGCGGGTGACAGTGCGGATCGCAGCGAAGGGCAGGGCATGAGCGTCTATCTGGGCATCGATGCCGGCACCCAGAGTGTGAAAGTGGTGGCCTACGACGCGCAGGCGCGGCAGGTGCTGGCCCAGCAGGCACGGCCCTTGTCGCTGGCTGCCACCGACGACGGCGGTCGCGAGCAGAGCGCGGCGGATTGGGTGCAGGCGCTGGTGCAGGCCGTCCAGGCATTGCCGGGCACGCTGCGGGCGCGGGTGCGCGGCCTTTCCGTTTCGGGCCAGCAGCATGGCTTCGTGCCGCTGGGCACCGACAACCGCGCGCTGGGACCGGTCAAGCTGTGGTGCGATACCAGCAGCAGCGAACAGTGCGCGCAGATCGTGTCGGCCGTGGGCGGCGCGGCGGCCTGCATTGCCGAGTGCGGCAATGACCTGCGCGTGGGTTACACCGCCTCAAAGCTGCGCTGGACCCGCGAGCACCGGCCCGCGGTGGATGCGGCGCTGGATGGCATCGCGCTGCCGCATGACTACCTGAACCTGTGGCTGACCGGGCAACGCTTCATGGAGGCCGGGGATGCCTCGGGTACCGGCTGGCTGGATGTGCGCCGGCGCACGTGGTCGGCCGCGATGCTGGCGGCCACCGACGAGCGCCGCAACCTGGCCGACCTGTTGCCGCCGCTGGTTTCACCTGACCAGGGCTTTGCACTGCTGCCTGCGGTGGCGGCCCTGTTGGGCCTGCCTGCCAACGTGCGTGTGGCGGTCGGCGGTGGCGACAACATGATGGCGGCCATCGGCACCGGCGCCGTGCGCGAAGGGCGGCTGAGCATGAGTCTGGGGACCTCGGGCACCCTGTTTGCCTGGAGCGCCACGCCTCGCATCGATCCGCAGGGGCGCTGGGCCGCGTTCTGTGCCTCCGACGGGGGCTGGCTGCCCTTGATCTGCACGATGAACTGCACCGTGGCGACCGGCCAGGTGGCCGCGCTGCTGGGGCAGTCGCCCGCGCAGTGCGAAAATCTGCTGGCGCAGAGCGCACCCGGCGCCGACGGGCTGGTGATGCTGCCGTTCTTCAATGGCGAGCGCAGCCCGGACCTGCCGCTGGCGCGCGGCGCCCTGCATGGGCTGGACCTGCACAACCTGGGCCCGGCCAACCTCTATCGCGCCGCGATGGAAGGGGCCAGCTACAGCCTGCGGCTGGGCTACGACGCGCTGGTCGAGGGCGGCCTGCGCGGCCAGCGCCTGGTGCTGACCGGTGGCGGTGCCAACAGCGCGGCGTGGCGCCAGTTGATCGCCGACCTGTTCCAGCTGCCCGTGGTCGTGCCGGTGCAGGCCGAGGGTGCCGCGTTTGGTGCTGCACTGCAGGCGCTGTGGCTGTGCGAGGGGCAGGGCGGGGCACTGGCCGATCTGGTCGATGACCACCTGCAGTTCGACGCCGCCCTGGCTGCCCACCCCGATCCGATGCGCGCGGCCGGCTACGAGGCCGGCTACCAGCGTTTCGTCCACCACCTGCAGGCACTGACGCCGCTGTTCCAGCAGCGCCTGCCCTGATCCCGAAGAAGGAAGCATCGTCCATGGCAAGCCCGTTCCATGTAGGTCAGCGTGAGTACTTCCCCGGCATCGGTCGCATTCCCTTCGAGGGCCGCGACTCCGATAACCCCCTGGCGTTCAAGGTCTACGACGCACAGAAGCAGATCGGCGGGCGCAGCATGGCCGAGCACCTGCGCTTTGCCGTGGCCTACTGGCACAGCTTCTGTGGCGCCGGCCAGGACCCGTTCGGGCCGGGTACCCGTGTCTATCCCTGGGATCACGGCGATACCGCGCTGGCCCGTGCCGAAGCGCGCTGCGATGCCGCCTTCGAGTTCTTCACCAAGCTGGGCGTGCCGTACTGGTGCTTCCACGACGTGGACCTGGCGCCCGACGCCGATGACATCGGCGAGTACCGCGCCAACCTGGCACACATGGTCGAGCTGGCCAGCCAGCGCCAGCAGCAGACCGGCATGCAGCTGCTGTGGGGCACGGCCAACCTGTTCTCGCACCCGCGCTACATGAATGGTGCGGCGACCAATCCGGATTTCGCCGTGGTGGCGCGCGCGGCCGTGCAGGTCAAGGCCGCACTGGAGGCTACCGTGGCCCTGGGCGGCAGCAATTACGTGTTCTGGGGCGGCCGCGAAGGCTACGCCTGCCTGCTCAACACCGACATGAAGCGCGAGCAGGCCCATCTGGCTCGCTTCCTGGCCGCGGCGCGCGACCATGGCCGCAGCATCGGCTTCGAGGGCACCTTCCTGATCGAGCCCAAGCCGATGGAGCCGATGCACCACCAGTACGATTTCGACAGCGCCACCGTGGTCGGGTTCCTGCGCGAACACGGGCTGGACGCGGATTTCAAACTGAACATCGAGGCCAACCACGCCACGCTGTCCGGCCATACCTTTGCCCACGATCTGCAGGTGGCGGCCGATGCCGGGCTGCTGGGCAGCATCGATGCCAACCGTGGCAATCCGCAGAACGGGTGGGATACCGACCAGTTCCCGACCGATCTGTACGACACCGTCGGGGCGATGCTGGTGGTGCTGCGCCAGGGCGGGTTGCGCCACGGCGGGCTGAACTTCGATGCCAAGGTGCGGCGCGAGTCGACCGATCCGCAGGATCTTTTCCTGGCCCATATCGGCGGCATGGACGCGTTTGCCCGCGGACTGGAGGTGGCCCATGCGCTGCTGCAGCAGTCGCCGCTGGAGCAGTGGCGGCGCGAGCGCTACGCCAGCTTCGACCAGGGCCCGGGCCAGGCCTTCGCGGCCGGCCAGCTGGGCTTGGATGCGCTGTGCGCGCTGGCCGAACAGGGCGGTGAGCCGCGCCAGCGTAGCGGACGGCAGGAGGCCTATGAGAACCTGCTGAACCAGTACCTGCTGCGCTGAGCGGCCGGCCCACCCTTTTCGCGGATGACTCCATGTCCACAGCGATTCCTGCAAGCGCCGGCAGCCGCGGCGAAAACACGGCCTTCATCGTTCTGATCAGCTGCGTGGCCACGCTGGGTGGCTTCCTGTTCGGTTTTGACAGCGGGGTGATCAACGGCACGGTCGATGGCCTGCGCCAGGCGTTCAACTCCAGTGAGGCCGCGCTGGGCTTCGAGGTGGCCTCGATGCTGCTGGGCTGCGCCATCGGTGCGTTCGTGGCCGGGCGCCTGGGCGACCTGTTGGGCCGCCGCAGCGTGCTGATCATTTCGGCGGTGCTGTTCCTGCTGTCGGCGCTGGGGGCGGGCGCAGCCCATGCGTCGTGGCTGTTCGTGGCCGCGCGCATGGTCGGCGGTTTCGCGGTGGGCGCGGCCAGCGTGATGTCGCCGGCCTACATTGCCGAGGTCGCTTCGGCGCGCTATCGCGGCAAGCTGGCTACCGTGCAGCAGATGGCGATCATCAGTGGCCTGTTCGCCGCGTTCCTGAGCAACTACCTGCTGGCACGGGCAGCCGGTGCATCCACCGAGCCGCTGTGGCTGGGGCAGGAGGCCTGGCGTTGGATGTTCTGGATGCAGGCCATTCCGTCGCTGCTGTTCCTGGTGCTGCTGCTGACCATTCCGGAGAGTCCGCGTTTCCTGGTGGCCAAGGGCCGGCACGCGCAGGCCGAAGCCGTGCTGGCACGGTTGTACGGGCCGGCCGAGGCGCGGGTGAAGCGGGGCGAGATCGAGGGCAGTCTGGCCCAGGACCAGCATCGCCCGACGTTTGCCGACCTGAAGGACAAGGCCAGCGGCAAGCTGCGCGGCATCGTCTGGGTGGGTATCGGCCTGGCGGTACTGCAGCAGCTGGTGGGCATCAACGTGGTGTTCTACTACGGCGCGGTGCTGTGGCAGGCGGTGGGTTTCTCGGAAAACGACGCCCTGCTGATCAATGTTCTGTCCGGCGCGCTCAGCATCGGCGCCTGCCTGGTGACCGTGCTGCTGATCGACAGGATCGGCCGCAAGCCACTGCTGTGGGTCGGCTCGGTGGGCATGGCGGTATCGCTGGCGCTGATGGTGGTGGCCTTCGCCAGTGGCAGCCTGGTGGACGGGCGGCTGCAGCTGTCCGACGGCATGGGCCGCCTGGCGCTGGTGGCGGCCAACGTCTACGTGGTGTTCTTCAACATGTCCTGGGGCCCGGTAATGTGGGTGATGCTGGGCGAGATGTTCCCGAACCAGATCCGCGGCTCGGCGCTTGCGGTGGCCGGTGCGGCGCAGTGGACGTCGAACTTCGCCATCACCGTCACCTTCCCGATGCTGCTGGCCGGCATCGGCCTGGCCGGCGCCTACGGCATCTACACCGTGGCCGCGTTCCTCTCCATCTTCTTCGTGGTCCGCTACGTGCGCGAAACCAATGGCAAGGAACTGGAGCAGATGGAAGGCTGACGGCAGGCAGGTCTGCGTTTCAGCGCCTCCTTGCTACGTGGGGGAGGGGGCAGGCCGCCCTCTCCAGGACACGCAAAATCCCCTCCATGGTGCTCGATGGCGCCATCCATGGCGCCAACGGTCCTGGAGAGGGCGGCCTGCCCCCTCCTGACAGTTTCATGGTGTATGCGGAAGCCGCGAAGCAGTGATCGACGTCTGCCGCGGCGGGCAGGAAACCGTCCAGAGACGGCGGGGCCCTTCGGGCCAGGACCGTTGGCGCCATGGATGGCGCCATCGAGCCCCCAGGGATGGGTTTACGGCGTGTCCTGGCCCGAAGGGCCTCGCCGGCTCAAGCCGATAGCAAAGAGGCGCCACAGCGACCAAGCACCCGCAGCTATCAAACCCCGGAAAACAGCAAAGCCCGCACGAAGGCGGGCTTTTTCGGTTCCTGCTGCGGCGACTGGTGCTCCCTAGGGGACTCGAACCCCTGTTTTAGCCTTGAGAGGGCCACGTCCTAACCACTAGACGAAGGGAGCATGTATGTCGCTGCCGAGGCAGGAGCGGTAGTATAGGTACCTCGATGCCAATGGGCAATCCCGAAACTTCAACCGGAAGCGCCAACATCATTTCCCCTGCTCCATCTCCGTTCAGCCTGCGCGTCATTCCGCGCGACCAGCACACGATCTCCCGCAAGGAGATCAGCCCGAACGCCCTGCGCGTGCTCTACCGCCTGCGCGATGCCGGTTTCGGCGCCTACCTCGTGGGCGGCGCGGTGCGCGACCTGCTGGTCAATGGCCGACCCAAGGATTTCGACGTGGCCACCGACGCCACGCCCGAACAGGTCAAGCAACTGTTCCGCAACTGCCGCCTGATCGGCCGCCGGTTCCGCCTTGCCCACGTGGTCTTCGGCCGCGAAATCATCGAAGTGGCCACCTTCCGTGCCAACAGCGATGACGGCAGCGGCGACCGCGAAATGGAAAACGGCATGCTGGTGCGTGACAACGTCTACGGCACCATCGAAGACGATGCCGTGCGCCGCGACTTCACCTGCAACGCCCTGTACTACGCCATCGAGGATTTCTCGGTGCGCGACTACGTCGGCGGCTTCGAGGACGTGCAGGCACGCTTGATGAAGCTGATCGGCGACCCCGAGCAGCGCTACCGCGAAGACCCGGTGCGCATGCTGCGCGCGGTGCGCCTGGCCGCCAAGCTCGGTTTCCAGATCGAAGAAGGCACCGCCGCGCCCATCCCTCACCTGGCCAACCTGCTCAACGAGGCCGCCCCGGCGCGTCTGTTCGAGGAAGTGCTGAAGCTGTTCCTGTCCGGGCACGGCGTCGCCAGCTTCGAAGGCCTGGAACGTTACGGTCTGTTCGACGTGCTGTTCCCGGAAAGTGCCAAGGCCCTCAAGTCCAACCGTACCGGCGCCCTGCGCCGCATGCTGGTGGAAGGCCTGGCCAACACCGATGCACGCGTGGCCAACGATGAGCCGGTATCGCCGGCGTTCCTGTTCGCGCTGCTGCTGTGGCCGGCGTACTGCCGTGCCCAGGCCAGCCTGCTCAAGCAGGGTGTGGCGCCGGAAGAGGCGCAGCGTCGCGCTGCCGACCGGGTCACCGTGCAGCAGCTGAGCACCATCGCCCTGCCGCGCCGCTTCTCGCTGCCGATGCAGGAAATCTGGCTGCTGCAGTCGCGCTTCAGCTCGCGCCAGCGCAAGCGCGTGTTCCGCACGCTCACCCATCCGCGCTTCCGCGCCGCGTTCGATTTCCTTTCCCTGCGCCAGGTCGCCTCGGCCGAGCATGAGGCCGATGTGCTGTTCTGGCGGGAAGCGCAGGCCCAGTCGGGGCATGAGCTGGAGCACGCGCTCGATGCCATGCACGCCGAGGGTGGCGACGAGGAGGGTGGGGCACCGCGCAAGCGTCGCCGTCGCCGCCGTCGCAGTGGTGCCCCGGGCGCCGTCGCTGAGTAAGCCATGACGGTTGCCTGGATTGGCCTGGGGGCGAACCTGGGTGATGCGGCCGGCACGGTCCGTGCGGCGATTGCCGCGCTGGACACCCTGGCCGGCACGCGCCTGCAGCAGGCGTCCCGCCTGTACGCCACCCCGGCCTGGGGCAATGAAGACCAGCCACCGTTCGTCAATGCGGTGGCGGCGGTGGATACCGAACTGGCGCCGTTGGACCTGCTGCAGGCCCTGCTGGCGCTGGAGCAGCACTTTGGCCGGGTGCGTGACCCGGCCGTGCACTGGGGGCCGCGCGCGCTGGATCTGGACCTGCTGCTGTACGGTCAGCAGCACGTCGATGAGCCTGGCCTGCAGGTGCCGCATCCGTACCTGCACCAGCGCGCCTTCGTGCTGGTCCCGCTGGCCGAAATAGCGCCGGAACTCGCCATTCCCGGCCATGGCCGCGTGCAGGACGCAGTGGTGCGGGTCGATGCCTGCGGGATCGCGCCGATAGGGTGATAATGCCCGGGTTATCTCCCCCGGTTATCAGCACATGAGTACCCACGCAGACAGCAAGCCCTGGACCGTACCCGCGCTGGCCGAAGCCAAGCGCAATGGCCAGAAGCTGGTCATGTTGACCGCTTACGACGCCAGCTTTGCCCGTACGTTCGACGCCAACGGCGTGGACCTGATCCTGATCGGCGATTCGCTGGGCATGGTCGTGCAGGGCCACGATTCCACCCTGCCGGTGACCGTGGCCGACATGGTCTACCACACCCGTGCGGTGGCCCGCGTGCTGCAGCGTGCGCTGCTGGTGGCCGACCTGCCGTTCGGCGCCGATGCCACCCCCGAGCGCGCGCTGGAGGCATCGCTGCAGCTGCTGCAGGCCGGTGCCGAGATGGTCAAGATCGAAGGCGCCGGCTTCAAGGTCGACATCGTGCGCTATCTGGTCGAGCGCGAGATTCCGGTCTGTTCGCACCTGGGCCTGACCCCGCAGTCGGTGCTGCGCCTGGGTGGCTTCAAGATCCAGGGCCGCGGCGATGCCGCGCGCCAGCTGGTGGAAGATGCCAAGGCCGTGGCCGCTGCCGGTGCCGCGCTGATCGTGCTCGAATGCATGCCGACCCCGGTGGCTGCCGAAGTGACCGCCGCCGTCGACGTGCCGACCATCGGCATCGGTGCCGGCCCGCAGTGCGATGGCCAGGTGCTGGTGATGCACGATTTCATCGGCCTGGACAGCGGCCACCGCCGTCCGAAGTTCGTCAAGGACTTCCTGGCCGAAGGTGGTTCGGTGGCCGGTGCCACCCGCGCCTATGCCGACGCCGTGCGCGACGGCAGCTTCCCTGACGAACAGCACGCCTACGCCCAATGATCCAGACCTTCAACGAACTCGGCGCGCTGCGCGGGCAGATCGCGCAGTGGAAGCAGCAGGGCCTGCGCGTGGCGCTGGTGCCGACCATGGGCAACCTGCACGGTGGCCACCATTCACTGGTGAGCCTGGCGCGGCAGTACGCCGACAAGGTCGTGGCCAGCATCTTCGTCAATCCGACCCAGTTCGGGCCGAACGAGGACTTCAGCCGCTACCCGCGCACGCCCGAGGCCGACGTGGCCGGGCTGGAGCAGGTGGGCTGCGATGCGGTGTGGCTGCCCAGCGTCGAGGCGATGTACCCGCTGGGCGTGGACAAGACCACGCAGATGCACGCCCCGGGCGTGAGCGAAGTGCTGGAGGGCGCCAGCCGCCCGGGCCACTTCGATGGCGTCTGCACGGTGGTGGCGCGCCTGTTCCTGCAGGTGCAGCCGGACGTGGCGGTGTTCGGCCGCAAGGATTACCAGCAGTTGGCCGTGATCAAGCAGATGGTGGCCGAGCTGTCGTTCCCGATCCAGATCGTCGGTGCAGAGATCGTGCGCGATGACGATGGTCTGGCCAAGAGCTCGCGCAACCAGTACCTGGATGCGCAGCAGCGCCCGCTGGCGACCACCCTCCACCGCACCCTGCTGGGCATGCGTGAAGGTTACGTGGCCGGGCAGGCGCGCACGCAGATCGAGGCCGATGCCACGGCTGCGCTGCAGGCCGCCGGCTTCCAGGTCGATTACGCGGTGCTGCGCACCCCCGAGCTGGCCGAGCCGACCTTCGACGGCGGCGGCCGGGTGGCGCTGATTGCCGCCCGCCTGGGCAGCACCCGGTTGATCGACAACCTGGAATTCTGATGCCTGCGGGGTCGGATCCCTTTCCCTGTGGGAAAGGGCTCTGACCCCGCTTCCAGCCTGATACCTGAACGGGTTGCCGGCCGTGATGCCCCGCGCTGTGCGGGTGCTAGAATCCCCGCTTTCCTTTGCGTTGTACCGTGCCATGCACCTGTCCCTGCTGAAGACCAAGATCCACCGCGCCACCGTCACCCATTCCGAGCTGAACTACGAAGGTTCCATCGCCATCGATGACAACCTGCTGGCTGCCACCGGCATCCGCGAGTTCGAGCAGGTGCACATCTGGGACGTGACCAACGGTGCGCGCTTCTCGACCTACGCCATCCGTGCCGAAGCCGGCAGCGGCGTGGTGTCGCTCAACGGCGGCGCTGCGCGCCACGTGCAGGTCGGTGACATCATCATCATCGCGGCCTTCGCCAGCATGACCGAGCAGGAAGCCGACAGCTTCAAGCCGAAGCTGGTGTACGTGGACGGCAACAACCAGATCTCCCACACCAACGACACGATCCCGACCCAGGCCGCATGACAACGAACAACGGATTCGACTCGCTGCATTCCCACGCCCAGCGCCTGAAGGGCGCAAGCATTCCCAGCCTACTCGCCGCCGAACCGGGCCGCGTGCAGGACCTGGCGCTGCGGGTCGGTCCGTTGTATGTCAATTTCGCGCGGCAGAAGTACGATGCCGCCGCGCTGCAGGCGTTGCTGGCATTGGCCGCCGACCGTGATGTCGGCGGTGCCATCAATCGTCTGTTCCGTGGCGAGCAGGTCAACCTGACCGAAGGTCGTGCGGCGCTGCATACCGCGCTGCGTGGTGATGCGGTCGACGCGCCGGTGGCGGCCGAGGCCTATGCCACCGCGCGCGGGATCCGCCAGCGCATGGGCGTTCTGGTGCGCGCGCTGGAAGACAGCGGCGTGACCGATGTGGTCAGCGTGGGCATTGGCGGTTCCGATCTGGGCCCGCGCCTGGTTGCCGATGCGCTGCGCCCGGTCAGCGGTGCGCGCCTGCGCGTGCATTTCGTGTCGAACGTGGACGGCGCCGCCATGCAGCGCACGCTGGCCAGCCTGGATCCGGCCAAGACCGCCGGCATCCTCATTTCCAAGACCTTCGGTACCCAGGAGACCCTGCTCAACGGGCAGATCCTGCACGACTGGCTGGGCGGCAGCGAGCGCCTGTACGCAGTCAGTGCCAACCCCGAGCGTGCGGCCAAGGCCTTTGCCATCGCCGCCGAGCGCGTGCTGCCGATGTGGGACTGGGTAGGCGGGCGTTATTCGCTGTGGTCGGCCGTCGGTTTCCCGATCGCGCTGGCGATCGGTTTCGAGCGTTTCGAGCAGCTGCTGGACGGTGCCGCGCAGATGGACGCGCATGCGCTGGACGCGCCACTGGAGCGCAACCTGCCGGTGCTGCATGCACTGACCGATATCTGGAACCGCAATCTGCTGGGCTGTGCCACCCACGCGGTGATGACCTATGACCAGCGCCTGGCGCTGCTGCCGGCCTACCTGCAGCAGCTGGTGATGGAAAGCCTGGGCAAGCGTGTGCAGCGCGACGGCCAGCCGGTCACCACCGACACCGTGCCGGTGTGGTGGGGCGGGGCGGGTACCGACGTGCAGCACAGCTTCTTCCAGGCGCTGCACCAGGGCACCAGCATCATCCCGGCCGACTTCATCGGCTGCGTGCACAACGATGATCCGTACACGGTCAATCACCAGGCGCTGCTGGCCAACCTGCTGGCGCAGACCGAGGCGCTGGCCAACGGCCAGGGCAGCGATGACCCGCACCGTGATTACCCGGGTGGCCGCCCGAGCACGCTGATCCTGCTCGACGCGCTGACCCCGCAGGCGCTGGGCGCGCTGATCGCCATGTACGAACACGCCGTGTACGTGCAGTCGGTCATCTGGAACATCAACGCCTTCGACCAGTTCGGTGTCGAGCTGGGCAAGCAGCTGGCCAGCGGCCTGCTGCCGGCGCTGCAGGGCGAGGATGTGGCGATTGCCGATCCGATGACCCGCGAGATCCTGGCGCAGCTGAAGCGCTGAGGTATCTGTAGAGTCGAGCCGTGCTCGACTGTCTTGTGCGCGGAGTCGAGCATGGCTCGACTCTACAAGTTGGTAGCGCCGGGCCATGCCCGGCGGACGCGACCCCGCGTCAACGGCTCGGGTCGCGCTCCGGGCTGGGCCGCTTGGCCAGCTTGCGCTGCAACGAGCGCCGGTGCATGCCCAGCAGGCGTGCGGCGGCCGACACGTTGCCGCCCGTCTCGTGCATCGCCTGTTGGATGTGTTCCCACTGCAGGCGGCTGATCGGCGTCATCGCATCGGGCACTTCCATTTCGCCATCATCGGCCGGGCCATCGTCTTCTTCGCCCAGTGCACGCAGGATCATCGGCACCGTGGCCGGTTTCGGCAGGTAGTCGTCTGCACCCAGCTTGATCGCCTCTACCGCCGTGGCGATGCTGGCGTAGCCGGTCACCAGCAGGATGCGCATGTCCGCGCGCAGGGCACGCAGCGGCTGGATCAATGCCAGCCCGGAATCGTGGCCCAGCTTCAGATCGATCAGTGCAAAGGCCGGTGGCTGTTGGCGGGCCAGGGTCAGGGCGCTGGCGGCATCCTGCGCGGTCTGGGTTTCCAGGCCCTTGCGGGCCAGGCTGCGCTGCAGCGTGCGCAGGTACAGTTCGTCGTCGTCGACCAGCAGGCCAAGGGGTGAGGCGTTCATGGGGTGTCCTCGCGTGGGGCCAGCGGAAGGCGGAAGCCGACGCGGCTGCCGGCCCCTTGGGCCGGGCGCATCCACATCTCGCCGTGCAGGCGTTCGATGGTGGCATGGGACAGGGCCAGCCCCACGCCCATGCCTTCACTCTTGCTGCTGCCGAACAGCTTGCCCGGCAGCACGGCGGCACGCGCGTCGAAGCCGTGCCCGTAATCGCGTACTTCGCCGATCAGGTCCTTGCCCTCGATACGCAGGTCCAGGTCCACGCGCGGCCGCCCGGCCTGCTCGCCGGCGTCGGCTGCGTTGTTCAGCAGCACCATCAGCAGATGGCCCACGCCGGGGGCCAGCGGCAGGCGCAGCGGCGCGTCGTCGTTGCGGTGCAGGTCGATGGTCGGGCGCACCAGGCGCCACTGCTCCAGCACCTGCTGGGCACTGGAGTGGCTGCGCCCCGGAGCATCGGCCGAGGCCGGCGCGGCCAGCGCCAGCACACGCTCCCGGCACTGCACCAGCAGCTCGCGCAGCGTCTCCATGTCTTCGCGCACTTCCGGCTCTTCGCTGCGCTCGGCCACGTCGTCGGCCAGCAGGGTCATGGTTGCCAGCGGTGTGTTCAGTTCATGCGCCACCGACGCGGCGTGGGTGGCCAAGGCAACGATGCCCTCGTTGCGGGCGAAGCGCTCGCGCAGCGCCGACAGTTCCAGTTCGCGCTGGCGCAGGGCCATCGCCAGGCGGGTCGAGAAGGTCAGTACCACGGCAGCCGACAACAGGAAGTTGGCCACCACGCCCCAGCGGTTCAGGTCCAGCGCGCGGAAGTAGCCGGTAGGCAGCGGTTGCCCGAACACGCCGCTGGCGGCATAGCCCAGCAGGCAGGCGCCGGCCACCGCCAGCGCCCAGCGCAGGGGCAGGGCAAACGCCGCCAGCGCGATCAGGATCAGGAACAGCGAGCCGAAGGGGTTGGCGATGCCACCGCTCCAGCCCACCATCCAGGTGAGGATGATCACATCCACCAGGATGTGGCCGAACGCGGTCAGCGGGGCGGGGTCGCCGGCTTCCGGGCGTAGCTGGGTGTACAGGTTGAATGCGGCCAGCACGGCCACGCCCGCCCAGAGTGGCTGCTGCGGCAACGGCAGGCCGAGCACCCAGGTGGCGACCAGGATGGTGGCCGCCTGGCCGGCCACGGCCAACCAGCGCAGGCTGCACAGGGTTCGAAGAAACGGGGCGTCGGGTCCGGTCATGCCTGCCCATCGTATGCGTTCATCGCACGGGCTGCCTGCGACAATCGGCCGCAGACGCGCTGCGCGCTGAATGCGACCCACCCCGAACGCAGGGGCGGGCGGTAGAATGGGCCCATGCACGACGCCGTCACCCGCCCCACGCCCCCCTCCGATGCCACCGCCTGGCCGCGCCGCCAGACCCATGCCGTCCAGATCGGCGGGGTCACCGTTGGCGGTGGCAAGCCGGTGGTGGTGCAGTCGATGACCAACACCGACACCTCCGACGTGGCGTCCACCGCCAAGCAGGTCGCCGAGCTGTGGCGTGCCGGGTCGGAAATGGTGCGACTGACCGTCAACACCGTCGAAGCTGCCGCGGCCATTCCGCGCATTGTCGACAAGCTGGCGATGATGGGCATCGATGTGCCCTTGATCGGCGACTTCCATTACAACGGCCATCAGCTGCTGACTGCCGAGCCGGCCTGCGCCGAAGCGCTGGCCAAGTACCGAATCAATCCCGGCAACGTCGGCTTCGGCAAGAAGAAGGACCTGCAGTTCGCCCAGTTGATCGAGTTCGCCGTGCGCTACAACAAGCCGGTGCGCATCGGTGCCAACTGGGGGTCGCTGGACCAGGCCCTGGCGGCGAAGCTGATGGACGAGAACAACCATCGCGAACAGCCCTGGGACGCCGGCCGCGTGCTGCGCGAGGCGCTGATCCGCTCGGCGCTGGATTCGGCCGAGCAGGCGGTGGAGCTGGGCCTGCCGCGCGACCGCATCGTGCTGTCGGCCAAGGTCAGTGGCGTGCAGGAACTGATCGCGGTGTACCGCGACCTGGCCCAGCGCTCTGATTTCGCCCTGCACCTGGGCCTGACCGAGGCTGGTATCGGCAGCAAGGGCATCGTGGCCTCGGCAGCGGCACTGAGCGTGCTGCTGCAGGAAGGCATCGGTGACACCATCCGCATTTCGCTGACCCCCGAGCCGGGGCAGTCGCGCACGCAGGAGGTGATCGTTGCCCAGGAACTGCTGCAGACCACCGGCCAGCGTGCGTTTACTCCGCTGGTGACGGCCTGCCCGGGCTGTGGCCGCACCACCTCCGAGTTCTTCCAGGAACTGGCCAAGGTGGTACAGAACCACGTGCGCGAGAAGATGCCGCTTTGGAAGATCCACCACCCGGGCGCGGAAAACATGACCCTGGCGGTGATGGGGTGCATCGTCAACGGGCCGGGTGAGTCGCGCCACGCCAACATCGGCATTTCCCTGCCGGGCACCGGTGAGACGCCGGCCGCACCGGTATTCGTGGATGGCGAGAAGAAAGTGACCCTGCGCGGTGAGAACATCGCCCAGGAGTTCGTTGCCCTGATCGACGATTACGTCGAACGCACTTATGTCCGAAGCGCCGGATAAGCCGGTCATCCTGGCCGCGCCGGAGCCCGCCTCCGGCTTCCGCCACTGGATGGCGCGCAACGCCTGGCGCCTGTTGCTGCTGTTTGCCGGCGTGCTGCTGCCGCTGGCAGGCTTTGTCGCGCTGGCCGATGAAGTGCACGAGTTCGAGTCGTTCCATTTCGATGCGCCATTGCTGTGGCAGATGCACGGCCTGCATTCGCCAGGGCTGGATGCCTTCTTCGTGCTGCTGTCGCGGCTGGGCTACGAGTGGTTCCTGATCCCGGCCGACGTTCTGATCGTGGGCGCGCTGGCCTGGCGCCGGCGCTGGCGCGAGGCGACCTTCGTGGCGGTGTGCTTCGTGGGCTCGGCGCTGCTGAACATGGGCAGCAAGCGGTTCTTCCAGCGTGACCGCCCCAGCCTGTGGGAATCGATCGCGCCCGAATCGACATTCAGCTTCCCCAGCGGGCATGCCATGGGGTCGATGACCCTGGCCATGACCCTGGTGCTGCTGGCGTGGAACACCCGCTGGCGCTGGCCGGTGCTGCTGCTGGCGCCCGCGTTCAGCCTGCTGGTGAGCGTGTCCCGGGTCTATCTGGGCGTGCATTACCCCTCGGATATCCTGGCCGGATGGTGTGCCGCGCTCGTTTGGGTGGTAGGGTGCTATCTGGTCATGTTCCGTCGCCGGCATCCTTGGCGGCGTCACGGTTCGCCGGCGGCGAGGGCCAGCGAAGCGATCGCAACAGGGGAGTGACGCGGATGCCTCGTGCAGGGGGCCGTGCAATGGATGTGTAGTTTCGATATCTGGGGTTTTGCGGGGCAGGGGACGAAAACAGCAAGCCTGGAATGTGATGCGCAAGGCAGAACGCCGTTTTTGCGCACGTTTTCCGCTTGCGATGTGCAGCAGCCCCCGCCTAGTTTGGCCCCCGATGGCCGCATTCGAAGAGGGACGTGGATGACGATTCGAGTCTACCTGGTGGATGACCACGCGCTGGTCCGCACCGGGATGAAAATGATCCTGTCGGGGGAGTCCGACATCGAGGTCGTGGGCGAAGCCGAAACCGGTGAGGACGCCCTGCGCGAGGTTCGCCAGCTGCTGCCGGACGTGGTGCTGTGCGATCTGCACCTGCCCGGCGTCAGTGGCATGGAGGTGACCGAGCGCATCGTGCGCAGCCACCGTGGCACGCGCGTGGTGATTGTCTCGGTGCTGGAAGACGGCCCGCTGCCCAAACGCCTGCTCGAAGCCGGTGCGGCCGGCTACATAGGCAAGGGCTGCGACGCGCAGGAGCTGCTGCGCGCGGTGCGGGATGTGTCCGGTGGTCGCCGCTACCTGGGCACCAGCATCGCGCAGAACCTGGCGCTGTCGACCGTGGAAGGCAATGCGTCGCCGTTCGATACACTGTCGCCGCGCGAACTGGAAGTTGCCCTGTTGTTGACCCAGGGCCTGCGGCAGGAAGACATCGCCCGGCGCCTGAGCCTGAGCGCGAAGACGGTGAACACGCACAAGGCGCGCCTGTTCGAGAAGATGGGCATTCACGACAACATCGCGCTGGCGCGCATGGCCAGCCAGTACGGGCTGGTGGACCCGGCGCGGCCGCTGTAGGAATTCCAGCCAACGGCGCAGCCCCCCGCGGTGGTGGTGCGGTCGGATTCTGGAGGGTGGCCCTCGGCAGGGCCACGGATAGTTTCCGTGCGCTGCCACCGCGGAATGAAGAAGGAGGAGCGGGAGCGGGTCGCGCGCGTTGCGCGCTCGTGGCCTGGGGCCAGCGGACCCGAGGTCGGATCCCTTTCCCGGCGGGAAAGGGCTCTGACCCCGTAGTGTTTCAGTGGCCGCGGACGCGCTTGACGATCTTCGCAGCCTGGGCGGCACTCTCACGCACCTTGTCCCACTGGCCGTCGGCGATCCAGTTGCCCGGCACCATCCACGAGCCACCGATGCAGACCACGTTCTTCTGCTCCAGGTACTCGGCGGCGGTGTTTTCGGTGATGCCACCGGTGGGGCACAGCTTCAGGTCGGCCACCGGGCCGGCCAAACCCTTGATCATCGCCAGCCCGCCCACAGCCGTGGCCGGGAACAGCTTGCAGACGCGGAAGCCGCGCGCGTAGAGCGACAGCAGCTCGGTGGGCGTGGCCGCGCCCGGCACCACCGGCAGCGGCGCCGCCGCCAGCGCATCGGCCAGCACCGGCGGCGTGCCCGGGGTGACCAGGAAATCGGCACCGGCATCGATCGCCTGCTGCATCTGCTCCACGGTCAGTACCGTACCCGCGCCCACCACCACATCGGGCAGTTCACGCTTGAGCATGGCCAGCGCTTCCATTGCCACCGGCGTACGCAGCGTCAGCTCGATGGCCGGCAGCCCGCCCTCCAGCAGCGCCGCACTGACCGCACGTGCCTGGTCCAGCGTATGAATCGTCACCACCGGCAGAATACCCGCCGCCCGCAGCATCTCCGCCGCCTTCACCTGATGTTGCTCGATACCCATGCTTTTGCCCTTGCCTTCGCTTTCGCTCTATTTGTGCTCTTCAACGATCACTTCGCGGCGTTGACGCGCCGGAGAGTGTCAGGAGGGCGCGGTCAGCCCCAGCCGGGACCGCAGGCGCCATGGATGGCGCCTACGAGCCCCCAAGGAGGGGTTTACGGCGTGTCCCGGCTGGGGCTGGCCGCGCCCTCAACCAGTAACCCAACCGCTGCGACAAACCCGCAACGCTCTTCAAACCCTCAGGCGTCCTTCGCCTCATGCGGTGCCGCCGCAGCGGCCGCATCGTGCCCCAGCTCGTACTCCGCGTCGTAATCCCACGGCGCACCATCGGCCGCCGCCGGCCCGCACGAAATCGAAATCGCGCCCTGGTCAGCCGGCCCCACCACACGACGATTGATCGCAAACAGATTGCGGCCCATGTCGTTGGCCGCCGGCGCAGTATTCGGCGCCAGCGTACGCGCCGCCCATTCGGCCGCATCCACCAGCACTTCCAGCGTGCCGGCCTCACCGTCCAGGCGGATCATATCGCCCTCGCGCACCTTGCCCAGCGGACCCCCGCGTGCCGCTTCCGGCGTCACATGGATGGCCGCCGGAATCTTGCCCGACGCACCGGACAGACGGCCGTCGGTCACCAGCGCCACGCGCCGGCCCTGGTTCTGCAGCAGGCCCAGCAACGGCGCCAGCGAATGCAGTTCCGGCATGCCGTTCGCACGCGGGCCCTGGTAGCGCACCACCGCCACGAAATCCTGCGGCAGCATGCCCGCGGCGTGCAGCTTGTTCAGCACCTGCGGCGCATCGACCACCACGGCCGGCGCCTCGATGGTGCGGTACTGCGGCTTCACCGCCGACAGCTTGATCAGCGACTTGCCCAGGTTGCCGCGCAGCAGGCGCAGGCCACCCTGGCTTTCGAACGGGTTGTCCACGCCGCGCACCACCTCATCGTCGGCGCTGCGTTCCAGCCCCGGCAGGTAGACCAGCTGGCCGTCGCGCAGCTGCGGCTCGCGGGCGTAGTCGGCCATGCCGCCGCGGGCCACGCTCACCAGGTCGCCGTGCATCAGCCCGGCCTTGATCAGTTCACCGAACACGAAGGCCGGGCCGCCTGCAGCGGCAAAGCGGTTCACGTCGGCTTCGCCGTTCGGGTAGACGCGCGCCAGCAGCGGGATCAGCTGCGAGAGCTCGTCGAAATCGTCCCAGGTCAGCACGATGCCGGCCGCGCGGGCCACGGCAATCCAGTGGATGGTGTGGTTGGTCGAACCGCCGGTGGCCATCAGTGCGATGACCGCATTGATGATGGCGCGCTCGTCGATGATGCGGCCCAGCGGACGGAAGTCATCGCCCAGCGCGGTGATGTCCAGTGCACGCTCGGTGGCTTCGCGGGTCAGCGCATCGCGCAGCGGCGTGCCGGGATTGACGAACGACGCGCCGGGCAGCTGCACGCCCATCGCTTCCAGCAGCACCTGGTTGGAATTGGCAGTGCCGTAGAAAGTGCAGGTGCCCGCGCCGTGGTACGACGCCGATTCGGCTTCCAGCAGTTCCTCGCGGGTGGCTTCGCCGGCGGCATAGCGCTCGCGGACTTCGGCCTTCTGCTTGTTGGGAATGCCCGGGGTCATCGGGCCGGCCGGCACGAACACCGCCGGCAGGTGGCCGAAGGCCAGTGCGCCCACCAGCAGGCCCGGCACGATCTTGTCGCACACGCCGAGGTAGACGGTGGTGTCGAACATATCGTGGCTCAGCCCGATTGCGGTCGCCTGGGCGATCACATCGCGCGAGAACAGCGACAGTTCCATGCCGCCACGGCCCTGGGTAACGCCATCACACATGGCCGGCACGGCGCCGGCCACCTGCGCGGTTGCGCCCAGTTCACGGGCGATCTGGCGGATCTGCTCGGGGTAGGTCTCGAACGGCTGGTGCGCCGACAACATGTCGTTGTAGGCGGTGATGATGCCCAGGTTGGCGGTGACGCCGCCGCGCAGGCGGCTCTTGTCCGTGCTGCCACAGGCAGCGAAGCCGTGGGCAAGGTTGCCGCAGCTCAGGCGGCTGCGGAACGGGCCGTCACGCAGCGAGGCGTCGATCGCGGCCAGATAGGCGGCGCGCGACGCTGCGCTGCGGCGGATGACGCGCTCGGTGATGGCTTGCAGTTGCGGATGGAGGCTCATTGGCTACCGGCATTCAAGGTGGCGAGTGACAGGCGGCACCGGAGTGCCGCCGCCGACATCAATCAGCCCAGTGGACGCGCAGGCGCGCGCCGTCCAGGTTGATCGCAGAGAGAATCGGGTACAGCTGCGGATCGTTGCTGTCCAGGGCCTGGCGCAGCACCTGCAGCTTCTGCTTGCCGCGCAGCAGCAGCAGGCGCTGGCGGCACTGGCCCAGCCCGCGCGGGGTCAGGGTGATGCGCAGCGGCCACTGGTTCGAACCCGGGCAGCCGGTGGCATCCAGCGCCGCGTAGGGCAGGGTGCTTTCCAGTGCGCGGCTGAGGTCCTTGGAGCCGGGGAACAGCGAGGCGGTGTGGCCGTCGTTGCCCATGCCCAGGGCCACCACGCTCGGCGGTTGGCTGTGCTGGGCCTGCAGGTTGGCGGTGTACACGCATTCGGGCAGTGGCTTGCCCACCCGCACCAGCGGATCGAAGTGTGCGCCTTCGGCGCGCTTGAGCAGATGCTCGCGCACCAGCCAGGCATTGCTGTCGCGATCCTGCGGCGACAGCCAGCGCTCATCGGCCAGGCTGACTTCCACCCGGTCCCAATGCACGTCCAGTTCGGCCAGCGCCTGGTACACCGGCGCCGGCGTGGTGCCGCCGGAAAGCAGGATGCGGGCACGGCCCACTTCGTTGATATCGTGGTTGATGGCGTGGGCCATCTCGGCGGCCACGGCTTCGATCCAGGCATCGGCGTCGCCGTGCTGTACGAAGTCGATGCGGCTGTCGTGGAAAACAGGGCTCATGCAGCAACTCCAGGGGCATCGCGTTCGGCATCGGCGGCATAGGCGGCGGCGCCCAGCAGGCCGGGGCAGGGGTGCATGATTGCCAGCGACGGCACCCGGCCCATGATGGAAGAGAACCGGCCCTTGTGTTCAAAGCGCTGGCGGAAGCCGGAGTGCTGCAGCGAATCGAGCATCTTCGGCACCAGTCCGCCGGTCAGGAACACGCCGTCCCAGGCGCCCTGCACCAGCACCAGATCGCCGGCGATGGCGCCGAACACCGCGCAGAACACATCCACCGTGCGCATCGCCTGCGGGTCGCCCAGCGCGGCGCGCGCGGTCACATCGGCCGGCTGCAGTTGGCCCGGATCGAAGCCGGCCATTTCGCAGACGGCGCGATGGATGTTGACCAGGCCCGGGCCGCAGATCAGGCGCTCATTGGAAACGCGGCCGAACTGTTCGGAGAGGATTTCCAGAATGCGGATTTCCTCGGGCGTGCCCGGCGGGAAGCTGACATGGCCGCCTTCGGTTTCCAGCGGGTAACTGCGGCCGTGGCGCACCAGCAGGCCGCCCACGCCCAGCCCGGTGCCCGGGCCGATGACGCCGTAGTTGCGCGACTGGCCCGGCGCGGCCGGGGTCCAGTGCGCGCCACCGATCTGCACCACGTCGTGCGGCTGCAGCAGTGCCACGGCCATGGCCTGGGCGGCAAAATCGTTGATCAGGTGCAGTTCGTCGAAGCCGAGCATGGCTGCGGTGCGACTGCGCGAGATCACCCAGGGGTGGTTGGTGATGCGGGCTTCATCGCCATCCACACGGCCGGCCACGGCGAAGACGCCGCGGCGGGCGCTGGCGCCAGCCTGTTCCAGGTAGTGGCGCGCGGCATCGCCCAGCGAGGGGAACTCGGCCACGGCGTACTCGCGGATGCTGTCCTTCAGCAGCGGCGCGTCCTGCGAGGTGTCGGCCAAGGCGAAGCGGGCATTGGTGCCACCGATGTCGGCGACCAGCACCGGCTGGCTGGCGGCACTCATGCCGACGCTCCGCTGTCGGGAGCATCCACGCCCTGCGGCAGGAACCCGGTTGCGCTGCCCGGGCCCCACTGGCCGGCCGGGTAGGGTTCCAGCGGCAGCTTGGCGTCCTTCCAGGCGTCGGCCACGCTGTCGATCCACGCCCACGCGGCGCGCACTTCGTCATCGCGCACGAACAGGGTGTGGTTGCCGTTGAAGGCATCCAGGAACAGGCGTTCGTAGGCGATGCGGCGGTGCAGGCCGGTCGGCACCGACAGTTCCAGTTCCAGCGGGTGCAGTTCCAGTGCGCCCCATTCGGGCCCGGCCAGGCTGCTCATCAGGCCCAGTTCGATGTTTTCCTGCGGCTGCAGCTGGAACACCAGGCGGTTCGGCGCGGCCTGCGCACGCTGCGGGCGCTCGAACAGCCAATGGGTGACCGGCTTCAGGGTGACCACCACGCGGGTGGTGCGCTCGGGCAGGCGCTTGCCGGTGACCAGGTGGAACGGCACGCCGCTCCAGCGCCAGTTGTCGATGTGCGCGGTGACACCGGCGAAGGTTTCCACGTCGCTGCCTTCCGGTGGCTGGTAGGCCTGGGCCGGCTGGCCGTTGATGCTGCCGGCGGTGTAGCGGCCACGCACGCTGTCACGGGCGGCGTTCTTTGCATCGAGCGGGCGCAGGGCGCGCAGTACCTTGACCTTCTCGTCGCGGATGCGGTCGGCTTCCAGCGATGCCGGCGGCTCCATGGCGACCATGCACAGCAGCTGCAGGATGTGGCTCTGCACCATGTCGCGCAGCGCGCCGGAGCGGGCGTAGTAGGCATCGCGGCCGTCCACGCCTTCGCTCTCGGCCACCAGAATGTGCACCGATTCGATGTAATTGCGGTTCCACACTGCTTCCAGCAGCGTGTTGCCGAAGCGCAGGGCGATCAGGTTCTGCACCGCGGCCTTGCCCAGGTAGTGGTCCAGGCGGAACACGCGGTCTTCGTCGATCCACTGGCCGATGGTGCTGATGATATCTTCAGCGCTTTCGCTGTCGCTGCCGATCGGCTTTTCCAGCATCAGGCGAGCCGGCGATGCCAGCGCGCCGCCCTTGGCCAGGCCTTCGCAGGTGGAGATGTATAGGCCCGGCGGAATGGCCAGGTAGCTGACGCAGCGGCGGTGCACCAGGTCCGACACCGCGGCGGCCACCGAGTCGACGTCGCGCAGGTCCACCGAGCGGTAGTCGATGCGGCGCAGCAGGGCGGCGATGTCGTCCTGGCTGGCCATGGGCATGGCCTGCTGCAGGCGCGGACGCAGGATGTCATGGAAGGCTTCGGTGTCGTGGCCGGACAGGGCCAGCGCACGGATGCGGAAATCCTCCGGCAGCAGGCCGTCGCCGAGCAGGCGCAGCAGCGAAGGGAACAGGTAGCGCTGGGCCAGATCACCTGTGGCACCAAACAGGAAGAGGGTGTCGTGCATCGCTCGAGTTTCAGATCCGGGTGACATCGTTGTCAATCGCTTCATGGCTGGGTTCAGGGGACATCCGCGCTACTGTCTGTCCGAGGTTCGCTGGGGGCGGTTTTCCGTGCGTCCGGGCAACCGTTCCATTCGAAACCACCGCAACGGCCCGCTTTCGATTGGCCGCTGTTGCAGGTCGGTGCGCGCCGACGATCGGATAGTGCCACGTGAAAACGTTTACATGGCAGAATGGGCAACTGTATTCGATTGCAGTGCTCGCCGTCATGCGGCGACCGCGCAATCATCACTGCCATCGGGAGGGCCGAAGGCAGTCCCCAATGACAGCCCGGCACCGGGCGGACTGGATAGAGTGATATGGCAAAAGTGCAGTTGCAGGGTGTGCGCAAGGTCTACGACAACGGCCAGGTCGCAGTGAAGGACGCCACGTTCGAGGTGGCCGACGGCGAGCTGATGGTGCTGGTGGGGCCATCCGGCTGCGGCAAGTCGACGCTGCTGCGGATGGTGGCGGGCCTGGAGGAAATCAGCGGCGGCACGCTCACCATTGGTGATCGCGTGGTCAACGACGTGGCGCCGAAGGATCGCGACATCGCCATGGTGTTCCAGAGCTACGCGCTGTACCCGCACATGACCGTGGCCGAGAACCTGGCCTTCGGTCTGAAACTGCGCGGCCATGACAAGGCGACCATCGACAAGCGCATTGCCGAGGCGGCGCAGACGCTGGGCCTGACCGAGATGATGGACAAGCTGCCCAAGGCGATGTCCGGTGGCCAGCGCCAGCGCGTGGCCCTGGGCCGCGCACTGGTACGCGAACCGGCGGTGTTCCTGCTGGACGAGCCGCTGTCCAACCTGGATGCCAAACTGCGCCACAGCGTGCGTACCGAAATCGCGCAGCTGCACCGCAAGCTGGGCACCACCATGATCTACGTGACCCACGACCAGGTGGAAGCGATGACCCTGGGCCAGCGCATCGTGGTGCTCAAGGACGGCATCATCCAGCAGATCGACACGCCCATGGCGCTGTACGACCGTCCGGCCAACCTGTTCGTGGCCGGTTTCCTGGGCAGTCCGGCGATGAACGTGCTGCGTGGCACGCTGCAGGGCGATGCCGGTGGCGTGAGCGTGGTTGATGGCCAATGGCGTGCGCCGCTGGGCCAGGCCACCATCGACCCGGCCTGGCTGCAGAAGCCGGTTGCCGTGGGCGTGCGCCCGGAGCATCTGCAGCCGGCGGCCGCCGACGATGCGCATGCCTTCATGGCGCGCATCGAGGGCATCGAGCCGGTCGGCAATGAAATCTTCGTCAACCTGAGCAGTGGCCAGCATGCACTGACCATGCGCGTGGCGCCGCAGGCGCTGCCGGCGGTGGGCGAGGAGATCCGCGTGGCGATCCACCCGCAGGGCCTGCACTTCTTCAGCGCAGAAACCGGCGAGCGCCTGTAAGCCGGCTTCGCCGGTGTGCGGACCAAGGTCCGCACCTACCAAGGCGGGGTTCACGTAGATCCACGCCATGCGTGGAAGAAGTGGGGGCCCCCGTAGATCCACGCCATGCGTGGATGGGATGCCGGCAGAGGCAGTGCGGGCCAAGGTCCGCACCTACCAGGTCAGGTCCGCACCCGTCCGCTGGGTTCAGCGTGCCAGGCCGTCCAGCAGCGGCACGCGCTGGGCGGCCACGCCGCCGACCTGCAGTTCGCCATCGCTCGTTTCCAGCGGCAGCACCGCCAGGGTCAGGTCTCCGGCCACGCTGGCGATCGTGCCCAGTGCCGCGCCACCCTGCTGCACCGCTTCACCGGCCTGGGCCGGCGCGGCGGTGTGCAGCAGCTGCACCGCGCGCTTGGCCTTGCCCAGGAAGTGAGTGCGGGCCACGATTTCCTGGCCCGGATAGCAGCCCTTCTTCACGCTGTACCCGTTCAGGCGGTCCAGCCCCAGCTGCTGGGGGGTCCACACTTCGCGCTGGCTGGCGTCCAGCCGCGGCAGGCCGAAGCGCAGGTCGGCCTGGCGCCAGGCTGCCGCGAAGGCCGCCGGATCGCCCTCGGCGTCCGCTGTCGCCGCGCCGATGCGCAGGGTGCGCGGCAGCGCATCACTGCCCAGGTCCAGTTCCCAGTCAGCGCCTTCGGCACGCGCGATGGCCGCGCCACTGGCCGCTTCGGGCGCTGTGAATGCGCCGGTCACCATCAGATCCGTGTGCACCTGCAGCTTCACCTTGCGCCGGAACACGAACCGTTGCAGTTGCGACGCAATCGCATCGGCGTCGCCGTCGGCCAGCACCAGCATTACGTGATCTTCGGCCAGCCGCAGCAGCTGGAACACCGCCAGGGTGCGCCCTTTGGCGCTCAACCAGGCGCTCCATTGCCAGTGCAGCAGGGGCAGGGCGGTCACGTCGCTGCTGAACTGGGCATGGGCGAACGCGGCCGCATCGACGCCCTGCAGGCTCACCAGCTGGTGGCCCGGAAGGTGCGGATATGCGACGAAAGCAGGGGGCAGGTTGTCAGGCACGTGAACGAGGTCTAAAATTTGTGCGTTGCGAGACCGAACATGATAGGCCAAACAACCCCCACTCCCGACGCCGAAGCTGAAGCCCCGCTGGTCCCCGCGGCACCTGTGCCTGTGGAACCGGAAAAGGTGGAAGAAGAATTCGGCGGCCGCGGCGGACTTGATCCGGTGCGGTACGGCGATTGGGAGAAAAACGGACGCTGCATCGATTTCTGATCAGCATTGAGCCAACGCGGCCGCGTGCCGCCCAGCCGAGACAACGAGCCCAGCGAATGGCGACCAGACAACGCCCACTTTCCCCGCACCTTCAGGTGTATCGCTGGCAGATTCAGATGGCCACCTCGATCCTGCATCGAGCCACTGGCGTCTTTCTGTCTGTTGGTGCCCTCATCATCGCTGCGGGCCTTCTGGCCCTGATGATGGGGCCCGAATCCTGGAACTGCTACACCGGCCATGCCGGGGCCTGGTACGGCCGCGTGTTCCTGTTCGCGTGGACATGGTCGTTCGCCTACCACCTGTGCAATGGCATCCGCCACATCGTGCAGGACTTCGCCATTGGTTTCAGCATTCCTGCCTTCGTGCGCAGCAGCTGGATCTCGGTCTTCGGCAGCCTGGTGATCACCGCGCTGGTGTGGGCCTATGTGCTGCTGGGAGGTGCTGCATGAGCAAGTCGAACAAGTTCCGTACCCCGCTGAAGACCGTGCGCGGCCTGGGTTCGGCCAAGACCGGTACCGAACATTTCGTGCACCAGCGCCTGACCGCCGCCGCGCTGGTGGTGCTGGGCCTGTGGTTCCTGGTCTTCGTGGTGCGCCTGGCCGGTGCCGATTACGTGACCGCCACCGCCGCCATCGCCAAGCCGTGGAACGCAGTGCCGCTGATCGGCCTGCTCATCGCCATGTTCTGGCACG
Organism: Stenotrophomonas sp.; assembly: GCF_032056425.1. GTDB lineage: Bacteria > Pseudomonadota > Gammaproteobacteria > Xanthomonadales > Xanthomonadaceae > Stenotrophomonas. The sequence continues at coordinate 33,008 of NZ_DAMBCN010000017.1, forward strand.
CCCAGCTGGGCCTGCAGGTGGTGCTGGAAGATTACATCCACGAATCGCTGCTGGCCCTGGTGCTGCAGACCTTCGTGAAGTTCGTGGCCGTGCTCGGCATGATCGTCAGCGTGTTTGCGGTGGGCCGCATCGCCCTCGGCGTCGCCTGAGCCCAGGCACAAGACAGGAATCCAGATTAGATGTCCGCTTACAAGATTACTGAACACAAGTACGACATGGTCGTGGTGGGCGCCGGCGGCGCCGGCCTGCGCGCCACGTTCGGCCTGGCCGCCAAGGGCCTGCAGACCGTGTGTCTGACCAAGGTGTTCCCGACCCGTTCGCACACCGTCGCCGCGCAGGGCGGTATTTCCGCCGCGCTGGCCAACATGGGCGAAGACGATTGGCGCTACCACTTCTTCGACACCATCAAGGGGTCGGATTGGCTGGGCGACCAGGACGCCATCGAATACATGTGCCGTGAGGCCATTCCGGCCATCATCGAGCTGGAACACTATGGCGTGCCGTTCAGCCGTACCGCCGAAGGCAAGATCTACCAGCGTCCGTTCGGTGGCATGACCACCAAGTACGGCGAAGGCCCGGCGGCGCAGCGTACCTGCGCGGCGGCCGACCGTACCGGTCACGCCATGCTGCACACCCTGTACCAGCAGTCGCTGAAGCACGATGCGCGCTTCATGATCGAGTACTTCGCCCTCGACCTGATCTTCGATGACGAAGGCGTGTGCCGTGGCGTGCTGGCCCTGGACATGTCCGACGGCACGCTGCACCTGTTCCGCGCCCAGGGCGTGGTGCTGGCCACCGGCGGCTACGGCCGTGCGTACTTCAGCGCCACCTCGGCGCACACCTGCACCGGCGACGGTGGCGGTCTGGCCATGCGTGCCGGCATCGCCATGCAGGACATGGAGTTCGTGCAGTTCCACCCGACCGGTATCTACGGCGCCGGCTGCCTGATCACCGAGGGTGTCCGCGGTGAAGGCGGCATCCTGCGCAACAGTTCGGGCGAGCGCTTCATGGAACGCTACGCACCGCACTACAAGGACCTGGCCTCGCGCGACGTGGTCAGCCGTTCGATGACCATCGAAATCCGCGAAGGCCGCGGCGTCGGCGAGCACAAGGATCACATCCTGCTCGACCTGACCCACCTGGGCCCGGGCGTGATCGACGAGAAGCTGCCGGGCATCGCCGAGAGCGCCCGCATCTTCGCCGGCGTCGACGTGCACAAGCAGCCGATCCCGGTCATTCCGACCGTGCACTACAACATGGGCGGCATCCCGACCAACTACCACGGTGAAGTGGTGCAGAAGGTCGGCGACAACGACAACGCCGTGGTGCCGGGCCTGTACGCCATCGGCGAAGCGGCCTGCGTCTCCGTGCACGGCGCCAACCGCCTGGGCTCGAACTCGCTGCTCGACCTGGTGGTGTTCGGCCGTGCGGTGGCCAACCGCTGCGCCGAGACCATCAAGCCGGGCGCCGCGCACAAGCCGCTGCCGGCCGATGCCTGCGACAAGGCGCTGGGCCTGCTGGACAAGCTGCGCCACGCCAACGGCGATACCCCGACCTCGGTCATCCGCGACCGCATGCAGCGCACCATGCAGGCCGACGCCGCGGTCTTCCGCACCAGCCAGACGCTGAAGGAAGGCTGCGAGAAGATGGACAAGATCTTCGACTCGTTCCAGGACGTGAAGGTCTCCGACCGCTCGCTGGTCTGGAACTCGGACCTGATCGAGACCTATGAGCTGAACAACCTGCTGCTCAACGCGGTGGCGACGATCAACTCGGCCGAACAGCGCAAGGAAAGCCGTGGTGCGCATGCGCACGAGGACTATCCGGACCGCGACGACGTCAACTGGCAGAAGCACACCCTGGTCAGCGTGGACGAGAAGGGCAAGTGCAGCTTCGATTACCGCCCGGTGCACATGTACACGTTGACCGACGACGTGTCCGTGGTGCCGCCGAAGCCGCGCGTGTACTGATCCGACCCCGCCTACCATGCAATCCGCGCCTACGGGCGCGGGCCGCCTGAGCCAACGAGAGCAGCCATGGCCGAGTTTTCACTCCCCAAGAATTCCAAGATCACGAAGGGCCAGCACTTCCCCGCCAAGACCGGTGGCAAGAACGTGCGTACCTTCAAGATCTACCGCTGGAGTCCGGACGACGACAGCAATCCGCGCACCGATACCTATGAGATCGATCTGGACGCCTGCGGCCCGATGGTCCTGGACGCGCTGATCAAGATCAAGAACGAGATCGACCCGACCCTGACCTTCCGCCGCTCGTGCCGCGAAGGTATCTGCGGTTCGTGCGCGATGAACATCGACGGCACCAACACCCTGGCCTGCACCCGCGCCATCGCGGACTGCGGCAAGAAGGAAGTGCCGATCTACCCGCTGCCGCACATGAACGTGGTGAAGGATCTGGTTCCGGATCTGACCCACTTCTACGCGCAGTACGCCTCGATCAAGCCGTGGATCCGTACCCAGACCCCGGCGCCGCCGGACCGTGAGCGCCTGCAGTCGCCGGAAGACCGCAAGAAGCTGGACGGCCTGTACGAGTGCATCCTGTGCGCCTGCTGCTCGACCAGCTGCCCCAGCTACTGGTGGAACGGTGAGCGTTACCTGGGCCCGGCGATCCTGCTGCAGGCCTACCGCTGGATCATCGACTCGCGCGATGAAGACACTGGTGCGCGCCTGGACGATCTGGAAGATCCGTTCAAGCTGTACCGCTGCCACACCATCATGAACTGCGCCCGCACCTGCCCGAAGGGCCTGAACCCGGCGCTGGCGATTGCCGAGATCAAGAAGCTGATGATGGAACGCCGCGCCTGATACATGCCGGCGGTACCCGGTACATCCACGCCATGCGTGGCTGTACCCCCAGTAGAGCCACGCCATGCGTGGCTTTGCTGTATCTGGAGAAACACGATGGAAGAAGACGTCCTGCTGAAAAAGCTGCGCTGGCGCTGCCGCCGCGGCATGCGCGAACTGGACCAGCTGTTCGAGCGCTACCTGGACCGCGAATGGGGCACTGCGCCGACCGATGAGCGCGAGGTTTTCCTGTTCCTGCTGGAGTGCGAGGACGATAAGTTGTGGCGCTGGTTCATGGGCTACGAGGCCTGCCCGCATGCCCACGCCATTCCGCTCATGCAGAAGATCCTCGCCCTCAAGGCTTGAGTGGCGACCCTCGCGCCTGCAGGCCGCAGCGCAGCTGGCGGTGCTGATCGCCGCCCCCTGGCAGCTGCAGGCGTCGGCGCTGCCGCACGCGTTGTACTGGCCCGTCCTGGCGGCAGTCTGGGTGCTGGGCTTGGCCGAACTGGCCTGGCGGCTGTACCGGCCGCGGCGCGTGCTGCTGCTGCCTCCGCTGCCGGCGCCGCTGCAGGTAGGCGGGCAGGACATCGACAGCCCCGGGCTGCTGGAACGAGGACCGTGGCTGCTGCTGCGCTGGCGCCAGCAGGGTCGCCGCCGGTACCTGTTGTTCTGGCCGGATGTGCTTGATCGCGCGCAGCGACGTGAACTGCGACTGGCCGTGGCAGCACGCGCGGTTTCCCGTCGGCCCCGGTCGGTGGCACCATAAGCTGAATTGACCGGCGTGCCTGCATGTTCAAACCCATTCCCGTGGCCATCGGCCTGCGCTACCTGCGCGCCAAGCGCCGCAACGGCTTCATCTCCTTCATCTCGATGGCATCGATCCTGGGCATTGCGCTCGGCGTGACGGTGCTGATCACCACCCTGGCGGTCATGAGCGGTTTCCAGAAGGAAATCCGCAGCCGCCTGCTGCAGATGACCGCCCACACCACCATCAGCCGTGACGGCGAACCCATGCCGGACTGGATGCGGGTGGTGGACGTGGCCAGCAAGGACCCGCGCGTGGCCGGCGCCGCGCCGTACATCGAGATCCAGTCGATGATCAGCGGCCCGCGCGTGCAGGGGGCCATCGTGCAGGGGATCGACCCGGCGCTGGAACCGAAGGTGTCGGTGATCGACCAGAAGGTGGTCAAGGGCAGCTACGACAGCCTCAAGCCGGGCAGCTTCAACCTGCTGCTGGGCAAGGAGCTGGCCATCTGGCTGGGCGTGGACGTGGGCGACCAGGTGCTGGTCACCTTCGCCGAAGTGCAGGGTACGCCTGCCGGCGCCGTGCCGCGAATGAAGCGCTTCACGGTCAGCGGCATCTTCGAGGCCGGCTACAACGAAGTGGATCGTGGCGTTGGCTTTGCCAACATGCAGGACCTGCAGCGCGTGCTGCGCAGTGATGGCGCCACCGGTGTCCGCTTGAAGCTGCACGACATGGACCGCTCGCTGGAGGTGGGCGTGGACCTGGCGCAGAACCTCGGCGGGGCCTACCGGGTAAGTGACTGGACCCAGCAGAACGCCAACCTGTACCACTCGCTGCGCATGGAAAAAGTGGTGATGGGCATCCTGCTGTCGCTGATCATCGCCATGGGTGCATTCAACCTGGTGTCCTCGCAGGTGATGCTGGTGACCGACAAGCAGGCCGACATCGCGATCCTGCGCACGCTGGGCCTGACCCCGGGCGGAGTGATGCAGGTGTTCATGGTGCAGGGCTCGCTGATCGGCATCTTCGGCACCCTGGCCGGCCTGATCGGCGGCATCACCCTCACCCTGAACCTGGAACGCATCCTGGGCGCGATCGAATCGGTGTTCAACGTGAAGCTGCTGCCGGAGGACGTGTACTACATCACCGGCCTGCCCACCGACATGCAGACCGGCGACATCGTGGCGATCACCCTGATCGCGCTGCTGATGAGTTTCCTGGCCACCCTTTACCCCGCCTGGCGGGCCGCACGCACCCAGCCGGCCGAGGCCCTGCGCTATGAATAAGATCGTCAACCGTGGCGATGAAGTGATCCGCGCCGAAGCGTTGGGCAAGACCTACGCCGAAGGCCGCATGCAGACCCCGGTGTTCGATGGCCTGGACCTGCGGGTGAATGCCGGCGAGACGGTGGCGATCATCGGCGCATCCGGCGCCGGCAAGAGCACGCTGCTGCACCTGCTGGGCGGGCTGGACGTGCCCAGCGCCGGCGAGGTGTACGTGACCGGCCAGCGCATGTCGGCGCTGTCGGACACCGCGCGCGGCCTGCTGCGCAACCAGGCGCTGGGCTTCGTCTACCAGTTCCACCACCTGCTGCCCGAATTCACCGCGCTGGAAAACGTGATGATGCCGGTGATGCTGGCCGGGACGGCGGTGGCTGAGGCGAGCACGCGCGCTACCGCGCTGTTGGAGGCCGTTGGCCTGGGGCATCGCCTGGACCACAAGCCGGGCGAGCTGTCCGGTGGCGAACGCCAGCGCGCGGCCGTGGCACGCGCGCTGGTGAATCACCCGGCCTGCGTGCTGGGTGACGAACCGACTGGCAACCTGGACGATCGCACGGCGGCAACGGTGTTCGAGCTGATGCTGGACCTCAATCGCGCCCGCCATACCAGCCTGGTGCTGGTGACCCACGATCGCAGCTTGGCCCGACGCCTGGACCGGGTGCTGGAGCTGCGTGAGGGGCGCTTGCACGCGCTGGCGCACGCCGACGTCTGAGGCAGGGTGTGCCCACCAAGGTGGGCACCTGCCAAGGCTGCGTGCGGGCCGGTCTCGCCTACCAGCGGCTGAATTGGGCGGTTCATCGTTTCGCCGGTGTTGCCCGGCGGGGCGCATGATGGGCGCAGTACCCCGTGGAGACGCCCATGAAGACCCCGTTGTTGCTGGCCGGGATGTGCCTGGCGCTGGCCGCGTGTGCCACCACTGGCCGGTTGAGCAGTGCCGAGCGGTTGGATCTGTACCGCGCCCATGCGGGTGCGCCGCAGAAGGACATGCAGTTCTTCGGCACGCTCAATGGCTGGACCGAGCTGGGTGACAGTGCGCTGGCGGTGTGGACCCGGCCCAGCGAGGCCTATCTGCTGGAGCTGACCGGGCCCTGCCAGGATCTTTCCTTCGCGCCGGCCATCGGCCTGACCAGCCACATGGGCCGGGTGACGGCAGCGTTCGACAAGGTGCTGGTGCGCGACCCGACCGGTGGCCCACGCCTGCCGTGCTTCATCAAGACCATCCGCGCGCTGGATGTGAAAGCACTGCGGGCGGAGGAAAAAGAAATGCGCCAGGCGCAGGTACAGGAGCGCGAAGCGCCTGCAGAATAATCGGGTAGCGCCGGGCCATGCCCCGCGGATATCTGGTCGCCGGGCATGGCCCGGCGCTACCGGCTCAGGCCTCGGGGGTGAAGCCAGCCGGCTTTTCCGCATCCTTTTCAAACAGGAACTTGACCAGCTCCGTTTCCAGGAAGGCGCGATGCTTCGGATCGCGCGGCGACAGCCGGTTTTCGTTGATCAGCATGGTCTGGTGCGCCAGCCACGCCGTCCAGGCGGGCTTGCCGATGTGATTGAACACGCGCTGGCCCAGCTCACCGGGGTAGGGCACGAAATCCAGGCCCTCGGCATCGCGTTGTTCGTAGTGGCAGAAGACGGTACGGGGCATGGTGGTTACTCGTGGTTGCGGGTTTTCGGGGTCTTTCGTTTCGGCACCTTGGGGCCGATGCCTTCCAGCAGCTTGCGGATCGGCGCGGGCAGGCCCAGCGCGGGCAGTTCATCGGCCGCGACCCAGCGCAGCGTGGGCTCCTCCACGCGCAGGCCGGATACCTGCCGTGACAATACCTGCAGGTGCAGTCTGTAATGGCTGAAGGTGTGCTGCAGCAGCGGCAGCGCTTCGGCATCTTCCAGTGAGCCGTCCACGTTGGCGTCGAACCAGTCCTGCAGGTCACTGCCGGCATCGGCCTGGGGCAGGGTCCACAACTGGGCCCAGATGCCGGTGTCCGGCCGCTTCTGCAGCAGTACGCGTTGCCGTGCATCGCGCAGCAGCAGGGCCACTGCCTCGCGCTCGGGCAGGGTCTTGCTGGGCTTGGCGGTGGGCAGTTCGGCAGTACGACCTTCGCGGCGGGCCGCGCAGTCGTCCTGCAGCGGGCAGATCACGCAGGCCGGTTTGGCCCGGCTGCAGACCGTCGCGCCCAGATCCATCTGCGCCTGGGTGTAATCGGCCATGCGCCCCTCGGGCACCTGCGCAACATGACCTTCGGCCAGTGCCCACAACTGCTTCTCGATCGCCGGCAGGCCGGGGAAGCCCTCGATGCCGTGGTAGCGGCTGAGCACGCGTTTGACATTGCCATCGAGGATCGCGAACCGGTCGTTCCAGGCCTGGCTGAGGATCGCGCCAGCGGTGCTGCGGCCGATGCCGGGCAACGCGTGCAGCGCCTCGAAGTCGCGCGGCAGTTCGCTGTCGTGCAGCGCCACGCAGCGCTTGGCGGCCGCGTGCAGGTTGCGCGCACGGGCGTAGTAGCCCAGCCCGGCCCACTGCGCCATCACCGCATCGTTGCTGGCGGCGGCCAGGTCGGGCAGGGTCGGGAAGTGCTGCAGGAAGCGGTGGAAATACGGGATGACCGTGGCCACCTGGGTCTGCTGCAGCATGATCTCCGACAGCCAGACCCGGTAGGGGCTGCGCGGGTGCTGCCAGGGCAGGTCGTGGCGGCCGTGGTCATCGAACCAGCGCAGCAGGCGGGCGACGAAGCGGTCGTCCTGGGCAGTGTCGGCGCTGGCGTGCGGCTGGCGGGGCATGTGTGTTCCGGGGAAAGGCAGCCACCCGTGGGGTGGCTCTACCAAGGCGTCGCGCGCGGGGCAGCAGAGCCACGCCATGCGTGGCTGCGCGGTGTATCAGCCGCCCAGTGCTTCAGGCAGCAGGGCGTCGACAAAGGCTTCCGGATCGAACACGCGCAGGTCTTCCGGACGTTCACCGATGCCGGCAAAGCGGATCGGAATGCCGAACTCACGGGCCAGCGCAAACACCACGCCGCCCTTGGCGGTGCCATCCAGCTTGGTCACCACCAGGCCGGTCACCTTCACCGCAGCATTGAACTGGCGCAGCTGCGAGAGTGCGTTCTGGCCGGTGGTGCCGTCGATCACCATCAGCACTTCGTGCGGGGCGGTTTCATCGATCTTGCCGAGCACGCGGCGGATCTTGCCCAGTTCGTTCATCAGGCCGGACTGGGTATGCAGGCGGCCAGCGGTGTCGGCAATCAGCACCGAGGTGCCACGGGCCTTGCCGGCCTGCAGGGCGTCGTAGGCCACCGAAGCGGCGTCGGCGTTCTGGCCCTGGGCGACCACGGCCACACCGTTGCGCTCGCCCCAGGCCTGCAGCTGGGCCACGGCGGCGGCACGGAAGGTATCGCCGGCGGCCAGCATCAGGCTGTGCCCATCGTCCTTGAAGCGCTTGGCCAGCTTGCCGATGGTGGTGGTCTTGCCGACCCCGTTGACGCCGACGGTGAGCACCACGAACGGCTTGGCATTGCGATCGATCACCAGCGGCTGGGCCACCGGCTGCAGGATCGCGATCAGTTCGCTGCGCAGCGCGGCCAGCAGGGCATTGGCATCGGCGAATTCGCGCGATTTCATGCGCTTGCGCAGGCCTTCCACCAGATCGGTGGTGGCGCCCACGCCGACGTCGGCGGTGATCAGCGCGGTTTCCAGCTCGTCCAGCAGGTCGTCGTCGAGCTTGGGGTTGCGTGAGAACAGGCCGCCGAAGCTGCGCGCGATGACGCTGTTGCGCAGGCGCTCGCGCCAGCCCGGCTTGCCGGCCGGGGCCGGCGGGGCGTCCACCAGGGCAGGCAGGTCGGCTGCGGGCGCGGGCGGCTCCTCGGCGGGAACGACCGGGGCCAGCGGGGCCAGCACGGCGGCCGCGGCGAGCGCTTCGGCCTGCACGTCTTCGGTCACGACCACCGGCTCGTCGGCCTGCAGCGGCGGCGCTTCGGCAACGGGGGACTGTACCGGTGCCGGGGCAGCCGGCGCGGGCTCGGCTACCGCAGCGCTGGGGGCTTGCTCGGCCGGCGCGGCAGACGGGAACGCCGCCGCCAGCTCTTCAGCCGAGTAGTGCTGGGTCTTGGGCGCGTCCGGAGCGGCGGCGTCCTGGGGCTTCTTGCGGCGGAAAAAACTGAGCATTGGCAAAAGGCGCTGAAATCAGGGGGATATGCTACCACTCGGGCCTGTCGGCCCGATGTGGACTGAAGGTTGCGGCCGACCGGCCGCTAACGGGTACGGAGGGCTGCGTTGGGCGGCCCGGAGGCAAACATGAACAGCGTGATGGGAACCGCTCTTTCCGGCATGCGCGCCGCCCAGCAGGGCGTGCAGGTGGCCGCACACAACGTGGCCAACCTGGCGACCCCGGATGCACAGCGGCTGCAGGTGCAGCGCAGCGCCGTGGAGCAGGCTGGGGTGGAGGCGTCTGTCGCCACCGCAGCGCCGGATGCCAGCGCGCCGCTGGGCGACCTGCTGGCGGCGAAAACCGAGGTGGTGGCTTTCGCTGCCAATGCCGCGCTGGTGCGCCGCCAGGACCAGATGCTGGGAACGCTGTTGGACCGGAACGCCTGAACTGACTGGCCCCGGTAGGTGTCAACCTTGGTTGACACGCCCTTGATGTGCCAACCAAGGTTGGCACCTACCAAAGCGGGGTTGCGCCGGGCCCTGCCCGGCGCAACCGTTTCGGTCAGGCCGACAGCTCCAGCAACAGCTTGTTCAGGCGCGCCACATAGGCGCCCGGGTCCTTCAGGCTGTCACCGGCGGCCAGCGCGGCCTGGTCGAACAGCACCCGGCCAAGGTCATCGAAGCGGGCGCCATCGGCTTCGGCATTGAGCTTGGCGATCAGCGGGTGGCCCGGGTTGATTTCCAGCACCGGCTTACTGTCGGGCACCTTCTGCCCGCTCGCTTCCAGGATCTGGCGCATCTGCAGGCCCAGGTCCTGTTCGCCGATCGCCAGCACCGCCGGTGAATCGGTCAGGCGGTGCGACACCCGCACTTCGGCCACGTCGTCGCCCAGCACCGTCTTCAAGCGTTCGACCAGCGCCTGCTTGTCCTTGGCGGCCGCCTCCTGTTCCTGCTTGTCCGCCTCGCTTTCCAGCGCGCCCAGATCCAGATCGCCACGGGCGATGTCGACGAAGCCCTTGCCGTCGAAATCGATCAGGTAGCCCATCAGCCACTCGTCGATACGGTCGGTCAGCAGCAGCACTTCCACGCCCTTCTTGCGGAACACTTCCAGGTGCGGGCTGTTGCGCACCTGGCTGTAGCTCTCGCCGGTCAGGTAGTAGATCTTGTCCTGGCCCTCGGCCATGCGGCCGATGTAATCGGCCAGCGACACGCTCTGCGCATCGGCCTCGCCATGGGTGGAGGCGAAGCGCAGCAGCCCGGCCACCTTCTCGCGGTTGTTGTAGTCCTCGGCCGGGCCTTCCTTCAGCACCTGGCCGAATTCCTTCCAGAAGCTGGCGTACTGCTCGGGCTTGTCGGTGGCCAGCTTGTCCAGCATGTCCAGCGAGCGCTTGGTCAGCGCGGCCTTCATCGAATCGATGACCGGGCCGGACTGCAGGATTTCGCGCGACACGTTCAGCGAGAGATCGTTGGAATCGACCACGCCCTTGATGAAGCGCAGGTACAGCGGCAGGAACTGCTCGGCCTGGTCCATCACGAACACGCGCTGCACGTACAGCTTCAGGCCCTTGGGCGCGTCGCGGTGGTACAGGTCGAACGGCGCGCGGCCGGGCACGTACAGCAGCGAGGTGTATTCCAGCTTGCCTTCGACCTTGTTGTGGCTCCACGCCAGCGGATCGCTGTGGTCGTGCGCCACGTGCTTGTAGAACTCGGTGTACTCGGCGTCGCTGATCTCGGTGCGCGGGCGGGTCCACAGCGCGCTGGCACGGTTGACGGTCTCCCACTCGCCGGCGGCGTCGTCGCCTTCCTTCGGCATCTGGATCGGCAGGCCGATGTGATCGGAGTATTTCTTCAGGATGCTGCGCAGGCGCCAGCCGTCGGCGAAGTCGTGCTCGCCGTCCTTCAGGTGCAGCACGATGCGGGTACCGCGCTCGGCCTTGTCGACGGTGGCGACTTCGAAATCGCCTTCGCCTCTCGAGGTCCAGCGCACGCCTTCGCCGGCGGCCAAGCCGGCGCGGCGCGAGGTCACTTCCACTTCGTCGGCAACGATGAAGGCGCTGTAGAAGCCGACGCCGAACTGGCCGATCAGCTGCGAGTCCTTTTTCTGGTCGCCGGACAGCTGGCGCAGGAAATCGCCGGTGCCGGATTTTGCGATCGTGCCCAAGTGGGCGATGGCTTCGGCGCGGCTCATGCCGATGCCGTTGTCGTCGATGGTGATGGTGTGGGCGGCGGCGTCGAAGCTGACGCGCACGCGCAGCTCGCTGTCACCTTCCAGCAGCGCCGGCTGGGTCAGGGCCTCGAAACGCAGCTTGTCGGCGGCGTCGGCGGCATTGGAGACCAGCTCGCGCAGGAAGATTTCCTTGTTGGAGTACAGCGAGTGGATCATCAGCTGCAGCAGCTGCTTGACCTCGGTCTGGAAGCCAAGGGTTTCGGTCTGGTGGGTCTCGGTCATCGATAGGGCTCCGTGTGCAATGCCGCGCCAGCGCGTGCGGCCTCGCCAAGGGGTATGGCTGATTGTCCCGAAATCAAGGGGTTGGTCGGGCAGGGCTGCGCCCTGCACCCGCCGAATCAACGTCAACGTCAACGTCAACAGCGGGATTCCCGTGGGATGGCGGGGCGGTGTCGGAGTGCGGGGACGCCGCAAGTACGTCCCTGTAGGCTTGGCCGCGGCATCCTTGCCGCGGACACCCCGCACTCCGACACCGCCCCACCTCTGACAGTCCGCCGCGGCTGTTGGTAGGTGTCGACCTTGGTCGACACGGTAGATCCACGCCATGCGTGGATGAACTCTGTCAATTACCTATGCAAATCTCGGGTCAGAGCCCGTTGCGGAGCAACGGGATCCGACCCCGATGCCGTTCCGCACCTCGCCATCCCCAGCGCACCCGCTTTTGACGTTGATTCGGCCGTTGCCGTTGCTTCAACGGGTGCCGGGCAAAGCCCGGCCGAACTACAATCCCCTCCATGCTGAATTTCTCGAACAACCCCCTGCGGGAGCGCCGGTGAGCGGCCGTGGGGGCAATGACGGCCAGGTCCGCATCATCGGCGGGCGCTGGCGCAATACCCGCCTGCCGGTGCCGACCCTGCCGGGGCTGCGGCCCAGCAGCGACCGCGTGCGCGAAACCCTGTTCAACTGGCTGATGCCCAGGCTGGCGGGCGCCCGTGTACTGGACCTGTTCGCCGGCAGCGGCGCGCTGGGCCTGGAAGCTGTTTCGCGCGGTGCCGCCCACGCCACCCTGGTCGAGCGCGATGCCCAGCTCGCCCGCAACCTGTCGGCCGCGGTGGCCAAGCTGCAGGCCGCCGACCAGGTCACCGTGGTCCAGGCCGATGCCCTGCGCTGGCTGCAGGGTGCGCCAGCCCAGCAGGCCACGCTGGTGTTCATCGATCCGCCGTTCGCCGACGGCCTGTGGCAGGACGTGCTGGCCCAGCTGCCGCGCCACCTCGCCGCCGATGCCTGGCTGTACCTGGAATCCCCGGCGGGCTACGAGCCCGTGCTGCCGCCGGAATGGCTGCTGCACCGCGAGGGCGGCACCCGCGAGGTGCGCTTTGCCCTGTACCGGCGCGCCACTGCTACACTTTGACCTCATCTGAACATCTGTTACCGCCCATGACCGTGGCCAACCGCCGCATCGCCGTCTACCCTGGCACGTTCGACCCCATCACCAATGGTCACATCGATCTGGTGAGCCGGGCCGCGCCGTTGTTCGAAAAGGTCGTGGTGGGCGTGGCGCAGAGCCCGTCCAAGGGCCCGGCGCTGCCGCTGGAGCAGCGTGTGCAGCTGGCCCGGGGCGCCCTGGGCCACCACGGCAATGTCGAGGTCATCGGTTTCGATACCCTGCTGGCCCATTTCGTACGTTCGGTCCAGGGCGGGGTGCTGCTGCGCGGCCTGCGCGCGGTGTCCGACTTCGAATACGAATTCCAGATGGCCAGCATGAATCGCCACCTGATCCCGGAAGTCGAGACCCTGTTCCTGACCCCGGCCGAGCAGCACAGCTTCATTTCGTCCTCGCTGGTCCGCGAGATCGCGCGTCTGGGCGGTGATGTGTCCGGCTTCGTGCCGGCCGCCGTGCTTGAAGCGCTGCGCAAGGTCCGCGAAGCGAAGGCAGCACAGTCGTAAATCCTGCCCGCGCGGCAGGGCCAGTAGTACCAAGCACCCCCATTACGTAAACCACACGCACCACTCGGGAGGAAACCCATGAACACCACCATGCGCGCGATGCTGATCGCTTCGTTTGCCCTGGCCTTCACCGCCTGCAAGAAGGAAGAGGCCGCTCCGGTCGAAGACGCCAAGCAGGCCCTGGTCGCCCCGGCCAAGGAAGACGATGCAGGCTGGAAGAAGTACCTGCAGGAAGTGGCGATCCAGAACATGGGCAACATCACCAACAGCCCGTTCCTGTACTACCTCTCGCCGGAATCGGACCCGGACTTCCAGGCCAAGTACGAGCGCCAGACCGAAAGCGCGACCCAGGCCGTGGCCCGTGGCGTGCAGCCGGGCAACATGCTGGCCTTCGGTTCGTCGGCCTCGGGCAAGATGGCTGACATGATCCAGACCGTGTTCAAGGACGTGTCCCCCGATTCCATGAAGGGCGTGCGCGTGGTGTTCATCGGCCAGTCGGCCGACAACGCCCGCGTGCAGGCAGCCGTGCAGCCGACCGGCGCCGAGTACATTTTCGTCGAAGCCAAGTAAGACCGAGCCGTGGCGGCCACGCTGCGGCGTGGCCCGGGCGGCATCCTGCCAGGGGTGCCGCTGATGACCTGACCGTTCCGCGCGCCCGCGCGGGGCGGTCCTTGTCCCAAGGCGCGGGCGAGGAGTATCGCCATGTCGCTGAAAATCAATGAGCTCTGCGTCAACTGTGACGTCTGCGAGCCGGCCTGCCCGAACCAGGCCATTTCGATGGGTGAAACCATCTACTTGATCGACCCTGCGCGCTGCACCGAATGCGTGGGTCATTTCGACGAACCGCAGTGCGTGGTCGTCTGCCCGGTCGAATGCATCGATCCGGACCCGGATATCGTGGAAACGGAAGTCCAGCTGCTGGCCAAGCTGCGCCAGCTGCAGCACGATCATCCCGAACTCTACGCGGAGCCCCCATCCGAATGAAGCTGATCGTCCGCCCCTTGTTGCTGCTTGGCCTGCTGCTGGGCCCCCAGGCGTGGGCTGCTGGCCCTGCCCAGACCCCGGCCCGCGCAGAGCGCCCCGACGGGGTTGCCGTGGCCAGTGGTCACGCGCTGGCCACCCAGGCCGGCATCGATATCCTGGCCCAGGGCGGCAACGCCTTCGACGCGGCCGTGGCGGTGTCGTCCACGCTGGCGGTGGTTGAACCGATCAGCTCCGGCCTCGGCGGTGGCGGCTTCTTCCTGCTGCACGATGCGGCCACCGGCAAGGACGTGATGCTGGACGCGCGCGAGACGGCGCCGACCGCGGCCACGCCGCAGGCATTCCTGGACAAGCAGGGCAACCTGGACCGCGACCGCTCGGTCAACGGCCCTTGGTCGGCCGGCATTCCGGGCCTGCCGGCCGCGCTGGTCGAGCTGTCGGCCAAGCATGGCAAGCTGCCGCTGGCCACCTCGCTGCAGCCGGCCATCCGCATCGCACGCGAAGGTTTCCCCGTGTACGAGCGCATGGCCAAGGGCTACGCCTCGCGCCGTGAGGTGATGGAGCGCTTCCCCGGCACGCGCGAGGTCTACCTGCGCAATGGCAAGCCGATCGCCACCGGCGATCTGTTCAAGCAGCCCGAACTGGCACAGACCCTGGAACGCCTGGCGGCCGGCGGTCGTGATGGCTTCTACAAGGGCCAGACCGGCAAGCTGCTGCTGGAAGGGGTGAAGCAGGCCGGTGGCAAGTGGACCGCCGATGAGCTGGCCGGCTACCAGGTCAAGCTGCGCGAGCCGATCGTGTTCGACTACAACGGCTGGAAGATCACCACCGCGCCGCCGCCGTCGTCCGGTGGCATCGCCCTGGCCAGCATGCTGCAGATCCTGGAAGGCTGGGACATCAAGCAGATGGACCCGGCGCACCGCACCCACCTGGTGGTGGAGGCCATGCGCCGTGCCTATCGTGACCGCACGTTCTTCCTGGGTGATCCGGATTTCGTGCAGATTCCGCAGAAGGTGCTGACCAGCAAGGACTACGCCCAGGGCCTGCGCGCCACCATCCACCCGGAAAAGGCCACCCCCAGCGACCTGCTGTCGGGCAACCCGACGCCGCTGGAAGATGACGAAACCACCCATTTTTCGATCATCGACCGCGATGGCAATCGCGTGGGCGCCACCCAGACGGTGAACCTGCTGTACGGCTCGGGCCTGATTCCGAAGGGCACCGGCGTGCTGCTGAACAATGAAATGGACGACTTCGCACTGAAGCCGGGCACCCCCAATGCGTTCGGGGTGATGGGCTATGCGGCCAACGCTCCGAAGCCGGGCAAGCGCATGCTCAGCTCGATGACACCCACCTTCATGGAAAACAGCGACAAAGTGGTCGTGCTCGGTACGCCCGGTGGCAGCCGCATCATCACCATGGTGCTGCTGGGCATCCTGGGCTATGACGCAGGCCTGGACGCGCAGCAGGTTGCCGCGCTGCCGCGCTACCACCACCAGTGGCTGCCGGACCTGATCGAGGCCGAGAGCGATGCGTTCGACGCCGGGACCGTGAAGCAGCTGCAGGCCATGGGCCACAAGATCGACCTGCCGGGCGACGTTGCGGCCGGTGGTCGCGGCTCCAGCCACGTCTGGGGCAACCTGCAGACCGTGGAATGGGATCGCAAGGCGAACAAACTGTTCGGCGGCAGCGATCCGCGCAACCCGGTGGGCAGTGCCCAAGTCGTACCGGCACGTTGAAGCGCGGGTAGCGCCGGGCCACGCCCGGCGAAAGCAGATTCCGCGAACCCCGCCATCCGGCGGGGTTCTGCATTTTCCGGCTAGCGATTATTTAACAGGGGGACCTAGATAATTGCCGCATGAAACTATGGTCGATTCGTGGAAACTCGCAGCGCCTGGATGGCGGGGCGATGTTCGGCAACGCGCCGCGCGCGTTGTGGGAAAAATGGGCGGCCCCGGACGAGCTCAATCGCATCGAGCTGGCCTGCCGTGCGCTGCTGGCCAGCCCGCTGGAAGGCAAGACGGTGCTGTTTGAAACGGGTATCGGCGCCTTTTTCGACCCGCGTATGCGCGAGCGCTACGGCGTGCAGGAAAGCCGGCACGTGCTGATTGATTCGCTGCGCGAGGCCGGATTCGAGCACGAAGATATCGACGTGGTGGTGCTCAGCCACCTGCATTTCGACCATGCAGGGGGTCTGCTGGCGCCGTGGACCGAAGGCCGTGGCCCGGAACTGCTGTTCCCCAATGCCACCTTCGTGGTCGGTGCGCAGCACTGGCAACGGGCCTTGCAGCCGCATCCGCGCGATCGGGCCAGCTTCATCGCCGAACTGCCCGCGCTGCTGCAGGCCAGTGGTCGGCTGGAAGTGGTGGAGGGCGAGTATTCGCAGGTGCTGGGCCGCAGCGTGCGCTTCAGCTACAGCGACGGCCACACCCCGGGGCTGATGCTGGCCGAGATTGTCGGGCACGCGCACGCCGACCAGGCGCCGCACGGCGGCGTGGTGTTCTGCGCCGATCTGATTCCCGGGCGCTCCTGGGTGCACGTTCCGATCACCATGGGGTACGACCGCAATGCCGAACTGCTGATCGACGAGAAGCGCCAGTTCCTGGAAGACAAGCTGGCGCGCAACGTGCATCTGTTCTTCACCCACGACCCGCAGGTGGCGCTGGCCCAGCTGGGGCGCGATGAGAAAGGTCGTTTCGTGACCCTGCACGAGCAGGGTGAACTGAAGGCCCGCGCGCTGGGCTGAGTACCGGGGTCAGAGCCCTTTCTGCAAAAGGGATCCGACCCCTGGGCCGGTCAAACGACGCGGGTACCGAAAATGCGGTCGCCGGCGTCGCCCAGGCCGGGCAGGATGTAGCCCTTGTCATTGAGATGGGCGTCGATCGCGGCGGTGTAGATTTCCACGTCCGGATGCGCGGCCTTTACTGCCTCGATGCCTTCCGGCGCGGCGACCAGGAAAATGCCCTTGATGCGGCGGGCGCCGGCACGCTTGAGCATGTCGATGGTGGCGATCAGGGTGCCGCCGGTGGCCAGCATCGGGTCCAGGATCAGCGCATCGCGCTCTTCCAAGCGGCCGGTCAGGCGCTCGAAATAGGGCACCGGCTGCAGGGTTTCTTCGTCGCGCTGCAGGCCGACCACGCTCACACGGGCGGCCGGGATGAGCGACAGCACGCCACTGAGCATGCCCAGGCCGGCGCGCAGGATTGGCACCACCGTGATCTTGGCGCCAGCGATGCGCTGCACGGTGACCGGGCCGGCCCAGCCGGGCAGGGTGTGCGGTTCGGTCTCCAGGTCGGCGGTGGCCTCGTAGGCCAGCAGCGTGCCGAGCTCGTTGGCAAGCTCGCGGAAATCCTTGGTGCTGAGCGCAGCGTTGCGCATCAGGCCGATCTTGTGCTGCACCAGCGGGTGGCGCACTTCGACGATCTTCATGGTCGGGAAGGGGGTCTGGGAGAGGCCTCCATTTTGCCGCAAGGGCGGTCGGAACCCAAACGGCGGCCGCTGCTGTCGGCGCGCACATGTCACGACCGTGCAACTTTGCAGACATACCGTGCAGACCCATTCTTAACAGGAATGGGGCTCCAACGTGATTATCAAGACTCCGCTGGCCATGGCCATCACCCTGACCCTGGCGATGGGGGCTGCAGCGCCGCTGCACGCTGCCGGGCAGCAGGCAGTGATCGGTGCCGGCGCGGTTGCCGCCGATGCGGTCGACCTGGACCGTATCGAAGTGCGTGCCCAGCTGGAATCGCAGGTTCGCGCGGTCGATCTGAAGCGCAGCAGCAACGCCATCGAAGATGCCGTTTCGTCCGATGCGCTGGGCCAGTACCCGGACAAGAACGTGGCCGAATCGCTGCAACGCCTGCCCGGCATCAGCGTGACCCGCGACCAGGGCGAGGGCCGCTTCGTGGTCATCCGCGGCCTGGATGCCAACCTCAACAGCGTCAGCGTGGATGGCATTGCCGTGGGCACGCCGGAGGATTCCAGCCGCGCTGCACCGCTGGACGTGATTCCGTCCGATTCGACCGAACGCCTGCGCGTGGTCAAGTCGCCCACCCCGGACATGCCCGGTGATGCCATCGGTGGCGCGGTGCTGGTCGAGTCGGCATCGGCGTTCGACCGCGATGGCCGCAGCCTGCGCGGCAAGATCGAAGCCAGCCACCAGCAGTTGTCCGGCGAAACCAGCCCAAAGGCGGCCTTCAACTACAGCGAAGTGTTCGCCGATACCTTCGGCGTGGCACTGGGCGTGAACTACCAGAAGCGCACCTTCGAGTCGGACAACAGCGAAGTGGAGTACGACGGCGAGGACGATGCCGCACCTGGCGATGTCACCGCAATCAACCTGCAGCACCGCAAGTACGAGATCGAGCGCAAGCGCATCGGCGCCAACCTCAACCTGGACTGGCGCCCCAACGAATACAGCAAGTACTACCTGCGCACCCTGTACAGCCAGTTCGACGATGCCGAGACCCGCCAGCGGGTGATCTTCAACTTCGACGATGCCGACATGGTCCGCACCGGCACCGACCAGTACCGCCTGGACGACATGCCTGGCGATGCGATCGACAAGCGCATGCGCTACCGCACCAAGGAAGAAAACACCTTCGCCGCCAGCCTGGGCGGCGAGAACACCTTCACCAACGCCGTGGTCGATTACAGGGTCGGCTACACCCGCACCGAAGAGCGGGTGAACGATGAAATGGAAGCGCGTTTCAGCCTGGACGGCGACGATTTCAACGGCACCCTCGACCAGCGCAGCCGCCTGCCGACCTACACCTTCGACAACCCGCAGTGGCTGGACAACGGCAACTACGCGTTCGATCGCTTCGTGCTGTCGCCCAAGCAGGTGAACGACAAGGAGCACAGCGCGCAGGTGAACGTGCGCTTCGACGGTGACAGCAGCAGCATCAAGTTCGGCCTGCTGGGCCGCTGGCGCGACCGCGACGTGAATGTCGACGAGCGCGAACTGCGCGTCGGCCCGAAGGTCGCCCTGTCGAGCTGGACCAGCGGTTCGCCCGATCATCGCCACGTCACCACGGGCCAGGGCATGGATTCGGATGCGATGCGCGCCTACTGGGTGGCCAACAGCGGCCTGTACAGTGCCCGTCCGCAGGATGTCGGCGGCAATGCGATGACCTCGCTGGAAGAAGATTACGTGGCCAGCGAAGACATCTTTGCCAGCTATGCGACGGGCACCTGGGATATCGGCGCGCTGCGCGTCATCGGTGGCGTGCGCGTGGAAAGCACGCGCTTCGAGGCGACCGGCAACCAGGTGGACGTGGCGGCCAACGGGCGCAGCTTCACGGTTACCCCGCGCGTGGCCAACAGCAGCTACACCAACGTGCTGCCGGGCCTGCACCTGCGCTACGACGCGGCCGACGACTGGGTGCTGCGTGCCTCGGCCAACAAGACCATCGCGCGCCCGTCGTTCGGCGATGTCTCGCCGCGCGTGGGGTACAGCCGGGGCGATGAAGAAGTGCGCCTGGGCAACCCGGAACTGGATCCGTACGAGTCGAAGAACATCGATCTGTCGGTGGAGAAATACCTCGGCACCACCGGCATCGTCTCGCTCGGCCTGTTCCACAAGTCCATCGACGGCTACATCGTGGAAACCGTGCGCACCAATGATCCGGCCTACGGTGGCTTCGACGTGACCCAGCCGATCAACGGCCGCAAGGCCACCGTGCGCGGCGCCGAACTGAACTGGCAGCAGCAGCTGTCGTTCCTGCCGGGCGCGCTGGATGGCCTGCTGGTCGGTGCCAGCGGAACCTGGCTGGACACCGAATTCGATGCCGGCATTGCGGACCGTGCCGGTGAGGACTTCATGCTGCCGCGCGCATCCAGGCACGTGTACAGCGCCCACATCGGGTATGAGAAGTACGGCCTCAGCACGCGCTTGGCCGCGGTGTATCGCAGTGAGTACCTGGACAGCATCGGCAAGGGCCGCGCGTTCGATATCTACGTGGCACCCAACACCCAGCTGGACTTCTCGCTGGACTACAGGTTCACCCCGCGCATCAGCATGTACTTCGAAGCGCAGAACCTGCTGGACAAGCCGCTGGAGCTGTACCAGGGCACCCGCTCGCGCACCCTGCAGCTGGAAGAGTATGGTCGCACCTACGCCGTTGGCCTGAAGGTGGCCCTGTGATGGCGCGCCGGATCAACCTGCTGGCAGCCGCGCTGGTGGCAGCGCTGGCGGTGGGCTGCACGCCGACGGGGGCGCCTGCCGAGGCCGATTCCGCTGCGGCGACGCCAGCGGCAGATACGCCGCGTGCGGTGGCGACCCTTGCTGAAGCGTTCCTGACCCCGATGACCCCGGCCGACAACATCGATTCGCCGGCCAGCTGGCAGGCGCCGGATGGTGCGACCTGGCTGATCGCCACGGCCAAGGCCACCGACAAGCTGGTGGTCTACGATGGCAGCAGCGGCAAGCACCTGCGTGACGTGGGCAGCAGCGGCACGGCGCTGGGTCAGTTCGACCGCCCCAATGGCATCTCGGTGACCGACGACCTGCTGTGGATCGTGGAGCGTGACAACCACCGCGTGCAGGTGCTCTCGCTGCCCGATTTCACCCCGCTGGCGGTGTTCGGCGCGCAGGATCTGCGCAAGCCCTATGGCCTGTGGGTGGACAAGCGGGCCGATGGGTACAGCGTGTACGTCACCGATTCCTGGGACAACGGCGAGGACGCAGCGGGCAAGGACATCCTGCCGCCCCTGCCCGAGCTGGACAAGCGCGTGCGCCAGTACCGCGTGACCCGCGATGGCGCCAAGCTTGAAGCCACGCTGGCGGCCAGTATCGGCGACACCAGCGAAGCCGGTGCACTGCGGGTGGTCGAATCGATCTGGGGTGACCCGGCCAACGATCGCCTGCTGATTGCCGAAGAGGATGAAAGCTACGCCAGCGAGTTCAAGGTCTACACCCTGGCCGGTCGCTTCACCGGCACCACCTTCGGCCGCGATGTGTTCAAGGCGCAGGCCGAAGGCGTGATGCTGCGGACCTGCGGCAAGGACGGTTGGTGGATCACCACCGAACAGGGCAAGCAGCGCAGTGTGTTCCATCTGTTCGACCGGCACACCTTGAAGCCGGTGGGCGCGTTCCAGGGCAATACGGTGGCCAACACCGACGGCATCTGGATGATGCAGCAGCCCACGCCGCGCTTCCCGCATGGCGCGTTGTATGCGGTGCATGACGACCAGGGCGTCGTCGCTTTCGATTGGCAGGCCATCGCCAAGCAGCTTTCGCTGCCGCTGGAGTGTGGCGCATGAGCGGCCGTTGCATGCGCGTGCTGACTGTCGCCCTGCTGTTGGCCGCACCGCTGCTGGCGGGCGCGGCAGCCGAGCCCAATACCCAGGTTCCGCAGGGCAGCCGCCATTACGCGGCCACGCCGCTGCCGGACCGCATCGTTGCCTCGCCTTCGGCCGATCCGGCGCACGCGTTCGCGGTGGCCTGGCGTACCGACGGCAGCGTGCAGTCGCCGCTGCTGGAAGTGGCCGTGGCCGGCGATTCGCCGGCCATCGAGGGCGTGCGCCAGCTGCGTGCGAACACGCAGACGCTGCAGAGCGAGAACGGCCTGTCCCACCACCACCGTGTACAGGTGGACGGGCTGCAGCCGGACACGCTGTACGTCTACCGCGTGCAGGGCAACGGCGGCTGGAGCGCCTGGAACCAGTTGCGCACCGCGGGTGTTCCCGGCCAGCCGCTGACCCTGCTGTACTTTGGTGACACCCAGAACAAAAACCTCAGCCATGTCAGTCGCGTGGTGCGCGCCGCGCAGAAGGCCGCGCCGGATGCGCGGGTCAGCCTGTTCGCCGGCGACCTGGTGAGTGGTGGCGACGGCGCCGACGATACCGAGTGGGGCGAATGGTTCGCCGCCACTGGTTGGCTGGCGCAGGAAACGCTGGTGGCGCCGGCGATCGGCAACCACGAATACTTCGAGGAATTCGAAGATACGCCGCAGGAACGCCGCGTGCTGGGTCGCCATTGGCGGGTGACCTTCGCGCTGCCGGGCAACGGTGTGGCAGCGGCCGATACCAGTACCTACTGGTTCGACGTGCAGGACGTGCGTGTGGTGGTGCTCGATGGCACCTCGGCGCTCGATCTGGGCACCGCACAGGCGCAGGCGCAGTGGCTGGACCGCGTGCTGAGCGGCAACCGGCCTGCGTGGACGATCGTGCTGCTGCACCAGCCGTTCTACTCACCGCGCGAAGGCCGCCAGAACGCCGCACTGCAGAAGGTGCTGCAGCCGGTGATCCGTCGCCACAAAGTGGATCTGGTGCTGCAGGGTCACGACCACACCTACGGCCGCCGCGGTGAAGGGCAGGCCGCTACGCCGCAGTATGTGGTGACCGTGGCCGGGCCGAAGCAGTACCGGCTGTCGGACGAGGCCAGGCAGACCATGGACCCGGTCGCCGAGGACACGCAGTTATTCCAGGTGCTGCGCATCGACCCGCAGCACCTGCGCTACGAAGCGCGCACCGTCACCGGCCGTCTGTACGACGCCTTCGAACTGCGCCGCGCGGCCGATGGCAGCACGCAGAAGGTGGAGCTGCAGCAGGGGCGCATCACCCCGCGTGCATGCCCGCGTGCGCAGACTGCCAAGGGTCGTGCCGACCGCTGCTGGGAATGAGGAGCCAACGATGATCGCATCCCGACGTTTCGTGCCGGTGGCCGCCCTTGCCGCGGCCGTGCTGCTGGTGGCAGGTGCTGCCACCGCTGCCGAAGCCGTGCTTCACCCGTTCCTGGCCGCGCAGCCGAAGCAGGCCCCGCAGGAAGTGAACCTGGCAGTGGAGATCCCTGCTGGCAGCTTCACCAAGTACGAGATCAAGGAAGACGGGCTGGTCCACGTGGACCGGTTCCAGTCGATGCCGGTGGCCTATCCGGCCAACTATGGCTCGATGCCGCGCACCCTGGCCGGTGACAACGACCCGCTGGACGCCCTGGTGCTGACCCGCGAGCCACTGCATCCTGGCGTGATCGTGCGCTTCCGCCCGATCGGCTACCTGAAGATGATCGACAACGGTGAGCACGACGAGAAGGTGATCGGCGTGCCCACCGACAAGGTGGACCCCAGCTACGCCCATATCCGCGACCTGGCCGATCTGCCCGAGATCGAGCGGCAGCGCATCGAAGCCTTCTTCCGTGTCTACAAGGACCTGCCGGCCGGGCGTAATCCGGTGCAGCTCAATGGCTGGGGCAACGCGGCCGAGGCACGGGCGGTGATCAACGAGTCGATGCAGCGTTTCGAGGCCAGAAACCGGCGCTGAGCCAAGGCCGTGGCGCCCGCCCGGGCAACCCGATACGCTGCGCGGGCGCGGCACTACGCCGCTGGGGCAGGGGAGCGGTGTGGCAATGGTCACGAAGTGGGTCGTCGCGGCCGTGTTCGGCTGGCTTGCGTTGGGTGTGCTGATGTACAGCCGTTACCCATCGGATCTATCGGCGCCCCGCCTGTGGCGGCGCTGCTTCAATCGTGCCGTGCTGTATCCGTGGTTCCATGTCATGGCGCTGGCGCTGTTGCTGTATCTGGTCAAGGGGCTGTCCGCGCTGCGCCCCGGCCTGGGGGATGGCCTGCAGGTGATCCTGTACACCGGCGCGGGTGCGCTGCTGCTGCCCTTTCCCTTGGCGGTAGTGTTGATGGCCGTGCCGGTGCGCCTGCAGCGCATGCTGCGCGGTGGGCGCTGGCAACCCGGACCGGTGCCCGAACCGCCGCCGGCTGCGCCGGCCCCCGCGCCGCTGCGTCCGCGTTCGAAGGACTACGGCACGGTGGATCTGCACGATCCGGCGATGATCCAGGAAGTGGCCCGCGCCCACTGGCAGGCGATGGATGCGGCCGCAGACCGCGGTCTGGGGTTGGAGCATGCTGAACGCCTGCAGCGCGGTTTCCTGCGCTTCCTGCTGTTGCACGACGATCGCGCACTGGCCGAGCAGGCAGCTTCCGTCTATCGGCGGGCGATGATCGCCCACGCCTTGGATGGCCAGCGCGCCCGCGGTCTGTGATGCTCCACGCGGCGGGCTCTCAGCCGCGCAGCGACGCCAGCACACACTCCGCTTCCAGCCGACTGCCCAGCACCTGGGCCAGTGCCTGCAGCGCCGCTTCATCGTGCTCGGCGCGGATGCCGCCGCCGTCGTCATCGCTGTACAGGTCATCACCGGCATCCGCGTACGCCGTGCCGGCAGCGGCCAGCGCGGCCATCAGGGTCGGCAGGTCATCCAGGAACACATCGGCGTCCCAGTGCCCACGCCCATGCTGGGCGAACAGAATGCGGCCATCGTCCATGTCCAGCATGAAGGGATCGGCGCCATGGTCGGCAATCACCAGCCAGTTCGAGGGCCAGTCGTTGATCGGCTCGCCGCTGATGCCATGCCAGCGATAACCGGCCTGGTGGCTCCACAGGCGCCGCAAGGGCGGAATCCAGACCTCGAGGCCGGGGAGGGTGATGCCCGCATGGCCAACCTTGGCATTGATTTCGTGCCCCAAGGGCCCGACCTGCGCGTAGAAGCGGGCCACCACTGCCGGCAGCGGGAACGGTCCCTGCCAATCGTTTTCATCCTGCGCCTGCAACGGCCCAAACACGGCGAACCGGTCACGTAGATCTTGCATGGGGGCTCCACTGGCGGGCGGACCAGCCTAGCAGACCGCGCCGCGCGCACGGCCTTCACTGTCGCTGGCTATCATGTGCGGCACTCAGAACGAAGGCGATGCACGTGTCGGTAGCGTTGGTATGGTTCCGCCGCGATCTGCGGCTGCTGGACAATCCGGCCCTGCAGGCCGCACTCGATGCCGGCCATGACGTGGTGCCGGTCTACATCCATGCGCCCCACGAAGAGGGCGAGTGGATGCCGGGTGCCGCGTCCGATGCCTGGCGCCACCGCTCTCTGGCGGCGCTGGGTGCCGATCTGCGTGCACGCGGTTCCGCGCTGGTAGTGCGCGCCGGCGACAGTCTGGCCGAACTGCAGGCGCTGATCGAGGAGACCGGCGCCGAAGCGGTGTACTGGAACCGCAAGTACGAACCAGCCACCCAGCCGCGCGATGCCGCCATCAAGCGCACGCTGCGCGAGCAGGGCATCGATGCGCAGAGCTGCAATGGCAGCCTGCTGTTCGAACCGTGGGATATCGCCACCCAGCAGGGGCAGCCGTACAAGGTGTTCACCCCATACTGGCGCAACGTGCTCAGCCACTGGCGCCTGCCCGCATTGCAGGCCGCGCCGCAGCGCCTGCCGACGCACGCGGTGCACGGCCTTGCCCTGGATGCGCTGCAGCTGGCGCCCACGCTGGACTGGGACAGCGGCTTCTGGGAGCACTGGCAGCCGGGCGAAGCCGGTGCGTTGGAAGCGCTGTCGGTGTTCGAAGACGGCGCCCTGCGCGGCTACCGCGAGCAGCGTGACCTGCCTGATCGGGTGGGCACCTCGCGCATGTCGCCGCACCTGCATTTCGGTGAGATCGCACCGTGGCGCATCGCCCATGCGCTGGAAGCCCTGCGCAGCGCCGGCACCGACGCCGATATCGATGGCTACCTGCGCCAGTTGGGCTGGCGCGACTTCGCCTACCACCTGCTGCACCACTTCCCGAAAACGCCCACCGACAATCTCAATCCGCGTTTCGACCGCTTCCCGTGGGCCAATCCAAGCAGCGCGCAGCTGCACGACTGGCAGCGCGGCAACACCGGCGTGCCGATCGTCGATGCCGGTCTGCGCGAACTCTGGCACACCGGCTACATGCACAACAGGGTGCGCATGATCGTGGCCAGCTACCTGTGCAAGCACCTGCGCGCGCATTGGCTGCACGGCGCACGCTGGTTCTGGGACACCCTGGTCGATGCCGACCTGGCCAACAACACGATGGGCTGGCAATGGGTGGCCGGCACCGGTGCCGATGCGGCGCCGTACTTCCGCGTGTTCAACCCGGTGACCCAGGCCGAGAAGTTCGATCCGCAGGCGCGCTACATCAGCCGTTGGGTACCGGAGCTGGCAGCGCTGCCGGTGAAGGCACGCTTTGCGCCGTGGCAGCATCCGCAACTGCTGGCCGAGAAAGCGCCGGCTTACCCGCGCACGCCGTTGGTGGATCTGGCCGCCGGCCGTGACGCCGCATTGGCCGCTTACCGGAGTACGGGCGGGGCGTAAAGGCGCCGCATGAAGGCCGGGTCAGAAAGCTGAATGCAGCACGTCCGGCCTTCACATTCATCATCCCGGCATCGCACTGGCGTGTATATCCTCCTCAGCGTTCGCACGCCGCATCGGCCGGCATCCAAGGAGACCACCCATGATCCGCAACACCACCCGCAACGTCGCACTGGCCCTGATGACTGCCGCCGCGCTGAGTGCGTGCGCCACCGGCGGCTCCTACGTGCAGAGCGATCAGTACGGCAATCCGACCGAGCAGCAGAACCGCACCGGTCGTGGCGCACTGATCGGCACCGCCGTGGGCGTGGCGGCCGGCCTGCTGACCGGCAACAGCGCCACCGAACGCCGCCAGCATGCGCTGATTGGTGCGGGCATCGGCGCGCTCAGCGGCGCGGCCATCGGCAACTACCAGGACCGCCAGGAGCGCGCGCTGCGTGAGCGCACCGCCAATACCGGTATCGACGTACAGCGCCAGGGCGACAACATCACCCTGAACCTGCCCGATGGCATCACCTTCGATTTCGGCAAGTCGGCGCTGAAGCCGCAGTTCTACAGCTCGCTCAACGGCGTTGCCAGCACGCTGAACGAATACAACCAGACCATGATCGAAGTGGTCGGCCATACCGACAGCATCGGCAGCGATGCGGTGAACAACCGTCTCTCCAAGGAGCGTGCCGATT
This sequence comes from Stenotrophomonas sp., assembly GCF_032056425.1. Lineage (GTDB taxonomy): Bacteria > Pseudomonadota > Gammaproteobacteria > Xanthomonadales > Xanthomonadaceae > Stenotrophomonas. The sequence goes on from NZ_DAMBCN010000017.1 coordinate 59,855, forward strand.
CGGTGGCGCAGTATCTGGTGGGCCAGGGCGTGCAGCAGGTGCGTATTGAAACCCTGGGTGCGGGCAAGGCTTACCCGATTGCCGACAACAGCACCGACGCCGGCCGCGCGCAGAACCGCCGCGTGGAAATCCGCGTGATTCCGTTGAAGCAATAACGCGCAGCGTTATTGCTTGAGCCGGTCCGGCCTTCGGCCGGAACGAAAATGCCGCCCTTGCAGGCGGCATTTTTGTGGGGCCCGTGCGTTGCTCGGCACGCCGTGGCATCCACCGCTGCATGACCACGCGAGCTCCGGCCCCTGCTCTAGAGCCGAGCCCATGCTCGGCTGCTTTTTCACTGAGTCGAGCATCGGCTCGACTCTACAAGAGGCAGTCGAGCAAGCTCGACTCTACGCATCACCCCGCCGCCGTCGGCCGCACCACGATTTCGTTCACATCCACATCGCCCGGCTGCTCGATCGCAAACCGCACCGCGCGGCCAATCGCATCGGGCTGCAATGCGATGGCGCGGTACTGCACCATCGCTTCCGCCGCGACCGGATCAGTAATGGTGTCGGCCAGCTCGCTTTCCACCACGCCCGGATGGATGCAGGTCACCCGCAGCTCGCGGTGCTCCTGGCGCAGGCCCTCGGAAATCGCACGCACCGCGTATTTGGTCGCGCAGTACACCGCTGCCGTCGGCACCACCGACAAAGCGCCAATCGAGGCGATGTTGATGATCTGCCCCTGGCCGCGCGCCTGCATGTGCGGCAGCACGGCGGCGATGCCGTGCAGCACGCCGCGGATATTGACGTCGATCATCCGGTCCCACTCATCCACCTTCAGCGAGGCCATCGGCGAGAGCGGCATGACGCCGGCGTTGTTGACGATCACGTCAATGCTGCCGAATTCCGCCAGCGCGGCGGCGGCGAAGGCCTCGACCTGCGCGCGCTGGGACACGTCCAGCGCCTGCACCAGCACCTGCGCACCTTGCTCGCGCAGTTCGTCGGCCAGTGCCTGCAGGCGGTCCACGCGGCGCGCGCCGAGCACCAGGCGTGCACCCGGCTGGGCCAGTGTGCGGGCGATGCCGGCGCCGATGCCGCTGGACGCGCCGGTGATGAGAATGGTTCGGGAAACGCTCATGGCAGGACTCCTGATCGGATGGAAAGGGTCGTTCTGGACCCGGAGTCGCCACGGTAAATCGATCGCGTTGTCGCGATAAGATGGCAATTGCCGATCAGCCTGTTAAGAAATGCTAACCAATGTCCGTTGATCTCAACGCCCTTGCCGTGTTCCAGCGGGTGGCCGAGTGCCGCAGCTTTACCGGCGCGGCCGACCAGCTGGGCGTGACCCGGTCCGCGGTCAGCCAGACGATCAGCAAGCTGGAACAGGCGCTGGGCATCGCCCTGGTCCTGCGCACCACCCGCAGCGTCAACCTGACCGATGCCGGGCAGGCGCTGCTGGCGTCGGTGCGCCCGGCGCTGGCCGAACTGGATACCGCACTGGAGGCCACGCAACGGCGCCAGGCTGCTGTGTCCGGGCAGCTGCGGCTCGCCGTCTCGTCCATCGCCGAAGCCTTCCTCGCCGGACCGTTGCTGGCCGGCTTCGCGGCAAAGCACCCCGCACTGCAGCTGGACATCACGGTGAGCGATGAAGAGTTCGACATCGTCGGCGCGGGCTTCGATGCGGGCGTGCGCCTGGGCGAAGTCATCGCCCAGGACATGGTTGCCGTGCCCGTATCGGCGCGGCAGCGGCAGCTGGTGGTGTGCGCGCCGTCGTACCGCGATCAACACACGCTGCCGACGCATCCGCGCGACCTGGCCGAGCATCGCTGCATCGGCTGGCGCAGTGCGCCGGGCAGGGCGCCGTATCGCTGGGAATTCGAGGAACGCGGCCGCGAGTTCAGCGTCGATGTGCAGCCGGAAATCACCAGCAACGACATGGGCGTGATGGTGCGTCTGGCGCTGGCCGGCGCGGGCATCGCCATCGGCATGGAAGAGACGTGGCGGCCGTGGCTGCAGCGCGGTGAACTGGTGTCACTGCTGGAGCCGTACTGCCCGCGTTTCGCGGGCTTTTTCCTGTATTACCCGAGCCGTCGCCAGGCCGAGCCGAAGCTGCGCGCGCTGGTCGAGCACGTGTTGGGTTGATGCGCGGTGACGTGCCGGCCGACGGCCGGCACTACCGTCGGTCATGCCGCAGCAGTGACCTTCTCGAGGATGCGCTTGCCACTGTTTTCCAGCGCCGCGTCTTCCTTCTCCTGCTGCTGCCGTGCCAGCTTCGCCGCCGGGCACTGCGCCAGCATGTAGTTGGCGTCGAAGTTGAGCTTCTCCACCAGGAAATCGACGAAGGCACGCACCTTCGGCGAGACCAGGCGGCCGCCGGCAAACACCGCGTTGAAGTCCACTTCCGGCCCAGTCCAGCCGGCCAGTACGCGGCGCACCATGCCCGATTCGACGAACGGCTTGGCCATCACGTCGCCGGTCAGCAGCAGGCCTTCGCCGCACACCAGCGCGCCGTTCAACGCCGACATGTCGTTGGCGGTCATCAGCGGCGTCACCGGGAAATCGCGCAGCTCGCCACCGTTCTCGCCCAGCTGCCAGGTGAAGCGCGGCGAATTGCCCGTGTGGTACGGCTTGCGCATGGCCAGGATGCGGTGGAACTGCAGTTCTTCCGGGTGTAGCGGCTCGCCATAGCGTTCAATGTAGGCCGGGCTGGCAAACACCTGCGTGCGCAGGCTGCCGAGCTTGCGTGCGACCAGATTGGAATCGGGCAGGGCGCCCACGCGCAGCGCAAGATCGGCTTCGCCTGCAATCAGGTCCAGCTTCTCGTTGCCCAGGTGCATGTCCAGGCGGATTTCCGGGTACTGCGCATGGAACTGGCCCAGCAGCGGCGCGATCCAGGTGATGCCGATGGCGTAGGGCACGGTGAAGCGCAGCCAGCCACGCGGGCCGGACTGCAGCTGGCTCACCGCGCTTTCTGCTTCTTCCAGCTCGCGTGCGATGCGCTGGCAATGCTCATGGTAGATCGAACCGGCTTCGGTCAGGCCGAGGCGGCGCGTGGTCCGGTGCAGCAGGCGCGCACCCAGGCGCGTTTCCAGCTCCTGCACTTTGCGGCTGACGGTGGTCTTGGGCAGGCCGAGCGATTTGGCAGCGGCAATGAAGCTGCCTTGCTCGACCACCTTGACGAAGATCAGCGTCTCGTTGAGATCGTGGGACATGGTCGGGATCCTGGACGGCGGGGATGGGACAATCGTGACAGATCGATTGGACCGGGGACGGGATGATTATTCCCCTTAATCCGGACTAATCAAGTAAAGGTTTGAGGTCTATCGTGGCGCCATTCGTTGATTGGAGCCTGTCCGCCATGAGCCTGCGCAACATTCTTGCCCGCCTCCGGCTTGCCAGCCAGGACACCCTGGACCAGGCAATGACCGTCGAGGCCCGTCCGAGTTCCTTGGTACACAAGGATTTCCGCGAGTTCACCGCGCCCCTGCGTCAGCAGCGGGGCGGTGCCATCCGCATTGCCCCGCGGCAGGGCGATCGCCTGCGTCGAATTGGGACTATCCCGGATTTGGGAGGAAATGTCCCGTGAATGGGATTCTGACCCCCGAGGTCCTTGTCCTCGGCGGCACCGGCGCGGTCGGCCAGGGCGTGGTCGGTGCGCTGCTGGAGGCCGGCAGCCCGGTACTGGTGGTCGGCCGCGATCCGGGGCGCTTGGCGGCGCTGCACGAACAGTTCGCCGATGAGCCGGGCCTGCAGACGATGCTGGGCTCGCTCAGCGATGATGCGTCGGCGCGCACCGTGGCCGAGCGCGTGGCGCAGCGCCCGCGTCCGCTGGCGGCGGTGGTGGCGGCCATGGGCGGCCCGTACAACCGTGGTCGGGTCACCGCGCGCAGCGGCGATGCACTGCTGGGCGCGATGCAGGCCGACCTGATGCCGCACGTGCACGCCGCGCGCCACCTGCTGCCGCTGCTGCAGGACAACCCGCATGCCCGCCGCTATGTGCTGATCGGCAGTCCGGCCGGTGCCAAGCCGTGGGCAGGCTACGGCGAAACCTCGATCACCACCGCGGCCCTGCGCATGTACGCCCAGGTGCTGCACCAGGAAGCCCAGGCGCTGGGCGTGCGTGCGCAGATGCTGGAGGTCGGCAACCCGGTCTGCACCCCCAGCAACGCGGCCAACGCCTGCATCGAGTGGCCCAGCTCGCTGCTGGTCGGCCGCCGCGTGGTGTCCCTGCTCGACGGCTGCCGCGACAACCGCGCCATCGTCCGCTGTGACAGCAGTGATGCCGAGCTGCCGCGCGGTCTGTTGAACCTGGACCTGCCCCCGCTGTGGCGCGACACCGCCGGCGTTGCTTGACCTCAACCATCGTTGAGGTCGCAGGCTACGCCGCCTGAAAACGAACACGTATCACCGAACTACCAACCCTTCCGTACGGATGCATGCCATGACTTCCCCCAACACGTCTCCACACCGTATCGGTCATCGCCTGGCGATGGCTGGTGTTTCGATCCTTGCCGCTGCCGTGCTGGCCGCCTGCAGTGGCGGCCATGCCGAAGAGGCCGGTGCGCCGCCGCCGCCGCAGGTCAGTGCCGCCCCGGTGCTGGTCAAGCAGGTCAGCCAGTGGGATGAATTCAGCGGCCGCGTTGAAGCCGTGCAGAGCGTCGAGCTGCGCCCGCGCGTGTCCGGCTACATCGACAAGGTCAACTATGTCGAAGGCGAAGAAGTGAAGAAGGGCGCTGTCCTGTTCACCATCGACGCGCGCAGCTACCAGGCCGAGTACGATCGCGCCGCCGCTGAACTGGCCCGTGCCCGCACCCAGGCCAGCCTGGCCCGCAGCGAATCCGAGCGTGCCAAGCGCCTGTCCGAACAGCAGGCCATTTCCACCGAAACCGCCGAACAGCGTCGCGCCGCGGCCGACCAGTCCGGCGCGGCGGTGCAGGCGGCGCAGGCGGCACTGGATGCGGCACGCCTGAACCTGGAGTTCACCAAGGTGCGCGCGCCCATCGATGGCCGTGCCGGCCGCGCGATGGTTACCGCCGGCAACCTGGTCACCGCCGGCGACAGCGCCAGCGTACTGACCACGCTGGTATCGCTGGACACGGTGTTCGTCTACTTCGATGCCGACGAAAGCACCTTCCTGCGCTACACCCAGATGGCCCGCAACGGCCAGCGCCCGAGCGAGCGCGACAGCGAACTGCCGGTGAAGGTCGGCCTGTCGGGCGAAGACGGCTACCCGCACACCGGCAAGGTCGACTTCCTCGACAACCAGGTGACCCGCAGCACCGGCACCATTCGGGTGCGCGCGCTGCTGGACAACGCCGACCGCCAGTTCACCCCGGGCCTGTTCGCCCGCGTGCAGCTGCTGGGCAGTGGCCAGTTCGAAGCCCGCCTGATCGATGACAAGGCGGTGCTGACCGACCAGGACCGCAAGTACGTGTACGTGGTCGACAAGGATGGCAAGGCGCAGCGTCGCGATGTCCGCCTCGGTCGAACCGCCGAAGGCCTGCGCATCGTTGAAGACGGTCTGGCTGCCGGTGACAAGGTGATCATCGACGGCGTGCAGAAGGTCTTCATGCCGGGCATGCCGGTGCAGGCCAAGGCGGTGGCGATGCAGCCGCAGCCGGCCCCCGCGCCGGGCCGCGATGCGACCGCCGCACTGAAGCACTGATCCGCGTTTCCCTCTAGCTGCCGGCGCCTGCGGCAGCCTTCCCTGCCTTCGTCATATCGACGAGGGGCAGGGCGGCTGTTGCCCGTCGGCGGCATTTCCCAGGAATTCCTCCATGGACTTTTCCCGTTTCTTCATCGACAGGCCGATCTTCGCGGCGGTGCTGTCGATCGTGATCTTCGCCGCCGGCCTGATCTCGATTCCCATCCTGCCCATCGGCGAGTACCCCGAAGTGGTGCCGCCGTCGGTGGTCGTGCGTACGGTCTATCCCGGCGCCAACCCCAAGGTCATTGCTGAAACCGTGGCCACCCCGCTGGAAGAAGCGATCAACGGCGTCGAGGGCATGATGTACCTCAAGTCGGTGGCCGGTTCGGACGGCGTGCTGCAGATGACCATCACCTTCCGCCCGGGCACCGACCCGGACGAAGCGGCGGTGAAGGTGCAGAACCGCGTGGCCCAGGCGCAGGCGCGCCTGCCCGAGGACGTGCGCCGGCAGGGCGTGACCACGCAGAAGCAGTCGCCCACCTTCCTGATGGTGGTGCACCTGACCTCGCCCAATGGCAAGTACGACACGCTGTACCTGCGCAACTACGCTCGCCTGCACGTGAAGGACGCGCTGGCACGCATCCAGGGCGTGGGCGATGCGCAGATCTTCGGTGGCGGCGACTACGCCATGCGCGCCTGGCTGGACCCGGACAAGGTGGCCGCGCGCGGCCTGACCGCCAGCGACGTGGTGGCCGCCATGCGCGAACAGAACGTGCAGGTCTCGGCTGGCCAGCTGGGTGCCGAACCGCTGCCCAACAGCCAGTTCCTGACCCTGATCAACGCGCAGGGCCGACTGAAGAGTGAGCAGGAATTCGGCGACATCGTGCTCAAGAGCGGCACCGATGGCGAGATCGTGCGCCTGTCTGATGTGGCCCGCCTGGAACTGGGTGCCGGTGACTACACCCTGCGCTCGCAGCTGGATGGCAAGAACGCGGTAGGCATCGGCATCTTCCAGTCACCCGGCGCCAACGCCCTTGAAATCCGTGATGCAGTGATCGGCACCATGGACGAGATGCAGAAGAGCTTCCCGGCCGACGTGAAGTACGAAGCGGTGTACGACACCACCATCTTCGTGCGCGATTCGATCAAGGCCGTGGTCTCCACGCTGCTGGAGGCCATTGCCCTGGTGGTGCTGGTGGTGATCCTGTTCCTGCAGACCTGGCGTGCCTCGATCATTCCGCTGATCGCCGTGCCGGTGTCGGTGGTGGGTACGTTCGCCGCGCTGTACCTGCTGGGCTTCTCGATCAACACGCTCAGCCTGTTCGGCCTGGTGCTGGCGATCGGCATCGTGGTGGACGATGCGATCGTGGTCGTGGAAAACGTGGAACGCAACATCGAAGAAGGCCTGTCGCCCACCGCGGCGGCACACCAGGCCATGCGTGAAGTGTCCGGGCCGATCATCGCCATCGCGCTGGTGCTGTGCGCGGTGTTCGTGCCGATGGCCTTCCTGTCCGGTGTCACCGGCCAGTTCTACAAGCAGTTCGCCGTCACCATCGCCATCTCCACGGTCATCTCGGCCATCAACTCGCTCACGCTGTCGCCGGCGCTGGCCGCGCGTCTGCTGAAGCCGCACGGTGCACCCAAGGATGCGCCGAGCCGCCTGATCGACCGTCTGTTCGGCTGGGTGTTCCGTCCGTTCAACCGCTTCTTCAAGTCCAGCTCGGAAAAGTACGAGCGGGGCGTGTCGAAGATCCTCGGCCGTCGTGGTGCGGTGTTCGTGGTCTACGCGATCCTGCTGGTCGGTACCGGCGTGATCTTCAAGCTGGTGCCGCCGGGCTTCATTCCCACCCAGGACAAGCTGTACCTGATTGCCGGTGTGAAGCTGCCGGAAGGCTCGTCGATCGCGCGTACCGATGAAATGCTGCGCAAGGTCGCCAGGATCGCCCAGGAAACCGATGGCGTGGCCCACACCATCTCGTTCCCGGGTCTGAACGCGCTGCAGTTCACCAATACGCCCAACACGGGTGTGGCCTTCATCCCGCTCAAGCCGTTCAACGAGCGCCACGGCCGTACCGCTGCGCAGATCAACGCCGAGATCAACCAGAAGATCGCTGGGCTGCAGGAAGGCTTCGCGTTCTCGATGATGCCGCCGCCGATCCTCGGCCTGGGCAACGGCAACGGCTACCAGATGTTCATCGAAGACCGCGGCAACCTGGGCTATGGCGCCCTGCAGAATGCCGTGCAGTCGATGCAGGGTGCCGTGGCACAGACCCCCGGCATGGCGTTCCCGATCACCAGCTACCAGGCCAACGTGCCGCAGCTGGATGCCGAAGTGGACCGGGTGAAGGCCAAGGCGCAGGGCGTGCAGCTCACCGAGCTGTTCGACACCCTGCAGACCTACCTGGGCTCGGCCTACGTGAACGACTTCAACCAGTTCGGCCGTACCTGGCAGGTGATCGCCCAGGCCGATGGTCCGTTCCGTGAAAGCGTGGAAGACATCGGCAAGCTGCGTACCCGCAACGACCGTGGCGAGATGGTGCCGATCGGTTCGATGGTCACCGTGAAGCAGACCTACGGCCCGGACCCGGTGCTGCGCTTCAACGGCTACCCGGCCGCAGACCTGGCCGGTGAAGCCGACCCGCGCGTGCTGTCCTCGGCCGAAGCCATGAACAAGCTGACCGAGATCGCCGGCAAGGTGCTGCCGGTGGGCATGACCACCGAATGGACCGACCTGAGCTACCAGCAGGCGACCCAGGGCAAGGCCGCCTTCATCGTCTTCCCGGTGGCGATCATGCTGGCCTTCCTGGTGCTGGCTGCGCTGTACGAAAGCTGGTCGCTGCCGCTGGCGGTGATCCTGATCGTACCGATGACCCTGCTGTCGGCCCTGTTCGGCGTGTGGCTGACCGGCGGTGACAACAACGTGTTCGTGCAGGTGGGCCTGGTGGTGTTGATGGGCCTGGCGTGCAAGAACGCGATCCTCATCGTCGAGTTCGCCCGCGAGCTGGAAATGGGCGGCAAGGGCATCGTCGAGGCCGCCCTGGAAGCCTGCCGCCTGCGCCTGCGCCCGATCGTGATGACCTCCATCGCCTTCATCGCCGGCACCGTGCCGCTGGTGCTGTCGCATGGTGCAGGTGCCGAGGTACGCTCGGTCACCGGCATCACCGTGTTCGCCGGCATGCTGGGCGTGACCCTGTTCGGCCTGTTCCTGACCCCCGTGTTCTACGTCGCCCTGCGCAAGTTCGTCACCCGTAACGGCGGTGGCCAGCTGGTGCAGCACGGCGAACCGACCATTCATCACTGACCTGGAAAACAGCGGTTGCGCCGGCCCGGTGCCGGCGCCCGCTTTCCCCTATCGAGGCATGACCCCATGAACACCCATCAGAACAAGATTGCCCTGGTTACCGGCGCCACCCGCGGCATCGGCCTGGAAACCGTGCGCCAGCTGGCGCAGGCCGGCGTGCACACGCTGCTGGCCGGTCGCAAGCGCGAAACGGCCGTGGAGCAGGCGTTGCAGCTGCAGGCCGAAGGCCTGCCGGTGGAAGCCATCCAGCTGGACGTGACCGATGCAGCCAGCATTGCCGAGGCCGCCGAACAGGTGCGCCAGCGCCATGGGCGCCTGGACATCCTGGTGAACAACGCCGGCATCATGATCGAGAACCCGGCGCAGGCGCCGTCCGAGCAGTCGCTCGATACCTGGCGCCGCACCTTCGACACCAACGTGTATGCACTGGTGGCCGTTACCCAGGCCTTCCTGCCGCTGGTCAAGCAGGCCAAGTCGGGCCGCATCGTCAACGTGTCCAGCATGCTCGGCTCGCAGACCCTGCATGCCGATCCGAACTCGGGCATCTACGATTTCAAGATTCCCGCCTACAACGCCTCCAAGGCCGCAGTGAACAGCTGGACGCTCAGCCTGGCCTACGAACTGCGCAACACCCCGATCAAGGTCAACACCGTGCACCCCGGCTACGTGAAGACCGACATGAACGGTGGCAACGGCGAGATCGAAATCAGCGAAGGCGCCCGTTCCAGCGTGGAAATGGCGCTGATCGGCGACGCCGGCGCCAGCGGCAGCTTCACCTACCTGGGCGAGGTGCTGCCGTGGTGATCCGTACCCTGGCCGTGGCCGTGTCCAGCCTGGTGCTGGCCGGCTGCGTGACGGTTGGCCCCAACTACACGGCACCGGTGCAGGAGCCGGTCGCCCTGCAGGGCGCACAGCAGGCGGTGTTCAGTACCACATCGCCGGTGGCCAGCTGGTGGGCCCAGTTCGACGATCCAGTGCTGGAAGAACTGGTGCACGGTGCGCTGTCGGACAACCTGGACCTGCGCGTGGCCGTGGCCCGCGTCAGCCAGGCCCGCGCAGTGTTCGTGGAAAGCCGCTTCGACCAGGCGCCGCATGTCACCGCCGGTGGCAGCTACGACCGCCGCAAGCAGCCCGATGCAACGCAGGGTGGCGAACGGGTGTTCAGCGAAAGCTACCAGCTCGGCTTCGATGCCGGCTGGGAGCTGGATCTGTTCGGCCGCAAGCGCCGCGCCGCCGAAGCCGCGCGTGCCGACCTGGGCGCCGAGCAGGCCAACCTGGCCGACGCGCAGGTGCTGGTGGCCGCCGAAGTGGCGCGCAACTACTTCGAACTGCGGGGTACCCAGAAGCGCATCGCGGTGGCCCAGCACACGCTGGAAAACCTGCGCGATACGCAGAAGCTGACCGAAGCGCGCTGGGAACTGGGCGCCGGCAGCGAGCTGGACGTGCAGAGCAGCCGCGCACGCCTGAAGGCGATCGAGGCCGACATTCCGCTGCTGGAAGTGGCAGAAGCACAGTCGCGCAACCGCCTGGCGGTGCTGTTGGGCCAGCGCCCGGAAGTGCTGACCGCGATGCTGGCCCCGCATGAGGTGCCGGCGTTTGCCAAGGCACTGCCGCTGGGTGACACCCGCGAGCTGCTGCGCCAGCGTGCCGACGTGCGCATGGCCGAACGCCGCCTGGCCGCCGCCACCGCGCGGGTAGGTGTGGCCACCGCCGACCTGTTCCCGCGTCTGTCGCTGTCCGGCTTCGTCGGCTTCCTCGGCGGCGACGCCAGCGGGCTGGTGAACGGCAACAACAAGGCCTGGTCGCTCACCCCGTCGATCAGCTGGGCCGCGTTCGATTTCGGCACGGTGAAGGCACGCCTGCGGGCCAGCAAGGCCGAAGCCGAAGGCGTGGCCGCGCAGTACGAGCAGGCCGTGCTGCTGGCGCTGGAAGACACCGAAAACGCGCTCACCCGCTATGCCAAGCAGCAGGCACGGCTGGCGATCGTGGTCGAGCAGGCGCAGGCGGCACGTCGTGCCGAAGCGCTTGCGCAGATCCGCTATCGCGAAGGCTCGGAGGACTTCCTGACCCTGCTGGACGCCCAGCGCACGCAACTGGTGGCCGACGATGCGCTGGCGGCGGCCGAAGCGGAAGTGAATGTCAGCGTGGTCGGTGTCTACAAGGCACTGGGCGGCTGGGGCCAGGCGCCGCAGCCGGCGATGGCCAGCCGCTGAAGCCGGGCGAGGGCATCACGTCGTTTCCAGCGTGGCTGGCGGCGTGATGCCCACCGTTCTTGTGGTCCTGCTGCGGTGTCGTGCTGGGTGCTGTCGTTTCTGACTCTGCCGGAAACCAAGCGCACGGTGTACCTAGAGGGAACCACCCCAGCAAGGACAGGCGATGCGTGACGACAAGCGATCCACCCAGCGGATGCTGTTCGGTGATCCCGGCCTGCCTGGCGCAGGCTTGTCGGTGGCGGTGGTGGTGCTGATGGTGCTGGCCGCCCTGGGCGGCGCGCTTGGCTTCATGCGCCTGCCCGATTCGATGATCGGCATCGGCCTGATCTGCGTGGCCCTGCTGCTGGCGGTGGCCGCGCGCATCTTCCAGGCACGCGACCAGCACCAGGCGTTGTTCCGCCTTCTGGACAAGCGCCCCCCGCTGTAAGCAGGGGGCGCGCCGGTCAGGGCGTGGGCCAGTCCAGTTCCACCACCAGCGGGAAGTGGTCCGACGGCAGCACGCCGCCAATGCGGCGGTCATCGGTGGTGAAGCTGCGTGCGTGGAAGCCGCGCACCAGCACCCAGTCCAGTTGCACGGTGGCCTTGCCGGTGAAGTCATGGAAGGTCTGCCGGGGGCCCTTCGGCGTGGCCACCTGGGTGCGGGTGTCCTGCAGTACCCGGGTGAAGGCCTGGTAGGTGCCGCTGCCGGGTTCGGTGTTGAAATCGCCGGTCAGCACCACTGGCAGGTCGGCCGGCAGGCCGCCCACGCGTTGCGCGATCAGCTCGGCGCCCTTCTGCCGGCGCGGCTCGTCCTCGTCGCGGTAGGGCAGGTGGGTGTCCATGAAGTAGAACCGGCGGCCGTCGTCCAGTCGGCGGAACAGCGCCCAGGTCACCATGCGTGGGTACAGATTGCCCCAGGTGATGCTGCCCGGCACGTCCGGGGTATCGGACAGCCAGAAATCACCGGACTGCTCGATCGCCAGCACCTTGCTGTCGTAGAACACGCCCATGTGTTCGTCGTCCTCGCCACCGCGGCGGCCCTTGCCGAACCAGCGGTAGCCCGGCAGGTGTTCGGCCAGGTACTGGGCCTGCTCCGGCACCAGTTCCTGGGTGCCGATCACCGCTGGGTGGGCCTCCAGGATGACCTTGACCATCGCATCGCGGCGGTCCGGCCAGCGCTTGCCCGGCTCGGTATCGGCCGGGGTGCGCACGTTGAACGACATGACTTTCAGCGGTGCCGGGCTGGCAGCCCAGGCGGCGGCCGGCAGGGCCAGGGCCAACAGCGCGCAGAGCGCGGTGCGGCGGACATGCTGCAACATCGTGGAATCCCTCCATTCCATGAAAACGATTCCAGAGCATGCCACGGAAGGGCGGGGCTGCGGTATGCCGCGATGGGCGGCTGGCAGAGGCCGGGCAGGCAGCAAAGGCCCGCCCGGCGCAGTGATGCAATGGGTCAGCTCAGGCCTGGATCAGTTGCGCAGGTACGGATTGCCGTACTCATCGATCCAGTACTCGGCTTCGTGCACGTTGCCCTGTTCGTCGATGTACGTTTCGGTGCAGTGCTGGTGGACGCGGTTGCGGTCGATGTTCACCGGCACGCACGAGACCGTCGTTCCCGGTGCGCTGGCCTGTGCTCCGGCCAGCGGAACCAGGGTTGCCGCGGCTACCACCAGGGTGGCCATCGTGGCCAATTGCAGTTTCATCAGCTTCATCCTTGCTTCCTGCGATCGCGCACATGCGCCGTGCTGGTGTAGCACGCGCGCCAGGCCGCCGGAAGTGCCGCGGCGTCGCCGCAGGACCACGCGCGGCTACTTCGCCGGCGCATCGTGCGCCTGCATGTCCTCGTGCAGGATGCGTCGCAGCTCGACGATGGCCGGTGTCGCTTCCTGCACGCTGTGGCCGGACACGATCACTTTTTCCGACTCCGCATGCGGCAGGTGCGAACTCCAGTAGGGCACCAGGCCATCGCTGCTGTCCTGCAGCGGGCCCTGTGCGCTGGAGCGGGCAATGATGGAGTGGTAGCGCACCTTCGGCGCCATCGGCAGGTCGGCCACCGCCTTGATGAAGGCATCGTCCTTGTCCAGGTTCTGGATGCTGTTCATGCGGTAACCGTGCTTGTCGTCGTTGCGTTCGATCTGGCCATCGTTGGCCAGGCTGGCCACGTCTTCCAGCACGGTCAGCGGCAGGCGCACGAACTTGCCGATCCACCTGCCCAGCCGCGTGCCGGCCACATCGGTGCCGCGGTGCGGGGTGGCGATGAACACCACCCGCGAAATTTCCGGTTCCGGCTGGAAGTTCAGCAGCGGCGCGCCGCGCGTGCGCACCAGTTCGCGCTGCACCGGCGACATCTGCGCGGTATCCAGCAGGGTCTGCACCAGATGGTCGCCGGACGAAGAAACCAACAGCCGCGAGATCACACCGCCCATGCTGTGCGCGACCACCACCATGTCGTGCGAGGCCACGTCCTTGCCGGTCGGGTCGAAGTGCGCCAGCACATCGTCCAGCGTGTGCCGGATCGCATCGTGGCTGAGCGCTACAGGCATGTTGGTGGGGTAGTAGAACTGCCAGATCTGGAACTCGCGGCGGATCTCCTCGTCGCGCATCAGTTCATTGGCCACGTTCACCCACGCTTCCGGGCTGCTGGCCAGGCCATGGATCATCAACAGCACGCGCCGGTCCGGATCGAAGGGCTGCATCATGAACAGGTGCGGGCGCTCGATACCGCCCTTGCCACCGAACAGCGAGCGCAGCGACTGCCGGCTGAAGTTGGAGCGCGCCAGCCACAGCGCATAGCCGGCGGTGAAGTTGGCCGCCAGCGGCACCTGCTCGCCATGCAGCTGTACTTCGGACACCTGGTAGGGATCGTGGATTTCCAGCGTGGGCGCGTTGTCGTGCAGCACTTCCCACAGGTTGGCGCCGGCAAAGCGCAGCAGCACCGTCATCGAGGGCGAGGGCATCTCGCTCCAGTCGCGCTCGGTGGCCGCCGCAGCCACCTGCGGGCTGCCTGGCGCCGCAGCAGGCGCTGCCGAAGCGCGTTGTTCGCTGGGGTCGGCCATCACCGCCACCAGCTCGGCACCGAAGCCGTCGCGGCGGTGCACGCTGCGCAGGGTACCGGTGAAGGACATCGACGCGGCCGGCACCAGTTCGACCAGCTGCCGACCGTCCTGGGTGGCGCCATCGGCATCGGGGGCCAGCACGAAGGTCCACGGCCCCACCTGCAGGCGCGAACGGTCGCTGCCCGCGTCGCCGCGCGAATACACCTCGAACAGCATCACCGAAGCTTCCTGCACGGCCAGGTTGTAGTAGTCGCGCACCTGCGTCTGCCGATCTTCAAAGCCGCGCTGGTTGGCGGTGCGCTCGGTGAAGAACAGATACGCATAGGCCTGGCGGGCGACCTGCATCCACGCGTCCAGGCGCGGCTGGAAGCCCGCATCCAGCGGTGGCAGCGGCTGCGTCGGCGTCGCCGCGCGTGCCGCAGCCGGGGATTCGCGCTTGGGTGCAGGCAGGGTCATCGCATGCTGCAGCCACAGTTCGGCCAGGCTGGAACGCTTGTCCTCCTCGCGCACCACGATGCTGGCTTCCATCGCCTCGATGCACGCTGGCCCCGGCTTGGCGCACGCGGTTTCATCGAGCCCGGCCACGCGCAACGTTTCCCAGGTGGCCGCACTCAGCTTGCCGCTGGTCAGGATGTCGCCGCGCTTCAGTGCGATGTATTGCCCCGGGGTGACCGTGCCCACCTGCACCGACGGGCTGAACTGGCGCAGCGTGGCGCAGCCGCTCAGCAGCAGCAGGGCGGTGGCGGCCAGCGCCATGTGGCGAACGACGGTGAAACCCGGTAATGCCATGCGGTCCTCCTGCGCAGTGGCGCCACTCTAGCCGGAGCGGCGTCAACGCGGAAGAAAGTGGCGGCGTGTGTGAGACTGCGGGCTGGACGCCGACGCTCAGGGACACCGATGCACCTGCTGGAAACCCGTGTTCCGCCGCCACTGGTCATGCTGCTGTGCGGCCTGGCCGGGTGGGCGCTGGACGGTCTTCTGCCGCGATGGGCGCTGCCGGTGCCGGCCTGGCTGGCGGTTGCCGTCCTGGTGCTGGGCCTGCTGTTGAATTTGCTGCCGAAGTGGACCTTCGGCCGCGTGCGCACCACGGTCAATCCCCTGCGGCCGGCGTCCACTACCGTGCTGGTGACCGGAGGGCTGTACCGCTACAGCCGCAACCCCATGTACCTGGGCCAGGCGCTGGTGCTGCTGGGCGCCCTGCTGCTGTTGCGCAATGCGCCGCCGCTGCTGGTAGTGCCACTGTTCGTGGCTTGGATCACCCGCCTGCAGATCGTGCCGGAAGAACGGGTACTGGCCGCGCGCTTTGGTGCCCGCTACGAGGCATTCCGCAGCCAGGTGCGGCGCTGGCTGTAGGCACCAGCGCCGCGCAAGGTTACGGCAGGATCAGGCAGCTGACCGAGGCCGAGTAGCCTTCGTAATCGTCTGCGGCACCCACGTGCAGGGTGTGCCGGGCATCGAGCTTGCGGACGAAGGAGGGCGCTTCGCTGTCGGCGGCCTCGTTCACCGTGGTGACCGACAGGCTGCGACCCACCTGCGGGGCCGACACGTCGTTCAGATAGACGTGCAGGCTCTTGCTGCCGCTCGGCCCGATGGACACGTTGGCGCTGTCCACGCTGCCGCCGAACAGGGCGACCTTGCCCTCCTTGGCCTCGAACACCCCGCCGGGCACTTGGGTCAGGCCCGCGGCGCGCAGCGCATCTTCTGCCTGGGCCTGGGTGAAATCGGAACCGGCCCGGCAGGCCAGCAGGGCTTCAAGGGCCGCGGTCGGCTTGGCGGCGGGCGCGGCAGAGGCGGCGGCGCTGGCGGCCAGGGCGAGCAGCAGGGTGGGCAGTCGGGTGTTCATTGCAGATCCTTCTGGAGTGGTGGGGCGGGGAGAGTGGACGGGGCGGGTTGCCCCGGCATACACTCCGCTCAGGTGCCCACCTTACTTGCACACGAGTAAAAAAAGGCGAAGCAGATTCCGTACTGAACACTTTCTCTCGTTGCCCTGTCGGCGGGTGATTAAACGTGTGCTCATCACCCATCTCCGACAGCACGCATCAGGAGAATCTGGGATGTTCAAGGAAATTGCCTATCAGGCGCAGCAGCAGCTGCAGAGCGCTACATCCGTGCGTTTCAGCAGGGCGCACCTCTACGAATGGGTCTCAGCGGGGTTTGGTTTCAAGAGCTATGCCGCGTTCAGCGTGGACCACCTGCTGGTCAGGGGCCAGCCCGGCATGCCCCGGGCGCCATGGAGTGCAGAGTGGATGGAAGGGCGCGGGCGAGCATTGGGCTATACGCCCTTGTTGTCCGCGCAGGCAACAGCGCTGCTGGAGGCGATGTTGATCGAGCGCGAGCTGACTGTGCTTAGTCTCTCATCCTTGTTGGACGAACTATGCACCCTGCGCGACGCATGGGGCGCTGGTGAATGGCCAAATGAAGACTTCGGCGATTCCTCGTTGCAGGGCAGCCTGCGGGAAGCTGCCGAGCGTGGGAACATCAAGGCGCATATGGCTCTAGCGTTGATCCTGGAGCCGTCGGAAGACGATGATTGGCTGGAAGGCCGGTACTGGTACGAGCAGCAACAGAAGGGGCAGGTGCTTGAAGGTGCCACGAAGGAATGGGCACTGGCTTACGAGGTGGGGCGGAACCGAGACGAAGCGTTCACCTTCCATCTCGCGGAGGCTGCCAGATTAGCCAATTCCATGGCTCAGCCAGAGCGTGCCGATCATGTTGACGATCCGACGTTCTTTGACCGCGAAGTGGCGCCCTATAGTTGGGGGCCGAGGGAGATTGCAGCGATGGCCGAACAACTTGGCGGTATTGAAGATGAGAGGCGATGGCTGAACATCGCCGCTGAACAGGGTGACACCGACGCGATGCGCGATCTCATCGAACACTATGACCAAGAAGATTTGCTTCGTTGCTGGATGTGGGTGCATCTTTCCAGGTTGCTACATCACGACCTGACCTTGGACCGCTACCATGCAATCAACCCGGATGGTTCTGAGTATGACGATGATGTCGGCGGACCGGCCGAACTGGGGGGGCAGGAAGGCGTAGAGCTGCGGCCGCTGCCTGCGGCAGAGGACCAGCAGGCGCGGGATGCGGCGGAGAGCTTGTTCAGGAAGATTGAGGCAGCGCGGCGGTAGCGGCCCGCCATGAAAAAACCCCAACCGTTGCCGGTTGGGGTTTTTGGTATTGGTGGAGGTGGGCGGAATTGAACCGCCGTCCGAAGGCACTCCATCCCCAGCACTACATGCTTAGCTCACCGTTGGATCTCGGCCCCGAGCAGCACGGTGTGCAAAGCGCACCCGGGGACCAGCCTGTTGTGTTCTAGTGCCGGACTGACAGGCAGCCGCCCAGCGCGATTCCATGATAGTGACTCTACACCGCGAGCATGGACACAAGCGGTTTCGAGGCTTAGGCCTTAAGCGGCCAGAGCGTAGTTGTCGTCGTTGGCAACTAGAGTTTTGCAGCTGGATTTACGAGGAAAGCTACCCCCTCGGCATGCGCCAGGCGACTTCACAACCCCCGTCGAAACCAATGCACCCCCGGTTTCTACAGTGCTGCAAGGTACAAGGCCGGTTCCGTGTCTCCACGGCGCTGGCCTGCCCAACGCGTGTAATGCTACGGCAAAAATGCTGAACCGTCACCTTTGCCGTTTTTTCAATCCGCAACAGATTGTAGAGCGTTTGTCATAGCGGATTGCTAACTTCCCGGGCACGAAATTGCGACACACTGGCAGCGACCATCCGAGCCAGGATCGACACGGAGACAATGGGTGACCGAAGCCACGCAACAGCGCAGCCTGCGACAACTGGTCGGGCCGGTGGGCGCCGACTACCAGCGCCGGGCGGTGCCGCCGGCCTGGGTGTGGGCGGTCATGGCGATGCTGCTGGCGGCCACCTGGCTGAGTGAGTTGCCGGCCACGGCCGCCGCGGCGCTGGTGGCCAGCGCGGTGGTGGTGCACTGGCCGCAGCGCGGGCGCATGCACTGGCTGGGCTGGCGGCTGCCGGCGCTGGCGGTGCTGGCGGCCCTGTTGTGGGGGCCGGACGTGCTGGCGCAATGGTTCGAACACGGGTTGGCGCTGACCCTGATGTCGCTGGCCAGTCTGAGTATTGGCGTGCATGTGTGGCAGTCGCGACAGACCGCGCGGCAGCTGCAGGGTGCGGCCGATGCGCTGGACGATGCGCAGTTGATGTCGCTGCTGCCGGCCGACGCGGCGCGCCTGGCGCAGCAGTGGCGCGCTGGCGATGACCGGCATGCGCCGGAACTGGCGGTGGTGATGCATCTGGCGGTCATGCATGCGGCGCTGGCGCCGCGCCTGGGCGGGCGGGGGATGCTGGCCGGTTGACCGGGGGCGGGCTTGGTCGACGGCTTCTGGTCGTCGGTAGAGTCGAGCTTGCTCGACTGATGGGGCCGCCGCAGTCGAGCAAGCTCGACGCTACGAAGCAGGGCAGTCGAGCAAGCTCGACGCTACGACGCAGGGCAGCCGAGCATGGCTCGGCTCTGCAGGTGCGGGGTCGGGTGCTACGCGTCGCGGTTGCCGCGGCGCATGACGCGCTGCTTTTCGATGGCCCAGTCGCGGTCCTTGGCAGCGTCGCGCTTGTCGTGGGTCTGCTTGCCCTTGGCCAGCGCCACTTCCAGCTTGATCTTGTTCTTGCTCCAGTACATGGCGGTGGGCACGATCGTGTAGCCATCGCGCTCGACCTTGCCGACCAGCTTGTCGATCTCGCTCCGGTGCAGCAGCAGCTTGCGCTCGCGGCGGTCGTTGGCCACCACGTGGGTCGAGGCCTGGATCAACGGGGTGATCTGCGCGCCGATCAGGAAGATCTCGCCCTGCTTCACATAGGCGTAGGCGTCGATGATGTTGCCGCGCCCAGCGCGGATCGACTTCACCTCCCAGCCCTGCAGGGCCAGGCCCGCCTCGAAGCGCTCTTCGATGTGGTACTCGTGGCGGGCACGCTTGTTCAACGCGATGGTCTTGTTGGCCGTCGCGCTCTTTGCTTTATCCTTGCCGCTGTTCTTGCTCATTTCCGTATTGTCTCCGATTCGGGCCCGCCCGGTCGATTGCCGAAACGTTCCGTCTTTATGCCTACTATCCGCCGCAGCGCCCTGGTCGAACATTCCTCCGCGCGCATGTTCGATCTCGTCAACGATGTGCAGGCCTACCCGCGCCGCTTCCGCTGGTGTTCCGATGCCCGCATCCTGGAGCAGGGCGAGGACCGGCTGGTGGCCCGCCTGGATCTGGGCCTGGGCTCGTTCAGCACCTGGTTCCAGACCGAAAACACCCTGCAGCGCCCGCACAGCATTGATATGCAGCTGCGCGACGGGCCCTTCAAGCAGTTGCACGGCCGCTGGGAGTTCCATGCCCTGGCCGAGGATGCCTGCAAGGTGACCCTGACCCTGGAATTCGAGCCCAGCTCACGGCTGCTGGGGCCGGCGCTGGCGATCGGCTTCCAGGGCCTGGCCGATCGCATGGTCAACGACTTCGTGCGCGTGGCCGACGAGGGCTGAGCGATGATCGAGGTCGAGGTGGTGCTGGCCTGGCCGCAGCGCGTGCTGTCGCGCCGGCTGCAACTGGAAGAGGGCGCCACCGTGGCCGATGCGGTGGCCGCCGCTGCGCTGGAAGGCGGTGCGGACTGCCCGGCACTGGCCGTGCATGGGGTGCTGGCCCGCCCGCAGCAGGTGCTGCATGACGGCGACCGGGTAGAGCTGCTGCGCCCCCTGTTGGCCGACCCCAAGGACAACCGCCGCAAGCGCGCCCGCGGCGACTGAACCGCGCCACCCCTGGGCGGCGCGGCGAAGCGGGGCTCAGCGGCCCTTCTTCTTGTCCTTCGGCAGGTTGCGGCCGAACTGGCGCACGGTCTGCTGGGCCAGGGCCTTGTCGTTGGCCGGGAAGTAGTCGCCTTCCCAGCGGGTTACCGCGTCGTTCTCGAAGTACACGGTGAAGTTCTTCACTTCGGTACGGCCGAGGCGGTTCACGCGTTCGGTGGAGGTGTAGTCCCAGCGCTGGGCGTGGAACGGGTCCGGCACCGAGGGCGTGCCCAGCAGCGCATTCACCTGCTGCTTGCTCTGGCCGACCTGCAGCTTGGCCACGGCGTCCTCGCGGATCAGGTTGCCCTGGTAGATCGGTTGCTTGTAGATGATGCCGCACCCGGTGGTGGACAGAGCGATGGTGGCGACCAGCAGGAGATTGCGCATCGGAAAGGGCGTTTGGGGAAATCGAACCGATGATACACTCCCGGCGTGCCACCGCGACCCAATCCGAGGCAGCTGGCGCTAAATCGCCAATGAACGGAGACCTATGGAAACCCACGACCTGCGCAAAGTCGGCCTGAAGGTGACCCATCCGCGGATGCGGATCCTGGCGCTGCTCGAGCAGCGCAATGCCCAGCACCACATGACCGCCGAAGACATCTACCGCCAGCTGCTGGAGCACGGTGATGAGATCGGCCTGGCCACGGTGTACCGGGTGCTGACCCAGTTCGAGGCCGCTGGCCTGGTACTGAAGCACAACTTCGAAGGCGGTCAGGCCGTCTACGAGCTGGACCGCGGCGGCCACCACGACCACATGGTCGATGTGGACAGCGGCAAGATCATCGAGTTCGAAAGCCACGAAATTGAAGAGCTGCAGCGCAAGATCGCAGCCGAACATGGCTACGAGCTGGAAGAGCATTCGCTGGTGCTGTACGTGCGCAAGAAGCGCAAGTAACGGTTTCCCGCCTGCTGTGATGTGCGAAGACCCCGGGCCGGCCCGGGGTTTTTCGTTGCGGGGGGCAGAGCCCCTTGCTGGCGCCAGGGGATCGGGCCCCGGGCCTGCAGGCGGGCCAGCGTGGTCGCTACGCGATCTGTGAACTAGACTGCGCTCGGATAATCATCTGTGAACAGGATTCACCATGGCGCGCCCCGACATCAACCGATCCGGTGAGCTGGAAGTATTCGTTCGGGTGATCGAGACCGGGGGCTTTTCCGCGGCCGCGCGCAGTCTGG
The DNA here is from genome assembly GCF_032056425.1 of Stenotrophomonas sp. Taxonomy (GTDB): domain Bacteria; phylum Pseudomonadota; class Gammaproteobacteria; order Xanthomonadales; family Xanthomonadaceae; genus Stenotrophomonas. The sequence goes on from NZ_DAMBCN010000017.1 coordinate 81,007, forward strand.
ACATGACACCTTCGGCGGTCAGCAAGCTGGTGGCGCGGCTGGAGCAGCGGCTGGGCACGCGCCTGCTGCAGCGGTCCACCCGGCAGCTGCAGTTGACCCCGGAAGGCCGCAGTTTCTACGAGCGCGGCCTGCGCGTGCTGGCGGATCTGGAAGAGGCCGAGCGCTGCGCCAGCGCGCATGCGGAGCCGCGCGGGCGGCTGCGGCTCAATTCCAACGTGCCGTTCGGTCGCCACTTCCTGCTGCCGTTGCTGCCGGCCTTCCTGCAGGCACACCCGCAGGTGGGGGTGGACCTGAGCCTGAATGACGAGGTGATCGATCTGCTGGAACAGCGCACCGACGTGGCCGTGCGCGCCGGCCCGCTGAAGAGTTCCAGTCTGGTGGCGCGGCAGCTGGGCGCGACGCGGATGATGATCGTGGCGGCGCCGTCCTATGCGGCCCGCCACGGCCTGCCTGCCGACGCCGATGCGTTGCTGTCACACAACCGGCTGGATATCGGCCATGCGCGGACGCTGCAGGGCTGGCCGTTGCTGCAAAACGGACAGCAGGTGCGGGTGCCGACCCAGGGCAATCTGCGCGCCAGCAATGGCGATGCGCTGCGCCAGCTGGTGCTGGGCGGGCTGGGCATGGCCCGGCTGTCAGCCTTCCAGGTCCGCGATGACCTGGCTGCCGGACGCCTGCTGCCGGTGCTGGAAGACGCCAACCCCGGTGATCTGGAAGAAGTGCATGCCGTGTTCGTGGGGCAGGGCGGTTACCTGCCGCTACGGGTGCGCGCGCTGCTGGATTTCCTGGTGGAACACGTGGACCTGGCCAAGCCCTTGGCCTGACCCCAGTTGTAGAGTCGAGCCATGCTCGACTGCTCTTGGTTTGACGCCAGAAGCAGTCGAGCATGGCTCGACTCTACAGACTTGGCATCCCGTAGATCCACGCCATGCGTGGATGAACTTCAGTCGAGCAAGCTCGACGCGACCAACAGCTTGCGTGCGGCGGCGCGCGCTTCCTTGCTCACTTCCACGCCACCCAGCATGCGTGCCAGTTCTTCTTCGCGGGCCTTGTTGTCCAGCTTCTCCACCGCGCTCTGGGTCATGCCTTCCACCGGCGCCTTGCTGACGCGGTAATGGGCGTGGCCCTTGGAAGCGACCTGCGGCAGGTGGGTGACGCACAGCACCTGGCGCTTCTCGCCCAGTGCGCGCAGCTTCTGGCCGACGATGTCGGCCACGGCGCCGCCAATGCCCGAATCCACTTCGTCAAACACCATGGTCGGCACCGCGTCCAGGTCCAGTGCGGCCACTTCGATGGCCAGCGAGATGCGCGACAGTTCACCACCGGAGGCCACCTTGCGCAGGGCGCGCGGCGGCTGGCCGGCGTTGGCCGCGACCAGGAACTCGACGCGTTCGGCGCCCTGCGGGTCGGGCTTGCCCGCGTCCTGCGGTTCCAGGTCGATCAGGAACTGGCCGCCACCCATGCCCAGCTCGGCAATGATGCCGGTGGTGGTGGCCGACAGCTCGGCGGCGGCCTTGCGCCGGCTGACGGTCAGCACCTCGGCCTGCACCCGCCAGGCGGCCACGGCCTTGTCGATCTCGCCGGCCAGGCGCTGCAGGCGCTCGTCGGCGCCACGCAGCTGCTCTACTTCGGCGTGCATGCGCTCGCGCTGCGCGCCCAGCTCGTCCATCGGCACCCGGTGCTTGCGCGCCAGGTCGTGCAGGCGGCCCAGGCGGCGCTCGTTCTCTTCGAACTGTTCCGGATCGGCGTCCAGATCGTCGTGCACCCGGTCCAGCAGCGACAGGGCTTCGTGCAGCTGGATCGAGGCGTTTTCGATCAGGCCATCCACCTCGCCCAGGCGCGCGTCGTGTTCGATCAGGCGCGACAGGTCGTGGCGCACCTGCTGCAGCAGGTCCAGCGCGGAACTGCCGTCGTCGCCGTTGAGCTGGTTGCTGGCGGCCTGGCAGGCGGTCAGCAGGGCGCTGGCATGGGCCTGGCGACGGTGGCTGGCGCCCAGGGCGGCAATCGAGTCCGGTTCCAGGTCTTCGCGGTCCAGTTCGCGCAGCTGGTGTTCCAGGAAGCCGATGCGGTCGCTCACGTCGCCCTGCTGCGACAGCGCCAGCGATTCGTCCACCAGTGCCTGCCAGGCGGCGGCGGTACGGCGGACCTGGCGGCGCGCGTCCTCGTTGTTGGCGAATGCGTCCAGCAGGGCCAGCTGCGACGGGCGCGCCAGCAGTGCCTGCTGCTCGTGCTGGCCATGGATTTCCACCAGGTGCGCGGCCAGATCGCCCAACTGCGCCAAGGTGACCGGACGGCCGTTGATCCAGGCCCGCGAGCCGCCGTCGGCGCGGATGACCCGGCGCAGCTGGCATTGCTCGTCATCGTCCAGTTCATTGTCGGCCAGCCACTGGCGGGCGGCCTGCAGCTGGTCCAGGGCGAATTCGGCCGAAAGCTCGGCGCGGGCGGCGCCATGGCGGACCACGCCGCTGTCGGCGCGCAGCCCGGACAGGAAGCCCAGGGCGTCGACCATCAGCGACTTGCCGGCGCCGGTCTCGCCTGAAACGACGGTCATGCCGGGCCCGAACTCCAGTTCGGTGGCGCGGACGACGGCGAAATCCTTGATCGAAAGATGTCTGAGCATGGGTAATGGGGTGTCTGCAGCCGCGCAACGCTAGCATGTGCGGCCGGGTGGTCCAATGACTTGCCAAGGTGCTGCGCCGCCATTATCTAGTGTCCGTGTCTCACAGGTTGATTCCATGCACGGTTCCGCCGACCAGCTAGCCCCGCGTGCGCGCCATCTGCTGCGCACGCTCATTGCGCGTTACATCCAGGACGGCGAGCCGGTGGGCTCGCAGACGCTGGCGCGCGTGGCTGGCCTGGAGGTCAGTCCGGCCACCATCCGCAACATCCTGGGCGACCTGGAAGATCTGGGCCTGCTGGCCTCGCCGCATACCTCGGCCGGGCGTGTTCCCACCGCGCACGGCTACCGCGTGTTCGTCGACAGCCTGTTGCAGATGCAGCCCCCCGGCGAGGGCGAGCTGGCCCGCCTGCGCCTGGAACTGGCCGGTGGCGGCAGCACCCAGGCCCTGCTGGGCAGCGCCTCGGAGCTCCTCTCGGCCATGAGCCATTTCGTCGGCGTGGTCAGTGCGCCGCGGCGCGAGCAGTTCGCCTTCCGGCAGATCGATTTCGTGGCCTTGGACGGGCGGCGGGTGCTGGCCATCCTGGTGTTTGCCGACAATGAAGTGCAGAACCGGGTGATCGAGACCCGCCAGGAGTTCGCCCCGGGCCAGCTGGAACAGGTCGCCAATTACCTGAACGCGCATTTTGCCGGCCTGCCGCTGGCCGAGATCCGCACCCGCCTGCTGCTGGAGCTGCGCGATGCCCGTTCCGAGCTGGAGCAGCTGCTGGCGCACAGCATCGAGCTGGCCGAGCAGGCCCTGCAGCCCCCGGCCGACGACATGCTGGTGGCCGGGCAGACCCGGCTGATGGGCGTGCAGGACCTGTCCGACCTGGAGCGCCTGCGCGAACTGTTCGAGCTGTTTTCCAGCAAGCGCGAGATCCTGCAGCTGCTGGAGCGGACCATCCAGGCTCCGGGCGTGCGCATCTTCATTGGCGAAGAGACCGGCATGATGCCCCTGCAGGGCGTTTCGCTGGTCACCGCGCCCTATACCGCCAATGGGCAGGTGCTGGGCGTGCTGGGGGTGATCGGGCCCAAGCGCATGGCTTACGACCGCATGATTCCGCTGGTGCAGGCCACCGCCGACGTGCTCGGGGCGGCCTTTTCGCCGTCCGGGCGCACCCCGGGCACATCCGACGCTTGAAACGCAGCATCCCGCCCACACTAGGGTGGGTGGAGGCGGGCTGTGACCGCCAGGGACCCAGACATGAACCACGAAAACCCCGATATCGAATCCCAGCAGAGCGCGGCCGATGCAGCGGCTGCGGCCGGCGTGAGTGACGAAACCGAGCGCCTGCGCGCCGAGATCGAGCAGATCAAGGCCGACGCCCTGCGTGAACGCGCCGATCTGGACAACCAGCGCAAGCGCGTGGCCCGCGACATCGAGCAGGCCCGCAAGTTCGCCAACGAAAAGCTGCTGGGCGAGCTGCTGCCGGTGTTCGACAGCCTGGATGCCGGCCTGAAGGCCGCTGGCGATGACGCCCATCCGCTGCGCGAGGGCCTGGAGCTGACCTACAAGCAGCTGCTGAAGGTCGCCGCCGACAATGGCCTGGTCCTGCTGGACCCGACCGGCCAGCCGTTCAACCCGGAACACCATCAGGCCATCAGCCAGGTGCCGACCCCCGGCGCCGTCCCCGGCAGCGTGGTCACCGTGTTCCAGAAGGGCTACCTGCTGAACGAGCGTCTGCTGCGGCCGGCGCTGGTGGTGGTGGCCGCCGACTGACCCGGCGTCCCGGGCGCACGGCCGCCGGGGACCGGTAGCGCCGGGCCATGCCCGGCGAACCTTGAACGGTTGAACACAGCGTTCGGGGGATGGCTTGAATGTTCCACGAGCCTCCCCCACATCCCATTCATCCACCGGCACAACGGCCGGACTGAACCCAACAAGCATTCTTCAGGAGTCTCCCCCATGGGCAAGATCATTGGTATCGACCTCGGCACCACCAACTCGTGCGTGGCGATCATGGACGGCGGCAAGGCCCGCGTCATCGAGAATTCGGAAGGCGATCGCACCACCCCGTCGATCGTCGCCTACACCAAGGACGGCGAAGTGCTGGTCGGTGCCTCGGCCAAGCGCCAGGCCGTGACCAACCCCAAGAACACCTTCTACGCGGTGAAGCGCCTGATCGGCCGCAAGTTCACCGACGCCGAAGTGCAGAAGGACATCGCCCACGTCCCGTACAGCATCCTGGCCCATGACAATGGCGATGCCTGGGTGGCCACCAGCGACGGCAAGAAGATGGCCCCGCAGGAAATCTCGGCCAAGGTGCTGGAAAAGATGAAGAAGACCGCCGAGGACTTCCTCGGTGAGAAGGTCACCGAAGCGGTCATCACCGTGCCGGCCTACTTCAACGACAGCCAGCGCCAGGCGACCAAGGACGCCGGCCGCATCGCCGGCCTGGACGTCAAGCGCATCATCAACGAGCCGACCGCGGCCGCCCTGGCCTATGGCCTGGACAAGGGTGACAACAAGGATCGCAAGATCGTGGTGTACGACCTGGGCGGCGGCACCTTCGACGTCTCGGTGATCGAGATCGCCAACGTCGATGGTGAAAAGCAGTTCGAAGTGCTGGCCACCAACGGCGACACCTTCCTGGGCGGCGAAGATTTCGACAACCGCGTCATCGAGTACCTGGTTGAAGAGTTCAACAAGGACCAGGGCATCGACCTGCGCAAGGATCCGCTGGCCCTGCAGCGCCTGAAGGACGCCGCCGAGCGCGCCAAGATCGAGCTGTCCAGCGCCCAGCAGACCGAAGTGAACCTGCCGTACGTCACGGCCGACGCCTCCGGTCCGAAGCACCTGAACATCAAGCTGACCCGCGCCAAGCTGGAAGCGCTGGTGGACGACCTGATCAAGAAGTCGATCGAGCCGTGCCGCGTGGCCCTGAACGATGCCGGCCTGCGTTCGAGCGACATCAGCGAAGTGATCCTGGTCGGTGGCCAGACCCGCATGCCGAAGGTGCAGCAGGCGGTGACCGAGTTCTTCGGCAAGGAAGCGCGCAAGGACGTCAACCCGGACGAAGCCGTGGCACTGGGTGCGGCGATCCAGGGCGGCGTGCTGGGCGGCGACGTGAAGGACGTGCTGCTGCTGGACGTGACCCCGCTGTCGCTGGGTATCGAAACCATGGGCGGCGTGTTCACCAAGATCATCGAAAAGAACACCACCATTCCGACCAAGGCCTCGCAGGTGTTCTCCACCGCCGAAGACAACCAGTCGGCCGTGACCGTGCACGTGCTGCAGGGTGAGCGCGAGCAGGCCCGCTTCAACAAGTCGCTGGCCAAGTTCGACCTGTCCGGCATCGAGCCGGCCCCGCGTGGCCTGCCGCAGGTGGAAGTGTCCTTCGACATCGACGCCAACGGCATCCTGCACGTGTCGGCCAAGGACAAGAAGACCAACAAGGAACAGAAGGTCGAGATCAAGGCCGGTTCGGGTCTGTCCGAGGAAGAAATCGCGCGCATGGTGGCCGATGCCGAAGCCAACCGCGAAGAAGACAAGAAGTTCCAGGAACTGGTGCAGGCCCGTAACCAGGCCGATGCCCTGATCCACGGCACCCGCAGCGCCATCACCGAGCACGGCAGCAAGGTCGGCGGCGATGTCATCGGCAAGGTGGAAGCGGCCCTGGCCGATCTGGAAACCGCGATGAAGGGCGACGACAAGGCACAGATCGAAGCCAAGTCGAAGGTGCTGGAAGAAGCCGGCCAGGCGCTGTTCGCCGCCGCTTCGGCCGACCAGGGCGGTGCCCCGGGTGCCGACGCCGGCACTGCAGGCAAGGCGCAGGATGACGTGGTGGACGCTGAGTTCACCGAAGTCAAGGACGACAAGAAGTCCTGATCCGGACCGACACGGGGCGCTGCCTGGCAGCGTCCCGTTGTCGCATCAGGGTCCTGACCGCCGCCCGGCGTGTCGGGGCGCCCGACGCAAGAGCGGACCTGGTTCCGCTCTTCCGCTTTGACGAATCCCGACTTTCCGGAAGCTGATTCACCCTATGAGCAAGCGCGATTATTACGAAGTGCTGGGCGTTGCCCGCACCGCCACCGACGAAGAGCTGAAGAAGGCCTACCGTCGCTGCGCGATGAAATTCCATCCGGACCGCAACCCGGGTGATGCGGCGGCCGAAGCCTCCTTCAAGGAGTGCAAGGAAGCCTACGAAACGCTGTCCGACGGCAACAAGCGCCGCATGTACGATGCCCACGGCCACGCCGCGTTCGAGCACGGCATGGGCGGTGGCGGTGGTCCGGGCGGCCCGGACATGAACGATATCTTCGGCGATATCTTCGGCAATATTTTTGGTGGCGGCGGTGGCCCGCGCCAGGCCCGTCGCGGTGCCGACATCGGCTACGTGATGGAGCTGGACCTGGAAGAAGCGGTGCGTGGCATCGAGCGCCGCATCGAGATTCCGACCCTGGCCGAATGTGGCGACTGCGATGGCAGCGGCTCGGAAGACGGCAAGGTCGAGACCTGCAACGTCTGCCACGGCCGCGGCCAGGTACGCATCCAGCGCGGCATCTTCGCCATGCAGCAGGCCTGCCACAACTGCAACGGCCGCGGCCAGATCATCGCCAAGCCGTGCAAGACCTGCCACGGCAACGGCCGGGTGGAAGAAGACAAGGTGCTGTCGGTGAAGGTGCCGGCCGGTGTCGACACCGGCGACCGCATCCGTCTGTCCGGCGAAGGCGAGGCCGGTCCGGCCGGTACGCCGCCGGGCGATCTGTACGTGGAAGTGCGCGTGCGCGAGCATGCGATCTTCCAGCGCGACGGCGACGACCTGCACTGCGAAGTGCCGATCCGTATTTCGCAGGCCGCGCTGGGCGATACCGTGCGCGTGGCCACCCTGGGCGGCGAAGCGGAGATCCGCATTCCGGCCGAGACCCAGACCGGCAAGCTGTTCCGCCTGCGCGGCAAGGGCGTGCGTTCGGTGCGCAGCCGCAGCGAAGGCGACCTGTACTGCCGCGTGGTAGTGGAAACCCCGGTGAACCTGACCGCTGACCAGCGCAAGCTGCTGGAGCAGTTCGAGGCGACCTTCAACGGTGAAGAGGCGCGCAAGCACTCGCCGAAGTCGGCCACCTTCATGGACGGCGTGAAGGGCTTCTGGGACCGGATGACGTCCTGAGGTTTCACCGCAGACGGTTAACGGTAGCGCCGGGCCATGGCCGGCGTTTCTGTTTGCGGACATCGCACGCATTCCGCCGGGCATGGCCCGGCGCTACCAGGGGGGCTGTTCTCTGGTAGATCCGCGCCATGCGTGGATGTGGTTCGAGGAATCAGCGGAAGAACGCCGCCGGTGTATGCCCCAGCTGCCGCTTGAACATGCTGGTGAACGCGCTGGGACTGTCATAGCCCATCGCCAGCGCTACATCGATCACCTTTTCGCCCACCGCCAGGCGCTCCATCGCCGCCAGCAGCCGGGCCTGCTGCCGCCATTGGCCGAAGGTCATGCCGAGTCCGCAGGCGAAATGACGCTGGATGGTTTTCACGTCCACCGCCAGGGCTTCGGCCCAGTCCTGCAGCGTGGCTTCGTCGCCGGAATCCATCCTGCTGCTCGTCCGAGTGGAACCGGAAGTGAGACCCGCTGGCGTGTGTGGCGGGACTGCTCATTGCCAGGATCAGAAATGCTGCTGCGCAGCGGAACTGCGACACGCTTGGCTCTTATGCCCGGTTGCGGAGAATGCCTACGGCACGCCCGGCGTTGTGTCTGTGCGATTCCTGCCGCCTAAAATGGAAGCATGAATCCATCCATCCAGAAAAGACTGCGCTGCCGGGGCGCCATCGGCATTTCGATGCTGGTGGCGGCGTTGACCGTGCCCCATGTCTCGGCAGCACCGGCTTGCGGCTTCGATGAGCCGATCGTCGATCCGCAGGAAGCCCCTACGCCTTTGCCTGGTACACGCTGGACCTACTCCGTCGGCGCATCGCGTCCAGAACTGACGTTGCAGCTGCAGACGGTGGAGCCGCAGCAGCTGGCGCTTTCGATTGATGGACAGGCCGTTCGGCACGAATGGCGAGAGACCTATGCAGACGTGAATCCGCTGCGAAAAGGGGAAAAGATCCTGCTGCGCTTCCCGTTATCCGTCGGCGCGCAGTGGCAGGACAGGTTCGAGGAGCCGGGCGAAATCCGCGCTTCGTTTGGCAGCTATCGCTATGACTATGTGGAGGAGAGCAGCAGCCGAGTCGTGGCCGTCGAGACGGTCCGGACTGCGCTGGGTGACGTAAATGCCTACCGGATCGAGAGAGATGCGCGGTGGCACAAATCAAATCCCCGCTCGGATGACATGAAACACATGCGCCTGGAAGGTAGTGGTGCGGTGGACGGAATGGAACGCAGCATCAGCTGGTACGCGCCAAGCGTTGGGCGGGTGGTGTTGCGGCGAAGCATCAAGGCCAATCCAAACTATCGCCACCACCCGACTGCGGAAAACGACAGTCCCCGTCTGATGGTCACCGAGCTGGTCGGTTTCCAGCGCCCCGATGGCTGCCGCGTCGAAGCAGCTCCCACCCAGGCGCGTGTGCCCGATGATCTGCCACCGCTGAATTACCCCCTGATGTTCAACGACCGATGGGAATTCCTGTTGATTCGCCATCAGCATGTGCCGGCCGTATCCGTGGATCGTTAGCGCGTGGAGCTGCCTGCGGGCCCGCCGGCGATCAGCGGAAAAACGCTGCCGGCGTCTGCCCCAGCTGCCGCTTGAACATGCTGGTGAACGCACTGGGGCTCTCATAGCCCATCGCCAGCGCTACATCGATCACCTTTTCGCCCACCGCCAAGCGCTCCATCGCCGCCAGCAGCCGGGCCTGCTGCCGCCACTGGCCGAAGGTCATGCCCAGTTCGCTGGCGAAGTGGCGCTGGATGGTCTTCACGTCCACCGCCAGCGCCTGCGCCCAGTCCTGCAGCGTGGCCTCGTCACCGGGATGCTTCTGGATGTGCTGGCAGATGCGCTGCAGGCGCGGGTCGGCCGGCGTTGGCAGGTGCAGCGGCAGCACATCCATGCGATGCAGCTCGTCCAGCAGCAGGCGCACCACGCGGCCATCGCGGCTGTCGTCTTCGTGCTCGCCCTGGATCTGGCTGGCTGCGTGCAGCAGTTCGCGCAGCAGCGGCGCCACCTGCACCGCGAACGGGTCGGTGGCCAGCTGCGGGGCGAAAGCGGGATCGATGTACAGGCTGCGCATGTGAACATCGGCAATGCAGTCCACCCCGTGCGCCATGCCGGCCGGCATCCAGATCGCGCGGGTGGACGGCACGACCCAGCGGCCTACTTCCGAACGCACCACCATCAGCCCGGACATGGCATAGACCAGCTGGTGCCGGCGGTGCCGGTGCGGTGACACCCGGGTGCCCGCGGGATAATCCTTCACCCGGCAGGTCACCGGTCGGTGGCCGGGCACTTCGTTCCAGGGCGCGGACTCGCGGATCGTGCAGGGCGTGTCCTTTTTGCGATATGGCATGACCAGAACGCGGCGGAAGGGAGGGGAGGTGCACCGTAGCATGCGTGGCTCGCCCCCATCCTGACTGCGCACCATGTCCAGCCTGGCTTCCCCTGTTCCCAGCACCCGCAGCACGTCCCCGGGCGTGCTGGCGGCGATTTCCACCTCCCACGTGGTCAACGACATGATGCAGTCGCTGATCCTGGCCATCTATCCGGTCATCAAGGGCGGTTTCAACCTCAGCTTCACCCAGATCGGCCTGATCACGCTCACCTACCAGCTGACCGCGTCGATCTTCCAGCCGCTGGTGGGCCTTGCCACCGACCGCAAGCCGGCGCCTTACTCGCTGCCGATCGGCATGGCCTCGACCCTGTTGGGCATGCTGCTGCTGGGCTTCGCCCCGAACTACGCGATGGTGCTGCTGGCCGCGGCGCTGGTGGGCGTCGGCTCGGCCATCTTCCACCCGGAAGCCTCACGCATCGCGCGTCTGGCCTCGGGCGGCCGTCATGGCTTCGCGCAATCGGTGTTCCAGGTCGGTGGCAATTTCGGCACCGCGCTGGGCCCGCTGATCGCTGCAGCAGTGATCGTGCCGTATGGCCAGCACGCGGCATCGTGGTTTGCCGGTGCCGCGCTGATCGGGATTGCGTTGTTGACCTATGTCAGCCGCTGGTACGCGCAGCACCTGGGCACGCCGCGACCGGCCGGGCAGGGCACGGTCGCCCCGCGTCATCCCACGCGGACGGTGGCGCGGGTGATGGCCATCCTGCTGGTGCTGATCTTCAGCAAGTACTTCTACATGGCCAGCATCGGCAGCTACTTCACCTTCTACCTCATTCATCACTTCGGCATTCCGGTGGCGCAGGCGCAGCTGCACCTGTTTGCGTTCCTGGTGGCGTCGGCGGCCGGTGGTTTCCTGGGCGGGCCGCTGGGTGACCGCATTGGCCGCAAGCCGATCATCTGGGCCTCGATCCTGGGCGTGGCGCCGTTCGCGCTGGCGCTGCCGCATGCCGATCTGCTGTGGACCACGGTGCTGGCGGTGCTGATTGGTTTCGTGTTGTCGTCGGCGTTCTCGGCGATCGTGGTCTACGCGCAGGAAATGATGCCGCACCGGATCGGCATGGTGTCGGGATTGTTCTTCGGCTTTGCCTTCGGCATGGGCGGGCTGGGCGCGGCGGTGCTGGGGCTGCTGGCGGACAAGACCAGCATTGAGTTCGTCTACCAGTTGACCGCGTTCCTGCCGCTGCTGGGCATCGTCGCGGCCTGGCTGCCGCCGTCTCGCCCGGCTGCACACTGAGGGGGAGGGGGGGGTGCAGGGCTTGCAGCCCTGCACCTGCTGTAGAGTCGAGCCATGCTCGACTGAAGCAACGTCAACGTCAAAAGCGGGTTTCCGGTGGGTAGGCGTGGCGGTGTCGGATTGCGGGGACGCCGTAAGTACGTCCCTGTAGGCTTGGCAGCGGCATCCATGCCGCTGACACCCCGCAATCCGACACCGCCCCGCCTTCGACAGAGTGCCGCGATCTGTTGGAACAGCGTACTGCTCTGGTAGGTGTCGACCTTGGTCGACACGAATGAATTCGTTCGATATCTGACAGGAAAATCGTGTCGACCAAGGTCGACACCTACCAACAGCCGCGCGTCTTAGTAGATCCACGCCATGCGTGGATGAATTCCTTCGATATCCGACAGATGTGCCGACCAACGGTCGGCACCCACCAACAGCCGCGGGGGACTGTCAGAGGTGGGGCGGTGTGGGTGGGCAGGACCGCAGGCGCCATGGGCCCGAGGCATGCCTCGGGCGGGTTG
>NZ_DAMBCN010000018.1:0-92309 GCF_032056425.1 Stenotrophomonas sp.
ACGAGCCCCCATGGACGGGTTTACGGCGTGTCCTGCAAGCCCACACCGCCCCGCCTCCCCTCAGGAAGCCAGCTGTTGCACTTGATCTTCAGCGGGTGCAGGGCAGCAGTCCTGCAATAAAAAAAACCCCACCCTCAGTAACGCGGGCGGCCTTCTTCCAGCACCTGGCGCAGGAATGGCACCGTGATCCTGCGCTTGGCCGCCAGCGATTCGCGGTCCAGCCAGTCCAACAGGGTAATCAACCCACCCAGCTCGCGCCCGGTGTGCGACAGCAGCCACTCGATGGCCGCCTCATCAATGGCCAGCCCGCGCCGCAGCGCGCGCTCGCGCAACACCGCCGCGCGCCCCTCTTCGTCCAGCGGCTGCAGCAGCACGCGCACACACTGGCCCAGCCGCGAACGCAGGTCCGGCAGCAACAACCCCAGCTCGCCCGGCGCCGCCTGCGCGGTGTACAGCACCGTCGCCCCGGCCGCGCGCGCGCGGTTGTGGAAATCGAACAGCGCGACCTCGTCCTCGCGGTCGCCTGCTACCGCATCCAGCCCATCCAGCGCGATCAACTCGCGCTGTTCCAGCCCTTCCAGTGCCACCCGCACCCGGCCGACCACGCTGGCCAGCGGCACGTAGGTCGGCAGCCGGCCCGCCTGTTCGGCAGTCGAACACATGGCCAGCGCCTGGTGGGTCTTGCCGGTGCCCGCCGCGCCTTCCAGGTACACCCAATCATGGCTGGCGCCCAGCGCGATTGCGCGCAGCTGCGCCAGCGCGCCATCCGGCGCACCGATGAAGGTTTCCAGGCGCTGGTCCCGCGGGTAATGCAGGGCCAGCGGAAGTTGCGGCACACCAATCACCTGGGGTCCGGGCCGTTCTCGTAAGGGGTGACGATGATATGGGGCGCATCGACCACGCCATCAAGCACGATGGACGGCTTCTCGCCCGCGTACAGCTCGCTCTGGCGGTAGCGCTGGTGGGCATAGCGCAGCAGCACGTTGCTTACCGCCGCCACCGGCAGTGCCAGCAGCATACCCAGGAAGCCGAACAGCTGGCCGCCAGCCATCACCGCGAAGATCACCGCCACCGGGTGCAGGCCGATCTTGTCGCCGACGATGCGCGGGGTCAGCACGTAGCTTTCCAGCAGCTGGCCCACGGTGAACACCACGCCCACCAGCAGCAGCAGCTTCAGGTCGATGCCCTGCGCCTGCACCAGCGCGGCCACCACCGCCATCACGATGCCGGTGGTCGCGCCCAGGTAGGGAATGAAGCTGATCAGGCCCGCCACCAGGCCGATCAGCAGGCCCAGCTTCAGCCCGACCAGCGACAGGCCGGCGGCGTAGATCACGCCCAGCGCCACCATCACCAGGAACTGGCCGCGGATGAACGCACCCAGCACATCGTTGGATTCGCGGGCCAGGTTGCTGATGGTGCCGATGTGGTTGCGCGGAATGACCGAGGCAACGCGCTCGACCAGCTTGTCCCAGTCACGCAGGAAGTAGAACGCCAGGATCGGCAGCAGCGCCAGGTTCACCACCCAGGTCACCACGGTGAAACCCGAGCGCGAGACGTAGCCCATGAAGGTGGTGGCGAAGCCGCCGGCCTGCTGCCAATGGCTGCGCACCCACTCGATCAGCCGGTCCGGATCCATCCATTGCATCACTTCCAGGCCGGTCTTCTGCTCGAACCACGGAATGCCCTTCTGCATCAGCCACGCCTGCGCCTGCGGCACGGCCGCGACCAGGGTGGAGATCTGCCGCTCGATCATCGGCACCAGCACCAGCATCAGCCCGGTGATCAGCAGGACCATCGCCACGAACACCAGCACCACGCCGGTGTTGCGCGACAGGCCACGGGCCTCCAGTCGATCCACCAGTGGATCGCCCAGCCAGGCCAGCGCCAGGGCCAGCACGAACGGGGTCAGGATGGGCGCCAGCAGCCACACCACCCAACCCACCATCAGGGCCACGGCCACATATTTCAGCCGCCGCAGGAACTGCGCGATTTCCGCTTCCGGGCTCAGGATCATCGCAGGCGGTACTCGTTGCTGACCGGCGGTGCGACCGGCGCGCCGGTGCTGTCATCCAGCGGCGTGGGCAGCGCCGGCAGAGTGGCCGAAGGCACCAGCACGCCGTTCTCGCCCAGCATGCGGTTGAAGCCGGCCAGCCCGGTGGTCATGTCCAGGTTCAGTTCCAGGTGGTCGGCGGTCGCGCGCAGCGGGGTGACGTTGCGCACCACCGGCACCTCGCGCAGGCCCGCGGCCAGGCGCAGGTAGTCGTCGGTGCTGTTGATGCCGGTCACCACCACGCGGTAGCTGCCGGCCTGGCCGGTAGCCGCACCCGCCTTGGCGTAGCGCTTCACCAGCGCGTCGGCGGCGCCGTCGGCACCGGCGGCCATCGCGCGCATGGCGTTGGCATCCTTGCTGGTCCACTTGTTCAGTTCGCGGCCGTTGTCCACGAACACCCAGTCGGCCTGCCAGCCACCGTTGGCGCGGTACAGCTTGCCGATCAGCTGCATGGGCGGGGCGTAGCGTGCCGAAGCGCGGGCCACGGCAGCACTGTCCTGGCGCCAGATGGCCCCTACCAGTGCCTGCTCCGCGGCGCCACCGCTGGGCAGGCCCAGCTTGTAGCCACGCTCGATGGCGCGGTTCAGCAACGGGCGGGCGGCATTGGCCTGCTGCACACTCACCAGGCGCGGGCCACTGCCATCGTCCACCGCCATCCAGACCACCGGCTTGGGCCGCGGCTGCGGCCACAGCGGCAGGCCCAGGGCCGACACCAGCGCGTCCACATCGTCCTCGCGGAAGCGCGCGACCAGCAGGGTGCGGTAGCTGGGGGCGCCGCTGGCGCCGACGCTCTGGTCCTGCTTGTAGTCGTAACTGGCCACATAGTCCTTGGCGTTGCGCAGCGCCTGCGCCACACCCGGCCGGCTCATCGCGCTGCGGTCGCCGGACAGCTTGCCCAGCACCACGCCCAGGGCACGGGCCAGACCGCCATTGCGGTCGCCCTCGGCCTGGCTGTTGACCGGGACTTCGGCTTCATAGGCACCGCTGGCGGTAGCGACATCGCCTTCGGTTCGCAGGCCGCTCTGGGCCATCGTGGCCACCGGCAGGCTCAGGGCCAGAAGCAGGGGGAGAAACAGGCTGCGGCGCATCAGGACATCCATTGGCTCGACGTATCCGGGGGGAATTGTTGCCCGAATACGGCCTGTGCGCCAATCCGGCCTGTTAAAATCGCCCGTTCAACCCCTGCCAGCGCCGACGCCCGTGACCAACACCCCGTCTTCCGCCCCTTCCCCCCTCACCTACCGTGATGCGGGTGTCGACATCGACGCCGGCAACGAGCTGGTCGAGCGGATCAAGCCCCTGGTCAAGCGCAGCTTCCGTCCGGAAGTGATGGGCGGCCTGGGCGGCTTCGGCGCCCTGTTCGACCTGTCCAACAAGTACCGCGAGCCGGTGCTGGTGTCGGGTACCGACGGCGTGGGCACCAAGCTGAAGCTGGCCCACCAGCTGAACCGCCACGATACGATCGGCATCGATCTGGTGGCCATGTGCGTGAACGACGTGCTGGTGCAGGGCGCCGAACCGCTGTTCTTCCTGGATTACTTCGCCACCGGCAAGCTGGACATCGACACCGCCGCGGCGGTGGTGGGCGGCATTGCCAACGGCTGCACCGAGGCCGGCTGCGCCCTGATCGGCGGCGAGACCGCTGAAATGCCCGACATGTACGCCCCGGGCGAATATGACCTGGCCGGTTTCACCGTGGCTGCGGTGGAAAAGAGCGAACTGAAGGATGGCGCCAGCGTGGCTGCCGGCGACGTGCTGATCGGCATCGCCTCGTCCGGCCCGCACTCCAACGGCTATTCACTGGTGCGCCGCATCTATGACCGCGCCGGCCAGCCGGCCGACCTGGTGCTGGAAGACGGCGTGAAGCTGGTCGATGCGCTGATGGCGCCGACCCGCCTGTATGTGAAGCCGATCCTGTCGCTGCTGAAGTCGCACGGCGAGGCCATCCACGGCATGGCCCACATCACCGGTGGCGGCCTGACCGAGAACATCATCCGCGTGGTGCCCGAAGGCCTGGGTCTGGATATCCAGGCCTCGTCCTGGACCCTGCCGCCGGTGTTCCAGTGGCTGCAGAAGGAAGGCGCGGTGGTGGACAGCGAAATGTGGCGCACCTTCAACTGCGGCGTCGGCTTCGTGCTGATCGTGGCCCCCGACCAGGTCGAGGCGGTGTCGGCCGCCGTGCAGGCGCAGGGCCTGCAGCACTGGACCATCGGCCAGGTCACCCCCGCTGCCGGCGCTGAACGCGTCCGCATCGGCTGATCCGGCACGCAGGAGCCCGCATGGACGCACTGCCCCCTTCCGCCCACGACCTGCCGCCGCCGGCGCCCGTTCCCGCCGCGCCGGTGCTCACCCCTGAAGACAGCAACCACCTGCGCTTGCTGTCGATCTTCCATTACGTGGTGGCAGGGCTGGCGGCGGTGTTCGCACTCATCTTCGTGTTCCACATCGTGATGGGCGTGATGATGCTCAACGGCACCCTGCCGATGACCTCCAACGGCCAGCCTACGTCCCCGCATGAAGCGCGCTTCATGGGCTGGATGTTCATCGTCATGGGCGGCGGCATCGTGTCCTGCGGCCTGGCGCTGGCGGCATGCATCGCCTGGGCCGGGCGCTGCCTGCAGCAGCGCCGCCGCTATCTGCTGTGCCTGGTGGTGGCCGGCGTGTCCTGCCTGTTCACCCCGTTCGGCACGGTGCTGGGCGTGTTCACCCTGATCGTGCTGCTGCGGCCGCAGGTGAAGGCCGCCTTCGAAGCCAACGCCCCCGCCCGCCGCTGAGACCTCCATGGCTGCCGTACCGCCCCCGTTGAACGCTCCCCGTGGTTGGACCGAGATCCAGATCAACGGCCACCTGCATACGCTGAAAATCCTGTTCTACGTTTACGGCGGCGTACAGGTGCTGCTGAGCCTGCTGCTCCTGCTGGGCGCGCTGGGCGGTTACGTCAGCGAAAGCCGCAGCACGGACCCGAATGCCTCGCCGGTGCTGCTGGCGGTGATTTTCACGGGTTTCGCCGTCGTCATCGGTGCGTTCGCCGTCCTCAGCCTGCTCGCCGCCCGCGCCCTCGGCCAGCGGCAACGGCGCACCCTGTGTCTGGTGGCCTCCGGCGCGGCCTGCCTGGGCGGCGCGCTGGGCATCGGCCTGGGTGTGTACGCGCTGGTGGTGCTGCTGCGCGCCGATGTGGCCGCACGTTTTGCCGCCCCCGGTAGCGCCGTCATCGCATGACCGCGCGCATTGCCGTACTTGCCTCGGGCCGGGGCAGCAACCTGCAGGCCATCCTCCACGCCATCGCCGCGGGCCGGCTCGATGCACAGGTCGTGGCAGTGCTGTCGGACAAGCCCGACGCCGCCGCACTGCTGAACGTGCCGCCCGCGCAGCGCTGGGCGCGCTCCCCCAAGGACTTCGCCGACCGCGCCACCTTCGATGCCGCACTGGGCGATGCCCTGGCCGCGTTCGCACCGGACTGGATTGTCTGCGCCGGCTACATGCGCATCCTCGGCGCCGATTTCGTCCAGCGCTTCAGTGGCCGGCTGGTCAACATCCATCCCTCGCTGCTGCCGCTGTACAAGGGCCTGCACACCCACGCCCGCGCGCTGGAAGCGGGCGATGCCGAAGCCGGGGCCAGCGTGCACTTCGTGGTGCCCGAACTGGACGCCGGTGCCGTGCTGGCCCAGGCACGGGTGCCGGTACTGGCCGGCGATGACGCGCAGGCCTTGGCCACGCGGGTGCTGGCGGTGGAGCACCCCCTGCTGATCGCGACCCTGCAGCTGCTCTGCCAGGGGCGCCTGGCTGAACGGGAGGGCCGGCCGCAGTTCGACGGTCACCCTCTGTTTAAGCCCTTGGCCCTAGATTCCGCCGGGAACCTGAACCGGTAACGCCCGTGCACACGCCCTGCTGACTACGGGGCTGGCATCCTGCCCCCTCCTGCGGTTCCTGCCCGCCATGAAGACCACGCCGTTGTTGCGCAAATTCCTGCTGCTGCCGATTGCTGTGCTCGCCTGCGCGGCCTGGGGTCAGGCCACGCCCCCCGACGCGCCCGCCGCCGTACCGGCCGCACCGGCCGTGCCGATGCCCCCGGCACTGGCTTGGGAACCGCCGCCGCTGCAACCGTTCAGCGCCACCTACCAGGCCTTCTACAAGGGCAAGGAGGCCGGTGATGCGACCATGCAGGTCACCCACACCGGCGGCACCCAGTGGCGCGTGGACATGCAGGTGGTCGGCCGCCGTGGCTTCGCCAGCGTGCTGGGCCTGAACATCGAACAGAGCACCGTGTTCGAGGAACGCGGCGGCGCCTATGCACCGCTCAGCCAGAGCACGGTGCGCAAGGGCCTGTTCCTGGGCAAGAAGGCGGTGGGCACCTACAACTGGCAGGCCGGTACCGCGCAGTGGAGCGGCGATGTAAAGAAGGACCGCGCCCAGCCCATTCCGCTGCAGGCCGGTGACCAGAGCGCCCTGCTGATCAACCTGGCGATCATGCGCGACGCCCGCCCGGGCGCCACCATGCACTACCGCTACGTCGACATGGGCCGGGTACGCCAGCATGACTACCAGGCTGCGGCCGAGACCGAAAACGTGGCGGTGGGCGACCTGTCGTACAACGCGCTGCGGGTGTTCCGCACCAACGGCGGCAGCAACGAAACCATTCTCTGGATCGCCAACGGTGTCCCCACGCCGGTGCGCATCCTGCAACGCGAAGACGGCGAGGACCGCGTGGACCTGCGCCTGATCGAATACCAAGGAGTATGAGCATGAAGACCCTGACCCGTCCCCTGACCTGGATCGCCGCCGCCGCGCTGTCGGTAGCCAGCCTGCCGGCCATGGCGTTGCAGCCGTTCAAGGCGGACTACCTGGCCAGCTACATGGGCATGCAGGCCAACGGCACCATGACCCTGGCCAGCGAAGGTGCCAACAAGTGGCGATACAGCCTGAACGTGAAGAACCAGCTGGCCGACCTGAGCCAGAGCACGGTGTTCGAGGAAGTGCGCGGGCAGCTGCGCCCGCTCAGCAGCCAGGACCGTTCGGCGCTGCTGGTGAAGAAGCGCAACGTGCAGGCCAACTACAACTGGAGCAGCAACCAGGCCACCTGGACCGGCGATATCAAGCCTGACCGCGCCGGGCCGATTGCCCTGAAGGCCGGTGACATGGATGCGCTGCTGATCAACCTGGCCATCGCCCGTGATCTGGCCGCCGGCAAGCCGCTGACCTACCGCATGGTGGACGAAGGCCGCATCAAGAACATGACCTACAAGATCGTGGGCAAGGAAGCGGTGACCGTGGGTGGCAAGAGCTACCAGGCCACCAAGGTCTCGCGCGTGGACGGCAACAAGGAACTGATCGCCTGGATCGTGCCGGAATTCCCGGTGCCGGCGCGCATGCTGCAGAAGGAAAGTGGCCGCGACGCGCTGGACCTGACCATCAAGGCGATGAATTGACCGCCGGGGTCGGATCCCTTCCCAGCGGGAAGGGCTCCGACCCCTGGTCCCACACAGAAAAACGCCCGCTTTCGCGGGCGTTCTCTTATTTCTTCTCCTCGGCCGCAGCCGGCTTGAACTCGGTTCGGCAGTCCACGCGGATCTGCTCACCGCTGCTGCGCCAGACGAATGTGCGGCAGTGCCGGTTGCCGTCCTGGCTGTCATTCACGGCCACCGCGTAGAACGACTGGATGATCTCGTCACGGCTGACCGTGCCGTCACCGTTCCAGTCCATGTCCTTCTGCTCGATACCCTTGGTGATGGCAAGGTTGGCGTACCAGGCATAGCCCAGCCACGCCAGCGCCAGCAGCACCAGCGCCAGCAGCGCCTTGCGGCGGCGGGTGAATTTCCCGCGCAGGATCATGCGGTCACGCGCCGGATGGTGGCGCCCAGCGAAGACAGCTTCTCTTCGATGTTCTCGTAGCCGCGGTCCAGGTGGTAGATGCGATCGATGGTGGTATCGCCATCAGCCATCAGGCCGGCCAGGATCAGCGAGGCCGACGCACGCAGGTCGGTGGCCATCACCGGTGCACCGCTCAGGCGTTCGGCACCGCGCACGATGGCGGTGTGGCCTTCGATCTGGATGTCCGCGCCCAGGCGCAGCAGTTCGTTGACGTGCATGAAACGGTTCTCGAAGATCGTTTCATTGATCACGCCCACGCCGTCGGCCACGCAGTTCAATGCCATGAACTGGGCCTGCATGTCGGTCGGGAACGCCGGGTACGGCGCGGTGGTCAGGTTCACCGCCTTCGGCCGCTTGCCCTGCATGTCCAGGGTGATCGAATCGTCGGTGGTCTCGATCGTCGCACCGGCTTCCACCAGCTTGGACAGCACCGCATCCATGGTGTTCGGGCGCGCACGGTTCACCGTGACCTTGCCACCGGTCATCGCCGCGGCCACCAGGAAGGTGCCGGTTTCGATGCGGTCGGGCAGCACTTCGTGGCGGCCACCGGACAGGCGCTCGACGCCTTCGATCACCAGGCGGGCGGTGCCCACGCCTTCGATCTTCGCGCCCAGGGCGATCAGGCAGTGCGCCAGATCGGTTACTTCGGGCTCCATCGCGGCGTTGTCCAGGATGGTGGTGCCTTCGGCCAGCACGGCCGCCATCAGCACGTTCTCGGTGCCGGTCACGCTGACCATGTCGAAGGTGAAGTGGCCACCCTTCAGGCGCTTGGCGGTGGCCTTGATGAAGCCGTTTTCCACCACGATGTCCGCACCCAGCGCCTGCAGGCCCTTGATGTGCTGGTCCACCGGGCGCGAACCGATCGCGCAGCCACCCGGCAGCGACACTTCGGCGGCGCCGAAGCGGGCCAGCAGCGGGCCCAGCACCAGGATCGAGGCGCGCATGGTCTTGACCAGCTCATACGGTGCCACGTGCTGGTTCACCGAACGCGGGTCGACCACGATCGCGCTGCCGCGCGACAGCGTGCCCTGGTCGATGGTGACCTTGGCGCCCAGCTCGCCCAGCAGCTTCACCGTGGTGACCACATCGTGCAGGTGCGGCACGTTGGTGATCTCCACCGGCTCATCGGCCAGCAGGGTTGCACAGAGGATGGGGAGGACGGCGTTCTTGGCGCCGGAGATGCTCACTTCACCGTGCAGCGCAGCGCCGCCGGTCACAACGATCTTGGCCATGTATTGGGAATCTTCTGCGGTTCAGCCGGCTTCGGCCGGGGTCACGGTTTTCAGTGCCAGCGCGTGGATCGCGCCGCCCATCAGGTCGCCCAGGGTGGCATAGACCATCCGGTGGCGGGCCAGCGGCATCTTGCCGGCAAAGGCCTCGCTGACCACGGTCGCTTCGAAGTGCACGCCGTCGTCGCCACGCACATCGGCGCGGGCGCCGGGCAGGCCGGTTTCGATCAGGTTGCGGATGGTGTCGGCGTCCAACGGGCTTTCCTAATAAAATGAACCCTCATTCTACTTCCGCTGCGTGGCGTCCGCATGGCCGAGTCCCTCCTGCCCCCCCGTTCCGTCGATCCCGCTGCCCTGGTGGCCAGTGGCCAGCGCGTGTTCGAGATCGAACAGCAGGCCCTGCAGGCCGTGGCCGGGCGCCTGGGCGAGGCCTTCCAGCAGGCCTGCCAGACCATCCTGGGCAGCCGCGGGCGCGTGGTCGCCACCGGCATGGGCAAGTCCGGGCATATCGCCCGCAAGATCGCCGCCACCCTGGCCTCGACCGGCACCCCGGCCTTCTACGTGCACCCCGGTGAAGCCGGCCATGGCGACCTGGGCATGATCACCGAGGACGATGTGGTGCTGGCCCTGTCCTATTCAGGCGAATCCGACGAGATTCTGATGCTGCTGCCGGTGCTCAAGCGCCAGGGCAACACCCTGATCGCCATGACCGGCCGCGCCCAGTCCAGCCTGGCCAGCGCCGCCGACATCCACCTGGATGTGAGCGTGCCGGCCGAAGCCTGTCCGCTGGCCCTGGCCCCCACCTCCAGCACCACCGCCTCACTGGTGATGGGCGATGCACTGGCCGTGGCCCTGCTGGACGCGCGCGGCTTCACCGCCGATGACTTCGCCCGTTCGCACCCGGCCGGCAGCCTGGGCCGCCGCCTGCTGCTGCACATCACCGATGTGATGCACAGCGGCGAGGACCTGCCCAAGGTGGACGCCGGCGCCAGCCTGAGCGAAGCCCTGATGGAGATGAGTCGCAAGCGGCTGGGGATGACCGCCGTGGTCGATGCCCAGGGCGTGCTGATCGGCCTGTTCACCGACGGCGACCTGCGCCGTGCGCTGGACAGCGCGCTGGACGTGCGCACCGCCCGCATCGCCGACATCATGACCCGCAGCCCGCGCACCATCGGTGCCGACCAGCTGGCCGTGGAAGCGGCCCGGTTGATGGAAACCCACAAGATCAACGGCCTGATCGTGGTCGATGCGCAGGGCCGGGCCGTCGGCGCGCTGAACATTCATGACCTGTTGCGGGCCCGGGTGGTTTAACCAATAGTCCGTAGACCCCATTCAGATACCAACACCGAGTCCGACACCCTGATGCCCTGGTCCCCCCTGCCCGCCTTCCCTGCCCATCTGCTTGCCACCGCGGCCCGCATCCGCCTGGCCTGCTTCGACGTGGACGGTACCCTCACCGACGGTCGGCTGTACTACGACAAGGACGGCAACGAGAGCAAGGCGTACTTCGTGCAGGATGGTCTGGGCCTGAAACTGCTGCAGCAGCACGGTATCCACCCCGTGCTCATCACCGCGCGCAACAGCCAGTCCGCGCTCAAGCGCGGCGCCGACCTGGGCATCGACACCCAGATCGCGGTCGGCGACAAGCTGGCCAGCGTGCAGGCGCTGTGCGCCCAGCACGGCATCGGCCTGGACCAGGTCGCCTTCATGGGCGACGACCTGCCCGACCTGGCCCCGATCGGCGCGGTCGGCCTGGCCGTGGCGCCGGCCAATGCGCATCCGTGGATCGCCGAACGCGCCCACTGGCAGACCCGCAGCGAGGGCGGCCGTGGCGCCGCCCGCGAGCTGTGCGATGTGCTGCTGGCCGCACAGGGTCACGTGGACGCCGTGCTGGCAAGGTTCGGCGCATGAACACCGCGCGTGTGAACTGGCGCACCGTACTGGGTGCCGGCCTGCTGCTGGCGGCCCTGCTGAGCAGCTGGGCGGCCCTGCGCAACCGCGACAAGGGCCCGGTCAGCGAAGGCCAGGACGCGGGCGTGGATTACATCCTGCACGATTTCCAGATCGTGGCCCTGGACGACCAGGGCAAGGAATCGACCACCCTGCGCGCGCCCCTGCTGGAACGCCAGCGCGGCGACCAGACCATCAACATCGCCACCCCGCTGTTTGAAATGCCCGATGCCGAAGGCCGGCACTGGACCCTGCGCGCGAAGACCGGCTGGCTCAGCGCCAAAGGCGATGAGATGAAGCTGCGCGGCGACGTGGCCGGCGACAGCCCGGTCGCCCCCGGCGTGGTGCCCACCACCTTCCGCACCGACCACCTGGACGTGTTCCCGAAAGAGAACCGCGCCCGCACCGACGCGCGGGTGACCATGACCCGCCCGGGCATGGAGCAGTCCGGCGTCGGGTTTGAAGTGGATTCGAAGAACAACACGTATCATTTCCTCAGCCAGTCCAAGGGCCGTTACACGCCCAAGCGCTGATTCCGCCGCCGGCCCGCGACGTCTTCCCGACAGGCGCAGCGCCAGCAGCACCCACCCGGCCGCCCGGTTTCATCCAGGCGCCTCCCACCGGTAGAACGGACCCCGATGAAGATTCCCTTTGCAGCCGTGCTCGCGCTTGGTCTTCTTGTCCCCAGCGCCGCCTTCGCCAAATCCAGCGACCGCAACGAAGACATGCACATCGATGCCGGTGCGCAGTCCGGTTCGCTCACCGGCGACGGCAAGACCACCCTGTCGCAGGGGGTGGTGATCACCCAGGGCACGCTGGACCTGCGCTCGGCCCAGGCCGAGATCTACATGAAGGACGGCGAAGCGGTACGCGCCGTGTTCACCGGCAAGCAGGCCAAGATGAAGCAGCAGCTGGACGATGGCACCTGGGTCGATGCCGTGGCCGACAACATCGACTACGACGTCAAGAGCGATACCGTCACCCTGACCGGCAACTACAAGGTCACCAGCGCGCGCGGCACCAATGCCGGCCAGCGCATGGTCTACAACATGAAGAGCGGCGAGATGAATTCCGGTGGCGACGGCAGCCGTGTGCGCACGGTCATTCCGCCCAAGAACAAGACGCCGGCCGCGCCGGCCCAGCCGGCCGGGAGCAAGAAGTAATGCTCGTCGCCAAGGGCCTGCGCAAGCGCTACAAGCAGCGCGAAGTGGTCAAGGATTTCGGCTTGACCCTGGACGCCGGTGAAGTGGTCGGCCTGCTCGGCCCCAACGGTGCCGGCAAGACCACCTGCTTCTACATGATCGTGGGCCTGGTCGCGGCCGATGCCGGCAGCATCGTACTGGACGGCCAGGACATCACCGACGACCCCATGTACACCCGCGCCAAGCAGGGCGTGGGCTACCTGCCGCAGGAACCGTCGGTGTTCCGCAAGCTGACCGTGGCCGACAACCTGCGCCTGGTGCTGGAACTGCGCGACGACCTGGATTCGGCCGGCCGCGAGCGCGAGCTGAACAGCCTGCTGGACGAACTGCAGCTGGGCCACGTTTCCGAACAGCTGGGCGCCAGCCTGTCCGGTGGCGAGCGCCGCCGCTGCGAGATCGCCCGTGCACTGGCCGCCAAGCCGCGCCTGATCCTGCTGGACGAACCGTTCGCCGGTGTCGACCCGATCTCGGTCGGTGAAATCCAGCGCATCGTCACCCACCTGAAACAGCGTGGCATCGGCGTGCTCATCACCGACCACAATGTGCGCGAAACCTTGGGAATCTGCGACCGCGCGTATATCCTCGCAGAGGGCACCGTGCTGGCCCAGGGCTCGCCCGAGGCGATCCTGGACAACGCAGACGTGCGTCGCGTCTACCTTGGAGATTCCTTCAAGCTGTAAGGCGGCCGCCGGGCCCACTCCCCTCCGTTCGGCACAGGCATGAAGACTCGGCTGCAGACATCGTTGGGACAGCACCTGGTGCTGACACCGCAGCTGCAGCAGGCGATCAAGCTGCTGCAGATGTCCAGCACCGAGCTGGAACTGGAAATCGCCCAGGCCGTGGAAAGCAACCCGCTGCTGGACTGGGCCGAGGGCGATGATGCCGCAGCAGCAGGCGAGCACGACGGCGGCGCCGACAACGAAGCGCCGCCTGCCGCTGACGCCACCGATGGCAACGGCGATGACTGGGCTCCGGCCGAACTGGACTGGAGCAGCGGCGGCAGCAGCGGCAGCTTCGACGACGACGAAGACACCGGCAGCGCGGCCGAACGCGTGGCCGAAACCGAGACCCTGGCCGACCACCTGTTGTGGCAGTTGCATCTGTCGCACCTGTCGATGCGCGACCGCAGCATCGGCGCAGCCCTGATCGATGCGCTGGAGGACGACGGCTACCTGCGTGAATCGCTGGACACCATCGCCGAAACACTGCTGCCGGCCATCCACGCCGGCGAAGATGAAATCCTGACCGTGCTGCACCAGATCCAGCGCTTCGATCCGGTGGGCGTGGCCGCACGCACGCTGGGCGAATGCCTGCAGCTGCAGCTTGCAGTACTGCCAGCCGACACGCCGGGCCAGGCGCTGGCGCGACAGATCGCCGCCGGGCCGCTGGAACGGCTGCCGCGCAGCGGCGTGTCCGGCATCGCCCAGGAACTGAAGCAGCCGTTGGCCGAGGTCGAAACCGCGGTGGCCCTGCTACGCTCGCTGGACCCGCGCCCAGGCACGCAGATCGCCCCGCTTTCGCAGGACACCTACGTGGTGCCCGACGTGGTGGTGTGGCGGCAGGGCGGCGTCTGGCGCGCCGCGCTGGCCGCCCACGCCGGTCCCAAGGTGATGATCCATCGCGGCTACGAACAGATGATCCGCCGCTGCGGCGATGCCGATGCCGGTTACCTGCGCAGCCAGCTGCAGGAAGCCCGTTGGCTGTTGAAGGGCCTGCAGGCACGCGGCGAAACCCTGCTGCGCGTGGTGCGCTGCCTGATCCAGCAACAGGCGGGTTTCCTCGAATTCGGCGAACAGGCGCTGCGCCCGCTGACCCTGCGCGAGATCGCCGGGGAACTGGGCCTGCACGAATCCACGGTGTCGCGCGCGATCGCCCGCAAGCACGTGCGCACGCCGCGCGGCACCCTGCCCCTGCGTGCGTTCTTCGCTTCCGGCATCGATACCGACGGCGGTGGTGAGGCGTCCAGCACGGCCATCCAGGCGATGATCCGCCGCCTGATCGATGACGAGAACCCGCGCAAGCCGCTTTCTGACGCCAAGCTGGCTGACCTGTTGAAGACGTCGGGAATTCCGGTAGCGCGACGCACCGTGGCGAAGTATCGTGAGGCCATGAACATCTCCGCCTCGCACGAAAGGGTCAGAATCGCTTGACGCGCCGCCGCGCCCGGCGGAGAGGTTCATTGGCTCATCCGAACACAGGAGAAACCCGATGCGCATCGAAACGTTTGGCAAAGATGTCGAAGTCACCCCGGCCCTGCAGTCCTATGTGGAGGACAAGCTGGCCCGGATCGGCAAGCACTTCGACCAGCACTGCGAAGCGCGGGTAACCCTCAAGCTGCAGAAGACCGAACACCACGTCGACGCCAGCCTCAACATTCCCGGCCAGACCCTGCATGCCGAGGCCAGCGGCCAGACC
Organism: Stenotrophomonas sp.; assembly: GCF_032056425.1. Classification (GTDB taxonomy): domain Bacteria; phylum Pseudomonadota; class Gammaproteobacteria; order Xanthomonadales; family Xanthomonadaceae; genus Stenotrophomonas. The sequence goes on from NZ_DAMBCN010000018.1 coordinate 14,715, forward strand.
ATGTATGCCGCCATCGACCTGCTGGCGGACAAGCTTGACCGCCTGGTGATCAAGCACAAGGAGAAAAAACAGCAGCACGCACCGCTGCCGGTGGGCGACAATGGCGGCTGATCGCCACCGTTCCCCGCAGACATGCCCCTGACTGACCTCCTGGCGGCCGTGCAGACCCAGCTCTGCACGGCCACCGACCGCGACAGCGTCCTGCAGACCGCCGCCGGCCTGCTGGCCTGCCGCCAGGCCAATGCCGAGCAGATCTACCAGAACCTGTGCCAGCGCGAAGCGTTGGGCAGTACCTGCATCGGCGAGGGCATCGCCATTCCGCACGGGCGCGCCCCTGCGCTGGACCGGCCCCGTGGTGCCCTGCTGCGGCTGGCCACCCCCATCGATTTCGGCGGCGACGCGCCGGTGGATCTGGTGTTCGCCATGGCCGTGCCCGCCCACTACACGCACCAGCATCTGATGCTGCTGTCCGAGCTGGCCGAACTGTTCTCCTCACCGGCCATCCGCCAGGCACTGCGCGAGGCCGGCGATGCCCGTAGCCTGCGCCTGGCCCTGGACCTTCCCCCTTCGGCGAGCGCCGCATGAACACCAGCATCACCGCCCGTGAACTGTTCGACCAGCAGCGCGAGCGCCTGGGGCTGCGCTGGGTCGCCGGCCAGTCCGGCGAGAAGCGCGAACTGGAAGCCGGCAACACGGTGTCCCGGCGCCCCTCGCTGGCGGGCTATCTCAATGCGATCTACCCGAACAAGGTGCAGATCCTGGGCTCGGAAGAACTGTCCTGGCTGGACGCACTGGAATCGCGGCAGCGCTGGGAAACGATCGAAAAGATCATGCATTCGCACCCGCTGGCGCTGGTCATCACCCGCAACCAGCCGTGCCCGGAAGACCTGCGCGCGGCGGCCGACGAATCGGGCACCCCGTTGTGGGTATCGCCCAAGCGCGGCCACGAACTGCTGAACCACCTGTCCTACCACCTGGCACGCACGCTGGCACCGCGGGTGATCCTGCACGGCGTGTTCATGGAAATCTATTCGATCGGCGTGCTGATCACCGGCGAAGCCGGTTCGGGCAAGAGCGAACTGGCACTGGAACTGCTCAGCCGCGGCCACCGGCTGGTGGCCGACGATGCCCCCGAATTCACCCAGATCGCCCCGGACGTGCTCGATGGCACCTGCCCGGAACTGCTGCAGGATCTGCTGGAAGTGCGCGGCCTGGGCGTGCTGAACGTGCGCGAGATGTTTGGTGATACGGCGGTAAAGAAGAACAAGTACCTTCGCCTGATCGTGCACCTGACCAAACCGATGACCGAGCCCACGCCCCATGGCTACGAGCGCCTGACCGGCGATTCCGGCACCCGCCATGTGCTGGACCTGGACGTGCCGCTGATCACCCTGCCGGTGATGCCCGGCCGCAACCTGTCGGTGCTGACCGAGGCGGCCACCCGGCTGCACATTCTACGTACCAAGGGTATCGACCCGGCGGCGATGTTCATTGCCCGCCACAGCAACCTGCTGGAACGGCGAACACCCTGAGCCCACTGCAAAGAGCCTGTCCATGAGCACCGCCACCCCCACCGCCCCGACCCTGATCATCGTCAGCGGCCTGTCCGGCTCGGGTAAATCCGTCGCCCTGAAGACCTTCGAGGACCAGGACTACTACTGTTCGGACAACCTGCCGATCCGGCTGCTGCCGGATTTCGTGCGCAGCGTGCTGGACAACCACGACGGCGCCGCGCCGCGGCGGTTGGCGGTCGGCATCGACGTGCGCGGCCAGAGCGACCTGAGCCAGCTTTCGGACTGGCGCCAGCAGGCCACCGACGCCGGCGTGCAGGTGAAGGTGCTGTTCTTCGAGGCCAGCGATGAAACCATGCTCAAGCGCTATGCCGACACGCGCCGCCGGCATCCGCTCAGCCAGCTGGGCCTGTCGCTGCCCGAAGCGATCGCCCGCGAGCGCGAACTGGTGGCACCGTTGCGCCATGAAGCCGATGCCGTGGTCGATACCAGCGCCCTGAACGTGCACCAGCTGCGCCGCCGCATCATCACCGAATTCGCGCTGGGCCATGCCACGCGCCTGTCGCTGCTGTTCGAATCGTTCGCCTACAAGCGCGGCGTGCCAGCCGAGGCCGACTTCGTGTTCGATGCCCGGGTGCTGCCCAACCCGCACTGGGACCCGGAACTGCGCGCGCTGAGTGGCCGTGAGCCGGGCGTGCGCGACTACCTGGAAGCGCAGCCGGACGTGCAGCGCTACCTGACCCAGCTGATGGACTTCCTGGACACCTGGCTGCCGAAGCTGGGCGACGGCACGCGCAGCTACGTGACCGTGGCCTTCGGCTGTACCGGTGGCAAGCATCGTTCGGTCTACCTGGCCGAACGCATGGCCCGGCACGCCCGCGAAATGGGCTGGGACGACGTGGCCACCTACCACCGCGAACAGGATTGAGCGCAGCCGGGCCGCGCCCGGCACCCTGTAGCGTCGAGCCATGCTCGACTGATGCAACGTCAAAAGCCGGCATTCGGTGGCATGGCGGGGCGGTGTGGGTCTGCAGGACACGCCGTAAACCCGTCCATGGGGGCTCGTAGGCGCCATCCATGGCGCCTGCGGTCCTGCAGACCCACACCACCCCGCCTCTGACAGATTCCGTGTGCTGTTGGTACGTGTCGACCTTGGTCGACACGATGGGGTCGGATCCCTTTTTCAACGAAAAAGGGCTCTGACCCCGGCAACACTGAATACGGGACACAGTGCCCCTCTCCTGCTGCTATCGCCAATTCACCTCGACCTGTTAACGTGCAGTAATGACCTGTGGCATTCTCCTCGTAACACACCCTGGAATCGGGACCGCCCTGCTTGATGTGGCGACCCGGCTCCTGCGGCAGCTGCCGCTGAAGACCGAAGCTTTCGAAGTACCGTTCGACGCAGACCTGGATGCCCTTCTTCCGCTCGCCTCGGCTGCCCTGCGCCGGGTCGATGGGGGCGAAGGCGTGCTGATCCTGACCGACCTGTACGGCGCCAGCCCTGCCAACCTTGCCGGGCAGCTGGCCCGGCTGGGAACCCCGGTTCGCCGGGTGTCGGCGCTGAGCCTGCCGATGTTGCTGCGGGTGATGAATTATCCGGAACAGGCACTGGATCAACTGCCCGCCACTGCGGCGGCGGGCACCCGCAATGGAGCGATAGTCGACGATGCTTGAACGAGAACTCACCGTGAGCAACCGCCTGGGCCTGCATGCCCGGGCCACCGCCAAGCTGGTGCAGACCCTGGCGCCCTTCCGCTGCAACGTGACCATGGCCGCCAAGGGCCGTGAGATCAACGCCAAGAGCATCATGGGCGTGATGCTGCTGGCCGCCGGCCAAGGCACGCCGGTCACCATCCGCATCACCGGCGAGGACGAGGCGGCTGCGATGGACGCGGTGGTCGATCTGTTCGAGCGCCGCTTCGACGAGGACAGCTGAGCGTGCCGCGCGCACGTGCCGGGCAACTGCCTTCCGGCCAACGGCCGGTGCAGCTGCTGTCCGGCCACGGCGCCGCGCGCGGTACCGCTCTGGGGCGCGCCCGCGTGCGCCTGCCGCATGCGCTGGAAGTTGCCGAACAGCGCGTCGCCCCGCAGCAGGTGCCGGCCGAGCTGGCCCGCCTGCACCGCGCCGTGGAAGCGGCGCGCACCGAGATGCACGACCTGCGCCAGCGCCTGCACGGCGCGCTGAACCAGGAAGTGGGCGAATTCCTGGACCTGCACGCCCTGCTGCTGGATGACCCGGAACTGCTGTTCGGCCTGGACGAACTGATCCGCAGCGGCCCCTACAGCGCCGGCTACGCGCTGCGCCTGCAGCGCGACCGCCTGGCCAAGGTCTTCGATGGCATGGACGATGCCTATCTGAAGAGCCGCATGGACGACCTGGACCATGTGATCGGCCGCATCCATGCCTTCCTGCAACCCGACCGCGCGCCGGTGGTGAAGGGCCTGGCCGGGGAAATCCTGGTCTGCGACAACATCGCACCGTCCGAGCTGGCCCAGCTGCAGGCCCAGGGCGTGGTCGGCATCGTCACCGCCGCCGGCAGCGCACTGTCACACAGTGCGATCCTGGCCCGCAGCCTGCACCTGCCGTTGATCGTGAACGTGCCGCAGGTACTGGGCCGGGTGGCCGACGGCGATGTGCTGATCATCGACGGCGCCGACGGCAGCATCACCGTGAATCCGCAGGCCGACAACCTGCGTGACTACCGCGTACGGCTGAAGGAACACGCGCGCGAACAGCGCGAACTGGGCCGCCTGCGCAGCAAGCCCAGCCGCACCCGCGACCAGGTCGATATCGCCCTGCTGGCCAACGCCGAATCGCTGGAAGACGTGACCCAGGCACATGCCCTGGGTGCGCAGGGGCTGGGCCTGTACCGCACCGAGTTCCTGTTCCTGCAGCGCAACGAGCTGCCCGACGAGGAAGAACAGTTCCAGACCTACCGCGATGCCGCACTGGGCATGAGCGGACGCCCGGTCACCATCCGCACCCTGGACCTGGGCGCGGACAAGGCCGACCGCACCGGCCTGACCCTGAGCAATGAAGACAACCCGGCCCTGGGCCTGCGCGGCGTGCGCCTGTCGCTGGCGCGGCCGAAGGTGTCCGACACGCAGCTGCGCGCGATCCTGCGCGCGTCCGCCTACGGCAAGCTGCGCGTGCTGGTGCCCATGGTCAGCACCCGCGAAGAACTGCTGGCGGTGCGCCGGCGCCTGCTGAAGCTGGCCGAACAGCTGCGCGCCGAAGGCCATGCGGTGGCCGACCATGTGCCGCTGGGGGCGATGATCGAAGTGCCCGCCGCCGCACTGGCACTGGAAAGCTTCATCGACCTGGTGGATTTCCTGTCGATCGGCACCAACGATCTGGTGCAGTACCTGCTGGCCGCCGACCGCAACAACGAAGCGCTGGGCGAGTTGTATTCGCCGCTGCACCCGGCGGTGGTACGCCTGCTGCAGCTGGTGATCGACACCGGCGCGCGCCACCGCATTCCGGTAGCGGTGTGCGGCGAGATCGCCGGCGACGCACGCATGACGCCGCTGCTGCTGGCACTGGGCCTGACCGAGTTCAGCCTGCACCCCGGCACCCTGCTGGAAGTACGCCGTGCCGTGCGCGAAAGCGATCTGGCGGCGCTGCGCGCACGCGCCCCGAAACTACTGGCCGCGCGCGACCGCCGCGGCATCGAACGCTGGCTGGCGCTGGTGGCCGAGACACCCTGACTGCCGCGCTACGCGCTCGCCGGGCGCGGCCCGGCGCTACCACCACAATGCGTCCCCGGTAGCGCCGGGCCATGCCCGGCGGCTATGCGTTGCAACATCGGCTTGCGATAATGACGCGCTGAACACCCCTGTTGCCGCATCCTTGCCTGGATCGCGGCTTTTCTCTTTCCGCGGGAGCTGCGATGGCCGAAGCTGTACGCCACGACAAGACTGCGCGCCAACTGCGCCTGTTGTCCGATGCGCTCGACAGCGGCCGGCTGGGCCCGGTGCGCCGCCTGGTCAACACCCTGGCGCCGGCCGAGATCGGCAACCTGCTGGAATCGCTGCCGCCGGGCAAGCGCGAGGTGGTGTGGGGCCTGGTCGACCCGGAAGACGACGGCGAGGTGCTGGTCCACGTCGGTGAGGAAGTGCGCGAGAGCCTGCTCGCGGACATGGACCCGGACGAAATCATCGCCGCGGTCGAAGACCTGGACATCGACGATCTGGCCGACCTGGTCGAGGATCTGCCCGATACGGTCATCGACGAAGTCCTCAAGTCGATGGACCGCGAGAACCGCGAGCGTCTGGAACAGGTGCTGTCCTATCCCGAGGACAGCGCCGGCCGCCTGATGAACCCGGACGTGGTGACCGTGCGCGCCGACGTCAACGTGGACGTGGTGCTGCGCTACCTGCGCCTGCGCGGCGAGCTGCCCGACCACACCGACCATCTGTTCGTGGTCAGTCGCCGCCATCAGTACCTGGGCCGCGTATCGCTGGCCGCACTGGTCACCCACGAAGACACCACGCCCATCAACCGCCTGATTGATGACGAGCAGCCGGCCATCGATGTTGGCGAAAGCGACCAGGAAGTGGCGCGGCAGTTCTCCGACCATGACTGGGTGTCTGCGCCGGTGGTGGACGACAACAACATCCTGCTCGGCCGCATCACCATCGATGACGTGGTGGACATCATCCGTTCGCAGGCCGAGCACCAGGCGCTGGGCGCCGCCGGTCTGGACGAGGAAGAGGATCTGTTCTCGCCGATCAAGCGTGCCGTGCGCGGCCGCGTGGTCTGGCTGGGCATCAACCTGTGCACCGCCTTCCTGGCCGCCAGTGTCATCGGCCAGTTCGAACTGACCCTGCAGAAGGTCGTGGCACTGGCCGTGCTGATGCCGATCGTGGCCGGCGTGGGCGGCAATGCCGCCGTACAGGTGCTGACCCTGATGGTGCGCGGCATCGCGCTGGGCCAGGTGGGCCAGAGCAACGCCCGCATCCTGCTGTGGAAGGAAGCGCGCGTCGCGCTGATCAACGGCACCCTGATCGGCCTGCTGGTGGGCGTCATCGCCTTCCTGTGGTTCCACAGCCTGCTGTTGTCGCTGGTGATCACCCTGGCGCTGATCATCAACTTCCTGGCCGCCGCACTGGCCGGGGTGCTGCTGCCGCTGCTGCTCAAGCGCATGAACGTCGACCCGGCCGTGGCCGGTACCGTGGTGGTGACCGCAGTGACCGACGTGATGGGCTTCTTCAGCTTCCTCGGCCTGGCCACCCTCATCCTGCTGCACTGACCCCGCACGGGGTCGGATCCCTGCGCAGCAGGGCTCTGACCCCAGCTGCACTACCTTCCGAACGCCCATGGCCACCACGATCGACAACTACTTCCAGCCCGGCTGGCGCGAACAGATGCACACCTGCGCGGCGTGCGAATGGAAAGGCAGCTCGCGCGCGATGGTGATGGAACTGGACGAAGACGCCACCGAGTACGACTGCCCGGTGTGCGAAAACCCGTTGCTGGTGGTACTGCACCCCGACCTGGCGCAGGTGCAGGCCGCGGCCGCGGCGGGCAATGCCGAAGCACAGGAGCAGTTGGCCATCATCGCCAGCGCCCCGCGCCCGCAGTGATGCGCTGCACGATGCCCGGCGCGCGCCGACGCACTACCATGAAAACGCTTCCAACCCCTGGGGAAACGCCATGGTTCGTCCGTTCCTGCGCTGGCTGCCGCTGCTGGCCGTACTGATGCTCAGCGCTTGCGCCAGCACGCCGGACAGCGCACGTGGCCACTTCGAATCCCGCGCGGTGAAGGTGGACGGGCAGACGGCCTACTACCAGGTGTTCATTCCTGCCGACCGCGCACGTGCCGCCGGCCCGCTGCCGGTGGTGCTGTTCCTGCATGGCTCGGGTGAACGCGGCAGCGACGGGGTGAAGCCGACCCACGCCGGACTGGGCCCGCATCTGCGCCGCCACGCGGCCGATTTCCCGGCGCTGGCCGTGTTCCCGCAGGTGCCCGGCGACCAGGAATGGAGCGGCCACAACAACCGCGTCGCCATCGCTGCGCTGGATGCGACCGTGGCCGAATTCAACGCCGATCCCGCGCGCCAGTACCTCACCGGCATGTCGATGGGCGGCTATGGCAGCTGGAACATCGCCCTGGACGACCCGCAGCGCTTCGCCGCGATCGTGCCGGTGTGCGGCGCGGTGCTGGCCCCGCGCGCGGTGCGCCCGACCCTGTTCGTCGAACAGGTCGCGCATGAAGCCGATCCCTACGCGGCCATCGCCCAGCGCCTGCAGCGCACCCCGATCTGGATCTTCCACGGCGCGCTGGACGATGTGGTGCCCCCGGCAGACGACCGCAGACTGCATGCCGCCTTCCAGGCGGCCGGCGCGCGCGACGTGCGCTACACCGAGTACCCCGACGGCAACCACAACGCCTGGGACGCCACCTACGCCGACCCGGCCATGTGGGCCTGGCTGTTCGCGCAGAAGCGCTGACGCTGCGGTAGGTGCCAACCTTGGTTGGCACACGCACCGCTCTGGTAGGTGCCAACCTTGGTTGGCACTCACACCGCCTTGGTAGGTGCCAACCTTGGTTGGCACTCACACCGCCTTGGTAGGTGCCAACCTTGGTTGGCACACGCTTACCCAAAGCCAAGTCATTCCCCGATGTTCACCGCAGGCAGGCCCGCCCATGCTTGCCTCCATGAACAGCCCTCGACTTCTGCTCGGCCGTCATTCCAGCATCGGCCTCCGCTACATCCTCACCACCGTTGTCCATGGCCGCGCTCCGTTGCTTGCCAGCGATGCTGCTGCAGAGCTGGCTATCCGCGAATTCCAGCGTCTCGACCAGGAAGGCTTCACCCGATCGATTGCCTATGTGGTCATGCCCGACCACATTCATTGGCTGGTCGAACTGCGCGCAGGGACACTTGAAACGGTGATGAAGCGATTCAAGTCGCGCACGGCACAACAGGCGAATCGATCCTTAGGGCGAATCGGGCGTTTCTGGCAGGGCGGCTATCACGATCACGCGATTCGATCTGATGAATCGCTGTACCGGCATGCGATGTATCTGATGGGTAACCCGATCAGGGTTGGGTTGGCGGCACAGGTCGGGCACTATCGACACGCGTGGTGCGAATGGGAGCTGGAATCGCCATGTGTTTGTCTGGGAACCACTGGCACTGACGAATAGTGCCAACCAAGGTTGGCACCTACCAAAGCGGGGCGTTTGCCAACCAAGGTTGGCACCTACCAAAGCGGGGCGTGTGCCAACCAAGGTTGGCACCTACCAGAGCGGGGTGTGTGCCCGCCAATACCGCTATCAACCCAGCAGGGTTTCCAGCACGGCCATGCGCACGGCCACGCCGTTGGCGACCTGGCGCAGCACCCACGACTGCGGACCGTCGGCCACCTCATCGGTCACTTCCACGCCGCGGTTGATCGGGCCCGGGTGCAGCACCGCGGCATCCTTGCCGGCACGGGCCAGGCGTGCGGCGTTCAGGCCGTACTGAGCGTGATACTGCTCCAGCGACGGCACCAGGCCTTCTTCCATGCGCTCGCGCTGCAGGCGCAGCATCATCAGCGCATCGGCACCTTCCAGCATGGCGTCGAAGTCGTCGCCGACCACGCAGCCCTTCAGGGTTTCATCGTCGGGCAGCAGCGACTGCGGGCCGCACACGCGGATCTCGCCCACGCCCAGCGTGCGCAGCGCATGCAGGTCGGTGCGGGCCACGCGCGAGTGCTTCACGTCGCCGACGATCACCACCTTCAGCTTCGAGAAGTCCGGGCCCTTGGCCTGGCGCAGGGTCAGCATGTCCAGCAGGCCTTGGGTCGGGTGCGAGCTGCGGCCATCGCCGGCGTTCACCAGCGCAGTGCCCTCGCCGGCCGCGGCGGCCAGTGCCGCCACCGCGCCATCATCGGGGTGGCGCACCACGAAGCCGCGCACGCCCATCGCTTCCAGGTTCTTCAACGTGTCGCAGGCGGTCTCGCCCTTGCGCGTGGAAGACGTGGAGGCATCGAAGTTCAGCACATCGGCGCCCAGGCGCTGGGCCGCCAGCTGGAACGAACTGCGGGTGCGGGTGGACGGTTCGAAGAACAGCGTGCACACCGCCGAACCGGCCAGCACCTGCCGCTTGTTGCCTACCCGGCCAACGGCCGCATCGCGGATCTGGCCCGCGCGGTCGAGCAGCTGCACCAGGGTTTCGCGGGGAAGGCCTTCAAGGGTCAACAGGTGGCGCAGGCGGCCGGAGGCGTCGAGTTGCTGGGCGGTCATGGCAGGCGTCGTGCAGTCAGGGAATGGGGATGGCGTCGTCGGGGGACGACAGCCAGCGGTCGATGATCACCGCCGCGGCCACGGCATCCAGCGCGGCCGCATCACGGCGGCGCTTGCGCCCTTCGGCGCGCTCGACGGCGAAACGGCGGGCGGCTTCGACCGAGCTGGAACGCTCGTCGATCATCACCACCGGCAGCTTGAAACGTTCCCGCAGCTGGCGGGCGAAGCCCTGCGCGCGCTTGCGGTTGGGTTGGTCCTGGCCGTCCAGGGTGAGCGGATCGCCCACCACCAGGCCGTCCGGCTTCCATTCCTTGATCAGGCGCTCCACGGCAGCCCAGTCCGGGCCGTTGCCGTGCACATCCACCACGGCCACCGCACGGGCGTGCGCGGCGAACGCGCTGCCGATGGCCACGCCGATCCGACGCGAGCCGACATCGAAGCCGAGCACGGTACCGTCGCGACGGATCAGGACCGGCTCAGACATGGCCGCTGTAGTCGGTCAGGCGGAACAGGTCCACGCCGATGCGCGCTGCGGCGCCCTGCCAGCGCTGCTCCAACGGCAGCTGGAACACCACCTCTGCATCGGCCGGCACCGTCAACCAGCTGTTCTCGGCCAGCTCGCTTTCCAGCTGGCCCGCCCCCCAGCCGGCACAGCCCAGGGTAACCAGCGCATTGGCCGGGCCTTCGCCGCGGGCCATGGCTTCCAGGATGTCGCGTGATGTGGTCAGGAACAACCCATTGCCCACCGCCAGGCTGGAATCCCATTCACGCGCATCGTCGTGGATCACGAAGCCGCGTTCAGGGTGCACCGGCCCGCCGTTGAGCACCATGCGCGCCTGCAGTTCACTGTCGCCGGTGGCAATGTCCATCTGCGCCAGCACCTCGCCCAGCGTGTATTCCGACGGCTGGTTGACCAGCACCCCCATGGCGCCGTTGTCGTCGTGCTGGCAGATCAGGGCGACGGTACGGGCGAAGGTGGCGTCGGTCAGCGACGGCAGCGCGACGAGCAGGTGATCGGCAAGGGAGGTGGGCGTTACAGGCATGGCGGTCATTCTACCTGCTGGGGCCGCACGCGGGCGCGAAGGCATGGGCTAGGATGGCCGCATCCAAGGAGGAAACCCCATGCAACAGGACGCAGCACTGGCGTGGCCGACGCGCAGCATGATCGTATTGATCGCCCTGCTGCAGGGTCTGGCGCTGTACGCCGCGCAGGAACTGTACGAGACCGCGCCTTTCCAGGATCCCGCCTGCCGCTTCGCCTGGTACGCGTGGGTGCTGACCGTGCCCACCGCCATCGCGCTGACCCTGGTCGACCTGAGGGACCGCCGGCTGTGGCTGCATGCGGCGCTGGCATCGCTGCTGGTGGCGGCGCTGGCCGGTTGGGTGGGCTGGACCCTGCGTGGCATGGAAGGGCACTGGACGTCCGCGCAGCGTGAACCGCTGGCACTGGGCCTGGCAGTGGCGACCTTCGTGGCGCTGCCGTGGTGGCAGTTCCGGCTGCAGCACGGTTCCTGGCGCGCCGACCACGCCGCCCTGTTCGAGCGCGCCTGGCAGAACGGGCTGGTGCTGTTGCTGGCGGCCGTGTTCACCGGCCTGGGCTGGATGCTGCTGTGGTTGTGGGCCGCCCTGTTCACCCTGGTAGAGGTGTCGTTCTTCCAGCAACTGTTCGCCGAGCGCGCCTTCGTGGCGCTCGCCACCGGCACCCTGGCCGGATTCGGTGTGCTGATCGGGCGTACCCAGCACCGCGCCATCCAGATCACCCGCCAGGTGCTGTTCGCGATCTGCCGCGCGCTGCTGCCATTGCTGGCGTTCATCGCCGTGCTGTTCGTGCTGTCGCTGCCCTTCACTGGGCTGATGAGCGGCGCCGGCCACCGCTCGCCGGCCAAGGAACTGCTGACCCTGGCCCTGCTGCTGATCTGCCTGGTAAATGCGGTCTACCAGCGCGACGACACTGAACTGCCCTACCCGCGCCTGCTGCGGCGTGCGGTGGAAGCCGGCCTGCTGACGCTGCCGATCTACGCCGGACTGGCGTTGTACGCGCTGGCACTGCGGATCGGCCAGTACGGCTGGACCATCGATCGCTTCTGGGCAGCGGCCGCTGCGCTGATCACCGCCGGCTACGCGCTGGGCTATGCGCTGGCCGTGCTCCGGCCCGGGGAGCGCTGGCTGCAGGGCGTGGAACCGGTGAACCGGGTGATGAGCTGGGCGGTGATCGCCGTGGCCGTACTGGGCAATTCCCCCGTGCTGGACCCGGCGCGCCTGTCCGCGGCCAGTGTGGCCGAGCGGCTGCGCAGCAATCCTGCGCAACTGGTGGTGCGTGATGTCAGCTACCTGCGCGAACACACCGGGCGCCGGGGCGTGGACGTGCTGCGCAGGCTGCAGCAGGACCCCGCCATCCAGGCCGACCGCCGCGCCTCGAGCATCATTGCCCAGCAATTGAGCGGCAGGAAAATGCCCAGCTATCGCCAGGAAAACCTGGTGGAGGCCGGCGTGTACGACCTGCCGACGCTGAAGGCACGCATCCAGATGGCGAAAGGCAGCGCAATGCCCCCGGACAGCTGGTGGCAGGCGGTGCTGGATGACCTGGACAGCACCGAGTGCCTGTCCAGCAACGAGGGTTGCATGGCCCTGCAGCGCGATCTGGACGGCGACGGCCAGCCGGACGTGCTGCTGTGCCAGATCCGAAGGGCATGGGGCCCGCAGTGCGACCTGCACACCCTCGACGAAGGACACTGGACGAACGTGGGGCAGATCCGCTTCGGTGCCGAGGCCGCCAACCAGGCGCTGCGCGAAGGTCGCCTGCAGACGCGCGAGAGCCGCTGGCCGGAGTTCCTGCTGGATGACCAGGCGAGCACCCTGCAGTACAACAACGACTTCGGTAAGAGGCGCAGCAAATGAGCGGATACTGCCGCATCGCCCCGGGCCATCCGGTGCACGATTACTACCACGCCCATGAATACGGCTTCCCGCAGCGCGAGGAACGCGAACTGTTCGAGCGCCTGGTGCTGGAAATCAACCAGGCCGGCCTGAGCTGGGAAACCATCCTGAAGAAGCGCGAGGGCTTCCGTGCGGCCTACGATGGCTTCGACGTGGACCGCGTGGCGGACTATGCCGAGCAGGACATTGAACGCCTGCTGTCGGACACCGGCATCATCCGCAACCGGCTGAAAGTGCTGGCTGCGATCCACAACGCGCAGGTGATCCAGCAGCTGCGCGCGCAGCATGGCAGCTTCGCCGCCTGGCTGGATGCGCACCATCCGCGCAGCAAGGCCGACTGGGTGAAGCTGTTCAAGAAGACCTTCCGCTTCACCGGCGGCGAGATCACCGGCGAATTCCTGATGAGCCTGGGCTACCTGCCCGGCGCGCATGCCGAGGATTGCCCGGTGCATGCGCGGCTGTTGAAGCTGTCCCCGCCGTGGCTGCAGGCGGCTGGCCGCTGATGCAGATCCGCCGGGCATGGCCCGGCGGAAGCCATTGGTGCAATCAGACGCCCATGTACCGACCGGGGCGGTGGTTGAACATCAGCACCAGGCTGAGCACCACCGCGCCGATGGCCGAGTACATCACCTTCGACGGCGACAGTACGAAGAACGCGGCCACCATCAGGCAGGCGTCGAAGGACATCTGCACCTTGCCCGCACTCCAGCCACGGGTGCGCTGCAGGTACACCGCCAGGATGCCGATGCCGCCCAAGCTGGCCCGGTGGCGGATGAAGAACAGGATGCCCAGCCCCGACAGCGCGCCGCCCACCAGCGCCGAATACAGCGGCGCCATGTGCGAGAAATCGGCCCAGCGCGGCAGGATGTCGGTCAGCACGCCACAGGCCGTGACCGCCGCGAAGGTCTTCAGGGTGAATTCCCAGCCCATGCGGCGCACCGCCACCCAGTAGAACGGCAGGTTCACCAGCACGAACACCAGGCCGAAGTTCCAGCCCATGGCGTAGTGCAGCAGGAAGGCCATGCCTGCCATGCCGCCGATCATCAGCCCGCCCTTGGCGAAGATGGCCAGGCCCAGCGAGGCCACCAGCATGGCCAGCACCATGCCCTGCACGTCTTCGGCCACGGAATGGCGAAGTGCTTTGTCGTCGGCGGGGGTGCCGGCACTGTCAGGCGGCGGGGTCAGCGGACCGGCGGTGACCAGGTGGCCGTCAGCGTCGTCGCACGGCGCGGGGCCATGGGAATGCAGGGACATGGGGTGTGGGGTGCTGCAGTGGGGACGCGTATTAGACACGATCCCGATGACAGTTGCAGATGAAATCGATTCAGTTGGGTGGCCGGCGAACGGCGCAGCCCCTTGTGGCTGGGCGGCATTGCGTGGTTCGTCGGCTTGGCCGGGCGGGGCGGGTTCGCGGGGGACGCCGTTAACCCTTCCCTGGGGGCTTGGCCGCGGCATCCATGCCGCGGACACCCCCGCGCCCCCACCCCGCCCGTCCTTGGACAGGTTCCGTGCGCCGTCCAGTCACGTGAAAAGAAAAAAGAAAAAAGCAGGAGCGGGTCGCTTCGCTCGGGAGCGGAGGTCAGCGTGCGGCTTTGAGATGGTGGGCGACCAGGGCGTTGGCGTGGCCGTGGCCCAGGCCGTGTTCGATCTTCAGGTAGCTGACCAGTTCCATGTGCTTCAGGCCCGGCTGCTTGGCCAGCAGGCCCAGCCAGTGCGCCACCGGCTGGCCGTAGGTTTTTTCGATGGAAGGGAAATACGAGGCCGGGCCTTTCGGCGGGGTGTCAGTGCGCATGTGCCACTCCTGTTGAACGTCATTCATTCAACGAATCACAGCCGCACAAATCGACAACCCCACTACCCCGCCTGGCCCGACAGATCGCAGCAAACTGTCGAAGGCGGGGTGGGTCCGGTTGAGGGGGCGTGAGCCGCATGGATGCGGCGACCGAGCTTACATGGACGTACTTGCAGCGTCCCCCTCAACCGGACCCACCCCGCCATCCCACGGATAGCCAGCTTTTGACGTTGCCTTTGCCGTTGCGGCTGCTGTTGACGTTGACGTTGCTTCGGCAGGTGCCGGGCGCAGCCCGGCCGTATCATCCCCCCATGCCCCGTGAAAACCTCAATGACCTGCAGGCCTTCGTCCACGTCGCCCGCGAGGGCAGCTTCACCCGCGCCGCCGCACAGCTGGGCGTATCCCAGTCGGCCCTGAGCCATGCCATGCGCGGGCTGGAAGCACGCCTGGGCGTGCGCCAGCTGACCCGCACCACCCGCAGCGTGTCCACCACCGAAGCCGGTGCGCGCCTGCTGCAGTCACTGGCCCCGCGACTGGCGGAAATCGAGGAAGAGCTGGTCGCGCTGGCCCAGTACCGCGAGCGCCCGGCCGGCACCATCCGCATCAACGCCACCGGCCACGCCGCTGAATACCTGGCCTGGCCACGGCTGGCGCCGCTGCTGCAGCAGCACCCGGACCTGAACGTGGAACTGACCACCGATTACGGTCTGGCCGACATCGTGGCCGAACGCTACGACATCGGCATCCGGCTGGGTGAACGCCTGGCCCGCGACATGGTGGCGGTGCCGATCAGCCCGCCGCTGCGCATGCGCGTGGTCGGCGCACCGGCCTACTTCCGCCAGCACGTGGCCCCGACGCATCCCCACGATCTGGCCGCGCACAACTGCATCACCCTGCGCCTGCCCACCCACGGCGGGCTGATGCCCTGGGATTTCGGCCGCGATGGCGGCGAGCTCAGCGTGCGTGTCGCCGGGCAATGGACCTTCAACACCATGGGCATGACCCGCACCGCGGCCCTGGCCGGCAGCGGCCTGGCCTGGCTGCCCGAAGACCAGGTGCAGGCCATGCTGGACGACGGGCGCCTGCAGTCGACGCTGGACGACTGGTGCCCCACGTTCGACGGCTACTACGCCTATTACCCGTCACGCCGCCACGTCAGCGTGGCCATGCGCACCGTACTGGACGCGCTGCGTGGGCCGATGGGGGGCTAGGCCGAGGAGTGCGGACCAACGGTCCGCACCCACAATCAATGGTCCGCACCCACCACAGATCAGATCAGCCCTTGGCCTGCGCCGCACGCTGCGCGTTGTAGCGCTCGCCGACGATCGCCACTTCGTCCAATACCTGGGCAATGTGCTGCAGTTCCTGCGGCGACAACTGCAGCGCAGCGGCGGCAAGATTCTCTTCCAGACGGTGCACCTTGGTGGTGCCGGGAATCGGCACGATCCACGGTGCCTGCGCCAGCAACCAGGCCAGCGCTATCTGCGCCGGGGTTGCCCCACGGGCCGCGGCCAGGGTGCTGATGCGGTCCACCAGCGCCTGGTTGGCGCGGCGCGCTTCCACTTCGAAACGCGGCACGGTGTTGCGGAAGTCGTTCTCGGCGAAGGTGGTTTCGGCGGTGATCGCACCGGTCAGGAAGCCACGGCCAAGCGGGCTGAACGGCACGAAGCCGATGCCCAGCTCCTGCAGCGTGGGCAGCAGTTCGCGCCCGGGCTCACGCCACCACAGTGAGTATTCGCTCTGCACCGCCGCCACCGGCTGCACCGCATGCGCGCGGCGCACGGTGGCCGCACTGGCTTCTGACAGGCCGAAATGCAGCACCTTGCCCTCGGCAATCAATTCGCCCACCGTGCCGGCCACGTCCTCGATCGGTACGTTCGGGTCCACGCGGTGCTGGTAGAACAGGTCGATGCGATCGGTGCGCAGGCGCTTCAGACTGGCTTCGGCCACCGCGCGGATGTTCTCCGGCCGGCTGTCCAGGCCGGTATCGGTGCGCGCCTGCTTGAAGCCGAACTTGGTGGCAATCACCAGCTGGTCGCGGTACGGCGCCAGCGCCTGGCCGACCAGTTCTTCGTTGGTGTAAGGGCCATACACTTCGGCGGTGTCGAAGAAGGTGACGCCGCGTTCGACCGCCGCATGCAGCAGGGCAATGCCCTGCTCCTGCGCAACAGGCGTGCCGTAGCTGTGGCTCAGGCCCATGCAGCCCAGGCCCAGCGCGGAAACCTTCAAGCCGCTGCGGCCGAGTTCACGTGTCTGCATCGTCGTGTTCCTGAAAGGGGGAACGACGACGATACGCCCGCCAGGCCGCCGGATGGAACGGCCTGAATGGCAGTCGGTCATGATTGGAATTCATCAATCGGCATCAGAGCCGACGGCCGGCCAGCATCACCCCGAACGCGAGGGCCAGCAGCAGCACACTGCCGCCCACGATCAGCAGCAGGATATGCCAGCCGCCGAAACGGTCCATCTGCTGCATGTCCACCCGCTCATCCTGGTGATAGCGACGCAGCAGACTGTTGATCGGCAGCAACGGCATGAACGCCAGCACCGAGATCAGCCCCACCCCACCGCGTACCTGGCCGACCAGGCACAGCAGGATGTAGAACACTGTCAGCATGCCCGGGGTGAACGCCAGGATGCGCCGCCGGTTCTCGGCGACGACCTGCAGATCGCGGAAGCAGAAGTAGGCCCAGATCGGCGAAAACAGCGCGCGTGCCCAGGGCCATTGTTCGCCCTCGCTCTCGCGTTTGATCGCCTGCCAGTTCCGCCAGAACCAGTACATCGGGTACACGCCCAGGGTGGACAGGGACAGTGCGACGATCTTCATGGTGGGCGGCGAATAGTAGACCGCCGCAGTGGGCGCGGGCCGGCTGGCCAGCGGCGTCGGCGCAGCAGCCGGCAGCACCGGCGGGCGCGCAGGCGCAGCCGCCGGCGCACGGTACGGGTCGTGCAGTTCCATATGCAAACCTGTTGTCTGTCGCGCCGGCGCGGTGCCGGCTCCCCCTGTCCCGCGAACGCGGTGACGGCGCGACTATCGCAGAACCCCCCGGTAGAGTCGAGCTTGCTCGACTACCCTGCACTGCGCGGGCCATCAGTCGAGCAAGCTCGACGCTACGAACGCGCGGTCAATCGGGCGAAACCCCGCCTTTGCAGCCGCCTCAGGCGGTGAACTTGCCCAGCTGGTAACGAAGCTTGCCACCCTCCACCACCATCCACTTCCTCTGCTGCAGCTCGGCAATCACGCCAGGGATCCGGTCCTGCGGCACATGCCCAGCCAACGCATTGCCCAACGACTTGATCGAGGCAGGGCGCTTGCTGCCCACCTTGACCAACCACCCATGAACATACTTCAGGCACTCCTGCCCACTCATCGCCTTGTCCGTTGATTTTGCCTGGGGCTTGGCCGCAGCCGGCGTGCTCGCGGCCGCACTGCGGAACATCGGCAGCGCCTCTATCGACACGCTGCGGGACACCGCGAACTGTCGCCCGCGCAGATAGGCGATCAGCGGATCGTAGCCGGTGTCCTTGGAAATGATGTGGATGCGCGCCTTCGGATCGCTGCTGAGCAGTTCACCGACATGGAAGGCAATATGAAAGTCGAGCGCATTGGCTCCCTGCCCCTTGCAGCGCACGTAGCACCCGTGACTGCCCAGCGCATGGATCGCCTCGGCCACGTCGATGTGGATCTTCGTCTGCGCACTGCCCACGAACACGATGACCGTGAAGCCAGGTGCGACCAGTCCCTTCAGAGAACAGGGCTGCACGTTCTCGTAATCGATCAGCACAACATTGCGCAGCGCCGGCATATCCATATGCACCCCGTCAGGTTGCAACCGCCGCCGGGGTGCGTTCACCCCGGCACTGTCCGGGCGCTCAACGCGCCTCGGAAATCTCCACCCCATCCAGACCCTGCGACAGCGTGCGTGCGTCGCCGCCCTGGCTGAGCTTGATGCGCAGGCGCACCTCGTTCTGCGAATCGGCGTAGCGCAGCGCGTCCTCGTAACTGATCTCGCCGGCCTGGTACAGCTCGAACAGGCTCTGGTCGAAGGTCTTCATGCCCAGCTGGACCGATTCCTTCATCAGTTCCTTCAGCTTGTGGATCTCGCCCTCGCGGATGTAGTCCTGCACCAGCGGCGTGCCCAGCAGGATTTCCATGGCGACCTTGCGCGAGCGACCGTCCGGCGACGGCACCAGCTGCTGCGCGACCACGCCCTTCAGGTTCAGCGAAAGATCCATCAGCAACTGGTTGCGGCGGTCTTCCGGGAAGAAGTTGATGATGCGGTCCATCGCCTGGTTGGCGTTGTTGGCGTGCAGCGTGCACAGCACCAGGTGGCCGGTTTCGGCGAAGGCAATGGCGTGGTCCATGCCCTCGCGCGTGCGCACCTCGCCGATCATGATCACGTCCGGCGCCTGGCGCAAGGTGTTCTTCAGGGCCGCTTCCCAGCTGTCGGTATCGATGCCCACTTCGCGCTGGGTGATGATGCAGCCTTCGTGCGTGTGCACGAATTCGATCGGGTCTTCGATGGTGATGATGTGGCCGGTCGAGTTCTGGTTGCGGTAGCCGATCATCGCCGCCAGCGAGGTGGACTTGCCGGTACCGGTGGCGCCGACGAACAGGATGATGCCGCGCTTGGTCATCGCCAGCGTCTTGATGATCGGCGGCAGGCTCAGTTCTTCCACGGTGGGAATGCGCGTCTCGATGCGACGCAGCACCATGCCCACCTGGTTGCGCTGGTAGAAGCAGCTGACACGGAAGCGCCCCACCCCGGCCAGGCCGATGGCGAAGTTGCATTCGTGGGTCTTTTCGAACTCCTCGCGCTGCGCCGGCGTCATCACGTTCAGCACCAGGTCGCGGCTCTGCTGCGGGGTCAGTGGTGTCTGGGTGATGGGCGAGATCTTGCCGTTCACCTTGATCGCCGGCGGCATGCCCGCGGTGATGAACAGGTCGGAGGCGCGCTGGTGCGCCATCAGCTTGAGGAACGAGGTGAAGTCGATGGTGCTGGCGGTGCTGTTCATGGCGGGCTCCCAATGGGCATGTGCCAGAGATCGGTCGAGCGCGGAACGTCAGCGCGGCGGCCACGTCTGTGCGGGCCGCCGTGCCGAAGCCCTCCTTACTCGAACAGACGCTTGTCCTTGGCGTACTCGCGCGCCTGGTTGCGGGTGATCAGGCTGCGCTTGACCAGGTCCTGCAGATGCTGGTCCAGGGTCATCATGCCGTACTGCTGGCCGGTCTGGATGGCCGAGTACATCTGCGCCACCTTGTCCTCGCGGATCAGGTTGCGGATGGCCGGGGTGCCGACCATGATTTCCCACGCAGCGGTACGGCCACCGCCCACCTTCTTCAGCAGCGCCTGCGAAATCACCGCACGCAGCGACTCGGACAGCATCGAGCGCACCATCGGCTTTTCGCCGGCCGGGAACACGTCGATGATTCGGTCGATGGTCTTGGCCGCCGAACTGGTGTGCAGCGTGCCGAACACCAGGTGGCCGGTTTCCGCAGCGGTCAGCGCCAGGCGGATGGTTTCCAGGTCGCGAAGTTCGCCCACCAGGATGATGTCCGGATCTTCACGCAGCGCCGAGCGCAGTGCTTCGTTGAAGCCGTGCGTATCACGGTGCACTTCGCGCTGGTTGATCAGGCACTTCTGCGAGGTGTGCACGAATTCGATCGGATCCTCGACGGTGAGGATATGGCCGTATTCGTTCTTGTTGATGTGGTCGATCATCGCCGCCAGCGTGGTCGACTTGCCTGAACCGGTAGGCCCGGTCACCAGGATCAGACCCTGCGGCTGCTGGATCACTTCGCGGAACAGCGGCGGGCAGGCCAGGTCTTCCAGGGTCAGCACTTCGGAGGGAATGGTACGGAACACCGCACCGGCACCACGGTTCTGGTTGAAGGCATTGACACGGAAGCGCGCCAGCGAGGGAATCTCGAAGGAGAAATCCACTTCGAGGAATTCCTCGTAATCGCGGCGCTGCTTGTCGGACATGATGTCGTAGACCAGCGCGTGGACCTGCTTGTGGTCCAGGGCTGGAATGTTGATCCGGCGAACATCGCCGTCCACGCGGATCATCGGCGGCAGGCCTGCGGACAGGTGCAGGTCCGACGCTTTGTTCTTTACGGAAAACGCCAACAGTTCGGCGATATCCATGAGCGGCTACTCCCCAATAACGGCTGCGACTGGAAGGATCTTTCCCCGGGCGGCAGTATAGCCTCCTGTCACACCGGAACGCGTTACGTGCCCACTCCCCTGCCCGAAATCCTGAGCAACCTGCACAACGCCGCCGAAGCCGCCGGGCGGCCAGCCCCGCGCCTGCTGGCCGTTTCCAAGACCCAGCCGGCACAGGCCGTGGCCGCGCTGGCCGCGCAGGGCCAGCAGGCCTTCGGCGAGAATTACGTGCAGGAAGCCCTGTCCAAGATGCAGGCGCTGCAGGACCTGCGGCTGGAATGGCACCTGATCGGCCATCTGCAGTCGAACAAGGCCGAGGCCGTAGCTGCCCATTTCGACTGGGTGCAGAGCGTGGACCGGGCCAAGCTGGTGACCGCACTGGCCCACCACCGCCCGGCCGGCCGCGCGCCGCTGAACGTGCTCATCCAGGTCAACATAGACGATGAAGGCAGCAAGCACGGCTGCACGCCGCAGCAGGTGGATGCGCTGGCCCAGGCCATCGCCGCTGAACCATCGCTGCGCCTGCGTGGCCTGATGGCGATTCCTGCGCCGTGGCCCGAGGCCGCGCGCCGCCGCGAGGCTTTCGTGCGCATGCGCACACTTTTCGAGACACTGGCCGCCGGCCACCCTCACGTGGATACCCTGTCGATGGGCATGAGCGGCGACTACGCCGAAGCCATCGCCGAAGGCGCCACCCTGGTGCGCATCGGCACCGCCCTGTTCGGTGCGCGCCCGCGCCCGGTCTGATTCGCAAGGAGAACTGTTCCATGGCAGCGGCATCCATCACCTTCATCGGCGGCGGCAACATGGCGCGCAGCCTGATCGCCGGGCTGATCCGCCAGGGCACGGCGCCTGCGCACATTCACGTGGCCGAACCGGTGGCCGAACTTCGGCAGGCGCTGGCCGACGATTTCGGCGTGCAGACCCATGACAACGCCAGCGATGCGGCTGCCCAGGGCGACGTGTGGCTGCTGGCGGTCAAGCCACAGGTGCTGCGCGGGGTGTGCCAGAGCCTGCAGTCGCTGGCGCAGCAGCACCAGCCGCTCGCCGTCTCGATCGCCGCGGGTATTACCAGTGCGCAGCTGCAGCGCTGGCTGGGCGGCACCCTGCCGGTGGTCCGCGCCATGCCCAATACCCCTGCCCTGCTCGGCGCCGGTGTGACCGGGCTGTATGCCACCGCCGCGGTCAGCGCGCCGCAGCAGGCGCAGGCCGAACAGATCCTGGCCAGCGCCGGGCGCACGGTGTGGATCGATGATGAAGCACTGATGGATTCGGTGACCGCCGTCTCCGGCAGTGGTCCGGCCTATGTCTTCCTGCTTGCCGAGGCGATGGAAGCGGCGGGCATCGCCCAGGGCCTGCCGGCCGATGCCGCGCGCACGCTGGTGGTGCAGACCCTGCTGGGCGCGTCGCGCATGCTGGATGAAGCCGGCGAGAGCCCGGCCGAACTGCGGCGCCGGGTCACCTCGCCCAATGGCACCACCCAGGCGGCGATCGAAAGCTTCCAGGCCGATGGATTTGAACGGCTGGTGAGCAAGGCATTGCGCGCGGCGCAGCAGCGTGGGCGGGAATTGTCTGCGGCCAACGATTGAGCCCGGTGTGCCGACCAACGGTCGGCACCCACCGATCATCCATCTGGGGTCGGATCCCTTTGCGCCAGCAAAGGGCTCTGACCCCTGGCCCTGATCTACCCCAGCTGCTGCATCACGTACTCCACGAAACACTGCAACCTCGGCCGTGGCCTGCGGTCGGGCAGATAGATCAGGTGCATCGGCCGTGGTTCGGGCAGGTAGTCGCGCAGCACCGGCTTCAACCGCCCCGCGGCGATCTCGGCGGCCAGCAGCGCGGTCGGCTGCAGCACCAGGCCCGCGCCGGCCACCGCCGCTTCGCGCAAGGCCAGGCCATCGTTGCTGCTCAACCGCGCTTCCCAGTCCACCTGTTCGCCGTTGGCCAGCTGCCAGCCATGGCCGCCGCGCCAGGCCAGGTGGCTCAGGCAGTCATGTCCGGCCAGATCGGCCGGCGTACGCGGTGTGCCGCGGCGGCGCAGGTAGGCCGGCGCCGCGCACAGGCTCATCGCATACGGCGGCAATGGGCGCGCCACCAGTTCCTGTGAAGGCAGCGGGCCAACCCGGATCGCCGCATCGAAGCCGTCCTCGATCAGGTCCACCCGGCGGTTGCTCAGGTCCAGCTCGATGTTCAGTTCCGGCTGTGCGCGCAACAGACCGGCCAGCAGGGGCGCCAGCACGCAGCTGCCCCAGGTGGTGGGCGCGCTGATGCGCAGCAGGCCACGCGGCTGCCGCTGCAGGCCGGCCACGTCGGCCTCGGCCTGCAGCACCTGCTCCAGCACCTGGCGGCAAGCGGCCAGATAAGTAACCCCGGCGTCGGTCAACCGCTGGCGGCGCGTGTTCCGCTGCAGCAACGCACTGCCCAGGTGCACTTCCAGCTGCTGGACGTACTTGCCCACCATCACCGCCGACACCTGCAGGTGCTCGGCGGCTGCAGAAAAACTGCCCCGGTCGGCCACGGCGGCAAACGCCTGCATGCAGCGCAACAGATCCATTGCAAACCTCTGGTTAGCAATCAGCAAACGATAAGCACCTTACCAAACCATCGGAGCGGGGCGCAGACTGGGCACCTCCCCTCTTCGCCCCGGAGTCGCCATGAAGATCCTCCTCGTCGGTGCCAGCGGCACGCTCGGCCAGGCCGTTGCCCGCCACCTGGGCCAGCAGCACCAGATCATCACCGCCGGCCGCAACAGCGGCAGCCTGCGCGTGGACCTGACCGATGACGGCAGCGTGGCCGAGCTGTTCGCACAGAGCGGCCCGCTGGACGCGGTGATCTCCACCGCTGGCAAGCTGCACTTCGGCCCGCTGCAGCGCATGACCGCCGCGCAGTTCAACAGCGGCCTGCAGGACAAGCTGCTGGGCCAGGTGCGCCTGGCACTGGCCGCGCAGCATCACCTGCAGCCGGGCGGTTCGATCACGCTGACCAGCGGCATCGTCAGCGCGCAGCCGATCCGCGACGGTGCCAACGCCACGGCCGTGAACCAGGCACTGGAAGGCTTCGTGCGTGCGGCTGCACTGGAACTGCTGCCGCGCGGGCTGCGCATCAACGTGGTCAGCCCGAATGTGCTGGTGGAATCAATGGAGGCCTACGGGCCCTACTTTCCCGGCTTTGAAGCGGTCACTGCGCAGCGCGCCGCGATGGCCTTCCAGCGCGCGGTGGAAGGCATCCAGAGCGGCGAGACGCTGACCGTCTGGTAGGCGCTCGCAGAAACGGATCAGCCCCAGCGCATGGGACCATCGCCGCGCTGGCCCAGCACGTCGTCCGGGTTGGCCAGCCGGCAGCGTTTCAACGACAGGCAACCGCAACCGATGCAGCCGGTCAGTTCATCGCGCAGCAACTGCAGCATGTGGATGCGTTCTTCCAGCTCCTGCTGCCAGCGTGCCGACAACCTGGCCCAATCGGCCTTGGTCGGCGCGCGCCCCTGCGGCAGGGTGTCGAACGCGCGCGCCACCGCTTCCAGCGGCATGCCGACCCGCTGCGCCACGCGTATCACGGCCAGCCGGCGCAGCACGTCACGGGCGTAACGACGCTGGTTGCCTGCCGTGCGCAGACTGCTGATCAGCCCCTTGCGCTCGTAGAAGTGCAGCGCCGACACTGCCACGCCACTGCGTTGCGCCACCTCGCCCACCGCCAGTTCCGATTCCGCCATTGCTTGACCTCAACCTTGGTTCAGGTGTGATGCTGGCGCTTCCGCAGCACGAACACAAGCGCTGCACTGCTATCGTCTGCCGATGAACACCCCCTCCCCTGCTGCCGCGGCGCCTGCGCCCGTGGTCGATTCCATTCTTTCGCCTGCCCACCGCGCCACCACCGTTGGCATGGTCGTGCTGGTTGCATTGCTGGCCTTCGAGGCGCTGGCGGTGGCGGCGGCCATGCCCACCGTGGCCGAAGCGCTGGATGGCCTGCGCCTGTACGCACTGGCCTTTGGCGGAACGCTGGCCACCAGCGTGGTCGGCATGACCCTGGCCGGGCGCTGGGCCGATCGCGATGGACCGGCACGGCCGCTGTGGTGGGGTCTGGCCAGCTTCCTGCTGGGCCTGCTGCTGGCGGGCCTGGCCACGCGCATGGGCATGCTGGTGGCGGGGCGGTTGCTGCAGGGGTTGGGTAGCGGCGCCATCTCGGTGGCGCTGTACGTGATGGTGGGCCGCCACTATCCCGAGGCACTGCGGCCGAAGGTATTCGCCGCCTTTTCTGCCGGCTGGGTGGTGCCGTCGCTGGTGGGCCCGGCGATCAGCGGGCTGATCGTGCAGCACCTGGGTTGGCGCTGGGTGTTCCTGCTGGTGCCGTTGCTGGCGATACCGGCCGCACTGATGCTGCGGCCGGCCCTGGCCGGTCCGGCGCGCGCGGCAGCCTCTGCGGGCACGAATGCGGGCGAGGCCGACGATCGCGTGCGCTGGGCCAGCGGCGCAGCACTGGCCGCCCTGCTGCTGTATGTCGGCGGCCAGCAGCACGGCACGGTGGCGCTGGCCTGCATGGCGGTGGCCGTGGTCGCGCTGCTGTGGTGCGCCCGCCAGTTGCTGCCGACCGGCACGCTGCGCCTGCGCCGCGGCCTGCCCAGCGTGATCGCCCTGCGCGGCGTGGCGGCGGCAGCCTTCTTCGCCTGCGAGGCCTACCTGCCACTGCTGCTGCAGCGCGAGCGCGGGCTCTCGCCCAGTTGGGCCGGCGCGGTGCTCAGCCTGGGTGCGCTGGGCTGGTTCGCTGGATCGTGGCTGCAGGGCCACCAGCAGCGCGGCTGGTCGCGCCAGCGTCTGCTGCGGGTGGGCACTGTGCTGATGAGCGTGGGTATCACCGCCACCCTGGCGGTGCTGTTCAACGCGGTGCCGCTGCTGCTGGCGCTGGCAGGCTGGGCCCTGACCGGTTTCGGCATGGGCCTGATCTACGCCAGCCTGTCGGTGCTCACGCTGTCGCTGTCAGCGCCGCAGGAACAGGGCCGCAACAGTTCGGCGCTGCAGTTGAGCGAAGCACTGTGCGTGGCAACCGCGCTGGCCGTGTCCGGTGCCTTGTTTGCGCTGTTCGTGGAACGCGCCCCGCACACCGGATACGTGCTGTGCCTGGCAATCACCGTCGGCCTGGCGGTGTTCGCCAGCGTGGTTGCGCGGCGGGTGTAGTCGCGCTGCGGGGTCAGAGCCCTTTCCGCGGGAAAGGGATCTGACCCCGGGGCCACTCAAGGTCGAACAACCGGCCCCACCTCGTCGATGTCCTGGTGCAGGATGCGCCGCACTTCCAGCACGGCCTGCGGTGTTTCCTGCACGCTGTGGCCAGAAATGATCACTTTCTCCGACAGTGCGCCCGGCAGGTGGGCGCTCCAGTACGGCACCAGGCCATCGTCGGATTGCTGCAACGGCAGTTCCGGTTTGCGCTGGGCAATGATCGAGTGGTATTTCAGGCCTGCCTCGATGGGCAGCTGCGCGGCGGCCTTCACGAACGGATCGCTGGCCTTCAGGTTGTCGATGCTGTTGGGAATCTTCGGTTTGGCGGTGCCATCGACCTGCTGTTCGGCCTGCGCCAGCGCCAGGAACACATCTTCGAACTTGCCCAGAAGAGTCAGCGGCAGCCGCACCAGCCGACCGATCAGCCGACCCACCTTGTTGCCGGCAATATCGGTGCCCTGGTGGGGCGCGGCAATGAAGATCGCGCGCTCGACATTGGGCTGCGCCTTGAAGTGCAGCAGCGGGCCCAGCTTGGCCTGCACCCGCTTCAACCGCTCGCCCTTCAGGTCGTAGCTGGCCAGCAGATCGTCCCACAGCACGTCACCGGAATCGCTGACCAGCAGGCGTCCCAGCACGCCGCCCATGCTGTGGCCGATGTACACCATGTCCTTCGACGCCGGCGCGGTGCCCTGCGGATCAAAGTGTTTCAGCGTACCGTTGAATGCCGCGGCGATCTCATACCGGTTCAGGGCGATCGGTGCATTGGTCGGGTAGTAGACCTGCCACACCTGGAACTGGCTGCGCAGCTCGGGGTCGCCCATGATCTCGTTGGCCAGGTTCACCCAGGCTTCCGGGCTGCTGGCCAGGCCGTGCAGCATGAAGATGATGCGGCGATTGGGGTCCCACGGCTGCATCAGGTAGATGTGCGGTTCGCCGATGCCCTCGCTCAGGCCGAACAGCGTGCGCAGCGACTGCCTGGCAAAACCACTCTGCGCCAGCCACAGACCATAGGCGGCAGTGAAGTTGCCAGCCAGCGGCACGCTCTCGCCATGCAGGGTGATGCGCTCGGTGGCTTCCGGCGAATAAGCATCCAGCTCCACACGCCGCGTGCGCATCACATCCTCCAGCGTATCGCCCTGGAAGCGCAGCAGCGCAGTCACGTTGATTGCCGACATTTCGCTGAACACTGGCACGTCAGCCTCGCGCCCACGGCGATGCGCCGGCGCATCGGTGGCGCTGCCTGCGTCCTGCACCTGCGGGCCGTCGGCGGCGATCACCGGCGCCACCAGCTTCGGCGGATCCATCACCATCACCAGTTCGGCACCGAAGCCATCGCGACGGTACGTGCTGCGCAGGCCGACGAAGCTGACCGATCCGGCCGGCACCAGCTGCGCGGGAATGCTCTTCAACTGCAGCTGCGCATAGTTCGAGGCCAGCGTCCAACTGCCGGCAGACAACGGCTGGGTGTAATCCTCGCCGGCCAGCGCCGCGGCGCGGGCACGGGTGAACAGCACCACCGCCGCTTTTTCGGCCGCGTAGTTGTAGTAATCGCGCACCTGGGTCTGGCGATCCTCGAACGCGCGATCGGACGGTGAGCGACCGCTGTGGAACAGATAGGCATAGCCGTAGCGCGCCGCCTCCAGCCACGCATCCAGCGCCGCATCACTCATCGGCACTTCACCCTGGACGTGCTTCTTCGGCGTCAGCGCCAGTGCGGCCTTCACCCACAGTTCGGACAAAGTGGACAGCCGCTGCTCGACATTCAGATCGTCGGTCATCAGCAGCGTGCTGCGGCAGACCAGGAAGTCCTTGTCGCACTGCGACTCATCCAGACCTGCTGCACTCAGGGTCTCGCGCGAGGCCGGGCTCAGCTTGCCGGTGTTCAGCACATCCGAGCGCTTGTTCACCAGCGAATCGCTGGATGCGACCTGCTTCACCGTCACCATCGCGCAGCCACTGCTGCCCAGCAGCAGGAACATCGCCAGCACGGCCGGCAGCAGGCGCCCTGCGCCCATCATCGATCGCAGGCTCATGGCTGTTCATCCGGGCCGGTACCCGGCACGCCCTGGCGGATGACGCGGGAGAAGTTCTGCCCCGGTGCCATCTGCAGCGCACGCTGGGTTATACGGCCCTTCGCGTGCAGTTCGGCGAAGGGCACGCCGGGGGTCAATGCGCCCACCTGCTGCGCGTACTCGGCCAGATAGCCCGACAGCAGCAGGCGGTAGTCCAGCGGCAAACCCGGTGCGATATGGCGCGCCAGATCGAACACGATGGTGGTGCAGTTGCTGGTCAGCGTGTTGTAGAACGCCGGCTTTGCATCCAGTTTGCGTGCCTCGTCCAGATACGCGGCGAACAGCGTTTTCAGCTGCGCGCGGTCCATGCCATGCAGGCGGTACAGATAGACATCCTCACCGCGCGCATTGGTGCGGGTACGCAGAATGTCGGTTTCCTCCGAAGCCACCAGGGTCATTTCGAAGCGGCGGAAGAAGCCGCCGATGGCCGAAAATGCCTCGCCGCGCTCCTTGCGGATTTCCAGCGAGAACACCAGGTAACGGCCATCGTCGAAACCGAACGACACCAGCGTGTGGGCGATGGCCGGGCCCATCCAGTACGACAGCACCAGATCGGCCGAACGCAGCTGGTCCAGATCGTAGCGGCGCTGCACCCAGCGCGCGTCGTAGTCGGTTTCGCTGCGCCAGGTGAAATCGCGCACGTTGTCCAGCACCACATGGCGGCCGTCGAACGAGGCCACATGCAAGCGCTGGGCCACGTCGTCGGCCCAGTCGCGGTCCTGGCGCGGGGTCAGCAGCAGCCAGCCCAGCCCGGCCAATCCCAGGCAGGCGGCTACGGTGGCAGTCCAGCGGCGCGGGCTGCGGCCACGCGCCACCCGCCAAGCGGTGAAGCCGGCCAGCGCCAGCCACAGCACGGCCACGCCTGCCGACAGCCAGCCCGGCCCCGGCAACTGATAGGCCAGCAGGCCGGCCACCCACAGCGCCAGCAGCGCCATGGCACATCCTGTCATCCAACGTCCTGCGGCTCTCACGGGCATCCTGTCGCTTGCGGGGGCGGCCTAGTTAGCCACAAGCGACCTGACCCTGGCATCTACAACGCGTTCAGCAAGTGCATACTGGCGCCCTGACCACAGCGCAGGACGCATGGATGGGCATCACTTCCGTCGCCGGGGTTCCGGTACAGGCACAGCACCGTGCCACCTGCCATTGCGGCACCGTCGAACTGCAACTGGACCTGCCCGAGGGCATCGTCGATCCACGCCGCTGCGACTGTTCCATGTGCCGGCGCCGCGGCGCGATCGTCGCCAGCGTGCCGCAGCAGGGCCTGCAGGTGGTGCGCGGGCACGCCCACCTGCGCCTGTACCAGTTCAATACCCACGTGGCCGAACACTATTTCTGTGGCCTGTGTGGCATCTACACCCACCACCGGCGCCGCTCCAACCCCGACCAGTACGGCTACAACGTGGCCTGTCTGGAAGGCATCGATCCGTTCGCACTTGGGCTGATTCCGACAAATGATGGCGTGAACCACCCGGCCGACCGGACGCCCGCGCCAAACCCTCAGTGACGGCTTCGGCGTGTTGGCGGTGCGATCTTCTGCCAGGGCGCCATGCCGCTGCGCCCGGCGCGTGCGGGACGCTTCAGCCACGGTCGGCGCGGCGGTAGCGGCAGTTCATCGATCAACGCCGGTGCGCGCACTCGGCGGCGGGGCCAAAGGTGATGAAGCAGCCACATGGCAGGTCTCCGTGGGGGACGGGGACGGTCCACTCTAGGCCTGTGCCGGCATGCGCCGCGTGAGTCCGCCACGACATGCCGATGACAACGGTTCGATTTCACGATGCCCGCAGCGAGGGCCGCTACACTCCACGCAACCGGCCAACGAATGGCCCCTCGGCAAGGATGCAACATGGACGTCACCCCCCTGCGCCTGCGTGCGATCTGTCTGGCGGCATTGCTGGCCACCACGCCCCCCCTGCTGGCTGCCGGGCCCGCGCCCGCCGCCACTGCCCTGGAGCTGCAGGCCGATCGCCTGCACGCGCTGACCGCGCTGGCCGATGCCGCCTCTGCGGGCAACGTGCCTGACGACGACACCCTGGTCACCGCCATGATGATGACCATGGACATTGCCGACCCCGCCCTGGTGCCGCCCGGCAGCGCCGGACTGGACGCCATGCTGGATCTGCTCGCCGCCTGCCGCAATGGCCGGCGGGCCGCTGAGCAGGTGGTGCGCCTGGCCATGGCCACGCCAGACCCGAACGCTACGCTGGGACGGATCTCGGTGGCGATCGATCGCACCGCCATCATGACCACCGCGTGCACGGCGCGGCAGATGGACATGCAGAGCCGCGAAATCCTCAAGCGCGGCCTCAGCAGCAGCGACGCTGTTCAACTGGAGGACATGCGGCAGATGGCCGAGGGTCTGCCGATCAGGATCGGCATGCTGGCGATGGGCGCGACGCTGACCGATCTGAATCCGAAAAGTCGCGCGCGTACCGAAGCCGATGCGCTGCCGATCCTGCGCGAAGCCGGTGCCGCGATGACGCCGTCGATGCGCCAGGCGGTGCTGGATGGCGTCGAAAAGACCCTGAAGGATGCCGACAGCAAGGGCCGCATCGACCGCGCAGCGCGTGCCCGCCTGCAGGCTGCCGTGCAGGACGCCGGTTGTACGGCCAGTTGCCAGCTGCTCAGCGCGCCGCTGCCGGCAACGCCCTGAGACCCTCAGAGGCCAATGCGCTGCGCGCCGGCAGTAGTTCAGGCGCTGTCAGCGGCCTCCGCGAGCGCCAGCCCACGGCGCCCCAACAGGAGTTGCAGCAGCAGCGCGCACCCCAGGGTCAGCATCGACAGCGTGCGCAGCAGCTGGGCCAGCGCCTGCCCGCTGGCCTGCTGCAGTTCGGCCACGGTGACGTGCGGCAACCACGCCTGCGCGCCTTCCAGGTCACCACTTGCCAGATACAGCGATGCTGATGCCGTGGCCTCGGGCCAGGCCGCTGGCAAGTGCCGCCCGATCAACGCCGCCAGCAGCGCCGTCACCGCGGCCAGTGCGATGCCTTCGCCGGCCACGCGCACCGTGCCGAACAGGCCGGCGGCCATGCCGGCGCGCTGCACCGGCACCACGCTGACCGACAAGCCGTCCATCAGGCCCCACGGCAGCGCAGCGCCCGCGCCGATCAACAGCAGGGGCGCGATCCATTGCTGCGGCACCGGTGCCGCGGCATGCTGCGACAGCCACCACAGGCCCTGTGCGCACAGCAGCAGGCCCACCGTGCACAGCAGCGCACTGCCGACGTGCTGCGCGCAGCGCGCGGCCAGTATCGGCAGCACCAGCAACGGTGCCGACAGCGCCAGCATCTGCAGTCCCACCATGGCTGTGCCCTGCCCGTACACGCCCAGCAGCTGCAGCGGCAACACCACCAGCAGCACCACGTAGCCGAAGCAGGTAGCAACCGGCAGCAGCTGTACACCCACGAAAGCACGCTGCGAGAACAACGATAGATCCAGCAGCGGCGAGGCGTGCCGCTGCTGCAGCCGCACCAGCAGAATGGCCAGCACGGCGCAGGCGCCGAGTGCTCCCCACACACGCGGGTCGCCGATGCCCTGTTCGCCCAGCCACAGCAGCGCAAGGGTCAGACTGGCCAGCATCAGACTGAAGACCAGCATGCCGGCCACATCCAGGCGCGCGCGATTGCCGTGGCTTTCGCGCAGCAGGCGCACGCCCAGCAGGCAGGCCAGCAGGGCCAGCACGCCACTGCTGGCAAACACGCCACGCCACCCCACCCACTGCAGCAGCACACCGGCCAGCAGCGGCCCCAGTGCCAGACCGGCACCGAAGGTCGTGCCCAGCACGGCGAAGGCGCGTGCACGGCCGGGCCCCTGCCACGCGTCGGCCAATGCGGCCGTCCCCGCCGCCAGTGCTGCCGCAGCTGCCACGCCCTGCAGGCCACGCGCGATATCCAGCCACAGCAGACCCGGGGCCATGCAGACACACGCCGTGACGGCAGCGAACCCGGCGGTTCCGGCCAGGAACACGCGGCGCCGGCCGAGCCGGTCAGCCAGTGCGCCGGCAGCCAGCAGCAGGCCGCCAAAGGTCAGCATGAAGGCATTGGTCACCCACGCCAGTGCCAGCGGCGAATCGTCGGGACCGGGATGCAGCGACGGCACGACCACCGCGCCTGCGGAGAACGCCAGTGGCAGAGCGAGTGCCGCCAGGCACACGGCCAGCAGTGCACCATGCCCGGCGGCAGCGGGGCAATCCTGGGTAGAACGTGGGGCCATGCGGTCCTCCTTGCGCGAAGGGCCGTGATGATGCGCGTGAGCCAGTGCGGGAAAAACACACTGAAAGGACGTTGATTGCGTCCACTCTTTCCGCAATCATCCCTGCATGGACTCCATTTCCGCCCTCCTCGCTTTTGTCCGCACCGCCGAAGCGGGCAGCATCGTCGGCGCCGCGCGCGCACTGGGCCTGACCGCCTCGGCGGTGGGTAAGCGGCTTGTCCGGCTGGAACAGGACCTGGGCGCGCGCCTGTTCCATCGCACCACCCGCCGCCTGCACCTGACCGAGGAAGGAGAGCTGCTGCTGCAGCGCTGCCGACGCGCACTGGATGAACTGTCCGAGGCGCAGGCCGATCTGGCCCAGCGCCAGCACGCACCACGTGGCCTGCTGCGTATCGGCCTGCCGACCATCGGCTACCGCTTCCTGTTGCCGGTGCTGCCCGGCTTCCAGCAACGCTACCCGCAGGTGCAGCTGGAACTGGAGTTCAACGACCGGCTGGTGGACGTGGTCAACGAGGGTCTGGATGCGGTGATCCGCAGCGGTGATCTGGCCGATTCCAGCCTGACGGCACGGCAGCTGGGCACGTTCCGCTTCATCGTCTGCGCAGCACCGCCCTTGCTGCGGGCGCATGGCTCGCCGCAGCGACAGGCGGACCTGCGGCACCTGCCTGCGGTACGTTTCCGCGTTCCCACCAGCGGTAAGCTGCAGCCGTGGACGCTACCGGGCCATAGCGGCGATGCCGCTGCCGACATGGCCACCGGCATGACCTGCAACAACATGGAGGCCGTGCTGGCAGCCGCCATCGGCGGAATGGGCGCGGCCTGGATGCCCGACTTCCTGGCCGCCGACGCGCTGGCCGATGGCCGCCTGCAGGACGTGCTGCCGGCCGTGCCCCATCAACAGGGGCAGTTCTCGTTGCTGTGGCCAGGCAACCGGCAACCGAGTGCGCGCCTGCGGGTGTTCATTGATTACCTGGTCGAACACCTGTTCTGCGCTCGCTAGACTGTACGGCCGTAGCGGAAACACGTGGGCGCATGGCAATCAAATACCCGGACGTACTGAAACTGCTTGCCGCGGACAAGCTGGTCGAAGCGATCGACAGCGACGTCAAGCGCTGCGCGCACTGGGCACGGCTGGGGCCGCAAGCGGCTGAGCGCGCGCAAGCGCAGATCGGTGCCGAGGTGATCGACACCCTCCTGCTGCGCTGGAACTGCATCCTGCACGCCGCCCCTGCCGAGGTTGCGCCGCTGTACATGCACAAGACTGTGCTGGCACTGGCCCTGTGCCTGCACCGGCAGGGCTTTGCCGACGCGCGGCTGACCGCTGATGCGATCACGGCCATCGCGGCCCTGAATGCCGCCGTGGCGTTGAACGACACCTTCCATCGCCGCAGCGCGGAGATCGAAGCATTGCTGCGCACCGCGCCGCTGATGCCCGCGCGGCGCCCTTCCGTGCCGAAGGCGAACACGGCCTGGCGCGCCGGCGATGTGGTCGGCATGCAGGCGGCCGGCCGCCATCACGCCTTCCACGTGCTGGAGGTCAGCCACGATGCGCCGATCGTGGAGTTCTATGACATTGCGCAGGACATGCCGCTGGCCTGGGAACAACTGCAGGGCGTGAGGGCCCGCGGCGAGCGGCTGAACGATGGCCGCGATTACGTGGACCGCCACGCCCTGTACGGTCTGCAGCAACAGCCCGACCCGGCCCGGCAGTTCCGCCTGCTGGCCAGCGGCATCGCACGCGGGCCGGACAATGCACACCTCGCACGACACGCTGGCCTGTATGCCGTCAGCGACATCTTCCGCATGACGCGCCAGCTGCTGCCCTAGCCCCCCAGATGCACCGCCCGCCGCCCCTCCCCAGGTGCGTGCGCACTGCCCCCGGCAGGCGCGACCGGCACGTCCGCAACGAGGCGCGGACGGGCGGCGGGCGATGCGGGTTGGCGTACCGGACAACTCTGGACTGACCGGCGGACCGTCATGATCCCCACACATCGCCCACCACAGACAGTGGTTCGCGGCAGCCAGGCACGCCGTCCTTGACGTGCGCCGGTGCCGCGCCAGAGTTGATTGTGGGACGCCAATCCCAGCCGGCCCCACGGAACCGGCGCGCACAGACTTGCCTGCATGGGGCTGTGTGTATGTAGGGAATTGCCGCTGCAACAGCCGGGGTTTTTCCAGCGATCACTCAGGCCACGCCCCGGCCCTGCAGATTCAAGGTCTCCCGCTTGCCTGGGGTACTCGCGCAAGACCGCGGCACGCGCTGTTTCGAGCAGTGCGCCACACGCGTGGACACCACCATCGGGCCGATTACGCCAGATCTTCCGCAGCCGCCATGTCCAGAAACTGCTGCAGTACCGGCGCAGCCCTGTCCGGGCGCGTGCACAGCTGCAGTTCAAAACGCGCATCCACGCCGTCGATCCACCGGTAGACGATCTCATCCGGGCGGAAGCCACGCATGCTGGCAGGGACAATGGCAACGCCGGCCTCCACAGCCACCAGCGACAGCACCGCGTGCATGCCATGCGCTTCCTGCACGACGCGCGGCGTGAAGCCGGCGGCCGTGCACAGGCCCAGCACCTGTGCGTGGAAACCGACGCCTTCGGCAGAAGGCCAGGACACGAACGGCTCGTCGGCCAGATCGGCCACCGTCAACGCGGTCTGCACAGCCAACCGATGGCCACGCGGCAGTGCAATGGCCAGGCAATCGTGATCAAACGGCCGCAAGCGCAATTCGGCTGAGATGATGGGCGGAATCAGCAGGCCGACATCCACCTGCGATTCGCGCAGCCAATGCTGCTGCTGGCGCGAGGTAGCCTCCTGCAGGTGCAGGCGCACCTGCGGAAACGCTTGGCGGAAGCGCCGGATCAAGATCGGCAGGCGCCCGTACAGCGCGCTGCCAACGTAGCCCACCCGCAGGCTTCCGATCTGCCCGGCGGCCGCTTCACGGGTGCGCTGCACCGCTTGGTCGGCCTGCAGCAGGGTGGCCCGCGCCTCCAGCAGCAGCGTGCGCCCGGCGGTGGTCAAGCCCAACGTGCGGTTGCCGCGCACGATCAGCTCTGCGCCCAGTTCTTCTTCGAGACGCCGGACGGCGGCCGTCAGCGGCGGCTGCGACATGTGCAGGCGAGCCGCGGCGCGGTGGAAGTGCAGTTCTTCGGCCACTGCCACGAACTGGCGGAGCAGACGCAGATCGATCATGGCAGGACCGGCAACAAAGACCGGCCTAGGGTACGCGCTCAGCCGCGTGCATCGATACTCGGCCGCGCGATCACCGGCCATTGCAGTGCGACGGCCTCGATGCTGTCGGCCTGCACCGCGCGCAGGTCGCGCGGGTACGCGACATGCGCGGCTTCCTGCAGGCGCAACGCATGGAACTGGCCGTTGCTGGCGCGCAGGATCCAGCCGCCCTGCTGGCAACGCGTGGATGCCAGGAACGCAACGCCGGTGGCGACCGCGGCCGGATGTAGCTCATCGGGTTCGCCTTCGATGCCCCACATGCGTGTCTTGGCGACCGGAGAGACGGCATTGACCACGATGCCGTGCTCAGCGCCCTCCAGCGCCAGCACGTTCACCAGGCCCTGTGCCGCCAGCTTGGCCATGGCATAGGCCGACAGCCCGCGTTGCGCGTACTGCGGGTACAGCGCACGGTCGGAGGTGGTGATCACGATGCGCCCGCCGCCGGCCTCGCGCATCGCCGACCATGCCGCCTGCGCCAGCCACAGCGGTGTCTTGGCGGCCACGCACAGCATCTGCTCCAGCGCGGCATCGTCAATGCTCTCCACACCCTGGTAGGCCACCCAGCCGGCGTTGTGGATCAGGAAATCCAGGCGGCCATGCCGCTGCAGGATGTCGCGCACCAGCGCGTGGCAGCGCTCGCGTTGGTCGATGGCACCGCGGGCGGCCTCCACGGAAAAGCCCTGGGCCTGCAGTTCCTGCACGCACCGGCCGATGCGCTGCGGGTCGCTGCCGCTGCCATCCAGGCCCGCACCGATGTCATGCATCACGACGTGGGCGCCGCGCTCGGCCAGCAAACGGCTGTAAGCCAGGCCCAGACCACCAGCGGCACCGGTCACCAGCCCGACCTGGCCGGTAAAGGAAACAAGGGAAATCGGCTTCATCCGCCAAGCATCGCGGCTGGCGCGGGTACACGGCCAATACCGTTGAACCGGGCGCACGATAGGTCTGCCGTATCGCACGGGCGCGGATCAGGGCCAGAATGTCGCAACATGCGCGAAATTGCACGTTCATGCACATTCGTGCACACTTCATCGATGACTCCTGACCCTACCCTTCCCGCCCAGCGCACCCAGTTGATCCTGGACGAACTGCGCCAGCAGGGCCGCGTGGTGGCTGCCGACCTGGCGCGCCGCTATGCCGTTTCCGAAGATTCGATCCGCCGCGACCTGCGCGAACTGGCGGCCCAGGGGCTGTGCCAGCGCGTGTACGGCGGCGCGGTGCTGCCGGCACCGAAGCCGGCGCCGCTGCGCGAGCGGCTCACCCAGGACCGCGGCGACAAGGCCGAACTGGCCGCGCGCGTGGTCGCCCTGCTGCAGCCCGGCCAGGTGGTGTTGATCGATGCCGGTTCGACCAACCAGGCCATCGCCCAACAGCTGCCCGGCGCGCTGGCGCTGACGGTGATCACCAATGCGCCGCAGATCGCCACGGCGGCGGCGTGGCAGGCCGGCACCGCCGTGCACCTGATCGGCGGTCGCCTGGCCGAGGGCGGCGGTGCGGTGGGCGCCGAAGCGCTGGCCCAGGTGCAGCGACTGCGCGCCGATGTGTACCTGCCTGGCGCCTGTGCCGTCGATGCCGATACCGGCGTGTGGGCGATGGATGGCGAGGAAGCGACGTTGAAGCGCGCGATGCTGGCCTGCGCCAGCCGGGTGATCGTAGCCGCCACCACCGAGAAGCTGGGCGCGCGCGGTGTATGGCAGGTGGCCGCGCTGGATGAGATCGACGATCTGGTGTTGACCACCACCGCACCGGCCGCGCTGGCCGAACGCTTCCGCGCCGCCGGCATTGCCGTGCATCCCACCCATTCCTGATCCCCTGGCCCGGTTCTTCCATGACGCCTGTTTCCTCGCCCCGCGCGCAGCAGCACGCCACCCGTGCTGCGTTCTTCATTCCTGGTTTTGCCACCGCCATCTGGGCCACGCTGGTGCCCTTCGCCAAGGCCCGCAGCGGGGTGGACGACGCCACCCTCGGCCTGATCCTGCTCGGTCTGGGCGCCGGTTCGCTGCTGGCCATGCCGCTGGCGGGCGTGCTTGCTGCACGGCTGGGCTGCCGCACGGTGATGATCGCCACCAGCGCACTGATCTGCCTGTCACTGCCGTGGCTGGCGGTGGCCTCCTCGCCCTGGGCGCTGGGCGCGATCCTGTTCGTGTTCGGTGCCGGCGTGGGTGCCATGGACTGCACCATGAACGTGCAGGCGGTAGTGGTGGAACGCGAATCGCGGCGCGCGATGATGTCCGGCTTCCACGCCTTCTACAGCATCGGCGGCTTCGTCGGTGCCGCCAGCACGCTGCTGCTGGGGGCGTGGCTGCCGCTGCTGCCGGCAGTGCTGGTGGGCTGCGCGGTGATGGTGCTGATCGCCCTGCCCGCCCTGCGCCACTGGCGCAACGAACGGGTCGCGCATGAAGGCCCCTTCCTGGCGTGGCCGCGCGGCATCGTGCTGTTCATCAGCGTGCTGGCGTTCGTGGCGTTCCTGGCTGAAGGCACCATGCTGGACTGGAGCGCGCTGCTGCTGACCGATGTGCGCGGCGTGGCACCCACGCTGGCCGGCCTGGGCTATGCGGCCTTCGCCCTGAGCATGACCGTGGCGCGCCTGTTCGGTGACCGCGTGGTCGACCACCTGGGGCGGCACCGCGCCATCGTGCTGGGTGGCCTGCTGGGCGCAGCGGGCGTGCTGGTGCTGACTCTGGTCACGCCGTGGCAGGCCTCGCTGGTCGGCTACGTGATGCTGGGCCTGGGCTGTGCCAACGTGGTGCCGGCGCTGTTCTCGCTGGCCGGCAACCAGACCCGCATGCCCGAGGGCGTGGCGATCACCGCGGTCACCACGCTGGGCTATGCCGGTGTGCTGGCAGGGCCGGTGCTGATCGGCTTCGCCGCCCACCATGTGGGGCTGGTGGGCGCCTTCATCGGCGTTGCGGTGGCCTTCCTGGGCGTGGCGGTGTCGCCCCGCTGGTTGAAGGCCTGACCCTCATTCGCCGCGGGTGGCCAGCAGGCCATTGGCGCCGGCCCACTGGTTGATGTCGTCGCGGCGGATCGCCGCGGCCATCAACCCAGGGAATGCGTCGGGCGTGCAGGCGAACGACGGCACGCCCAGCGCCGCCAGCTTGGCCGCCAGCTGCTGGTCGTAGGACGGGCGGCCCTCATCGCTCAGTGCCAGCAGCACGATGAACTGCACGCCCGATTCGACCAGTTCGCGTGCGCGCGCCAGCAGTTTGTCTTCAACGCCGCCTTCGTACAAATCGGAAATCAGCACCAGGATGGCGCTGTGCGGTTCGCGGATCAGGCCCTGGCAGTAGCTCACCGCACGGTGGATGTCGGTCCCGCCGCCCAGCTGCACGCCGAACAGGATGTCCACCGGATCATCCAGCTGCTCGCTCATGTCCACCACTTCGGTGTCGAACACCACCAGCCGGGTGGACACCGACGGCAGCGAGGCCATGACCGCACCGAAGATGCTGGAATAGACCACCGAGGCGGCCATCGAACCGCTCTGGTCGATGCACAGCAGCACTTCGCGCTGCGGCTTGCGCGCCTTGCGGCCATAGCCCACCAGTTCCTGCGGCACCACCGTGCGCAGTTCCGGCTGCCAGTGCCGCAGGTTGCTGCGGATGGTGCGGTGCCAGTCGATCTCGGCCAGGCGGGGGCGGCGGTTGCGGCGCGCGCGGTCCAGCGCCCCGCTGACCGCCGTGCGCATCGGCTCTTCCAGCCGCGCCAGCAGATCGTTCACCACCGCGCGCACCACCATGCGTGCGGTTTCCTTGGTCTGCGCCGGAATGACCCGGCTCAGGCCAATCAGGTTGGCCACCATGTGCACGTCGGGCTGCACCTGTTCCAGCATCTCCTTTTCCAGCAGCATCTGGGTCAGGTTCAACCGCTGCAATGCGTCGCGCTGCATCACCTGCACCACCGATGACGGGAAGTAGCGGCGGATATCGCCCAGCCAGCGCGCCACGTTGGGCGCCGAACCACCGCGGCCACCGCGCCGGGACAGGCCGCCCTGGCCATCGGGCTCGTACAGCGCGGCCAGCGCCTGGTCGATGCCCTGCAATGCCTTGGGCAGTTCGCCGCAGCTGGCGTCGGCCTGCTCGCCCAGGATCAACCGCCAGCGCTGTTCGCGCGAGGTGGTGGCCGGCAGTGTTTCGTCTCGTTCAAGGCTCATGCGGGCAATCCCAGCAGTTCACGCAGCATCGGCAGCGCGCGTTCGGCGCGTGCCACGTTCCAGTACGGGGCCGAGGCGGTGGTCGCGACCGGCGCGCCCGGTGCCTGCTTCACGCGGGTGCCCAGGTCGCGACGGTCGGCCATCTCGAACGCCGAGAAGGTGCGCCGCACCAGCGGCAGCACGCGCACCAGTGCGTCTTCGTCCAGCGCCACCACCCAGGCATCGATCATCTGCCACACCGCATCGTCGTGCAGCAGCACGGTGGCATTGCGGTTGAGGAAACCATCGAGCCACTGCGCGGCCTCCAGCGGCGTAGCGCCGGCCGAAAGCTGCAGCTGCAGCTGCGCGTGCACGGCGCCCGCGTCCAGGGTGCCACTGTCGAACAACAGGCGCAGGCTGACGCCGCGCAGCAGCGCACTGCTGGCCGGTGACAGGGCCACCCGCTGCAGTGCCTGCCGCCAGTGCCCGCTGCGCTCGGCATCGCTGCGCAGCGCCACGGCACGATCGGCCGCCAGCAGCACCTGGCGCGCATGCTCGGCGTGCGCTTCGTCAAGCGCGCTGACCGCCACCAGCAGACCCACGCCGGCGCGTTCCAGCATGCTGTCGAACAGGTGCGCCACCTGCACGCCTTCGGTCTGCCGCACGTTGCCGTAACGATGGATGTTGGCCAGCGGCGGCAAGGCGGCCAGCAGCGCCAGCGGATCGGCCGCCGTGGCCGCGCGCGCCTCCAGTTCGGCGGCGATGGCCTGCACCGCCTGCGGCAGATCGGCCAGCAGCACGCGGTCCACCAGCGCGGATACTTCGGCCAGGCCATCGGCGCGGCGCGCCTGGCCGATGGCGCGGTTACCGGCCGCATCCACCAGGGTTTGGCCATGGCGGCTGGCTTCCACCACCGCCACCGCGAAGTGCGGCTGCCACGCCAGCTGCCAGATTTCGTGGAAAGTACCGCGCGCCGAATGGCCGGTACGCGCCAG
This sequence comes from Stenotrophomonas sp., assembly GCF_032056425.1. GTDB lineage: Bacteria > Pseudomonadota > Gammaproteobacteria > Xanthomonadales > Xanthomonadaceae > Stenotrophomonas. The sequence goes on from NZ_DAMBCN010000018.1 coordinate 55,217, forward strand.
CCGGCCCCACTCGATACCCAGCAGGCTCAGCCGGTGCAGCAGATGGCTGCGGGCCAGATCGTTGTCCTTGCGCAGGTCCAGATCGAGGGTCTTTTCCAGCGCCTCGGGCTTCAGCCGCAGCCGCTTCTGCTGCGCCTCCAGATCACGCTGCAGCGGCACCACCGGCACGCTGGCGGGCACCTGGCCCAGCGCGTCGCCCACCAGCAGATGCTCAGCGATCAGGCGCATCGGCGCGTCATCGCCGTTGCAGATGACGCTGCGGCTGGCATCGGCAATGTCTTCCAGCCCGGGCGCCGGGCGACCGCGCAGCGCGGCCAGGGTATCGGCCAGGCGGGTCGCTTCGATCAGGTGGGCAGAGGAACAGTCCAGCCCGTGCTCGCGCAGCAGGCGGCCGACCCTCGCATACCAGCCCACCGCGCGCTGGCCATGCACGCCGGCGTTACGCCACAGATGGTCGTACCAGCCCGGCGCGTCCACGCCGGCGCTGTAACCGCTGCCCGTGCTCAGGTGGCGGTAGGTCCAGGGTACCCAGGTGCTCTGCGTGCGGCGTCGCGGCAGGCCCTTCAGCAGCCGGTTGTCGGCTGCGGCAGTGTTCGCGCGCAGCGCCGGCGGCTGCAGGGCCGGCACATGCCAGGCACCGCAGACCACCGCAACGCGCTGGAATTCCTTGCTGGCACTGCGCAGCGCGCTGCGCATGTGCGCCTCGCGCACGGCTTCCTGTTCGGCACGCTGGCCGGGATAGGCCGGCGTATGTTCGCGCACGGCGGTCATCGCCTCGGCGATGGCTTCAAACAGGCCCTGCCCGTCGCCACGCTCTTCCACCATGTAGTTCCACCAGGCTTCGCCATCGGCGTGGCCGGCCGCCTGCGCCAGCCAGTCCAACGGATCGGCCGGGCGCTGCAGCGGTGCCGTCGCGTGGGCCGGATCCGGCGCGGCCGTACCGGCATCGTCCAGATCGTCGGGCTCCTCTGCCAGCGGTTCAGCCGGTGGCTGCGCGCGCCATTCCAGCGACAGCGCCGCCGGCACGTCCATGAAGCGCACCGCCACGCCGTTGCGCAGCGCCCATTGCAACGCCTGCCATTCCGGCGAATACAGCGCATAGGGATGGAACACCGCCAGCTGCGGATCGTCCACGCTGTAGGACAGCAGTGCCACCGGCGGCTGCATGTCGGCATCCAGTGCGTGCGCCAGCAGGTCTTCGCATCCGGCCGGGCCTTCAATCAGCACGCATTGCGGCTGCGATGCCTGCAGCGCGGCCAGCAGGCTGCGTGCGCAGCCCGGGCCGTGGTGGCGGATGCCGAACAGGGAAATCCCTTCACTCATCGGCATGGGCCTGCTCAGGCGTGTTCGCGGAAGGCACGGTACAGGTCCTTCCAGTCGTCGCGCTCCTTCACCACCGTTTCCAGGTACTCCTTCCACACCAGGGCGTCCTGCACCGGATCCTTCACGATCGCACCGATCATGCCGGCGGCCATGTCGGCCGGGCGCAGCACGCCATCACCGAAGTGCCCGGCCAGCGCCATGCCATTGTTGATGACCGAGATTGCTTCGGCGGTGGACAGGGTGGCGGTCGGGCTCTTCAGCTTGGCCTTGCCATCTTCGGTGATGCCGTTGCGCAGCTCGCGGAAGATGCGCACCACGCGCGCCACTTCCTGCAGCGCCGGCGGCTCGGCCGGCAGGTCCAGCGCGCTGCCCATCTCCGCCACGCGCTTGAGCACGATCGCCACTTCGTCCTGTTCGCTGGACGGCACCGGCAGGATGACCGTGTTGAAGCGGCGCTTGAGCGCGCTGGACAGCTCGTTCACGCCCTTGTCGCGGTTGTTGGCGGTGGCGATCACGCTGAAGCCACGCACCGCCTGCACCTCGCTGCCTAGTTCGGGCACCGGCAGGGTCTTTTCCGAAAGCACGGTGATCAGTGCGTCCTGCACATCGGCGGGAATGCGGGTGAGTTCTTCGATGCGCGCGATCTTGCCCAGGCGCATGGCGTTCATCAGCGGGCTGGGCACCAGCGCCTTTTCACTGGGGCCGTTGGCCAGCAGCTGCGCGTAGTTCCAGCCGTAGCGGATCTGCTCTTCGCTGGTACCGGCCGTGCCCTGCACCAGCAGGGTGGAATCGCCGCTGATGGCCGCAGTCATGTGTTCAGACACCCACGACTTGGCGGTGCCGGGTACGCCGAACAGCAGCAGCGCGCGATCGGTGGCGATGGTGGCCACCGCGATCTCCATCAGGCGACGGTCGCCGATGTACTTGGGGCTGACCACGAAGCTGTTGTCCAGCGCGCCACCGACCAGATAGGTCACCACCGCCCACGGCGACAGCGTCCAGTTGGCCGGGCGCTGGCGGTTGTCCTGCCGGCGCAGTTCTTCCAGTTCGTGGGCATATTGGTGTTCGGCGTGCTGGCGCAGGACGGTCGTGCTCATGGTGGCTCCAGTGGCAATTCGAAAAGGGGAAAGGATCAGATCGGTGCGTACAGCGCGCGGCGCGTGAGCAGCAGCGCGCGAGCCTGCTGCGTGCAGGCCAGCATTGCCTCGGTGGCCGTAGCCGGCGGCTCGGCCACCTGCACCTGCGCCAGTACCGACGGGTGCAGCACGGCCAGCAGTTCCAGCAGATGGTCGCGCAGCAGGTAGTCGTAGCGCAGGCGCTCATCGCCCAGCAGCGCGCCCACCTGCGGGGCCAGCGCCTGCGAATAGGCCGGGCCCAGCACCTCTGCCGCTCCGGTGCTGTCCAACACGGTGTGCAGCAGGCCCTGCGCCTGCAATTCGTCCAGCGTGGCCGGCCAATGGCGTTCGCGCTGCTGCACCGGCAACAGTGCCAGCAACGCGGTCTTGTGGTGGTAGCTGGCCTTGTGCGCGATCAACGCTTCCACCCAGGCCGGTTCACGGGCATCCACCTGTTCGATCCAGGCGCGCAGCAGGGCGGCGAACCAATCGGTCTTCTGCGCCCAGGCCAGCACCTCCTCGGGGGTCTTTTCCAGGGTCTGGCACCACCACTGCAGCGGCCACTGCCGGGCCAACTGATACAGCCACCAGGCACGTTCACCCAGTGATTCACCGTTGGGCCGCTTGCTGTCGATGCCCGCCTCGGCCCACCCCGCTTCCGCGGCCGCCGGTGCCTGCAACTGCCAGGTGCTACGCCGCAGCAGCCCACTGCGCTGGGCCTGCAGCAGGCCCTGCATCTGCGCCTGCAGGAAGCGCGCGTGCGCGCTGTCGGGTAGTCGCGCCAGCAGCGGGCCCACCAGCGCGCGTACCTCGCGGCTGCGGTCCTTCAGCAGTGCCTGCAACAGCGCTTCATCGTCGGCGTGCAGGCCGTTGCCCAGCGCCGCCACGAACAGCGCGCGATCGCGGGCCGGAAGTTCCTTCAGGTTCTGCTGCAGACGCGCACGCGCCGCGCTCGGATCGATCGCCCGCTGCTGCTGGAAGGCCTGCAGGCGCGCTTCGCTGCTGCCTTCGTTCCAGACCTGTTCCAGGTCCTCGGCCGTCGCAACAGGAGCGATGCTGCCCAGCGCATAGCGCCACTCGTCGTTGCATGCCGCCAACCAGCGCCCACGCTCGCCCAGCACCGGCCGCAGCACATCGCGCAGTGTGGCGAAGCGTGAGCCCGCGTCGAGCGCAGCCGGCAGCACCGCCACCGGCAGGTGCTTGCCCTGTGCGGCCAGGCGCACACAGGCCTGCTGGCGCAGACGCTTCAGCCACGGCGCGGCCTGGCCGGTGTTGAACAGCGTGGCCAGCAACGGCGCCCACGCGTGGTCGACCGGCAGCGCCGCCGGATCGTGCGGTGCGGGGGGCGGCGGCAGCACCGCCGACGCCAGCGGCATGGCCGCATGTCGACAGGCAGCCAGCACGCCCAGCTGACGGCTGTACGCCAGCGCCGGATCGTCGGCGTCTGCGATGGCCTGCAGCACCTCATCCATCGCGCCACCGGTGCAGATCGCCTGCGGTCGATCCACACCCAGCAACGCCGGCTTCAACCAAGTCTCGTTCATGCGGCACTCCTTTCCCAGCGCTCGCCCTGCGCATTCCACGCCGATAGCGGCCACAACGTCTGCCCATCCCATTCGCCCATCACGCACAGCGCCTGGCCACCGCCGAAGGCGAGCAACGATCAGGCCTGCAGACCGGGCAACTGCAGCGGCAACGCGCCTTCGGCGTGCTGCAGCCAGCTGCGCGTGCCGTCATGGGCCATGTGTACGTCGCTGATGCGCAGGGCGACCTGCGGCAACCAGGGGTTGTCGGCATAGGGCTGCGTTGCCGATTCCAGCGTATCCGGTCGCGCGCTGGCCGGGCCCGGCGTGGCGGCCTGCACATCGCTGGCCAACGCGCGCAGCGGCACCGTACCGGGGTGGAAGTGCAGCGTTGCCGCGTGCACGCAGCCGGTCAGCCATTGCGCGTCCCAGCCGCGGCCGCCATGGCTGAACTCCTGCAGCAGCGCGGTACGCCCGCTGTCCAAGCCGTGCAGCCAGACCCGGCGTTCGGTCAGATTGCCGGCCTGTTCGATCAGCCGCTGCCCCTGCACGTGCCAGCGGTCGGCAATGGCTTCGCCGTCGCGCTGCACGCTCTCCCGTTCCAGCGGCCAGCCCAGCGCAGCGCGCAGGTCGGCCACGCGTGCAGCGCCCAGGCTGTGCCGGCGCGGCACGGCCTGGGTGAGCAGTTGCAGCAGCCCCAGTTGCAGGGCCAGTGCACCCAGCTGCGCCAGCCCGCGCGTACCGCTGCCCAGTGCAGCATCGAGCTGGCTGGCCAGGCCCGGCGCCTGCGCATCGACCATGCGCGCCACCATGCGCTGCGCATCGGCATCGAAATCGGCGGGAAGATTGGCCAGCCCCTGGCGGAACTGGTCGGCAATCCACCGTTCAAGCTCAGCGGCACCGGCCTCGATGCGCGCCCAGCGCCCCTGTTCGCGCTTGCCGGCGGCAGCGGCGGCGGCCTGTGGATCGGGCGGTGGCGCACTGGCCGCGGCTTCGGCGGCCGCTTCCTTGCGCGCTGAACGGTCGCGGCGGCCCTTGAGCCATTCATCCACCCATGCCGGGCGCGCCTGCGGCACGCAGCGCGGGTTGCCCGACGCGTACAGCAGCAGCAATGCCAGGCCGTGCTTGCACGGAAACTTGCGGCTGGGGCACGAGCAGCGACTGACCAGCGCGGCCAGGTCCACCTGGGTCTGGTACGGCTTGGAACCGCTGCCCTGGCATTCGCCCCACAGGGCTTGGGCATCGGCGCCCAGCAGGCCCCACTTGCCATCGATGGCCAGTGCACCGCCGGCCTTGGCCGACGCCGCATCCGGCGCCAGCGCGAGCACCTGCTCGCGCGTGAGTCGTACTTCCATATGCGTACTCACTTCAGTTCGACGTGCATCATAGACGAGCGCAGATGACATTCACGGGAGGGCGATGATGCCCGCACCCGGTATCACCCGACGAGACCGCGCCCAAGCGCCCGCACGGCGGCCGGGCGCCGCATGCTACGGCGCGACGGACGTTGCGAAGTCCAGATAGTCTTCGTGCAAGCCCTGGATCAGGCGGCCGCTGGGCATGTCATCTGCGTCAGTTTCCATCAGCGCCCACCCCGGCATGCCCGCTCCGCGCATTGAAGGACCTTCGTCCACCATCATCACGAAGCTGTTGCCAAGGGCCTGGCCGTAGGCGCGCAGGAATGCCTCCAGCGCGGCGGCCGGCACCGCACTGCGCAGGGCCTGCAGGGTGTCGGCCAGATCGTCGCGGTCAAACAGCGTTTCAGCCAGGGCCGAATCCACGTCCTCGGCCAGCCGGTGCACATCGCGCAGTACCAGGAAGCGGGCGAACTGCGGAATGTCTTCGCGAAGTTCGCTGTCGGCCCAGCTGGCTGGGTCACTGCAGCCAGCATTGCGCAGGGCGGAAATGAGCGCGGTACGTCGTTCGTTCATGGCAGGCACATGCAGAGGAGGCGGCCCAGCATACCCATGCCAGCGCAACGGGACAGGGAAGGGATCGCACCTTGCACGATCATCTTCCGTCATCACGGCACGTCTACTGATGCTTCAGCTGCACCGCACGCACCTTCGCAAGTCTGCCGTTGCCATCGAACGTGAACGTCATCACCACCGAGCGCGCATCAGGGTCCAGCATGGCCTTTCCCGTGTCGTTGCGGACAATCAACGTCGCGGGCGAGTCCTCGATGACCCTGGTCCCGGAATGTGCCCGCACTGCAGCCAGCACATCGGCGTGTGGCGTACCCACCGGAAGATAGCGGCTGACGAGTGCACTTACATCCTGCTGCTCGAAGCCAACCGGCTTTCCGGACGCATGGATTTCCTCAAGCATTTCACTCACGTCTGCCTGCACAGGCGTGAGTGAACCCCTGTGGGTCGATGCAGTACAGCCGGCAACAAGCATTACCGCCACGACGATGACGCAGAACCGCGTACATGCGGAAAATCCGGGACGATCCATGGCTCCTCCTGGTCAAGGCACACGGTGTGCGCCCAATAAATCTAGGTCACGCATCCATTGAGCCGCAAGCGCCTGTATGGACGCGGCCCCTGGCAAGGGCACGCGCCAGATCGGTGACCTGGCCCGAATCACGACCAACAAAAAAGCCCCCATTGCTGGAGGCTTCTTTCGTTCTGCAACATGGTGGGCGGTACAGGGATCGAACCTGTGACCCTTGCCGTGTGAAGGCAATGCTCTACCGCTGAGCTAACCGCCCGGTGTGTTGCTGAGCCGCTCATTATAGGGGCTTTTTTGAGGCCGTCAACACTTTTTCACATTTGTGTTCGCGGGGCTTTTTCAGGCCTGTCGTCGAGCTGTCGTCGAGCATGGCTCGACGCTACAGAGGAGGAGCAGTCGAGCAAGCTCGACTCTACGAAAAGGCGGGATCTCGGGTGTTTCGGGGTTCGCCGCCTTACATGGTGTGGGTGGGCTTGTCCGAGCTGGTCAGGCCGGCCAGCAGGGTTTCGATCTTGTGGCGCACGGTTTCGCCTTCCTGGCCATCGGCCAACTGCACGCCAATGCCGGCGGTGCGGTTGCCCTGTGCGCCGGCCGGAGTGACCCAGATCACTTTGCCGGCCACCGGCAGGCGTTCGCTGGAATCGGGAAGGGTCAGCAGCAGGAACACTTCGTCGCCCAGGAAGTAGCGCTTGGGCGTGGGCACGAAGATGCCGCCGTTCTTCACGAATGGCATGTACGCGCTGTACAGCGCGGCCTTGTCCTTCACGGCCAGGGACAGGATGCCCTGGCGGGCGTTGCTGGCACTCATCGGTTATCCCTTGCGGCAGGCCGCTCGTTGACTTTGTTCCAGGCCAGCAGCAGCTCGACCACTGCAAGATCCGCACGCACCGTGGTGCGCAGCAGGTCGCGGGTGCGATTGGCCGCATCGAACCAGGCTGCAAGCTTGTGCAATCGCTCCGGCGTGGTCAAGGCATCGGTGCTGGCCTGGGCCAGCGCCAGGTCGGCGGCGAAGCGCAGGCGCAGGGCCGCGTTGTCATCGCCACACCACTTCTGTGCCAGCTCCACCGCGCCGGTCCTGCCGGCGGCCAGCTGTTCGAGCTCGCGTGCTACTTCGCGGCGCAGGCTCAGACCCTCTTCGCGCAGCCAGTTGTCGGCCTGTCCGGGATGGCCACGCGCAGCGTCCAAGGCTTCGCGCGCAGCGGCGGCGCTGTGGCCCTGCTGCTGCAACCAGGCCAAGGCTTCGTCATGCGGCGGCAGCTTGAATTCCAGACGCTGGCAACGGCTGCGCACGGTCTGCGGCAGACGCGCCGGGTCGCTGCTGATCAGCCACAGGTAACGACCGGGCTGCGGCTCTTCCAACGTCTTCAGCAGCGCGTTGGCGGCCGAACGGTTGATCGCATCGGCCGGATCGACGATCACCACCTGGGCCACGCCGTACTGCGGGGTCAGCGCCAGCTTGTTGGTGATCTCGCGCACCTGCTCGATCACGATCTCGGTGCGCAGCTTGTCGCCGCTCTTGTTCGGAATGAAGCTGACCACCTGCAGATCCGGGTGCGTGCCGGCGGCAATCAACTGGCGCGTGCGTGCCGCGTGGGCCGCATCGCCGCGGGCCAGCACATGGTCGGCCAGGGCCAGCGCCACCTGGCGCTTGCCCAGCCCGGCCGGGCCGCAGATCAACAGGCCATGGCCCAGGCGGTCGGCATCGAGCGCGGCCACGGTCTGGTCGAAGGCGCGCTGCTGCCAGGGCGAGAAGGTGCTCATGCGCCCTGCCCCGCCTGCAGCCACTGCTCCACGCGCGCCACCACATCGGCGGCCACGCGTTCCTGCACCTGGCCGGCATCGACCAGGGCGAAGCGCTGCGGGTCCTGCTGGGCGCGGCCGCGGAACACTTCGCGCACGCGCTGGAAGAAATCGTCCTGCTCGCTTTCGATGCGGTCCGGCCACAGATCGCGGCCGTTGGCGCGGGCGCGGCCCACGGCCACGTCCACATCCAGCAGCAGGGTCAGGCCCGGCAGCAGGCCCACCGCGCGGCGCTCCAGATCGGCAATCCACTGCGGGTCCAGGCCGCGTCCACCGCCCTGGTAGGCGTAGCTGGAATCGGTGAAGCGATCACTGAGCACGTAGGCACCGCGCTGCAGTGCCGGCTGGATCACCTGGCGCACATGCTGCGCACGCGCGGCGAACACCAGCAGCAGTTCGGCCTCGGCACTGAGCGGCTCGGCGGCAATCTCAGCGTCGGGCTTCAGCACCAGGCCGCGGATGCGCTCGGCCAGCGGCGTGCCGCCCGGTTCGCGGGTCAGCACCACCTCGTGGCCATGGCTGCGCAGGCAATCGCGGATGGCGTTGATGGCGGTGGTCTTGCCCGCACCCTCGCCGCCTTCCAGGCTGACGAAACGCGGGTGGCGAAGCAGCGCGGAACTCATTGCGCCGGGGTCTCCTTGTTGCGTTGCTGGCGCAGCTGCTGCAGGTAGCGGGCTACCGCGGCGTTGTGCTGGTCCAGGCTGGGGGAAAACACGTGCGCGCCGCTGCCATCGCCCACGGCGACGAAGTACAGCGCATTGCCCGGTGCCGGCTGCGCGGCGGCCATCAGCGCATCGCGGCTGGGCATGGCGATCGGGGTGGGCGTCAGCCCGGCACGGGTGTAGGTGTTGTAGGGCGTGTCGGTGGTCAGGTCGCGGCGGCGGATGTTGCCGTCGTAGGCCGCGCCGATGCCATAGATCACCGTGGGGTCGGTCTGCAGGCGCATGCCGATCTTCAGGCGGCGCATGAACACCCCGGCAATCTGCGGCCGCTCGCTGGCCAGCGCGGTTTCCTTTTCGATGATCGAGGCCAGGGTCAGCAGCTCATAGGGCGTGTTGATCGGCAGATCCGGCGCGCGGCTTTCCCAGGCTTCGTCCAGCGCCTTTTCCATTGCCGCGTGCGCGCGCTTGAGCACGTCCAGGTCGCTGTCACCGCGCTGGTAGACGTAGGTTTCCGGCAGGAAGCGGCCCTCCGGGTGCTGGCCGCCGAAGCCCAGGCGCTGCATCAGGGCAGCGTCATCCAGGGTATCGGTGGTGTGCAGCAGCGGATCGGCGCGCTTCAGGGCCGCGCGTACCTGGCGGATGTTCCAGCCTTCGACGATCGTGACGCGGTGCTGCAGCACCTTGCCCGCACGCATGCGCAGCAGCAGCTCGCGCGGGGTCAGCTTGTTGTCCAGCGCGTACTCGCCCACCTTCAGCTTACCGGCGGCATCGAGCTGGCGCGCCAGCAGCTGCCACTGGGTATCCTGGCCTTCGTCCACGCCGGCGTCGCGCAGCTTGCGCAGCACGCTGTTCAGGCCGTCGCCGCTGGCGATGACCACGCTGTCGGTGGACGGGCTGATCGGCTGGTCGGCGAACTGGCTCTGCTGGTGGAAGAACCACGCGCCCGCACCGACCAGCACGGCGGCCAGCACCAGCAGCAGCGTTACCACGAACAGACACCCGCGCTTGGCTCCCGCCATGGACTACCTCTGAATGCGATTCCGCCGTGCAGGATACCGTGCCGGGTGGCGTGGGGTCATGATGGGGGTGTGTGCCAGTGCGGACCAACGGTCGGCACCCACCAGGATCGGTAGCGCCGGGCCATGCCTGGCGGCATCATCGCCGGGGGTCAGAGCCCTCGCGCGCCGCGAGAGGGATCTGACCCCGGCCGCTCAGCCCTGCTGGCCCAGCGCGCGCAGCAGGCCGCGGGCCTTGGCGCGGGTCTCGTCCAGTTCCTTGTCCGGGTCCGAATCGACCACGATGCCGGCGCCGGTGCGGAAGCTGACCTCGCGGCCGTCCACTTCGGCGGTGCGGATCAGGATGTTCAGGTCCAGGTCGCCATCGCGGTTCAGCCAGCCGAAGGCACCGGTGTAGGCACCGCGCGGCACCTGTTCCAGTTCGCTGATGATCTGCATGCAGCGCACCTTCGGGCAGCCGGTAATGGTGCCGCCGGGGAAGGTGGCGGCGATCACCTCACCCGGCGTGACATCGGGGCGCAGGTGACCGCTGACGTTGCTGACGATGTGGTGCACGTGGGCGTAGCTCTCCACCGTCATCAGCTCATCGACCACCACCGTGCCGGGCAGGCAGATGCGCCCCAGGTCGTTGCGCTCCAGGTCGATCAGCATCACGTGCTCGGCACGCTCCTTGGGGTGGCCAACCAGTTCCTGGATGCGCGCGGCATCGTCGTCGCCTTCGAAGCGCGGGCGGGTGCCGGCAATGGGCCGCGTCTGTGCATGGCCGGCGTGCACCGATACCAGCCGCTCCGGCGACGAGCTGACCACATGGCGACCGTGCGCGCTGAACAGGCCGGCGAACGGTGCCGGGTTGGCACGCCGCAGCTGCGCGTACAGCGCCTGCGGGCTGACCAGGGCGGCGAACTGCGCGCTCCAGCGACGCGACAGATTCACCTGGAACACATCGCCGGCGCGCAGGTAGTCGATCACCCGGCGCACGCCGTCGGTAAAGCGTTGCGGGGCATCTTCCTGCACCGACTGCGGCGGCTGCCAGCCCTGCCCCGCTTCGGGCAGCACGGCCGAGGCCTGTGCCACCAGCGCGTCCAGCAGGGCCTGCTGATCGGCTTCGGCAATGACGAAGCTGGCATTCGCCTCGTGGTCGTGCAGCAACGCGGCCGGGCAGCGCAGGGCCAGCGCGGTGGGGCGAGCATCCTCGCGTGCACGCGCCGGCAACACCGGTTCGATCTGGCTGGCCACTTCGTAGTCCAGCATCAGCGCCCAGCCGCCACGGAACGGCAGGCTGTGGCTGCCGTCGTGCGGCAGGCGCTCGGCCTGCCAGGCGCGGTCGAGCACCTGCAGGAACATGCCCGCGTGCACCGCATCGTGCTGGTCACGCACCTGGCCATCGGCATCCAGGCGCAGATGGTGGCCCTGCGCGGCCAGCAGCAGGCTCCAGCGCCCCTGCGCGGTACCCGAGGCGGTGGATTCCATCAGCAGCGGGAAGCGCGCGGGGTCGTGCTGCTGCACGGCCAGCAGGTCGATCGGGTGCGGCAGCGGGTGGATCAGCGGTGCGTGGGTCATGGCGGCCAGTTCAGGGGTTCAGATGCACGGAAGCCGCCTTGCGGCGGCTTCTTCGCATGTAGAGTCGAGCCATGCTCGACTGAGTTGCACGTTCAGTCGAGCATGGCTCGACTCTACACAACGGCAGAGTCGAGCATGGCTCGACTCTACAACCTCGGTCAGACGCGCTTGAAGATCAGCGTGCCGTTGGTGCCGCCGAAGCCGAAGCCGTTGGACATCACCACGTCCACCTTGGCCTGGCGTGCTTCGTTGGGCACGTAGTCCAGGTCGCAGCCTTCGCCCGGCTGTTCCAGGTTGATGGTCGGCGGAATGACGTTGTCCTGCAGCGCCATCACCGAGAAGATCGCTTCCACGCCGCCGGCAGCACCCAGCAGGTGGCCGGTCATCGACTTGGTGGAGCTGACCATCATCTTGTAGGCGTGGTCGCCGAAGGCGGTCTTCATGGCCATGGTTTCGCCCAGGTCGCCCAGCGGCGTGGAGGTGCCGTGTGCGTTGAGGTAGCCGACCTGGTCCGGGTTCACACCGGCGTCCTTCAGGGCCATGGTCATGCAGCGGGCAGCGCCTTCGCCGTTCTCGGCCGGGGCGGTCATGTGGTACGCGTCGGAGCTGGCGCCGAAGCCGGCCAGTTCGCAGTAGATCTTCGCGCCACGCGCCTTGGCGTGCTCGTACTCTTCCAGGATCAGGATGCCGGCACCGTCGCCCAGCACGAAGCCGTCGCGGTCCTTGTCCCACGGGCGCGAGGCCTGCTGCGGGGCATCGTTGCGGGTACTCATGGCCTTCATGGCGCAGAAGCCGCCCAGCGCGGTCGGCGAAGAGCCTCGCTCGGCGCCACCGACCACCATCACGTCGGCATCGCCGTACTGGATCATGCGCATCGCCGTACCGATCGAATGATTCGAGGTCGCGCAGGCGGACACGGCCGAGAACGACGGGCCCTTCAGGCCGGCGATGATGCTCAGCTGGCCCGGCAGCATGTTGATGATGGTCTTGGGCACGTAGAAGGGCGAGATCTTCTTGCCCTCGTGGAATTCGATGGTCTGCTCTTCGATGCCCAGCAGGCCGCCGATGCCGGCGCCGACGATGGCACCCACGCGCTCGGCGTTGGCTTCGGTGATTTCCAGGCCCGAATCGTGCAGGGCCATGAAAGAAGCACCCAGGCCGTAATGAATGAACGGGTCCATCTTCTTGGCATCCTTGCCACTGACCCGGTACTTGCCGAACAACGGGTTGTCGGCGGTGATGTCAAAGCCCTTGACCTCACCTGCAATCTTGGTGGTGAACCGTTCCAGGTAGGCATCAGAAACGTTGGTCAGCGGACCGATGCCCGAACGACCGTGGGTGATGCCTTCCCAGCTGCTGGCCAGATCATTGCCCAACGGCGAGACGATACCCAGGCCGGTTACGACGACGCGACGCTTCATTGCTGATTCTCCTGACCCGCACGTTTTCGACGGGTAACGCGGTTTGCTTCGATGTGATGCTCAAACACACGGGGCCGCAACAGCGGCCCCATGGGGTGCGGTGCGCGGCGAGCGGAAGCCCGCACGCGCACGGCCGTCTGACATCAGGCCTTGACGTGGGCCTTGATGTAGTCGATGGCAGCCTGCACGGTGCTGATCTTCTCGGCTTCTTCGTCCGGGATCTCGCACTCGAACTCTTCTTCCAGGGCCATCACCAGCTCGACGGTGTCCAGCGAGTCAGCGCCCAGGTCATCGACGAACGATGCGCTGTTGGTGACTTCTTCTTCCTTGACGCCAAGCTGTTCGATGACGATTTTCTTGACGCGTTCTTCGATGGTGCTCATGGGATCTCGCTCCAGATGGAGTTGTGGTTCAAAAGTGGTCGCCATCTAAGGCGATGGCCGTGGGATAGTGTAGTGGAAACCGGCGCGACCTTGCATTGCTGCAAAAACCCCCGCAGATCAACCACTTGCGGCGCAATCCCTGCGCCCCTTGCTTACGGCATGTACATGCCGCCGTTCACATGGAGGGTTTCGCCGGTGATGTACCCGGCCGCCGGGCTGGCCAGGAAGGCCACCGCATGGGCGATGTCTTCCGGCGAACCGAGGCGTTCGAGGGCGATGTCGTTGATCAGGGCGGTGCGGGCTTCTTCCGGCAGCGCCTTGGTCATGTCGGTGTCGATGAAGCCGGGCGCAACCACGTTCACGGTGACGCCACGCGAGCCGATTTCCTTGGCCAGCGACTTGCTGAAACCGATGATGCCGGCCTTGGCGGCGGCATAGTTGGCCTGGCCGGCGTTGCCGGTCACGCCCACCACCGACGCGATGTTGATGATGCGGCCCTTGCGCGCCTTCATCATGCCGCGCATGACGGCCTTGCTGGTGCGGAACACGCTGGTCAGGTTGGTGTCGATGATCGACGCCCAGTCCTCGTCCTTCATGCGCATCAGCAGGTTGTCGCGGGTGATGCCGGCGTTGTTGACCAGGATCGAGATCGCGCCGAATTCCTTGGCGATGCCGTCCAGCACGCTGTCCAGCGCGGCCGCATCGGTCACGTTCAGGGCGCGGCCGTGGCCACCGTGGGCGGCCAGGCGCTCGCCGATCGCGGCGGCGCCGGATTCGGTGGTGGCGGTGCCGATGACAGTGGCGCCCTGGGCGGCCAGCAGATCGGCGATGGCGGCACCGATGCCACGGCTGGCGCCGGTGACCAGTGCGATTTCACCCTGCAGGGGCTTGCTCATGATGTTTTCCTCAGGCTGGGGCGGCCGCCGCACCCGTGCCGCGTGCAGCGGCCACCGGTACGGTCGGCAGGAACAGGGGGATCAGGCCGACCACGTCTCGCGGGCGGTTTCGAAATCGCCCGGGGTAGCCAGCGAGCGACCATCGAGGGTCTTGTCGATGCGCTTGACCAGGCCGGTCAGCACCTTGCCCGGGCCGCACTCGGCGATCTGGGTGATGCCACGGGCAGCCAGGGCCTGCACGCAACCGGTCCACTGCACCGGTTGGTACAGCTGCTGCACCAGCGCGGTACGGATGGCATCGACGCCGTCATGCACCTTGGCATCGACGTTCTGCACCACCGGCAGCTGCGGCGCCTGCCAGGACAGACCGGCCATCACTTCGGCCAGGCGGTTGGCGGCTTCACGCATCAGCGGGGTGTGCGAGGGCACGCTGACGGCCAGCTTGACCGCCTTGCGCACGCCCTTTTCGGCCAGCAGCGCCAGCGCGCGGTCCACCGCATCGGCGTCGCCACCGATCACGATCTGGCCCGGCGAATTGAAGTTGGCCGGCACCACCGCCTGGCTGCCCGCGGCTTCGGCGCAGACGTCCAGCACCAGCTGGTCTTCGGCGCCCAGCACGGCAGCCATGGCGCCCACGCCGGTCGGCGCAGCTTCCTGCATCAGCTGACCACGCAGGCGCACCAGGTGCGCGCCATCATGCAGGCTCAGCGCGCCGGCAGCGACCAGCGCGGTATATTCGCCCAGGCTGTGGCCGGCCAGCACCGACGGGCGCGGACCGCCGACGGCGTTCCAAGCGCGCCACGCGCCGATGCTCGCCGCCAGCAGGGCCGGCTGGGTGTATTCGGTACGGTTGAGCATTTCCTCCGGGCCACCCTGGGACAGCGCCCACAGGTCGACGCCGGCACCATCGGATGCTTCGGTGAAGGCTTCACGCACCTGCGGGTGCAGCTCGGCCAGTTCGGCCAGCATGCCCACGGACTGCGAGCCCTGACCGGGGAAGACAAAAGCGAGGGTGGATACGGTCACGCGGTCATCCGCTTGTTGCAATCGAAGCGGGCCATGATAAGGGCGAATCCCTCGTCTCGTCTGTACGTGCGCGTATGCACGGCGTATGGAGTGCGCCCCACCACGGGGCCGCCGGGCATGGCCCGGCGCTACCGGTAGCGCCGGGCCATGCCCGACGGAGAGCGGATCAGCAGAACAGCTGCAGGATATCCAGCTCGCCGTCGGCGAAGAAGTCCATGCACAGCCCCACCACCATGATCAGGCCCAGCGTGGTGGCGCCATGGGTGATGAAGATCGAGTGCGCCAACGCACGGGCCGAGCGCCCCATCTTCATGCAGACCCGGGCCAGCCCCTGCAGGCGCCCGCTGACCGAATGAACGTGGGCGCGCACCGGCCCCTGCACGCTGTTCATGGCCTCGGCCATCATCGCCTGCAGGCGTTCAGGGCGGTCGCCGTAGTACTTGGCCACGCCGTAGCCGAACATCAGCCAGTCGCGCGCCTGCGCCTCGGCCAGGTCCATCACTTCCAGCGGGTCTTCCTCGAAATCGATGAAACCCACCTTCTGCCCGTCCCAGGTCAGGTTGCGCGGCAGCGGCTGGCCGAAATAGGCCCCGCGCGCGTGCGCCTCGGCCAAGGCCTGCATGGCCGCGGCCACCAGCTGGTCGCGACCCGCCTCGTCGGCCTCGCGCAGACAGGTATTGAACGAGCTGCCGTTGTCGCCGATCACCAGCGCAGCATGGCCGCTGCCGATCACTTCAGGCACGTTGATGCCCTGCGCGTGCAGTTCCCCCAGGCGGCGCGCTTCTGTTTCGCGGGCGGCATCACCACCACGGTGCGGCGGCGGGCGCAGCGCATCCAGCTGGAAACGATGGGCGACGAAGTTGAGCAGGCCCAGCGCCAGTGCGCGACTTCCCTTCCCGTACTGCTTCAGCCAGGCGCGCTGACCTTCAATCACGATGGGCTCAACCATGGCGGTTCTCCTAAACGCGTTACGGCCCCAGAGGGGCCGTAACGACTGATTCACGTTGTCGTAACCTGCGCTATCAATAGCGCAGCAGAGCCGAACCCCACGTGAAGCCGCCACCGAAGGCTTCCAGCAGCAGCAGCTGGCCGCGCTCGACCTTGCCCGAACGCACCGCGGCGTCCAGCGCCAGCGGCACCGAGGCCGAGGAGGTATTGCCGTGGCGATCGACGGTGACCACCACCTGGTCCATCGACATGTCCAGGCGCTTGGCGGTGGCTTCGATGATGCGCAGGTTGGCCTGGTGCGGGATCAGCCAATCCAGGTCGGACTTGTCCAGGCCGTTGGCTTCCAGGGTTTCGTCCACGACCGAGTCCAGCGCCTTCACGGCGTACTTGAACACGTCGTTGCCCTTCATGTTGATGGTGCCGCCGCCGTTGGCGCCGCC
The DNA here is from genome assembly GCF_032056425.1 of Stenotrophomonas sp. GTDB lineage: Bacteria > Pseudomonadota > Gammaproteobacteria > Xanthomonadales > Xanthomonadaceae > Stenotrophomonas. Next base: position 71,784 of record NZ_DAMBCN010000018.1, read on the forward strand.
CTTGAAACCGACCGACACGCCCACCGGGTTCCACAGCAGCTCTTTCTTGCTGCCATCCGAATGCAGGTGGGTGCTGAGGATGCCGGTCTCTTCGTCGGCCTTCAGTACGACGGCGCCCGCACCATCGCCGAACAGCACGCAGGTGGTGCGGTCTTCCCAGTCAACGATGCGGGTCAGGGTTTCCGTACCGACCACCAGCACGTGGCGGGCATCACCGGAACGGATGAATTTGTCGGCCACGCTGAGCGCGAACACGAAGCCCGAGCAGGCGGCGTTCACGTCGAAAGCGGGGCAACCCGATGCACCGAGCTTGGCCTGGATCAGGCACGCGGTGGACGGGAAAATAAGGTCAGGCGTGGTGGTACCCACCACGATCATGTCGAGCTGGCTGGCATCGATCCCGGCCGCTTCAAGCGCACGCAGCGCGGCCTGGTAGCCGAGATCGCTGGTGGTTTCGCCTTCGGCAGCAATGTGCCGTTCGCGGATACCGGTGCGCGTCTGGATCCACTCGTCCGAGGTTTCGACCATTTTTTCCAGGTCGGCGTTGGTCAGGACTTTTTCCGGCAAATAGCTACCGGTGCCCGCGATCCTCGAGTAGATCCGCTTGCTCATCATGTTTCCTGTTGCGCGGGCCGCCGATCACCGGCACACCCGGGAAGAAAGGCGAAGGCCGCTGCCCGCAGGCAGCGGCCTTCCCGGCACATCAATCTTCTTCGACGGCCGAGGTCTTGGTCTGGATGACCTTCTTGCCGCGGTAGAAACCGTCAGCAGTGATGTGGTGACGCAGGTGCACTTCGCCGGTGGTCGGGTCGGTCGACAGCTGCTTGGCGCTCAGGGCGTCATGCGCACGGCGCATACCGCGGCGGGACGGGGTGACACGGGATTTCTGGACAGCCATGGGATTGCTCCAAACTCGGTTCGTTTTTGCTTCGTCGTATCGTCGCGCAGGACGCCAGCGCCCAGCACACTTTCGCTTTCGCCGCAGCCGCCGACGACAATCCGGCTGCTAATGCTTCTATTCTTTCTTCAGGGCCGCCAACGCCGCAAACGGGTTGGCTTTCTTCGTTTCTTCTTCGCTCGGCGCCCAGTCCCGGTCGACAGCTTCACCGTCGGGCGACAACGGCACCACCGGCACCGCCAGCACCAACTCGTCTTCGACCAGATCCAGCGGCCGCAGCTGGCCATCTTCCGGCACCAGCAACGCCTCGTACTCCTCCGGCAGGGACGATTCCTCGTCCTCGTCGCGGATCAGGCCAAGCCTCTGGGTCATCTTCACCGGCAACAGGAATCGCTGCATGCTGCGCTGACAGGTCAGCGGCAGCGCGGTGTCGATGGTCAGTTCCACATAGGATACCCGCAAGACCTCGTCGCGACCGAATTCAAGCGAGTAACTGCACTCACCGTCGGTATCGGCGACCAAGCCCTGCAGGCGGGTCAATTCAGCCAAAGAGACCTGGCCGTCGAAGCGCCTGCGCGCTACAACCATCCGCCAAGCATCCAGCGTTTCGGGCACGTTCGCGGACATAAGCCGCTGAATACTAAGGATCAGCCCGCCCGCTGTCAAATGCCCCGCCACGCGGGGCTTGCTGCGGGCCTTCACGCCGGGCCAGACTGCCCCGCCCTGCCCCGGAATTATCGCATGTCCGCCCTGCTGCTGGCCTCCACCTCCCGCTACCGCCGCGACCTGCTGCAACGGCTGGGCCTGCCCTTCGACTGCGCACGCCCGGACGTGGACGAGACCCCGGCCGCGGGCGAAGCACCGGCGGCGCTGGCCGTGCGCCTGGCCGCCGCCAAGGCCGCCGAAGTGGCCGCGCGCCACCCCGGCGCCTGGGTGATCGGCTCGGACCAGGTGGCCGACCTGGATGGCCAACCACTGGGCAAGCCGGGCACGGTGGACGCCGCCTGCGCACAGTTGGCCGCCATGTCGGGGAAGACCGTGCGCTTCCATACGGCCATCAGTCTCACCCGCAACGGAGACAGCCTGACCGCAGTGGACGTGACCGAGGTCCGCTTCCGCGTGCTGGGCCAGGACGAGATCGTCCGCTATGTGGCCGCCGAACAGCCGCTGGACTGCGCCGGCAGCTTCAAGTGTGAAGGGTTGGGCATCAGCCTGTTCGAGGCGATCGACAACCGCGACCCGACCGCCCTGGTCGGCCTGCCCCTGATCGCCCTGTGTGGCCTGCTGCGCCAGGCCGGCTTCGCCGTGCCATGACCCCGGATGGGTAGAGTCGAGCTTGCTCGACTGAATGTCCCCGGCAGTACAAAGCAGTCGAGCAAGCTCGACTCTACGCAACCGACGGTCGAGCACGCTCGACATTGCGCGCTACGGGGCGACCTCGAACGGTTGTTCCTGCCACTGCTCCACGCTGCCGTCGCGACCATGCAGGCGCAGGCCCAGCCAATGCCGCCCGGGCGCCAGCGCACGTGTGTCCACGCTGGCATCGAACCCCACGTGTGGATGGGTGGGATCGGTGGTGCCCGGCCAGGCCGCGCGCATGTCGAACTCGCGGCCATAGCGGGCATCACCCAGCGACTGCCCATCGAGCAGCACTTCCACGCGCGACAGACCCGCACCGTCCTTGAAGGCCCAGCCCTTCACTGCAAGCGTGCCTGAAACCACCTCACCGTTGGCCGGCGCATCCAGCCAGGCCATCGCCGGGGTTACGCACGGCCCGCCTGCGCGCTGCGCGGGCAGGCGGAACAACAGGAACCGCTGGAAGCCATGATCGCTGCTGACCACGCGTGGCGGCGGCAGCGGCCCCACCTGTTCGCACACTGCGTGGTAACGCTGCAGCAGATCGCGGTACCGCTGGTCGCTGGGCGACAGCACCAGCAGCATCGGCTGCTGCCGTTCCCCTTCATGCAGCAACTGCCACTGCGCCAGCTGCGCACTGCGCCCATGCTTGTCGTTGAGCGGATGCGGCAGCACTGCGATATCGCCGTCGCCGAGCTGGAAGCCCAGCTCTGCGCCCACTTTGAAGTTGCCAGCCAGCACGCGACTGCCTTCCGGCATCTGCGCCAGCTCTTCGCGCACCGCCGCGGCCAGCGGCTGCCAGCCGGCGAAGTTGCGCGGGTAGTACTTGTTGCCCGCCAACTGCTCGCGCAACACCGGTGAAGCGGCCATCAGGTAATACGCGAACGCCAGCACCATGCCCGCACCGGCCAGCCACCAGCCCGTTCGCCGCAGCCCGCGCGGCCAGCCGTTGAGCACCACCGGCACCGCGACCAGCAGGGCCAGGTAACCCGGCAGTGGCCAGTGGAAACTGATGCGCTCCACATCGGTGAAGAAGCCCAGCACGAAGATGCCCAAGGTGGACACGCCGCCAACCAGGCCGAAATAGCGCCACTGCACGCGCGCGCCGCCGCCGCTGCGGGTGCCGGCCAGCGCCACCTTCCACATGGCGATGCACAGGATGGGCGTGACCAGCATCGGCTGGATGACCAGGAACCACAGCCCGCGCCACTCGAACGCCCAGGGATGGCGCTCCACCACCTGGAATTTCAGGCCGGCGTCGTGGTTGTCGGCATTCCAGGCCAGCAGCGGCAACCAGGCCAGCACACCCACGGCCAGCGCCACCCACACGCGCGGGTCGGCCAGCATGCGCCGCCCCTGCGGCAGGGCCAGCAGGGCAATGAAGCCCACGCCGATGACACCGATGAAGCGGTAATGGCTGAGTGCGCCGATCAGCAGGCCCAGGCCCAGCTTCACTGCTGAAGATGCATCGACATTGCGCAGCAGGCGCGCACCGGCATCCAGGCACAGCACCGCCGCCAGCGCCATCGGCACATCGGGCACGGCCAGCAGGCCCAGCGTGGCCGACAACGGCATCAACAAGGTCAGGCTGCCCGCCTGCCAGCCAGCCACCGCGCCGAACCAGCGCGTGGCCACGCGCGATACCAGCAGCGGCAGCAGCGCACCAATGGCCAGGAACGGCAGGCGCAGCGCCAGTACATGGTGCCCGCCGATCTCCACCCCCAGCCGGGCCAGCCACGCGGTCAGGCCGGGCAGATCGGAATAGGCGGCCGCGAGGTGCTGGCCCTCCTGCCAATAGAACGCCTCATCGACGAACAGGGGCAGCCGTGCGGCCACGACCAGCTTGGCCGCTGTGACGAGCGTCCATAACCAGACAAATATCGTGCGTGCGCGCTGTTCGCCCTGCATTGCTCTATGGATAGAATCGATGGGTTCCCGAACGTGAGACGATCATGACAGCCTCGTCCCCCATGCCCAGCATGCTAACCGATCAACTGCGCCAGTCCCTGCGCAATGCGCAGGACCAGGTCAACGCGCTGGTGCTGGGCAAGGTGCACGAGGTGCGCCTGGCCTTCGTTGCCCTGCTTTCCGGCGGCCATCTGCTGATCGAGGATCTGCCCGGCCTGGGCAAGACCACGCTCGCGCACGCCCTGGCCAGCAGCCTGGGCCTGGGCTTCCAGCGCGTGCAGTTCACCTCCGATCTGCTGCCGGCCGATGTGCTGGGCGTTTCGGTGTACGAGGCCGGCAGCCACCAGTTCCAGTTCCACCCCGGCCCGGTGTTCACCCACGTACTGCTGGCCGACGAGATCAACCGCGCGCCGCCCCGCACGCAGAGCGCGCTGCTGGAAGCCATGGCCGAACAACAGGTCACCCTGGACGGGCAGACACATATCCTGCCCGATCCCTTCTTCGTGATCGCCACGCAGAACCCGGTGGACCTGTCCGGCACGTTTCCGCTGCCCGATTCGCAGCTGGACCGCTTCCTGCTGCGGCTGGCCATGGGCTATCCCAGCGCGCAGGCCGAGCGCGAACTGCTGCGCGGCACCGATCGTCGCGATCTGATCGCACGTGCCGTGCCGCAGCTGGATGACAACCAGGTACGTCAATTGCGCCAAGCCGTGGGCCAGATCTACGTCAGCGATGCGCTGGTGGACTACGTGCAGGCCCTGCTGACCCGCAGCCGCCAGCATGCCGGCGTGCGCGTGGGCCTGTCGCCGCGCGCCGGCCTGGCCCTGCTGCGTGCGGCCAAGGCCCATGCGCTGCTGCTGGGTCGCGGCCATGTGGTGCCCGAAGACGTGCAGACCCTGTTCGTGGCCGTGGCCGGGCACCGCCTGGTGGGCGACGCCGAATCCAGCGCGGGACCGGCATTGGCGCGCGCGATCCTGCAGACGGTGGCGGTCGATTGAACGCCTCCACGCGCTGGGCACGGCTGCAGCTGCTGGCGCGCCCGCGTTCGCCGGAGGCACTGCCGCAGCGGCTGGATCGCCGCCGCATCTACGTGCTGCCCACGCGCTTCGGCCTGTTCGTGGCCACCCTGCTGGCGGCCATGCTGCTGGGCGCACTGAACTACAACAACAACCCCGCCCTGCTGCTGGCCCTGCTGCTGGCAGCGGCGTCCGTCGCCAGTGCGATCGCCGCGCATCTGCAGCTGTCGGGCGTGCAGATCGACACGATCGCCGCCGAACCGGTCGCGGCGGGGCAAGCGCTGCGGCTGCGCATTGATCTTTCCGCGCCCGATCCGCGCGCGCGGCACGGGCTGCACCTGCAACTGGGCGAGCACCAGGCGTGGACCGACCTGCCTGCACACGGCCGTGCCGAGGTGGAACTGGATGTGCCCACCGTGCGGCGCGGCTGGTTCGATCTGCCCCGCATCCGCCTGTCCAGTACCCAGCCACTGGGATTGGTACGGGCGTGGTCGTGGGTCTGGCCCGAGCAGCCGCTGCTGGTCTACCCCCACCCCGAGGCGCAGGGCCCGGCGCTGCCCGAGCGTGGCAGCGACCCCCTGCATACCCGCGCCCACGCCAGTGGCGAGGAACTGCACCAGCTTCGTCCCTACCGCGCCGGCGATCCGACCCGCAGCATCGCCTGGAAGCATTCGGCACGGCGCGACAGCCTGCTGGTGCGCGAGTACGAGAAACCCGTGGGCATGGAAGTCATGCTGGACTGGCGCGCGCTGGCACCGATGGCCACCGAAGCACGCATTGCGCGACTGGCACGCTGGGTCGATCTGGCCGAGCGCGAAGGGCGCCGCTACACCCTGCTGCTGCCGGGCCAGCCCGCCCTGGGCCCGGGCCAGGGCGCCAGCCACCATCACCTGTGCCTGCGCGCACTGGCGCTGCTGCCGCATGACTGACACCGCCCCCCTGATCGACCGTAATGCGCGCGGCTGGACCTTGGCCAGTGCAGCGCTGGCCCTGCTGCCGCTGCTGCTGCAGTTGCCCACGCTGTTGGCCGCAGTATTTGCTGGCACCGCCGTGCTGACCGCTCTGTTGTCGCAGCGTCGCGTGCTGCCCATGCCGATGCGCATGCTGCTGGTGCTGGCCATGCTGGGCGCCATCGTCTGGCAGATGGGCGCCGTGCGCCCTGGTCGCGACACCGGCTGCGCACTGCTGGCGGCGATGCTGGCGATCAAATCCAGCGAGCTGCGCAGCCTGCGCGATGCACGCAGCCTGATCGGCTTCGCCCTGTTCGCACCGTTTGCCGCCTTCCTGCTTGATCAGGGGCCGCTGACCACCGCGCTGGCGGCACTGGCCGGCATCACCGGCCTGCTGGCGCTGCAGCGTCTGGCGCAAGGCGAAGGCCACAGCGCACCGGTGCCGCTGCGCGGGCAGCTGCACGGCGTGGGCCGCCTGATGCTGATCGGCCTGCCGTTGGCGCTGGCCTGCTTCTGGCTGTTCCCTCGCCTGGCCACGCCGCTGTGGGGCATTCCCGAGCGCGCCGTTGGTTCGCCGGGCCTGTCCGACACGATGGAGCCGGACCAGTGGCTGGACCTGATGGCCGACGATACACCCGCCCTGCGCGTGCAGTTCTTCGGTGCGGCGCCGGCGCCGCAACAGCGCTACTGGCGGGGTCCGGTGCTGACCCGCTTCGACGGTCACATCTGGCGTCGTGATCCTGCGGCGCGGCTGCGCGCACCGGCCGCAGTGGAGCAGACGGCGCCCGGCTGGGACTACCAGATCGACTACGAACCCACCGACCGGCGACAGCTGGTGGCGCTGGACCTGCCGCGAAGCGCCCCTGCCGGCGCCCGCCTTGATGCAGACATGAGCCTGTCCAGCGACGAGCGGCTGAGCGCACTGACCCGCTGGCGCATGCAATCAGCCCCAGCGCGCCGCTTCGATGCCGCGTTGTCGGCCGAACAGCGCCGGGCCGCATTGCAGCTGCCCGAAGGTTTCAACCCGCGCACTGCCACACTGGCCCGGCAATGGCGCCAGCAAGCGCGCAACGACGATGCCGCCGTGGTGCGCCGGGCGCTGGCCTGGATCACCGCTGACTTCTCCTACACGCTGGAAACCCCAATGGCCGGGCGCGATCCGGTCGACGCCTTCCTGTTCGACTACAAGGCCGGCTTCTGCCAGCACTTCAGCTCCTCGTTCGTGGTGCTGATGCGCAATGCTGGCATTCCCTCGCGCGTGGTAACCGGCTTTGCCGGCGGCACGCGCAACCGCATTGGCGATTACTGGGTGGTGCGGCGCATGGACGCCCACGCCTGGGCCGAAGTGTGGCTGCCGCAACAGGGCTGGGTGCGGGTGGACCCGACCGCCGCCGTCGCGCCGGAACGGATTCTGGACACGCTGGATGACCGCCTGCTGGCCGACACCGATCAAGGACTGCAGCAGCGCTGGCTGCAGATCGGCCAGGTGGGTGATTGGCTGCGCCGTGGCTGGAACGATCTGGTGTTGTCGTTTGACGCACGCCGGCAGCAGCAGATGCTGCAGCGGCTGGGGATCGATACGCTGGGGCCGGGACAGCTGCTGGCCGGGTTCGTGATGGCTGTGTTGCTGGCACTGGCCTGGATGGCCTGGCTGCTGGCCCGTGGCGAACGTGAGCGCGATCCGCTGCTGCGCGCCTGGCACCGCCTGGGCCGGCGCTACGCGCGGCGCGGCCTGGGCCGCGAGCCGCATGAGCCACCGATGGCCTGGGCCCGCCGCGTGCATGCCCAGCACCCTGATCCTGCCCTGCTGGCACTCAGCCAGCGTTTCGCTGACGCGCGTTACGCTGGCACTTGCACCGACCTCGCCGCATTATTGCGGGACCTGCGCAGGCATCGCCCGTCTTCCGGAGCTTCCCAATGAAAACCAAGTTCCTTCTCACTGCCGTGGCCACGCTGGCCCTGTCGGCCTGCGCAACGGCACCCAAGCCGCTGCAGGGACAGTTCAGCCTGGTTTCCCCGCGCGACTCGGTCGCCACCCAGCAGGTCGGCACGCCGGTCCGTTGGGGCGGGCGCATCATTGAAACCCTGCCCGGCCAGGGCGAGACCTGCTTCCAGATGATCTCGCGCCCGCTCAATGGCAGTGGCCGCCCGAACACCACCTCGTCGGACGCCAGCGATGGCCGCTTCATCGCCTGCCGCGCCGGCTTCTACGACCCGGCCGTGTTCGAAGCCGGCCGCGATGTGACCTTCATCGGCAAGATCGACGGCTACTCCAATACGCGTATCGGCGACTACGACTACCGCCTGCCGAAGCTGGCCGCCGATGTCATCTACCTGTGGCCGGAACAGCGCCAGGTCGATGTGGTGCCCTACCCGTACGGTCCGTATGGCCCGTGGGGCCCGAGCCCGTACTGGGGCTACGGCCGCTGGGGCTGGTGGTAAGAACAGGAAAGGCCGCCCCCGGGCGGCCTTTTTGCTGGTGCCATCCCCTTGGCCACGCGGGGATGCGGTTGCCTCAATGCCCCGGCGTACCGAAATGGCCCAGCGGCGCGCCGGCCAGCAGATGCATGTGGATATGGAACACGGTCTGCCCGGCATGCTCGCGGCAGTTCATCACGATGCGGTAACCGTCCTCGGCCAAGCCCTCGCTGCGTGCGTAGGCCGCGGCAGCCAGCGCCAGCTTGCCGATCAGGTGCGCCTGCGACGGCTGCAGATCATCCAGGGTCGGAATGATCTCGTTCTTCGGAATGAACAGCACGTGCACCGGCGCCTGCGGTGCAATGTCCTTGAACCCCAGCACCTCATCGTCTTCGTAGACGATGGTGGCGGGGATCTCGCGACGGATGATCTTGCTGAAGAGGGTTTCGCTGCTCATGGTCGGCCTCGGCGGGATGTCCCCGCATTGTAGGCCGGTGACAGCAGGCGTTGCCCGACCGCGTCAGTCGCGGAATTCGCTGCGTGTACCAAAGGCGTGCGACAGCGTACCGCGATCGACGTATTCCAGTTCGCCGCCCAGCGGCAGGCCCTGGGCCAGGCGGCTGGGCCGCACCTGGCGCGCGCGCGCCAACTGTGCCAGATAGTGCGCGGTCGCCTCGCCTTCCACAGTGGCACTGGTGGCGATGATCAGCTCCTGAACCTCGCCTTGCGCCAGGCGCTGCTCCAGCGGTTCCAGGCCCAGCTCGCGCGGACCGACGCCATCGAGCGGCGACAACCGCCCCTGCAGCACGAAGTAGACCCCGCGGAAGCCGGTGGCGTTTTCAATGGCCAGGCGATCGGCCGGCGATTCCACCACGCACAGCTGGCTGCGCTCACGGCTGCCATTGGCGCAGGTGGGGCACACCTCGGTTTCGCTGAAATCGCGGCACTGCGCGCAGTGGCCGATGCGCTCCACCGCCAGCGCCAGTGTTTCGGCCAGACGCTGCCCCCCCTCGCGCTCGCGCTCCAGCAGGTGGTAGGCCATGCGCTGGGCCGTCTTCTGGCCCACGCCCGGCAGTACCCGCAGCGCATCGATCAGTTGTTCAAGCAGGGGTGCGGACACGGCGGCAGGCTTTGTAGAGTCGAGCTTGCTCGACTGAAGGGCTTGGTAGAGTCGAGCCATGCTCGACTGAAGGGCTTTGTAGAGTCGAGCCATGCTCGACTGATTCATGCATGCAGTCGAGCAAGCTCGATGCTACGCGCGAAGCAGTCGAGCACGCTCGACGCTGCGGGTATCAGAACGGCAGCTTCATGCCCGGCGGCAGCTGCATGCCGGCCGTGGCCGAGCCCATCTTCGACTTCGATTCGGCGTCGATCTTGTTGGACGCATCGTTGAAGGCGGCCGCGATCAGGTCTTCCAGCATCTCCGGATCGCTGGTCAGCGACGGATCGATGCGCACCTTGCGGCATTCCTTCGCACCGGTAAGGGTGACGCTGACCATACCGCCACCGGCGCTGCCGGTTACTTCGATCCTGGCGATTTCTTCCTGGGCCTTCTGCAGGTTTTCCTGCATCTTCTGGGCCTGCTGCATCAGTTGGGCGATGTTCCCGCGCATGTCGTCTTACTCGTCAAAAGTACGGATGGAATCGGAAACGACCCGGGCGCCGTGCTGCTGGATCAGCAGCTGGACTTCCGGATCGTCCATGAAGGTGGCCTCGGCGGCCTGCTGGCGCTCGCCACGCTGGCGGTCGGCACGCTGGTGCAGGGTCTCGGCCGGCACCTGTTCGGTTTCCACGGTCTCGACCACGATCCGCAGCGCCTGGCCCAGGGCCTTTTCCAGCACCTCACCCAGCGCCGCCAGCGCGCGCTCGGAACGCAGGTATTCAAATCCGGGCGAAAGACCCAGTTTCAAGGTGCCCTGCTGGCAGCTGATGAACGCAGCATTGGCGGCCAACTGGCGCGACGGGCCGTTCAGGCCGCTGCCGGCCACCAGGTCCAGCCAGTCCTCGGCACTGGCCAGCTCGCTCACAGCCTCCTGCGGGCCACGGTCGGCAGCCGCCGGTGCGGGCGCAATGGCAATGCCTTCCGGCTGGAACGAGCGCTCCTGGGCAACCTCGACCGGCTGTGCCGGCGCCGGTGGCTCGTGCCAGGGGGCGACCATGGCCGCCTCCGGGGTAGCGTGCGCGGCAGCCAGCGACGCATCACGGGCGTGAGCGGCTTCGGCCTCCTCGGTTGCCCACGGCGGCAGATCGTCGCTCGCATTGGCAGGCGGCGCGGACACGTCGGCCTTCACCGGTACCGGGGTTTCGGGTTCTTCCACCGGCACCGGTTCAGGTTCAGGTTCCGGCGTGGGATCCGGTTCGGGTTCCGGCTCGGGTTCACGCGGCGGTGGCTGCGGCGCCGGGGTATGCGCTGCGGCGCTCACAGCCTCTGGCGTGGCAGGGGCCTGGGCCGCAGCAGCGGCGGCCGGCGCGGCCTCGTGGCCGCCGCCCGTCACACCGCCGGTGGGCACATTGCCGACCGGGGCAGCGCCTGCGGCCGGCTCCACCGCGCGCGGGACGGGCGGCACCGCGGCCGCCGGGCGGAAGGCCAGCATGCGCAGCACGGCCATTTCAAAGCCTGCGCGCGGGCTCGGCGCCAGCGGCAGGTCGCGGCGGCCATTGAGCGCCATCTGGTACCACAGCTGCACCACTTCCGGGCGCAGACGGGCAGCGAAGGCGGCCACATCCAGACCTTCGGCGGCGGCAGCCGCACCCGGTACCAGCTGCTGCACCTGGATACGGTGCAGGCCCTCGGCCAGCGCTTCCAGCACGCCGCTCCAGTCGGGCGAAAACTCGGCCAGCGCCGCCACCACCTGCAGCAGGCGCGCGCCCTCGCCGTCGGCCAGGGCATCGAGCATGGCCGCCACCTGGGTGCGGTCCACGGTGCCCAGCATGGTGCGCACCACGTCGTCGCGCAGGGCGCCACCGGCGTAGGCAATGGCCTGGTCCAGCAGCGACAGGCCATCACGCAGGCTGCCATCGGCGGCCTTGGACAGCTGCACGATGGCGCTGGGGTCGGACTCGATCTCCTCGGCGGCCAGGATGCGGGTCATCTGGCCCTGGATCTGGTCCTCGTCCAGCCGCTTCAGGTTGAACTGCAGGCAGCGGCTGAGCACGGTGACCGGCAGCTTCTGCGGGTCGGTGGTGGCCAGCAGGAATTTCACGTGCTCCGGCGGCTCCTCCAGGGTCTTCAGCAGCGCATTGAAGGCCGCCTTGGACAGCATGTGCACTTCGTCGATCAGGTAGACCTTGTACTTGCCGCGCGAGGGCATGTACTGGGCGTTCTCGATCACCTCGCGCACGTCGTCCACGCCGGTGTTGGACGCGGCGTCGATTTCCAACAGGTCGATGTAGCGGCCGGCGTCGATGTCCAGGCAGGCTGCGCACTGGCCACAGGGGTCGGCGCTGGTGCCCTGCTCGCAGTTCAGCGACTTGGCGAAGATACGCGCGATGGTGGTCTTGCCCACGCCGCGGGTACCGGTGAACAGGAACGCATGGTGCACCCGGCCACTGTCCAGCGCATTGCTGAGCGCACGGACCACGTGTTCCTGGCCCACCAGCTCGGCAAAACGCTTCGGACGCCACTTGCGGGCAAGCACGAGATAGGACATCAGGCCACCGTCTTCCATCGGATGTTCCATTGTGCCATGCCTGTCCAGCCCCTTCCCCTGAAACAGGGTGCTTGTGTCCGGGCGCGGCGCCCGCTAGAATCTGCGCCCCTGCTGAGGCGTTTGCCGATGGCAGGGATCCGGAGAGGTGTCCGAGTGGTTGAAGGAGCACGCCTGGAAAGTGTGTAAGCGTCTAAACCGCGCTTCGGGGGTTCGAATCCCCCTCTCTCCGCCAGATAAATGAAAAAGGCTGCCCTCTGGGCAGCCTTTTTCATTTATCTGGCGCGGAAAGCGAAGTGCGCTGCGCGCGCCTCGCCCCAAGCGTTGCTGCGCAACGAATGAGCCCTTCCCTTTGCCTGCCTCTCCCCGCCCCTGTCGGGGCAGCCCCTCAACAGGGGGGCTTGCTCGCCCAGACAGATCCGTAGGTCCACGCCATGCGTGGAGCAGACGCCCTTGGCACCACTCTCAAGGACCGCCAGGTTGGCCAGACGCAGCCCCTTGCGGCGGTTCGTCATCCTTACCCTGTTCACCTTGGGGCCGCCCACAGGGCCGCCTGATGCAGCGCCATCCTGACTGGCATTGCCTGTTGCTATGCTCGCAGCACAGGGATTGATGCCCGCTACCGGGCCAGATGAGGACCATCTACATGCGGTATTCCATGACGAAGCTAGTGATCACCGCTGCCTTGCTGATCGGCAGTGGCCCCGTATTCGCACAAAGCGGCGCCGCCGCGCAATACGGCACAGTGGGAGGCACGCATACGGGCAATGCGCTGGCGTGCGGCGCAACAGCCGAACAGACCGCAACGCTGCGCGCCAGGCACAAGGCACAGGTGAGAACCATCTTTGGCACAGAGGCAGACTTCGACCAGGCCTATGACGCTGCAGAAGCGCAGGCGCGGGTGAAAATCACCGATGCCTGGAAGAAGGGCCAGTACAAGCCCACCAGCGATGTCTGCAACGAACTGATGAGGCAGGTGCGTTCATGATGCAGAAGTACGGATCGCAGTTTTCCGCAGCGCGCGTAAGCCTGTTGGCCGCAAGCCTGATACTGACGTTGGGCGCCTGCAAGGGGTCCGCCGAAACGGCTGCAGAAGGCGGCGCCTCACCGGTCGCTCCGACCAGCGCCAGCGCGGAATCCTCCGCTCAGTCCGCGGCTACTGCTGATGATAACCAGAAGGCCCGCCCGTTCACTGTTGCCGATCTGCCGGTATCCAATGCGCCGCTGGGCACGTTCCCCTATCTCGGGCTGCCACAGGGCTACGCCAGTCAGGATGTGGTGGACAGCGCGTTTGATCGCGTGCCGTTCTGGACCGGTGATCGCGTGCAGTGGATTGAAGGCAAGGTCCATTCGTCGGTCCTGCAGAGCAACAGCGACCATCCTTATTCGCAACTTGAGCTCAATCGCAATGTGCAGAGCCTGGTAGAGACACTGGGTGGCAAACGCATTTTCTCCGGCATCCTTCCCGCCGATGCATCAGGTGACATCGGCAGCAGCAAGGCCGGGGTCCACTATGTCGGCGGCATCGGCGATATCTACAACGAGCCGGCAGAAACCTACGTCATCCATCGTGATGATCGGGATATATGGATTCACCTGGGCTCCAGCGGAAATTCCGGCGCACTGCTTGTCGCGGAAACCAAACCGGTACAGATAACGGCCAAGGTCATGAAGCCGACACCCTGAAACACGCGCTGGAAAGCAGTGGAAAAGTGTCCATCCAGGTGAACTTCGCCACCGACGCCGCCGCGATTCTGCCTGACTCGGAGCCGCAGATTCTGCAGGTCACCCAGCTGCTGAAGGCCGATGAACGTCTTCGCCTCTCGGTGGCGGGACACACCGACGACAGTGGCAGCCCATCGCACAACCCGACACTCTCGCAGGCGCGCGCTGAGTCTGTCCGCAATCGGCTTGTCAGCCGGAATCGCAGCCGATCGACTGGCAGCCAAGGGCTTCGGCCAAGGCCAACCGCTTGCGGAGAATTCAACCGAGGAAGGACGTCGCTTGAGTCGCCGCGTGGAACGGGTCAAGCGCTGAGAAAACGATGATCGACGTCCCCCGGTGCTGAATGGCAAGGCGCTCGGCAAGGGCTGGGTCGTAATGCCCGCCCTTGTCAGCCCACTTCCGCGTTCATCGCAAAGCGCCGATCCACGTCGGCGTACGAAACTCCATCCGCCCCCATCAACACCCCACCCTGCAACAACGCGCGCGTTGCCGCTGCCGTAGCCGCCCAGGCCTGCAGGAACAGCGCCGGCCCGGCGCTCAAGCGGCGAACGCCGGCCTGGCGCAGCAGGTCGGCCGGTGCCAACCCTGGCAACGCCATCAGGTTCAATGGCAGCGCCACCTGAGCAGCAACCGCCGCAACCTCGGCCAATGCCTGCAATCCAGGAACAAATCCGCCATCCGCACCAGCCTGCGCACAGGCCTGCAGGCGCTGCACGCGCGCGGCCACCTGCCGCGGATCGTCGCTGTAGCCGTTTTCCATATCCACGGTAAGCGGCAACGTCGTCACCCGCAGGATCTGCCGCACGCGCTCAAGCAGCGCGGCCTCCGGCAGCACACACGCATCGGCATGGCCACACGACCAGGCCATTGCGGCGCTGGAGGTGCCCAACGCGTGCGCACCGCAGTCCTCTGCCAGGCACGCACTGCCCGCGTCACACACGGTGGGCAGCATCAGCAGGTCAGCGCTGCGATGCAGGCCTGCAAAACGATGAGGAAGATCGTTCATCGAAACTACGTGTCTGCGAGGTGCGCAGTCTGCGGGCGTGCGCGATCGCATGCCCGCCATCTTCAGACACCAATACCCACGGTGATCACTTGAGTCGACCCGGGCAGACGCGGTTCAATGCCGCTCCCCTGCAAGGACGCCACCATGAGCCAACGCCCCGAACGCATCGCCATCGACCCGAATGACCATTACGCCGACTGCATCGGCCACACCAAAGATGGGCGGCAGTTCATCCTGACCACACCGTTCGAACCGGCCACGCGCCGCCAGCCTGGCTGCGAATACATCGCGCTGTATCTGTTCGATGCCGACGGCGTCCTGCTGGATGCACAGATCGATGCACTGGGCCCGCGCGATCAGGTGGATGCGCAGCAGCACCGCGCGATCCGCCAGGCGCGCCTGCACGACCTGGGCGCCGTTACGCATCAGCGCGTGCAGGTTGCACCGTTTGCGCTGGAACAGTTCGGCACCACCTTCGGCCTGGTCGCGCGCGAACCCGAGGACGAGGACGATCTGTGGGCGGTGGAAATGCAGCCCGGCAACTACATGGCGTTCTTCGAGCCGTGGGACAGCGGCGCGTATGACACCTGAGCTGCGCGCCTACCTGCCATGCGATGCCAGCGCCTGCCTGGCCCTGTTCGATGGCAACACACCGATGTTCTTCGCACCGGCAGAGCGCACGGATTTCATCGGATTCCTGCGTGACCACGCCCTCACCCACGCCTTCCAAGTCATCGAAGTCGATGGCCTCGTCGTCGCCTGCGGAGGATTGTCACGGCATGCCGATGGCAGTGCCGCTTTCTGCTGGGGCATGGTCGCGCGGGAGCATCAAGGCCGCGGCCTGGGGCGCATGCTGGCCCACGCGCGGCTGCGACAGGCGCAGGCCGAAGAAGGGGTGCATCGCGTGGTGCTGAGCACCAGCCAGCATACCCAGGCGTTCTATGCGGCCCTGGGCTTTCATGCCGTGCGGGAAACCGCGGACGGACATGGGCCAGGACTGCACGCCATCGAAATGGAACTGCAGCTCACGCGCGATTTCTGCGCGCGCAACCCGCACTGACGACGCAGCAGCACCCGGCCCAACCCGGCGAACACGAACACCGTATCGAGCGACGGCCTGTCAGCTGCTGGACAGCTTCATCAGCACCAGCCCGCTGACGATCAGCACGGCCGCGCCGATGCGCATCGCACTGACCTGCTCGCCGAGGAACACGATGCCGACCACGAACGCACCGACCGCGCCGATGCCGGTCCAGATCGTGTAGGCGGTACCCAGCGGCAGGCTGCGCATGGCTACGGCCAGCAGCCAGAAGCTGGCGATCATGCCGAGGATGGTGACCACGGTGGGGGTGAGCCTGCTGAAGCCTTCGGACTGCTTCATGGACACGGCCCAGACGATTTCCAGCAGGCCGGCGAACAACAGAAAGATCCAGGCCATGACGGCCCTCCTCTTGGTAGGGCCAGGCCGTCCTGGTCATTGATTCCCGATGCGGGGGAGGCCGTTCCTCCTGCCCGGCATTCTAGCAACGCCGCTGCGCCGGGGCCGCTGCGGGCGGTGGCGGGTTACAGCCGGTTCAGTGCGCGGCGCTGGCACAAGCGGCCGCGCCTGCGCTAGAATGCGCGCCTGCCATCGGCCCAGTCGGTGTGCAGTCCGGCTGTGGTCTTCGGCGCGCTGCGCGCCACTTCCCCTGTTCCGTGAACCGGCCGCCACAAGGCGGCCAACGTCTCTATGGTGGCCCCGTCGGCCCCTCGCGACGCTAGGTCGAAAATCCCGCCAGGGCCGGAAGGCAGCAACGGTATCGATCGACGCGGGCGCCGAGGTCAGCCGGCGGGGCCACCGCCTTTTGGGGCCGTGCCCCGCCTTGGTAGCTGCCAACCTTGGTTGGCGCCCTTCGCCGGGCATGGCCCGGCGCTACCCCGCCTCCGGCGTGCCCTGATGGAACACCACCCGCCACGCCTGCCCATGCCGGCGCCACAACGAACTGCGCAGCACCCAGCGTTGCGGTTGGCCGTCCACGTGGTAGCGGCTGCGGTAACGCACCTGGGCCAGCGCGGGCGTCAGCAGTGCAACCGTGTACTGCTCTGATTCGATCTGCACCAGCGCCCGTTCCAGCGGAATCTCGGCCAGCGCTGCCGCACGACCGTAGCTCTGGCCGGAACTGCCGATCTCGCTGAAATCCTCATCCAGGAGTTCCGCCAGCCGCGCGCGGTCGCCCCGCACCTGCGGGGTGTGCAGTGCGCGTTCCAGATGTTCCAGTTCGGCCGCCAGCACCGCGTCGGCAGGCTGGCCGGTAGCATTCACGGCGGGTCCTGCGCCAGCACGTTCGGCGCGGTGGGCATTGCCAGCGCCACGCACTGGCCGGGCTGGGCCACGCGATGGCCACGCGCGGCCAGGGCCTGGCCATCGGCCGCGCTGGCATAGTGGTAAAGCATCATGCGCGACTGCAGCTCGGCACTGTACTCGCGCTCCAGGTCGTCCACGCCGGTGTGCGAAGGATTGCCATGCAGGCCGCAGTCGTGGGCGATCAGTTCGTTGTCGTCGGCGAAGCGTGCCAGCATTTCCGGAATCGGCCGGGTATCGCCACTCCACACCAGCGCGCCCTGCAGGCGCAGGCCATAGGCGGTTTCCGGCCAGTGATGGCGCACCGGGAACACCTCCAGGCGCACGCCTTCATGCCAGAACGCATCGCCCACCACGACCAACTGGAAGGCATCCCAGAAGTTGGCGCCGCCTTCGGCCAGCACGTTGGGGTAATCACCAATGCGCTTGTGCAGCAGCGGCACCACCGTGGCGGGCACGTACAGGCGCACCTTGCCGCGCCGCTGCGCACTGAAGAAGGCATCCACGAACAGGCGCTCGAAGCCAGCCACGTGGTCCAGGTGCACATGGGTCACGAACAATGCCTGCGGCAGGTGCCCGTAGTGCGCCTTGAACGCAGTCAGCCCTTCGCCGCCACAATCGATGGTCAGCCACGGGCGGCCATCGCATTCGATCACCGACATGGGTGAACCCAGCTCGACCGCCGACGCATTGCCGACGCCGAGGAAACGCAACGACCAGTCCATCAGGTGCCTCGGTTCCAGGCCATGTCATAGGCACGGCGCAGCCGCGCGTAATCCTTCTGCACGTCTTCCACGCTGCGCTCGCCGCGCAGCTTCAGCAGCGAACGCAGCAGCCGCTTCAGGTTGCGCTCGCGCCAGGCGGTGGCGGGAATGCGGATGACCCCGCGGTCGAAATCGATCAGCCAGCCATGGCCATTGCCATCGAACAGGATGTTATGGGCGTTGAGGTCGGCATGGTCCAGCCCGGCGCGGTGGAAGCGCGCGATCAGGCGGCCGGCCTCTTCCCAGGGGGCACCGCGGCCAGCCACCAGTGCGCGGTCGGCCAGTGAGCGCACGCCCTCGATGCGCTCCATCAGGATGGCCGCGCGGTAGCGCAGGCCCTCACGCATGTAGAACGCGGCGATGGGCCGGGGCACCGGCAGCTTCTGCGCACGCAGCGCGCGCATCAGCCGGAATTCGGCAAAACTGCGGGTCCGGTCCGAGCCCCGCCAGATGTACTGGTCGTGGCTGAGCTTGGCTGCCAGGCCGCCGCGCAGGTAGTGGCGCAGCACCCCGGGGCCGAAGGATGCATCGACGAACCAGGCGCTGCCACGGCCGCCCTCGCCCACCGGCCGGGCCTTGTTGCCCCAGTACTGGGGCGAGAACAGACCGGCCTCGGCTTGCCGCAGCCGCTCGCGGTCGAACAGAATGGCCCCGATGCCGCGACCCTCGCGGCATGGCGTCAGCGCTTCATTGGCGTCAAATGCGACCATTCCTTTGAGTCTAACAACACATGGCATCAGCGTCCTCATCCTTGTGCCTCCTTCGCCTGTCTGCCCTTGGCGATGTCACCCATGTCGTGCCGCTGGTGCGTACCCTGCAGGCCGCGCGCCCGCAGACGCCGATCCACTGGATCATCGACAAGGTCGGCCACAAGCTGCTGGACGGCCTGCCCGGCGTGGTCTTCCATGCCTACGACAAGAAGACCGGCATGGCCGGGGTGAAGGCACTGCGCCATCAGCTGCCGCCCGGGCGCTTCGACGCGCTGCTGCAGATGCAGGTGGCTTTCCGCGCGAATCTGCTGTCGGCCTTCATTCCGGCTGAGCGCCGCATCGGCTACGACCGCAGCCGCTCCAAGGACCTGCACGGGCTGTTCATCAACGAACGCATTCCCGAACGCCCCGGTATCCATGTACTGGATGCCATCGGCAGCTTCTGCGAACCGCTGGGTCTGCGCCAGGACACGGTCAGCTGGGATCTGGCCGTGCCGCCGGCCGCCTTCGAGTGGGCCGCGGCGCAGTGGGAGGACGATGGCCGCCCGGTGCTGATGATCTCGCCGTGCTCCAGCCACGTGCGTCGCAACTGGTATGCCGACCGCTACGCCGCCGTGGCCACCCACGCCCAGGCCCGTGGCTGGCGCGTGGTGCTGTGCGGCGGCCGCAGTGAGCTGGAGCGCAGCATGGCCGACGCCATTCAGGCCCAGCTGGAAACCCCGGCACTGGACCTGGTGGGCAGGGACACGTTGAAGCAGCTGCCGGCCCTGCTGGCCCGCGCCGATCTGGTGATGACCCCCGATTCGGGGCCGATGCACATTGCCAACGCCATGGGCAGCAAGGTGCTGGGCCTGCATGCGGCCAGCAACCCGCACCGCAGCGGGCCGTACTCGGACCGTCGTTACTGCGTGGACCGTTACGACGATGCCGCGCGCAAGTACCTGGGCAAACAGGCGGTCGACCTGAAGTGGGGCACCAAGATCGAGTTCGATGATGTGATGGAACTGATCACGGTCGAGGACGGCATTGCTGCCTTCGAGCGCTACGTGGCCGACCACCGGGGTTGATTGGCGGGCCGTTGGGCCCATCCACGCATGGCGTGGATCTACGGGATTACGCGCGGGGCGCGTAATCCTGGTACGACTTCTCTTCCACGTACACCGAGCCCAGCGCCAGGTTGATCGCCTTCTTGATGCGCGCGCGCTCGTCATTGTGCAGGTAGACACTGCGCGCCAGGTCGATGAAGCCCTGGTCGAAGGACTGCGCCTTCTCCTTCAGGCGGATATCGTCCTCGATATCCCACAGCTGCTCGTTCACTGCCTTCAGCTCGGCACGCAGCTTGGCGATGTCCTTCACCGCGGCCGGGTGGCCCATCCAGGTGGTATCCAGCGCCGACAGCTCACGGCGCACATTGGCCAGCTTGCCTTCGTCGCTGATCCGTTCGGACTTGATCTGCAGGATCGAGATCTTGTCCAGCAGCTCGCCGAAAGAAACAGGCACCAGGATTTCAGCGGTCATGGGGGACGCTCCAGCAAATGATGCGCACATGGTAACCCGCAGCGCACGGACAGCATCCAGGCACATCGCCAGTTCGCAGAGTCCATCTGGAGGAACAAGCCCCTCTGTTGAGGGGCTGCCCCGACAGGGGCGGGGAGAGGCAGGCAAAGGGAGGGGCCCATGCGTTGCGCAGCACCGCATGGGGCGAAGCGCGCGCAGCGCACTTCGCATCCCGCGCCAGATAACTAAAAAAGGCTGCCCCATGGGGCAGCCTTTTTTAGTTATCTGGC
>NZ_DAMBCN010000019.1:0-90748 GCF_032056425.1 Stenotrophomonas sp.
GTGCCTGTCTGCCAGACGGCCAAAATCCCATCCCACAACACAGTTGCTACAGGGATGTACTTGCGGCGTGTCCCGCGAACCCAACCCGCCCGACCCAGACACATGACCCGCATTTCGCGACCAACCACCCGCCACGAGGGGCTGCGCCGTTGGCCGACAACCGCTCAGTCGTCCGCAGACACCGTCCGCCCCGACGCCCACTCACGCAGCCCCGCCACCTGCTCGGCCATCAGCACCGACAACGGACGTGTTGCACGTATCTCGGTCATCAGCAGCCCGGTATCCAGCGGGCGGCCTTCGGCGTGCGCCGAATACAGGCCGGCCACGATCGCCTGCTCGATCTCCGCGCCGGAAAACCCGTTCGCGGCCGCCGCCAGCGCGGGCAGGGCGAAGTCATCGGGATTCAACTGGCGCCGACCCAGATGCAGGCGCAGCAGCTCCACGCGCGCATCCGGCGTGGGCAGATCAACAAAGAAGATCTCGTCGAAACGGCCCTTGCGCAGCAGCTCTGCCGGCAGTTCGTGCACCTGGTTGGCGGTGGCCACGATGAACACCGGGGCCTTGCGCTCGGCCATCCAGGTCAGCAGGTAGCCCAGCACGCGGCGCGACACGCCGCCGTCCTCACCGCCACTGGCCAGGCCCTTCTCGATCTCGTCCATCCACAGCACGCACGGCGCCAGCTGCTCGGCCGAGGCCAGCGCCTGGCGCAGGTTGGCCTCGGTTTCGCCGTGGTACTTGTTGTACAGCGCGCCCACGTCAAGGCGCAGCAGCGGCACCCCGAAGCCGGCGGCGGTGGCCTTGGCCAGCATCGACTTGCCGCAGCCCTGCACGCCCAGCAGCAGCATGCCGCGCGGCGGGTCCAGCCCGGCCGGTGCCGAGCCTGCAATGAAGGCCACGCGGCGCTGGTTGATCCAGCGCTTGAGCCGGTTGGCGCCGGCCACGTCGCCGAAGCGCGCGCTGTCATGCTCGAAGAACAGGTGGCCGCTGCGGTTCAGCAGCTCGAACTTCAGCCGTGCCAGCTGCGGCAGGTCGTCGTCGCGCAGGGCGCCGTCGGCGTAGATCAGCTGGCGGGCAATGCGCCGGGCATCGACCAGGCTCAGGCCCTGCAGGTTCTTCAGGATCTTCTTCACCGCCTCGCTGTCCACTTCCACCCGGCGCCCGCCATGTTCGCGGGCGTAGGCATCGGCCTCTTCGCGCAGCATCTTCAGCAGTGCGTTGGCATCGGGCAGGCGCGGGTTGAAGCGCACCGCCAGGGCTTCCAGCTCGGCCGGTAGTTCCACCTTCGCGCCAATCAGCACCAGCACGTGCGGCTGGCTGTGGCGGCGCTGGATCAGGTCGCGCAGTGCCCGCTGGTGGCTGGCATAGCCCAGGTAGGGGTGGAAATCGAGCAGCAGGTAGATGCCGCGCTGTTCGGCTTGGCGGATCATCTGCAGCGCCGCGCTGGCATCGGGCGGGCCGACCGCCTCGTCCTCGCGTTCCAGGTCGATGCGGCGCAGGCCTTCGGTGATGGACCAGCGGTGCAGGGCACGCCAGACATGCATCAGCGTCTGCCGGAACAGCTCCACGATGCGACCTTCATCCTGGGTCTCGATCACGATCAGGGGCGTATTGGCGCGGATCAGCGCGCTCAGGTCCTGCAGTTCGCTCATGCGGGTTCGATCCTTCGGGGGCGCCACGATAGCAAAGGCCGGGGGCCTGGGTTCAGCACAGCGCTACCTTCCGTCACGGGCACCGGTGTACGCTCGGGGCACGTACCCGGAAGCGAGGCTGGCATGAAGACGATCCTGGTGGCCGGTTCCAAGGGCGGGGTGGGCAAGACCACCGTCGCCACCCACCTGGCCGCATACGCGGCATTGCAGGGCAAGGCCACGGTGATTGCCGACGCCGACCCGCAGGGCTCCAGCACGCGCTGGGCACAGCGCCGGGCCGGGCTGGAAAGCGCGGTGCTGCCGATCGACGTGTACCGCAGGAAGCAATGGGCGCAGAAGCTGCCCGACGGGACCGATACCGTCATCATCGATGCACCGGCGGGTGCGCTGGCCGACGATATCCCCCATTTCCTTGATGCCGCCGATGCCGTGGTGGTGCCGGTGCTGCCCTCGGCGCTGGACATCGAAGCCATCGTCGGTTTCCTCAACAGCCTGGCCAGCAACCCGCGCGTGCACAGTCGCAAGCTGCCCGTTGGGCTGGTGCTGAACCGCACCAAGCCCTGGACCCAGACCTCGCAGCAGGCCTTGCAGATGTTGGCCGAATGGCCATATCCGGTGGTCACCCAATTGCGCGACAGCCAGAGTTATGTGGTCATGACCGGTCTGGGCCGCAGTCTGTTCGATTACCGTTCGGCGCAGGTGCGCGAGCACCAGGCCGACTGGGAACCGCTGTTGAGCTGGTTGAAGCTGTAAGGCCGGTGGTGTTCCACCGTGTGTCATTCCCATAGGCCAATGGAAAACTGCAATGCGTGAACTGATCCTGCTGCGCCATGCCCATGCCGAACCGGCCACCCCCGGCCAGGCCGACCTTGACCGGCCGTTGTCGCCGGTGGGGCTGGCCGAGGCCGAAGCCGCCGGCAAGTGGCTGAAGGAAAACAACCTGCTGCCCGACTGCGTGCTGTGCTCGCCGGCGCGGCGTACCCGTGAAACGCTGGAAGCGGTGATGGCGGCCATCGGTTATGTCGAGAAGCGCCTGGAAGACAGTGTCTACGAGGCGACCCCCGGCACGCTGGCGGCGCTGGTGGATGACCGTCGCGACCTTGACCGGTTGCTGATCGTGGGCCACAACCCCGGTCTGGAACGGCTGGTGGCGCTGATGACCGAAGGCACCAGCAGCGACTACCGCGGCATGCCGCCGGCAGGCGTGGCCGTGCTGGGCTTCCCGCGTGAGGCCAGCATTGAACCGGGTGTGGCCAGTCTGAACGCATTCTGGTGGCCATGAAGCCATGAGCCTGGCGCTGCCGGGCCGCTGCCTGCTGGCTTGGCTGCTGCTTCCCGGCGCAGCCTGGGCCGCAGTGCCGGCGCCCCCTGCCTCCCTGCCAACCGTGGTCAGCGAAGCCCGGCGCGCGCTGTCGCTGGACCTGGAGCGCTCGCAGATCGGCTTCGAGGTGCGCTCGCGGCTGGGCCAGCGCATCGAAGGGGTGTTTCCGCATTTCGAAGGGCGGGTGGAGGTGCTGTCCGACGGTCGCCACCAGGTGCATCTGAAGATGTTCACCCGCACCGTCGAGATACCCGGCAAGGAACGCTACACCGGTTGGATGCGTGGACCGGAGTTCTTCGATGCCGGGCATTATCCGTTCGTGGAGTTCGATTCGCTGCCGTACTGGCCGGAAACCGTGGAACGCGGTGGCGAGATCGAAGGGCGGCTGACCCTTCGCGGGGTCAGTCATCCTGAATCGCTGAAGGTCGAGAAGGCGGAATGCGCCCGTCCCGGCTATGATTGCGACGTCGTCAGCCGCGGTACCGTGCAACGAGGCCGGTACGGCATGGACAGCTGGCAGCTTGCATTGAGTGACCGAGTGACCTTCGTATTGCGCGCACGCCTGAGCGAGGCGGCCAAACCGTGAATTTCCTGTTGCGTGTGACAGCGCTGGCAACCGTGTTGCTGGGCAGTGGCTGTGCATCGTTGTCGCATGCCCAGCGTGACCGGGCCGAAGCCATCGCGGTGCAGGCCCGCTCGGCCCAGGTCGACTGCGAGCGCGCTGACCGCTGCGCGCAGGAATCGCCCCTGCGCGCGCTGGCCGGGCGGGCGTTCAGCGAATCCACCGATACCCAGCCGCGTCACTACGCCACCCTGCTGGACGAGGGCGAGGGCGCACTGGTGGCACGGCTGAACCTGCTGCGCAGCGCCACCCGCAGCATCGATCTGCAGACGTACATCTTCGACAAGGACGACAGTGCACGCCTGGTCATCGACGAGCTGCTGGCCGCGTCCCGCCGCGGGGTGAAGGTACGGGTGCTGATCGACCAGCTGTCGGCGATCTCCGATCTGCAGATCCTTGGCGCGCTGTCCGGGGCCCACCAGAACTTCCAGCTGCGGGTCTACAACCCGACCTTCGGCAAGGCGCGGCTGAACTACTTCGACTACGCCGGCAGCGTGCTGTGCTGCTTCCGCCGATTCAACCAGCGCATGCACAACAAGCTGCTGGTGATCGACGATGCGATCGGGGTGGTCGGCGGGCGCAACTACCAGGACGACTATTACGACTGGGATCGCGAATACAACTTCCGCGACCGCGATGTGCTGATCGCCGGTCCGGAAGCGCGCGCCATGGCCGCCAACTTCGATGCGTTCTGGCGGGCCCCGCGCAGCGTGCCGGCCGAGCGCCTGAACGACGTGGGCCGCACCCTGCTGCAGCACGGCGTGCCTGCGCTGCCGCCAGCACAGTTCCGGCGCCCCGAGCGGGTGGAACGGGTCAGCGAGGAGGCCGACGATCAGGCCTTCATTGCCCGCAGCTTCGTCGACACCGCCCTGCCGGTGGCATCGGTGCGCTACGTGGCCGACCTGCCGCGCAAGCACCGCCGTGAGCGTGCCGATGCGCCGCTGGCTGGCCAGCATGTCACCGAACCGCAGCTGGACAGCCTGATTGCCGGCGCGCAGAAGGAAGTGATCCTGCAGACGCCGTATCTGGTGCTGTCCAAGCCGGCCCAGGCGCTGTTCCGCGACCTGCGCAAGCGGCCCGAGCCGCCGCGCATCGTGGTCTCCAGCAACAGCCTGGCGGCCACCGACAACCCGATCGTCTATGCGCTGTCGTACAAGTACAAGCGGCGCAACATGCGCGAACTGGGCTTCAATATCTTCGAATACAAGCCGTTCCCGCTGGACGCGCCGGTGGATTACCGCAACCTGCTGCCCGACCCGATCGCCGGCAGCGGTGCGCAGGACAGCGGCCGCAGCAGCCTGCTGGGGGGCAGTGCCGCCGGCAGCAATGCAGGTGGCAGCGATGCAGCGCCCGCCGCGCCGGCCGACAGCGAACCGGTGCGCCGGGTCCATCCGCGGCTGGGCAGTGCCTATGAAAACGGCCGTGCGCGCCGCCGCGCGGCTGGCAGCGAGGTGGAAACGCGCCTGCTGCGTACCGAAACGCGCCCGTCCTTCCTGGGCAGCAAAGCGGTGAACAAGCCGCTGCCGGTTACCCGCAAGGGCGCACGCATGGGCCTGCACGCCAAGTCGCTGGTGGTCGATCGCCGCATCGGCGTGGTCGGCACCCACAACTTCGACCCGCGCAGCGAGAACTACAACACCGAAGGCGCCGTCATCATCGACGACCCGGTGTTCGCCGAGCAGCTGGCGCAGAGCATCCTGCGCGACACCCACCCGCAGAACGCGTGGACGGTGGCCCCGCGCACCAAGCCGCCGGTGCTGTCCGGGCTGAACTACAGCGTGGGCAAAGCCTCCGAGGCCCTGCCCATCCTCGATTTCTGGCCGTGGCGCTATGCCACCGATTACGAGTTCCAGCCCGGCCCCGACTGTCCGCAGCCATTGCCGCGGCAGAGCCCGGATTTCCATAAGTGCTATGTGGCCGTGGGTGACTTCCCGGAAGTCAACGTCGGCCCGAAGTGGTTGCTGGTACGCATGCTGACTGCATTCGGCGCCGGTCTCGTTCCCATTCTCTGAAGGTGCCCCATGCCGCAGGTGTTCCGCGAAGCCGTCTCGCTCGACCAGCTCAATGCCCTCAGCGGCAATACCGCCATCCAGTCGCTGGGCATCGTCTTCAGCGCCGCCGGCGAGGACTGGCTGCAGGCGACCATGCCGGTGGACGAACGCACCCGCCAGCCGTACGGCATCCTGCATGGCGGCGCTTCGGTGTTACTGGCTGAAACCCTGGGCAGCAGCGCCGGCAACCTGTGCGTGGATACGGCCAAGCAGATCTGCGTGGGCCTGGAAATCAACGCCAACCATGTGCGTGCGGTGCGATCGGGCACGGTCACCGGCACCGCCCGCGCGCTGCACGTGGGCCGCAGCACCCAGCTGTGGGAAATCCGCATTGAAGACGAACAGGGCCGGCTGGTGTGTATCTCGCGGCTGACCCTGGCCGTGGTTGCAGCAGGCCACGGCTGAGCGCGGTGGCCGCCCTGCCCCGCAGCGCAGCCCTGCCGCTGCGCATCGTGTCCAGCGGCGCCTGGCTGCCGCGCCGGCGCATCGCCTCGACTGTGTACGACCAGCGCTGGAACAAACCCGCAGGCTGGGTCGAACGCCATAGCGGCGTGGCCAGCCGTGCCCATGCCAGTGCCGATGAACGTGCCTCGTGGATGGGCGCGCAGGCTGCGCACGACGCGCTGCAGCGGGCCGGGCTGGGGCTGGGCGATATCGACTGCATCCTGTCCGCGTGCGGCGTGATGGAGCAGGCCATTCCATGCCAGGCGGTGCTGATCCAGCGCGCGCTGGGGCTGGGTGACAGCGGTGTGCCCGCGTTCGATGTCAACGCTACCTGCCTGGGCTTCGTGATGGCGCTGGAACTGGCCGGCAGCCTGCTGGCACTGCAGCGTTACCGCCGCGTACTGATCGTATGCAGCGACATTCCCAGTGCCGGGCTCGACCCCAACGACCCGCTGACCGCGCCGCTGTTTGGCGATGGCGCGGTGGCGGTGCTGGTGGAGCGCGCCAGCGAAGACCAGTCATCGGCGGTGCTGGCCACGCGCCTGCGCACCTACGGCGATGGTGCGCAGCTGTGCCAGGTGCCGACCTGCGGCACCGGCATGCGCCTGCACGATGCGCCCGAGGCCTACCGCGCGGCGCACTACTTCCAGATGCAGGGTCGCGCGTTGTACCGCGAAGCCGCGCGCCGCCTGCCCGGCTTCCTGCAGGACCTGCTGGACAGCGCCGGTGTCGGCCTGGAAGGCTGCGATGTGATCGTGCCGCACCAGGCCAGTGGGCAGGCCCTGGACCACCTGCAGCGCGTGCTGGGCCTGCCACCGCAGCGGCTGGTGCGCATCCTGGCCGAGCACGGCAACCAGTTGGCGGCATCGTTGCCGATGGCCCTGCACCAGGCCCTGCTGGACGGTCGCCTGGTTCGCGGCGGGCACGCCCTGCTGATCGGCACCGGGGCCGGCCTGGCCCTGGGCGGTGCGGTGCTGCGTTACTGATGGCGCGCGTCCTGGTCACCGGTGCCAGCGGCTTCATCGGCCAGCACGTCGCGCGCGCGCTGGCCGCCGAAGGGTGGCAGGTGCGCGCCAACGGCCGCGATCTGGTCCGCCTGCAGCCGCTTGCGATGGAAGGCATCGAGGCCTGGCCGGGCGATCTGGCACAGGCGCCGCTGCAGCCGTTGCTGCAAGGCTGCCAGGCCGTGGTGCACTGCGCTGCGCTGTCCCAACCCTGGGGCCCCGCGGCGGACTTCCAGCGTGCCAACGTGGGGGCTACCCAGCGCCTGCTGCAGGCGGCGCAGGCCGCCAGCGTGGAACGCTTCGTACACCTGGGCTCGCCCAGCATCTACTTCCGCTTCGCCGACCAGTACAACGTGGGCGAGGCCTTCCAGCCGCCAACGCGCTGGATCACCGACTACGCGCGCAGCAAATGGGAATCGGAACTGGCCGTGGCCGAGGCCGCACGGCAGGGCCTGCATACGGTGGTACTGCGTCCGCGCGCCGTGTTCGGGCCAGGTGACCGCGCCATCCTGCCGCGGCTGCTGGCCGTGGCCGCCACTGGCCGGTTCCCGCTGATCCATGCAGGCCGCGCGATGATCGACGTGACCCCGGTGGCCGATGCCGTGCAGGCGGTGCGCTGTGCCCTGCACGCCGGACCCGGGTGCGCAGGCCGCGCCTACAACATCAGTGCCGGCCAGCCGGTGGCAGTGCGCGCGCTGGTGCAGGATCTGTTCCAGGCGATGGGGCTGCAGGTGCGCCTGCGCAGCGTGCCGCGCGCGGTTGCACTGGCTGCCGCCGGTGTGGCCGAAACCCTGGCGCGGTTGCGCCCGGGTTGCCCCGAGCCGCGGCTGACCCGCTACGGCGTGGGCGTGCTGGGTTATTCGCAGACGCTGGACATCGGTGCTGCGCGGCGTGAGCTGGGTTACCAGCCGCAGGTGGCCGTGCGGGCCGCCCTGCAGCAGTTCGCCGATCACTGGCGGCGGAATGGGGGGGCGTGATGGTGCGCTTTGAGTGGGAACTGCTGGAGGCCGGCCACTGCGTGCACCCGCAGCGTGCGGTGCGCCAGGGGGCCAGCTGGCACCGCTGTGAATTTCCCGCGCTGGTTGCGCTGCTGCGCCACCCGCAGCGCGGCTACCTGTTGTTCGACACCGGCTATTCCGAGGCGTTCCTGCAAGCCACCGCTCGCTTTCCCGAGCGCCTGTACCGCTGGGTCACGCCGGTGCACCTGGCCGCCGGACAGAGCGTGCGCGCGCAGCTTCAGCAGCGGGGTATCGGCAGCGCTGACATCGACCGGGTGGTGCTGTCGCACCTGCATGGTGACCACGTGGGAGGTGTGCTCGATTTTCCCGGAGTGCCCTTGCTGTGTTCGCGCGCGGCCTGGCAGGACCAGGCGGCACGTGGGCGCCTGCGCGCGCTCAGCGTGGGCCTGTTGCCCGCATTGACCCGCGATGCCGCCCCGCGCCTGCGCTGGCTGGAAGATCTGCCGGAAGTGGCCTTGCCCGCCGCATTCACCGCATTCGGCACCGGCCGCGATGTGTTGGGTGACCGCAGCCTGCTGACCGTCCCGCTGCCCGGCCATGCCGTGGGCCAGCACGGGCTGCTGTTTACAGCGGCCGATGGCCGCCCGGTGTTCCTGGTGGCCGATGCGGCCTGGTCCAGTGCCGCCATTGCCGATGGCGTGCCGCCCCCGCGCGTGGTCACCGCCCTGCTGGGGCATACCGCCAGCTACCGGCAGACCCTGCAGCGCCTGCAGCACGTGGGCCGCCAGGTGGATGACCTGCAGCTGGTGCCCGCGCACTGCGGGCAATGGCGACCGCGCGCCCCCCGGTAGCGTCGCGCTTGCTCGACTGCTCTTGGCGCGAAATCAACCACCGTCGAGCAAGCTCGACGCTACGGGACCTCCAGGAGCGGTCGATCACGCACGCCCCCACCACCCTACGGCGCCGCCAACAGGACACCGTGTTCCCGCCCATGGCCCCCGTCAATAGGACTTATGGCCGAAATCGGCTGGCAGCGATGGCGGCCCTCCGGTATCGTTCGCGGATGACTTCCCCCACTCCGGCCCCCCGCGGCGGCGTGGCGCGTGTGTGCCGTTACCTGTACCGCGTACCGCTGCTGTTGGTCCATATCTTCGTGTTCCTGCCGCTGACCCTGATCGGCATGCTTCGGCCGTGGGCCGATATCCGTGTCGGCCAGGTTCGCCTTGGCGCCAAGGTAGTGAACCTGTGGCAGGGCGGCCTGATGTGGATCTTCGGCTTCCGCCTGTCACGGGTGGGCGAGCCGCTGCCGGGCGCCGTGCTGTTCGTGGCCAACCATGTCAGCTGGGTCGATATCAGCATCCTGCACAGCCAGCGCATGATGGGCTTCGTGGCCAAGCGCGAAATCGCCAGCTGGCCGGTGGTGGGCTGGCTGGCCGCGCGTGGCCAGACCATCTTCCACCAGCGCGGCAATACCGAATCGCTCGGTGGCGTGATGCAGGTCATGGCCGAGCGCCTGCGCGAAGGCAAGGGCGTGGGCGTGTTCCCGGAAGGACGCACCCGCGGCGGCCACGAAGTGGGCCCGTTCCATGCGCGCATCTTCCAGGCGGCCGTGGAAACCGGCGTGCCGGTGCAGCCGGTGGCGCTGATCTACGGCACGCATGGCAATGCGCAGACGATCGTGGCGTTCGGCCCTGGCGAGAGCTTCTTCGCCAATTTCCTGCGCCTGCTGGGTGAACCGGCACGACGCGCGGAAGTGCATTTCCTGGCGCCGATCAGTGCGCAGGACCTGGAAGGCCGTCGACGCATCGCCGAAACCTCGCGCGCGCGCATCGTGGCGGCCATGGAAACGCGGTGAGGCCGTGGTGGCCATGAACCCGCCACCGCCCCCGTCGGCCGCAGCGCCGATGCTTACTGCGGCCGATTACCAGCCGCCGCGCTGGCTGCGCAATCCGCACCTGCAGTCCATGCTCAGTTCCAGCCGCATGCGCCTGCAGCGTGGCCTGCTGTTGCTGGCCGCCACCGGTGCGGTCAGCGAAGAGCTGATCCTGGATGGCGGCGATGGCGTGCGCCTGCAGGGGTGGCACAACTACATCGAAGGGCGCGAGCCGAAGGGCATGGCGCTGCTGCTGCACGGCTGGGAAGGCAGTGCCGAATCCAGCTACATGCGCATGGCCGCCGCGCGCATGCTGCAGGAAGGCTTCGACGTGGTGCGGCTGAACTTCCGCGACCACGGCAACACACACCACCTCAATCCCGGCATCTTCCACTCCAACCGCATCGATGAAGTGGTGCAGGCAACCGGCGATATCGCCCGGCGCTGGCCGGGCCTGCCGCTGGTGGCGGCCGGTTATTCGCTGGGCGGCAACTTCGTGCTGCGGCTGGCCCTGCGTGCGCCGGCTGCCGGCGTGCCGCTGCTGCAGGTGGCGTCGGTCTGCCCCGTGCTGGACCCGGCACTGACCATGGACAGCATCGAAAACGGTCCGGCGATGTACGACTGGTATTTCCGCCGCAAGTGGGCCGGTTCGCTGCGCCGCAAGCGCGATCTGTTCCCCGAACTGAGCGACTGCGACGACCGCGTGCTGAAGCTGGATATCCGTGCGCTTACGGCCTGGCTGGTGGAACGGCATACCGATTTCGGCTCGCTGCAGGCCTACTTCGATGGGTATTCCATTGCCGGTGATCGCCTGTCCGCGCTGCAGGTTCCGGCCGATATCCTGATGGCCCAGGACGACCCGGTCATTCCGTATTCCACCTTCGGCAACTGGCAGTTGCCGCAGCAGGCACGGCTGGAAACCGCGTGCTGGGGTGGGCACTGCGGGTTCCTGGAAAACTGGCGCGGCGATGGCTTCTCCGAGCGCTGGGTGGCGCAACGCCTGAGCCGCGTACTGGGCGGCTGAACCGGTGGCGGCGCGTGGCCCGCTACAATGCGGGTTTGCCCTTGAACCGGACCGCCATGCAAGACCAGATCATCCAGGCGCTGCGCCAGAACCAGGCCGACCAGGCTGTGCAGCTGGCCCAGGCGTGGACCCACGATGAACCCGGCCAGGCCCAGGCCCACCGCTGGCTGGCGCTTGCGCTGCAGCAGCAGGGCCAGCCGCAGGCTGCGCTGGACGCGTTGCAGCAGGCGCTGCAGCTGGCCCCCGACGATGCCCAGCTGCACCTGCAGCAGGCCGGGCTGCTGCTGGCGCTGCGCCAGTTCGACAGCGTTGACGAGGCGCTGCTGCGCACCACCGACCTGAACCCCAATGCCTTCCCGGCCTACCTGATGCAGGCCCACCTGGCCATCAGCCGCAACGACTTCGATGAAGCGCAGCGCCTGTCCACCCTGGCCGGCAGGCTGGAGCCGGATCATCCGGAACTGCTTACCATCGACGGCATGGTGGCCCTGCGCCGTGGCGATGCCGACCGCGCCCTGGCCCTGCTGGCGGCCGCCTCACAGGCGCTGCCGGATGACCCGCGCGTGCTGTACGCACTTGGCTTTGCCTATCTGGGCAAGGACATGCTGGCCTTCGCCGAGCAGGCGTTCCGCCGCGTGCTGGTGCTGAACCCGGCCATCACCTCGCTGCACGGCCTGGTCGTGCAGCTGGCGCTGCGCCAGGGCAACCTGGATGCCGCCGCCGAGGCCATGCAGCTGGCCCTGCAGCAGCCTTCGCTGGACGTGCTGCCGATGCGCCGCCTGGCGGGCGAGCTGGCGCTGCGCAGCGGCCAGCCGCTGCAGGCGCTGGAACACCTGCTGCCGCTGCTGGAAGCGCAGCCGGAAGACCGCCAGGTGCTGCAGCTGCTGCTGATGGCCTGGCAGCGCCTGGGCCGCGAAGAGGAGGCCCGCGCGCGCCTGGATGCCGTGCTGGAAACGCACGCCACGCTGCACGACCTGTGGCTGGCCCGCCTGGCCGTGGAAGAAGTCGGCGGCGATGCGGCGGTGGCCGTGGTCGAGCGCTGGATCGCTGCCATGCCGGCGCACCTGCCGGCGCTGGAAGCGCGCATGCGCCTGCACGACATGGCGGGCCAGCCTGCCGAGGCCGAAGCCGTGGCCGAGCGCATCGTGGCACTGGAACCGGGCCGGGTGAGTGCAGAGACCCGTCTGATCGACGGCCTGCTGCAGCGCGACCCGGAAGCGGCCATCGCCCGCGTGCAGGCCATGATCGACCGGGCCGACGCCGGTGCCCAGGCCGATCTGCGCACCTGGCTGGGCGAGGTGCAGGACCGCGCCGGCAAGCCGGCCGATGCCCTGCGCACCTGGCTGGCACTGCAGGCCGAGCAGGCACCGCAGCGCCTGCCGCTGCCGCCCCAGGCCAAGGCACCGCCGAGCTGGCCAGCGCTGGCCAGCATCGACGAGGCCACCCTGCAGAGTGGTTCGGCACCCATCTTCCTGTGGGGCGCACCAGGGTCGGGCGTGGAGCGCGTGGCCACCGGCCTGGCCGCGGCCAGCCCGGTCCTGCGCAGCGATCGCTACACCGACAACGCGCCGGACGATGCTTTCCAGAACTACCACACCCTGCAGGACCTGGCGTCGGGTGTGCTGAGTCCGGAACGCCTGGTGCAGCGCTGGCGCGAACAGCTGCCGGCGCGTGGCGTGGAAGGGGACACCCTCATCGACTGGCTGCTGTGGTGGGACAACGCACTGCTGTGGTCGCTGCGCCCGCAGCTGCCGCAGGGGCGCCTGCTGGTGGTGCTGCGTGACCCGCGCGACATGCTGCTGGACTGGGTGGCCTACGGCGCCGCCGCGCCGCTGGCGATGACCTCGCTGGGCGAGGCCGCCGAATGGCTGGCGCGTGGCCTGGCACAGGTGGCCAGCCTGCACGAGGACGACCTGTACCCGCACGTGCTGCTGCGCATCGATGCGATCGGCAACGATCCGCGCGCGATGGCCGCCATGCTGGAACAGCTGTTCGAGCGCCCGATGCCGGTGGCCCATCAGCTGGGTGCACCGCGCTTCCCGCCGGGTCACTGGCGCAACTACCGCGACGTGATGAGCGCCGCCTTCGCCCAGCTCACCCCGATCGCGGTGCGTCTGGGTTACCCGGAAGAATAAGGAGAGCCTGATGCAACTGAGCAGCCACAGCCTGGTCAACGGCGCACCGGTACCGCGCGAATTCGCCGCAGGCGATGCCAGCGGTTTCGCGCCGGACCGCAATCCGCACCTGGCCTGGAGCGAGGTGCCGCAGGGCACCCGTTCGTTCCTGCTGGTGTGTGTGGACCCGGACGTGCCGACCGTGCCGGAGACGGTTGGCCGCAGCGACATGACCGTGCCGCGCGACCAGCCGCGCTGCGACTTCGTGCACTGGGTGATGGCCGATATTCCGGCCGACGTGCACGAGATCGCCGCCGGCAGCTGCAGCGATGGCTTCGTGGTGAAGGGCAAGACCGCACCGGCCGGTCCGGTGGGCAGCCGCCAGGGCCTGAACGATTTCACTGGCTGGTTTGCGGGCAACCCGGACATGGCCGGTGACTACCTGGGGTATGACGGCCCGTACCCGCCGTTCAACGACGAGCGCGTGCATCGCTACTTCTTCCGCGTGTTCGCCCTGGATGTGGCCCGCCTGGACCTGCCGCAGCGCTTCACCGCGGCCGATGCCTACCGCGCCATGCACGGCCACGTGCTGGCCGAAGCCGCGCTGCACGGCACCTACACCCTGAACCCCGCGCTGTAAGCCCAACCGCGCCGCCGTAGAGTCGAGCTTGCTCGACTTGGCCCCCCGTAGAGTCGAGCCATGCTCGACTACGCTCTCTGTAGAGTCGAGCCATGCTCGACTGCATGAGGAACAGTCGAGCAAGCTCGACTCTACCCAGAAGCAGTCGAGCAAGCTCGACTCTACCCAGAAGCAGTCGAGCAAGCTCGACTCTACCCAGCAGCAGTCGAGCAAGCTCGACGCTGCTTATTTCTTCTCGATGGCCGATTCGACCACCATGTCCAGCACATACGCCTGCGACGGTGCATCGGCCGGCGGGTTCTTCACCGCGAAGCGCTTTACCCGCACGACGTTGCGCACGCCGTCTTCGTGGGTGTAGCCCTCGATGTTGCCGTAGAAGTTCTCGAACGCGCCTGGCGTGCCCTGCTTCAGGCCCTTGTCGTCGAACGTCACTTCACGCACCTGCAGGCACTGGTAGTCCGGAATCAGCGGATGCGAGCACTTGGCGGTCTTCGCTGCCACTTCCAGGAACACGGTCTCGCCCGGCCCGCCATAGCGGGTTTCCGCGGTGGGCTCAGCCGCAAACACCAGCACATCGCCCTTGCCCGTGGTCAGGGTCAGGCTGCCGTCGGCACCCTGGGCGGTCTTCAGTTCACCCTGCAGGCGGCTGGATACCGCTTCATCCAGCGCCATCACCGCAGCGTCGGTGCAGGCCATCTGGGTCGATGCCATCGGGCTGATTGTCAGCGTGCCATCGGCCAGGGTGTAGCTGCCGCCCATGCGGTTGCAGGTGTTGCTGATCGACACGCGGCCGTCGGCGAAATCCAGGGTGACCGGCGCGTCGCTGCGGGCGAACAGCGCATCGATGCGTGCGCCATCGGCGCCGGTGGCCTGCTGCAGGCGCCAGTGCTGGCTCTGCAGGCGCTGCGCATCCAGATGGGCCACGGCCTTCTGGTCGCCGGCCTTGGCGGCCGCCGGGGCCAGGTCGTCGCCGCCGGTGCCGGCCGGTGCGGTGGTCGGGGTCTGGCTGCAGGCGGCCAGCAGGGCCAGCGGCAGCAGCAGGGTAACGGTGCGCTTCATGGTGGATCTCCTTGGGAACCCGGATGCAAACGGATCACGGCGGGGCAGGGGGTTGGCCTGCCCCGATGATGTTCAGCTGCCGGACGGCAACCACAGCAGCAGCGCTGCGCCCAGCGCAATGCGGTAGAACGCGAACGCGGTGAAACGGTGTGACTTGATATAGCCCAGCAGCCACTTCACTACGACGAAGCCGGTGATGACCGCGGCAACGAACGCCACGCCCACGTCGGTCCAGTTCTCGCTGGCCAGCTTGCCTTCCTTGGCCAGTTCCAGGAAGGCGTAGGCACTGGCGGCGAACATGGTGGGAATGCCTACAAGGAACACGAATTCAGCGGCGGCGGCGCGCCGGCTCAGGCCCAGCAGCATGGCCAGGAAGATCGCCGAGGCTGAGCGCGAAGTCCCCGGGAACACGCCGGCCACCACCTGCGCCAGGCCCACGCCGATCGCCACCGTCCAGGTCACCTGGTCGCGGTCGGGCAGGCGCGTGGTATAGGCCTCCACCAGCAGCATCCAGATGCCGCCGATGATCAGCGCCCAGGCCACCGGGCTGACCGTTTCCGGCAGCTCCCAGCCCAGCATGCGCACCGGCAGGCCCACCACCGCGGTCACCAGGAACGCCGCGCCCAGCTTGAACACGTAGTCGCGGTTCTCGCGCTGGCCCAGGCCGGTGGCCAGTTGCCACAGGCGCTGGCGGAACACCAGCACCACCGCCACGATCGCGCCGGCCTGGATGATGATGTTGAAGAAATCCGAACGCGGGCCCAGCCAGTGCTGGGCGATCAGCAGGTGGCCGGTGCTGGAGATCGGCAGGAATTCGGTCAGGCCTTCGAGGATGCCCAGCAACAGGGCGGAGAGCAGGTCGTACATGGGCAGGGCAGGCACGTTCGGTGGCGGGAACAAGCCCGAGAGAATAGACCATCCCCACCGCACCAAACGGGTGCGCACCGGCGCGCGTGCACCCCTTTGGTGCGCCGGCCGCCGCACTCGTCTGGGGCGTGCCATTGCAAATCAAGCAGTTGCGGTCAGAAAAAAGTTGGCACGGTCATTGCTGTACCTCAGCAGGCATTCATTCCCACCCGAGGTCGTACCGATGTCCGTGGAAAACGTTGAGAAGCTGATCAAGGACAACCAGATCGAATTCGTCGATCTGCGTTTCGTGGATATGCGTGGCGTCGAACAGCACGTCACCTTCCCGGTCAGCATCGTCGAGCCGTCGCTGTTCGAAGAGGGCAAGATGTTCGACGGCAGCTCCATCGCTGGCTGGAAGGGCATCAACGAATCGGACATGGTCCTGCTGCCGGACCCGGCCAGCGCCTACGTCGATCCGTTCTACGCCGATCCGACCATCGTGATCAGCTGCGACATCCTCGACCCGGCCACCATGCAGCCGTACGGCCGTTGCCCGCGCGGTATCGCCAAGCGCGCCGAGGCCTACCTGAAGTCGTCGGGCATCGCCGAAACCGCGTTCTTCGGCCCGGAGCCGGAATTCTTCATCTTCGACGCCGTGCGTTTTGCCAATGAAATGGGCAACACCTTCTTCAAGGTGGAATCGGAAGAAGCGGCCTGGAACAGCGGCGCCAAGATGGACGGCACCAACAGCGGCTACCGCCCCGGCGTGAAGGGTGGCTACTTCCCCGTGCCGCCGACCGATTCGCTGCACGACCTGCGCGCTGAAATGTGCAAGACGCTGGAACAGGTCGGCATCGAAGTGGAAGTGCAGCACCACGAAGTGGCGACCGCTGGCCAGTGCGAAATCGGCACCAAGTTCAGCACCCTGGTGCAGAAGGCCGACGAACTGCTGCGGATGAAGTACGTCATCAAGAACGTGGCGCACCGCAACGGCAAGACCGTCACCTTCATGCCCAAGCCGATCGTCGGCGACAACGGCAGCGGCATGCACGTGCACCAGTCGCTGTCCAAGGGCGGCACCAACCTGTTCTCCGGCGACGGCTACGGCGGCCTGAGCCAGCTGGCGCTGTGGTACATCGGCGGCATCTTCAAGCACGCCAAGGCCATCAACGCCTTCGCCAACTCGGGCACCAACAGCTACAAGCGCCTGGTGCCGGGCTTCGAAGCCCCGGTCATGCTGGCCTACTCGGCCCGCAACCGTTCGGCCTCGTGCCGCATTCCGTGGGTGTCCAACCCGAAGGCGCGCCGCATTGAAATGCGGTTCCCCGATCCGATCCAGTCGGGCTACCTGACCTTCACCGCGCTGATGATGGCCGGCCTGGACGGCATCAAGAACCAGATCGACCCGGGTGCACCGAGCGACAAGGACCTGTACGACCTGCCGCCGGAAGAAGAGAAGCTGATCCCGCAGGTCTGCTCCTCGCTGGACCAGGCTCTGGAAGCGCTGGACAAGGACCGCGAGTTCCTGAAGGCCGGCGGCGTGATGAGCGATGACTTCATCGACGGCTACATCGCGCTGAAGATGCAGGAAGTGACCCGGTTCCGCGCGGCCACCCACCCGCTGGAATACCAGATGTACTACGCCAACTGACCGGGCGGCGGTGGCGGCGGGTACCCCTCCCACCCGTCGCCATCGCCTCCGATCTTTGCGGCTGGGGAGCCGCATGGCGGGCCCTGTGCCCGCCTTGGTAGAGCGGACCGTCGGTCCGCTGATCCAGGGGCAAGAGAGACCGGATACGCGACAGGGCCGCCCTCCCTCCCGCGTCGGCCGTGCAAGGAGAGAGGCACGGCCGTCCCGGCCCCGTTCGTGTCCGGTGCAACAGCCACGGCCATCGCATCGATGGCCCGTGGTTGCCTGATGCCACCGCGCAACCGCGCCGTGGCCCCATCCACCATCGGGACATGCGCATGAAACTGATCTCCGCCATCATCCGACCGTTCAAGCTCGACGAGGTCCGCGAGGCCCTTTCCGATGCCGGCGTGTCGGGCATCACTGTGACCGAAGTGAAAGGCTTCGGCCGCCAGAAGGGCCATACCGAGCTGTACCGCGGCGCCGAGTACGTCGTCGATTTCCTGCCCAAGATCAAGATCGAAACCGTGGTCACCGACGAGCGTGCCGAGGCGGTGATCGAAGCGATCCAGAGTTCGGCAGGCACCGGCAAGATCGGCGACGGCAAGATCTTCGTCACTGCCGTCGAGCAGGTCATCCGTATCCGCACCGGCGAAATCGGCGCCGACGCGCTGTAAGCCCCCTTCCGGAGATTCCCCCATGAAGATGCGCCTTCTCGCCGGGTGGCAAGCCCGGTTCCATCTGGTGTGCCTGCTGATGCTGCTCAGTGCGCTGGCCGCCGGCGTCTGGCCGGGCAGCGCCCATGCCCAGGCCCAGGTCACCCCGCTGGCCAACGAAACTGTTGCTGTTGAACCGCTGCAGGCCCCGGCCGCGGCAGCACCGGCGGTCGCCGAAGCGGCTGCGCCGGCATTCGACCACGGCGATGTCGCCTGGATGCTGACCTCGACCCTGCTGGTGCTGCTGATGGTGGTGCCGGGCCTGGCCCTGTTCTACGGCGGCCTGGTGCGTTCGAAGAACGTGCTGTCGGTGCTCAGCCAGATCCTGGTGGTGTTCTCGCTGGTGCTGCTGCTGTGGGTGGCCTACGGCTACAGCGCGGTGTTCAGCGCAGGCAACCCGTTCTTCGGCTCGTTCACCGAGTTCGCGTTCCTGAAGGGCTTCACGCCCGATTCGGTGGGCAACACGCCCATTGCCGGGCTGCCCGACTACCTGTTCGTCGCCTTCCAGTCGACCTTCGCCGGCATCACCACCGCGCTGATCGTCGGTGCCTTCGCCGAACGCATCAAGTTCCGCGCGGTGCTGCTGTTCTCGGCACTGTGGTTCACCCTCAGCTACATCCCGATGGCGCACATCGTCTGGGGCGGTGGCTACCTGGGTGAAATGGGCGCGATCGATTTCGCCGGTGGCACCGTGGTGCACATCAACGCCGGTGTGGCCGGCCTGGTCGGTGCGTGGTTCCTGGGCAAGCGCCTGGGCTACGGCCAGACCGCGCTGAAGCCGCACAACGTGCCGTTCACCTACATCGGCGCGATGCTGCTGTGGGTGGGCTGGTTCGGCTTCAATGCCGGTTCGGCCGCTGCCGCTGACACCGTCGCGTCGCTGGCCTTCCTCAACACCGTGCTGGCCACCGCCGCTGCGGTGCTGGGTTGGACCCTGGTGGAAGCCATCACCAAGGGCAAGCCGTCGGCACTGGGTGCAGCATCGGGTGCGGTAGCCGGTCTGGTCGGCATCACCCCGGCGTGCGGCACCGTCGGCCCGCTGGGCGCGATCGTGATTGGTTTCGTCGCCGGCGTGGTCTGCGTGTGGGGCGTCACCGGCCTGAAGCGCCTGCTGAAGGTGGACGACACCGCCGACGTGTTCGGTGTGCACGGCGTGGGCGGCATCGTCGGCGCCATCCTCACCGGTGTGTTCAGCGCGCAGTCGCTGGGCGGCACCAAGGCCGATCTGGATATCGGCCACCAGGTGTGGGTGCAGGTGGTCAGCGTTGGCCTCACCGTGGTCTGGTCGGCGGTGGTCACCGCGGCCATCCTGCTGCTGGTGAAGGTGGTGGTGGGCCTGCGCGTGACCGAAGAGGCAGAGCGCACTGGCCTGGATGTCACCTCGCATGGTGAATCGGCCTACGAGGCCTGAGGTAACGGCGGGCGGCCTGCGAAGGTCGCCCGCCACAGCGTCCACGCATGGCGTGGATCTACTGCATGGGCATGCATCATCGCGCCTGATCGCGCACAATCGAACGCATGCACCTGATCCGTACGACCCTCATGCTCTCGGCCTGCCTGCTGCTGGCCGCCTGTGCCTCCGCACCGCAGGAAACCCGCAATCCGCTGGCGACCTGGGTGCCTTCGCCCAACCAGAACGCGCGCGATCCGGTCGTCATCGTCATCCACCACACCGAACAGGATTCGGTGCAGCAGAGCCTGCACACGCTGCGCACCGCCAACAGCGGTGGCCGGGTCAGCGCGCATTACCTCATCGGTGCCGATGGCCACCGCTACCAGCTGGTCAGCGATGAACGCCGCGCCTGGCATGCGGGTTCCGGCCGCTGGGGCACCATCACCGATCTCAACTCGGCCTCCATCGGCATCGAGCTGGACAACAACGGCAGCACGCCCTTCACGCCGGCGCAGATCGCATCGTTGATCCTGCTGCTGCGTGACCTTACCGAGCGCCTCAATATCCCGCCGCGGCAGGTGATCGGCCACGCCGATCTCGCGCCGACGCGCAAGGCCGACCCGAGCCGCTTCTTCCCGTGGCAGCAGCTGGCCGGGGCCGGCTTCGGCGTGTGGCCGCGTGCCAGCGATGGCCCCGCACCGGACGGTTTCGATGCGTGGAATGCGATGGCGCGTTTCGGTTACCCGCTGGAGGATCGCGAAGCGGCCGTCGCCGCCTTCCATCGCCGCTTCCGCGGCAGCGACGATCTGCCCAAGAACCTGGACGCCGAAGACGCGCGCATCCTGCATTCGCTGCTGCTGCAGACGCCGTAGCCATCTGAAGGTAGCGCTGGACCATGCCCGGCGAGCGCGCAGCGCGGGATCCGCTTTCCGCCGGGCATGGCCCGGCGCCACCGGAGGTTGCTCCGCCACCCTCGGCCCCACTACATTGCGACGATGATCACTGTTAAGTCGTCTTCGCGCGCACTGCTTCTCCTGCTCGGCGCTGCCCTGCTCGCTGGCTGTGCCACCACCGGCACCCGCCCCGGCGCCCCCGTGGCCGCCAAGCCCGCTGCCGCCACCTACGCCAAGGTCGACTGGAAGGTGCTGCCGGCGGTCTCCGATGCCGACCTGCAGGCCGGCTTCGTCGCCTGGCGCAGCAGCTGCACCCGCCTGAAGAACGATGCGGTCTGGGCCCAGCCCTGCGCGACGGCGGCCACGGTGTCCGACAAGGACCCGGTGGCGATCCGCCAGTTCCTGCAGCGCGACCTCGACGTGTACGCACTGCGCGCCGGGGGCCATCAGGCCGATGGCCTGATCACCGGCTACTACGAACCCATCTACCCCGGCAGCCTCACCCGCACGGCCACTGCCACGGTGCCGGTGTATGGCACGCCCGACGATCTGATCGTGGTGCAGCTGGACAGCCTCTACCCCGAGCTGAAGGGCAAACGCCTGCGCGGCCGCCTCGACGGCAAGGTGCTCAAGCCCTACGACGACGCCGGCACCATCGCCAGCAAGGGCGCCAAAGCGCCGGTACTGGCCTGGCTGACCGACCCGATGGACCTGCAGCTGCTGCAGATCCAAGGCTCGGGCCGGGTGCGCCTGGCCGATGGCAGCCAAGTGCGGCTGGCCTACGCCGAACAGAACGGCCACCCCTATCGCGCCATCGGCCGCTGGCTGGTGGACCAGGGCGCGCTGAAGAAAGAAGACGTGACCATGGACGCGATCCGCGCCTGGGCCAAGGCCAACCCGGCGCGCGTGCCCGAGCTGCTGCGCAGCAACCCCAGCTACGTGTTCTTCGTGCGCAACGCCGACAGCCTGGAAGGCCCGCGCGGCTCGTTGAACGTGCCGCTCACCGCCGGTTACAGCGTGGCGGTGGACCGCAGCGTGGTGCCGCTGGGCAGCCTGCTGTGGCTGTCCACCACGCGCCCGGATGGCAGTCCGGTGGTGCGCCCGGTGGCCGCACAGGACACCGGCGGTGCGATTGCCGGCGAGGTGCGCGCGGACCTCTATTGGGGCAGCGGCGACGCCGCCGGCAAGCTGGCCGGCGACATGAAGCAGCAGGGCCGCCTCTGGCTGCTGTGGCCCAAGGGCGCCGCCCTGCCGAACTGAACCAGCCGGGGTCGCATCCCTTGCCGCAGGCAAGGGCTCTGACCCCGGATGCCTGATAATGGCGCCATTCCGAACTATCCGGCCGCAGCAATGAAGAACATCAAGAACAGCACCGCCAAGAAGTACTACAAGCACTGGGCCGAATCGGGCCTGGGCAAGGGCAACGTGCTGATGGAAGCCCGCGGCGAGAAGATCGTGCGGCAGGTTGAAATCTACGGCACCAAGCTGGTCTGGGCCGACGAGCACGGCCAGAGCGACGACCGCTTCGTGCTGGCCGACCAGCCCGTCTCGTTCCTGGATTTCGACGAAGACGACGAAATCAGCGCCCGCGAATTCGAAAGCGCCTGGAAGAAGGCCCGCGAAGCCACCGGCTACCCGGTCTAACCCCGCTCCACCCGCTTTTGTAGAGTCGAGCCATGCTCGACTGCTGTCTGCCAGGAGCAGTCGAGCATGGCTCGACTCTACAAAGCGTGTGGGCGAAATGTTATAGAATTACATTCTACCCACCCGCTTCCACCCCATGAAGACCCCCACCCTGGTGGCCGCCCTCGCGGCCGCCCCGTTCGTCCCCGATGCCTTCGCGCAGTCGGCCGATGCCGCGCTCACCCTCGGCAAGGTGCAGGTGCAGGTGCACCAGCACAGCGAAGGCCAGCTCAGCGCACACCAGGTGCTGACCTCGGTGGACGTGCTGGGTGCGGACCAGATCGAAGACCGCAACGTCTCACACAGCTGGGAACTGCTGGGGCAGATGCCCGGTATCCAGCTCACCGAAACCCGGCAGGGCGCCGAATCGGGCAAGGTCAGCTTCCGCGCCTTCAACGGCGAGGGCTACCTCAACGCCATCAAGACCCTGATCGACGGCATTCCCAGCAACGTCAACAGCGGCAACCAGCGCTTCATCGACATGCTGTTTCCGCTGGAAATCAGCTACATCGAGGTGGTGCGCGGGACCAACGATCCGCGCTACGGGCTGCACAACATCGGCGGCAACGTGAACTTCGGCACGCGCCAGGGCGGCAACTACACCGATGCGCGCCTGGCCTACGGCAGCTACAACACCCGCGATGCGCAGCTGGCGATCGGCCGCGAAAGCAATGGCTTCGCGCAGAACTACTTCATCGGCCAGCAGGCCAGCGATGGTTACCGCGACCACGACACCTCGAAGAAGTACGCGCTGGGCGGCAAGTGGTTTTACGGTTCG
Source organism: Stenotrophomonas sp. (assembly GCF_032056425.1). Taxonomy (GTDB): domain Bacteria; phylum Pseudomonadota; class Gammaproteobacteria; order Xanthomonadales; family Xanthomonadaceae; genus Stenotrophomonas. The sequence goes on from NZ_DAMBCN010000019.1 coordinate 22,703, forward strand.
CTGGAAGACAGCCTGCGCGTGGGTGTGACCGCGCGCGCCTACCACCACGAAGCCGACGAACCGGGCTTCATGACCGCCGATGAACTGCGCACGCACCGTCGTGGCAGCGACCTGCGCAATGCAAACGATGGCGATGACCGTGACATGCGGCAGATCGCCGCGCATCTGGATCTGGCGCTCAGCGACGCGCTCAGCTTCGGCACCCGTCTGTACTACAACCGCTACGAAGACGACCGCCGCGTGACGTTCAGCGATCTGCCCAGCGGCAACCTGCCGCGCCAGCGCCGCGTGTGGGATGAGCGCCAGACCGGTCTGATCAGCACGTTGACCTGGCAGGCTGCGCCGGTCCTCACCGTCGAAGGAGGCCTGAACTACGAGCAGCAGGACAACGGCTACATCCGCGAGCGCTACAGCTACGCCGAACCCACCGATTTCAGCGTGGCGCCGGCGCGGGTACAGAACAACGACCGCCACAGCTTCGACAACTGGGGCGCCTACGTGCAGGCCATCTACCAGCCAAACGCAGCGTGGAAGATCGTGCCGGCGTACCGCATCGACCGCTTCAGTGGCACCACGCACCTGATGAACGGTGTCAGCGGCCGCCTGCAGGACTACGGCACCATTGGCCAGCCCAAGCTGAGCGTGATCCACAGCCTGAGTGCCAACACGCACGTGTACGCCAACTGGGGCCGCACCTTCCAGGTGCTCACCGGGTCCACCGCGCCGGCCTATCTGACCCCCGGCCAGGCGCCGATGCAGCCGTCCACCAACACCGGCATGGAGCTGGGTCTGAAGTACCAGCCCTTCCAGGGCGCGCAGGCGCGTCTGGCGGTGTGGCAGCAGGACGCGGAGAACGAGGTGTCCAACATGCCGGCCACCGGCACCACGGTCACCCTGGGCAAGACCCGGCGCCGTGGCGTGGATGCGCAGCTGAGCCTGCAGCTGGGCGATGACTGGATGGTTTGGGCCTCGCATGCCTACCAGGAAGCGAAGATCACCCGCGACGACCGCGATGCCAGTGTTTCCCTGCAGGGCCGCGAAGTGGCGGCCACGCCGCGCCATATCAGCAACCTGGGCGTGGATTACCAGGCCAGCGACGCACTGCGGCTGGGTCTGCAGGCACGCGCGCAGGGCGACTACTACCTGGAAGAGCGCAACGTGGCCGGCAAGTTCGGTGGCTTCGCCGTGCTCGACCTCAGTGCCGCCTACCAGATCAACCCACACTGGAGCGTGGACCTGCAGCTGAAGAACGTCACCGGCCGCGAATATGCCTACGCCTGGTACGACAGCTTCTTCTGGGACAGCGCCCGCCCGATGTTCTCTCCCGCGCCCGGCCGCAGCGTCTTCGTTGGCCTGAACATGAAGCTGTAACCGGCCACCCACCCGGTAGTGGTCGAGCTTGCTCGACCTGCAGGGGTCAGAGCCCTTCTCTGCGGAAAGGGATCCGACCCCGGACCCCGCCGCGCATGTGGGGGTCAGAGCCCTTTTCGCAGAAAAAGGCTCTGACCCCCACACCTCGTTTTGCACTACATTGGTGCAATGTCCGACCCCGCACCCCCGCCGTCCCTTGATGCCCTCGGCACGCCGCTGGCCTGGGCTGGGGCCGATGGCCGCATCATCGGCTGCAACCCGGCCTTCGCTCGCTGGCTGGGCGTCAGCGTCCGCCGCCTGCTGGGGCAGCCGCTGGCCGCGCTGGAAGTGCAGGGCGAGGCACTGGCCCATTTCCTGGCCCGCGACGAGCGCGACAGCCTGCGCCTGAACCGGTTGGCGCTGGCGGTGCCGGGGGAGGCCGCGCGCTTCGCCGAAGGCTGGATGAGCCGCCGCGATGACGGCGGCTGGCTGCTGGAAGCACACCCGGTGGATGAATTCCCCGGCCTGGACCCGACCCAGGCCCTGCCCAGCGCGCTCAGCGCCGCCTTGAAAGGTCTGGCCCACGAACTGCGCAACCCGCTGGCCGGACTGAAGGGCGCCGCCCAGCTGCTGTCGCGGCGTGCCGCCCAGCGCGATGCCAGCGAACGCGAACTGATCGAACTGATCGGCTCGGAAATCGAACGCCTCAACGGGCTGCTCGACCAGCTGCTGTCACCGGCGCCGGCCGCGCCGCACGCCCCGCTGAACATCCACGCTGCGCTGGAGCGCGTGCTGCGCCTTGCCGAAAGCGAGGCCGGCTGGGCGGTGCGCCTGCAGCGTGACTACGACCCCAGCATTCCCGAATTCGCCGGCGACGCCGACCGCCTCACCCAGGCTGTGTGGAACCTGGTGCGCAACGCCATCCAGGCCGGCGCCGGGGTCATTACCCTGCGCACGCGCGTTGAACATGGCGTGCGCATCGCCGAACAACTGCACACGCTGGCGCTGCGCCTGGAAATTGCCGACGACGGCCGCGGCGTGCCCGAAGAACTGGCCGAGCACCTGTTCCTGCCGCTGGTCAGTGGCCGCGCCGAAGGCACCGGCCTGGGCCTGGCGCTGGCCCAGCAGGTCACGCGCGAGCATCGCGGCACGCTGACCTACCGCTCGCGCCCCGGCCATACCGTGTTCACCCTGCTGCTGCCGATCGGCAACGGCACCGCCCCGGCCGAGGAGGCCCCGCGCGATGTCTGAACTCTCTCCGTCCGCGCAGCGCATCTGGGTGGTCGACGATGATCGTGCCGTGCGCTTCGTGCTGTGCACTGCGCTGCGCGAAGCCGGCTACCAGGTGGACGATTTCGACAGCGCGGCACCGGCGCTGAAAGCGTTGGCCGAGAACCCGCCACCGGCGCTGCTGTTCACCGATGTACGCATGCCCGGCGACGATGGCCTGGTGCTGCTGGACAAGTTGAAGGCGGCGCTGCCGCAGCTGCCGGTGGTGGTGATGTCGGCCTATACCGATGTGGCCAGCACGGCCGGTGCGTTCCGCGGCGGTGCCCACGAATTCCTGTCCAAGCCCTTCGATCTGGACGATGCGGTGGCGCTCGCCCAGCGCGTGTTGCCTGCGGTGGCGCCGGCCCTGGCCGCGCCCACCCCGGTCAGCGAGACGCCCAGCGACCAGCCGCCGCAACTGGTGGGTGACACCCCGCCCATGCGCGCGCTGTTCCGCGCCATCGGCCGTCTGGCGCAGGCACCGCTGGCGGTGCTGATCACCGGCGAAACCGGCACCGGCAAGGAACTGGTAGCCAATGCGCTGCATCGTGAATCGCCGCGCGCGCAGGGCCCGTTCGTGGCGCTCAACACCGCCGCCATTCCGGCCGAGCTTCTGGAAAGCGAACTGTTCGGCCACGAGGCGGGCGCGTTCACCGGTGCGCAGCGCCGCCATATCGGCCGCTTCGAGCAGGCCAACGGCGGCACCCTGTTCCTGGATGAAATCGGCGACATGCCGCTGCCGCTGCAGACCCGCTTGCTGCGTGTGCTGGCCCAGGGTGAGTTCTTCCGCGTAGGTGGCCGCGAGCTGATCCATGTGGATGTGCGCGTGGTCGCCGCCACCCACCAGGACCTGGAAGGGCTGGTCGCGCAGGGCAGGTTCCGCGCCGATCTGCTGCACCGGCTGGACGTGGTGCGTCTGCAGCTGCCGCCCTTGCGCGAACGCCGCGAGGACATCGCGCAGCTGGCCAGCACGTTCCTGGCCGCAGCCGCCCACAAACTGGACACGCCGCCGAAGCGACTGACCGCCGCCGCCCTGCAGGCGCTGCGCGAACACGACTGGCCGGGCAACGTGCGTGAACTGGAAAACGTCTGCTGGCGCATGGCCGCGCTGGCCGCGGCCGAAACCATCGGCGTGGCCGACGTGGACACCGCGCTGAACCGCAGCCGAAGCCGTCGTGGCAGCAGCGCGGGTGCTGATCCGGGGCAGTGGGAGACCCTGCTGTCCGAATGGGCGCGCCGGCAGTTGCTGGAGGGCGCCGAAGGACTGCACGCGCAGGTGCGCGAGCGGGTGGACCACGCGTTGCTGGACGCCGCGCTGCAGATCACCCATGGCCGCCGCGCCGAAGCCGCCGCACGCCTGGGCCTGGGCCGCAATACGCTCACCCGCAAACTGGGTGCCGGCCGCCGCCGCGGGGGCCATTGAACGCCCCCTGCACATGGCCCTCGCGCCCGCTTGCCGAACTGTTGATCCGCCATGGACGATGCCGTCCGTAGTGTTCCCTGCAAGGAGTTCCTGATGCGCCTGTCCTCTGCCGTCCTGCCGCTGTCCGCCGCCGTGCTGCTGTCTGCCTGTGGCAGCGCGCCGCAGAAGCCGCAGCCCACACCGCCGCCGGTCGTCACCACACCCGTGGCCCAGTTGGGCGAAGCCAACCTGGCGCCGGCCTCGGCCAGCATCGTCAGCGGTCGGCTGGTGCTGAAGCCGGAAGCGGGCGGTATCCATCTGACCGGGTTGATCGGCGGGTTGCAGCCGATGCAGCAGGCCGGCTTCCATATCCACGAGCGTGGCGACTGCAGTGCGGTCGACGCCAGCAGCGCCGGCAATCACTTCAACCCCGGCGGCAGCGCGCACGGTCGTGCTGGCAGCGGCAAACACCACCTGGGCGACATCGACAACCTGCAGTCCGATGCACAGGGCCGCGCCAACGTCGATGTGCACCTGAAGGGCGTTACCCTAGGCGGAGGCGCCGCCACCGATATCGCCGGTCGTGCATTGGTCGTGCATGCCAATGCCGATGACTATCGCAGCCAGCCCGCCGGCAACGCCGGCGTCCGCATTGCCTGTGGCGTGATCCGGGTTACCCGCTGATCGCCCGCCGGCACCCTCACCAAGGAGATTCACATGCGTCTGATCCACACCTCGCTGTTCGCGGCCATCGCCGCCCTGGGCCTGGCGGCCTGCAGCCAGCCGGCCACGCCGGAAGCCGAAGCACCGGCCACCACTCCGGCCGAAGGTTCGGCAGCACCGGCCGATCCGGCCAGCGCCCCGGCGGCTGATGCAGCGGCCGATGCCACCACCGATGCCACGGCCAGCGCCGAACTGGCGCCGACCCAGGGCAATGAAACCAAGGGCAGCGTCACCTTCAAGGTGGTCGATGGCAAGGTGCACGTCACCGGCCAGATCAGCGGCCTGAAGCCGGGCAGCGAGCACGGCTTCCACATCCATGAAAAGGGTGACTGCAGCGCGCCGGACGGCATGAGCGCCGGTGGCCACTTCAACCCGGGCAAGCAGGACCACGGCAGCGTGGCGGCCGATCCGCACCACGGCGGCGACATGCCCAACATCAAGGCCGACGACAAGGGCGTGGCCACCATCGATGGCCCGGTGTCCAGCAACGTCAACATCGGCAAGGGTGATGACTTCGACATCATCGGCCGCGGCCTGATCGTCCACGCCGACGCCGACGACTACAAGACCCAGCCGACCGGCAACGCCGGTGCGCGCCTGGCCTGCGCGGTCATCCAGAAGGCCCCGTAAGAAAGCAGAAACGCCGGCGCAAGCCGGCGTTTTTCTTTGCGGTATCGCCGGGCCATGCCCGGCGGCGCACCCTATCCGGACATCAACGCGCCAGCAGCGCGCGCGCGTCCTGTCCGGCTTCGCAGTGCACGAACAGCACCGGTACGCCGTGCGCTTCCAGCACCGCAGCCATCTGCCGCTGGCGCATCAGGAACTGCTCGTAGATGCCCTGCAGGCGATCGCAATCACCCTTGGCATGGTTGTAATACGCACACCAGCCGGCGGGATCGAACAGCGCCATGCGCGCCTCGCCCTGCACATAGCGCAGCAGCGGTTCCGGCGCCGCGTCCAGCCACTCTTCTTCGGCTGGGGCCAGGATGGCCGTCTCGATCAGCGGCCACAGTGCGGCCAGGCCCTGGTTGTCGTACTGCATCGACATCATCGCGGCCAGGTCATTGACCGTGAAATAGCGCGCGTGCTCGACCCGGGCGCCGAAGCCTTTCTGCGCCATCAGCGCGGTATCAGCGTGGGCCATGCCGTTGGCCAGCAGTGTTTCTTCCAGCGCATCGGCCACCGCGGCAATGGTGGCCGCATCGCTGCCGGTCAGCAGGAACGGCACCACGCGCAGGCCACCGCCCACCAGGGTGGCGTCGGCCTGGAACGGCAGCGGCACATCACCCTGTGCATCGGCACCGAAGGCCAGCAGGCGCGGGCCCTGGTTGCGGCCGGGCGCACGCATCTGCAGTTCTTCCAGGCGGCGGTGGATCGGCCAACCCGGGCGCAGTACTTCGGCCGGGTCGAAATGGGCGGCGGCGAACACCAGGTCCAGCTCGGCCACCTGCGGCACCAGCTTGGACAGATCGCGGCCGATACGTTCGGCCAGTTCGCCGGCCTGTTCGGCACTGAGGACCGCCTGGCCAGGAATTTCTCCGCCGGCCAGTTCCAGGGCCAGCACGCCAGGGGCGTTCATCGCGGGGTCGGGTTTGCTCATGGTTCCACGGTTGGCCCATCACAGGGCGGCAGCTACACTTGGCCCCATTATGCCTGCTCTGCCGTGCAGGCCATGTTGCAGACACCCTCATCCATGCCAGGTATCTCCATGCCCAACGCTCGTCCCGTCGCCATCCTCGGTGGCGTCCGCATTCCGTTCTGCCGCCAGAACACCGCGTATTCGGATGTCGGCAACCTCGGCATGTCGGTACGTACGCTGGGCGCGCTGGTCGAACGTTTCGGCCTGCATGGCCAGCAGCTGGGTGAAGTGGCCATGGGTGCGGTCATCAAGCACTCCAGCGACTGGAACCTTGGCCGCGAGGCTACGCTGTCTTCGGGCCTGTCGCCATTGACCCCGGGCATCACCCTGCAGCGCGCCTGCGGCACCTCGCTGGACAGCATCATCACCGTCGCCAACAAGATCGCCCTGGGGCAGATCGAATCGGGCATCGGTGGCGGTTCCGATACCACCTCCGACGTGCCGATCGTCTACGGCAAGAAGCTGCGTGCGCGCCTGCTGGCGGCCAACCGGGCCAAGACCACCGGCGACAAGATCCGTGCCCTCACCTCGGGGTTCAAGCTCTCGGAACTGAAGCCCGAGTTTCCCGGCGTGGCCGAACCGCGTACCGGCAAGAGCATGGGCGACCACTGCGAGGACATGGCCAAGGAATGGAACATCTCGCGCGATTCGCAGGACGAGTGGGCCGTTTCCTCGCACAAGAAGCTGGCCGCCGCCTATGAGCGCGGCTTCTTCAATGACCTGATCGCACCGTTCCGCGGCGTGGAGCGCGACAACATCCTGCGCGCCGATACCTCGCTGGAAAAACTGGCCACGCTGAAGCCGGCCTTCGACAAGGTCTCGGGACGCGGCACGCTCACCGCCGCCAATTCCACCCCGCTCACTGATGGTGCCGCCGCGGTGCTGCTGGCCAGCGAAGAATGGGCCCGCGCACATGGCCACGAACCGCAGGCCTACCTGCGCGATGCCCATGTGTCGGCGGTGGATTTCGTGCACGGCGAAGGCCTGCTGATGGCACCGACCGTGGCCGTGCCGGAAATGCTGAAGCGCAATGGCCTGACCCTGCAGGATTTCGACATCTACGAAATCCATGAGGCCTTCGCTGCGCAGGTGCTGTGCACCCTGCGTGCGTGGGAGAGCGAGGATTACTGCCGCAACCGCCTGGGCCTGGACGCGCCGATGGGCCGCATCGACCCGGACAAGATCAACCTGCTGGGCTCGTCGCTGGCCACCGGCCACCCGTTCGCCGCCACCGGCGCCCGCGTCATCGCCACGGCGGCCAAGCAACTGGCCGAACGTGGCGGCGGTCGTGCCCTGGTGTCGATCTGCACCGCTGGCGGCATGGGCGTGGTGGCGATCGTCGAACGCTGAGCGCATCCAACCCTGGAATTGAAAACGCCGCCCATCGGGCGGCGTTTTTATTGTCGACCCGGTGGGTGCCGACCGTTGGTCGGCACACGATCAGCGGTCTTTGGCGTCGTACACCGGCGGCTGCACCACCGTCGGCTGTTCTTCCACCGTCGCCCGCAGCGGTGCCTCGGTGCTACCGGCACGCACCAGCGCCACGCTGTCCTCGCCACGCTGCAGGCGCAGCGCGTTGGCCAGGCACTGCGTGGCCAGCGCATGCTCACCGCGCTGGGCGAAGGCTTCACCCAGCGCTTCCCATGCCGGCGCACCCGCACCGGCGGCAATCGCTTCGTGCAGGAAGGCATCGGCCGCGGTCCAGTCCTGCTGCGCCAGTGCCACCCGGCCCTGGGCCAGGCGCAGCGCCGCCGAATCGTCATGTACGTTGCGCCAGCGCTGCAGGTTGGCCTGGCGGGTAGCCAGGCGGTCTACCGGCAGGCGGCCGTACAGCGCCACCAGTTCGTCGTCCCAGCGCTGGTCCAGCGCCTGTTCCAGCGCCAGCAGGGCAGGCTCATCCCATTCCAGTGCCACCGCCCGGGTGGCGTAGGCACCCACCACTTCGGGGGTCGGCCGCAGCGCCTTGGGCGTGGTTTCCCACTGCGCGGCCAGCGCGTTCACATCGGCCGCTTCCAGCAGCGCCTGCGCGGCAAGCCGGGCTTCCAGTTCGCTGGCGGCCTCGCTGGGCAGCACCTTGCTCTGCCGCAGCGCGCCCAGCTGGCCGTATGCCTCGTGGGCACGGCCGGCGCGGGCGAGTGCTTCGGTGCGCAGCCACAGGCCACGCGGCGGCAGCGGCTGGATCGCCGCTGCATCCAGGGTGTTGATGGCGTCCACCGGCAGATCGCGGCCCAGCAACTGTTCGGCGCGCAGCAGCGCGTGCAGCGTGGCATCGCGCTCGCCCAACCGCTGCAGCAGCGTTTCACCGCCGGCGCCATCGGCACGTGCCTGCGCGCTGCGCACGGCATTGGCCAGCGCGATCGCGGTCACTTCCGAATCCTGCGCGGCACCATCCAGCAGCTTTTCCGCTCGCTGCCACTGGCCATGCTCATAGGCCTGCAGGCCATCGATCAGCCGCACCCGGCCCTGCTTGCGGCGGTAGCGGCCCCACGCGCGGAACGGCGCGGCAATCAGGCTCCACAGCAGCCACAGCACCAGTACGGCGATCACCGCCAGCAGTGCCACCTTGGGCAGGTTGCTGTGGTAGTCGTAGCCACCGTGGCGCAGGATCACCTCGCCATAGCGGTTCAGGTCTTCGGCGCCCAGCCATTGCGCGGCAACAATGCCGATGGCCACGGCCAGCAACAGCACGACCAGGGATTGCACGGGTTTCATACGGTCTTACCTCCGGTCGGTCTGGGTGCGCAGCTGCCGCAGCGTGCTGCCAAGTACGCTGCCATCGGCCTGCAGGGGCAGTTGGCGCAGGGCCTGCAGTTCAGCACGTTGCGCGCGCAGGGCTGGTGAATCCGGCCAGCGGCGCTGGGCCCACTGGTCAACGCGGGCCAGCGCGGCGTCACGGCCGCGGCCATCGCCGCGCTCAATGGCGGCACGGGCCAGGGTCAGTTCCAGTTCCAATGCCTGTTCGGCGCTGGCACGTTCGCCGGCGGTCAGGGGGCCCTGCAGGAGGCTGGGGGTGATATCCACGAACGCCGCGATGGCGGCCTGCCACCAGGGCCGCGCCACCGGCGCAACGGGCGAGGCGGGCTGCACCTGCGAAGGCAGGCGCTGCAACGCCTGTGAAACGGCATCCAAGCGCTGCAAGGCCAGCACGCGCGGGCCATCGCCCAGTGCGTCCAGCGCGTCGCGTTCCTGCACCAGCGCCTGGCGCAGGTTCAGCCCGTCGCTGTCGGGCAGCTCGGCCAGCGCGGTGGCGGCTAGGCCATACAGGCGGCGGGCACCGTCCACATCGTCGGCGAAGGCCAGGCGTTGCGCGGCCTGGGTCAGCAGCAGCTCAGCCTCATCGCGCTGCACCGCCTGGCGGCCCTGGTTCGCGCTCTCGGTCAGCTTGGCCAGGTTTTCTTCCAGCAGCGCGCTGCGCTGGGAAAGGCCCAGCATCTCGTCGCGCAGCACGCGGTTGGTGGCTGCCGCATCCTGCAGGCGCTGGCTGCTGGCGCGCTGGTCGCGGCGCAGGGCCTCCACCGCTGCTTCCAAGCCCTGCACCTGCACGGCGGCGGTCTGCGCCTGCGCCTGCTGTTCGCGCTGCTGCTGTTGCCAGTAGTACCAACCGCCATAGCCGGCTGCCGCCAGGCCGACCACCACGGCGGTGGCCAGCAGCCAGCGGGCAGGGGAGCGGGGGGCGGCAGAGGGGGGCGTGTCGTTCATCAGGCTTCCTTGTCGGCGGCGCGCCCGGGTGGGCCCGGCCGGCGGCGTTGCACACAGCATCACCGCTGGCGATCAACGCAGCAAGCGTGCGCCGGGCGCCTGTTCAGTTCGCTGCCGGGGCGGTGAGTGCGGCGTGTGCGGTGGCGACCATCTGCGCGGCCGTGGGACCGTCGCTGCGCAGCACCCGGGCCAGGCCCAGCGCCTGCGCCTGCACGGCCAGTCGTTCGCTGGCGGCCAGCACGACGGCCTGCTGGCGCAGCCGCTGCTGCCACCGCGGTGACAGCTGCTGCCAGAGCCGCTGCAACGCTTCGCCGCTGCTGACGGCGAGCAGCCACGGGGTCGCCGAGTGGGTCAGACGCGACAATGCACGACGCGACACACGCAGCGGCACCCGTTCGTACACGTCGCAACGCAGGATCTGCGCGCCGGCCTGCTGCAGCTGCGCGGCAATCAGGCCACGGCCGCCGGGGGCGGTCACCAGGCCGATCTGCAGCCCCTGCACGTTGTCCAGCGCGGGCAGGCCCAGCAGGCCTTCGCTGTCCATCCGCTGCGGCGCCTGCACGTCGGACACTCCCTGTGCGAGCAGTGCACGTGCGGTGCCTTCACCGACCGTCAGCCAGGGGCCGCGTTGTGCGGCCGGCAGCGACACCAGCGCCGCCGCAGCGGCCACCGCGGCCGGACTGGTGAACACCACCCGCGGGCAGGCCAGTGCCTGGTTCAGCCGCTGTTCCACCGCCGCGCCCTGCAACCGCCGCAGCCGCCAGGGCGACAAGGCCAGCGTGGTCCCGCCGAACGGGGCCGCCGCACGGCGCAGCACGGCGTGCTGGCCCTGCGGTCGCAGCGAAATCAGGGTCCAGCCAGTGGGTATCGTATGGTTGGGCATTGACGTCATTATGCGGGCCCTTCGTTGTCGTGGTTGCTGCTCCGATGTCCGTTGATGCCCTGACTTCCTCGCTGGCCTCCCTGCAGGACGTGCTCGACTGCATGCCGGCCGTGCGCGCCATGCAGATCCGTCTGGACGGCTACGCCGACGGCGTGCTGCGCATCACCGCGCCGCTGGCCGCCAACGTCAACGACAAGGGCAATGCCTTCGGTGGCAGCCTGGCCTCGGTGCTCACCCTGTCCGGCTGGGCCCTGGTCAGCCTGCGCCTGCGCCTGGCCGGGCACGACGCCGAGGTCTACGTGGCCGACAGCAACCTGCGCTACCTGGCGCCGGTCTACGAGGACCTGCACGCCCATGCGGCCGCGGCAGAAGGCAGCGCCTGGGACACTTTCCTGTCCACCTTCCGCCAGCGCGGCAAGGCGCGCATCAGCATCGTCGCCACCCAGCCCGGCGCCGATGGCCGCCCGGCCGCTGAATTCAGCGGTCGCTTCGTTGCCTTCGCCAAAGGGTAGGATGTCAGGCTGACGTCCTGGGGAACCCACCGATGCGCCGCCTGATCCAGATCCTGTTGTGTTCGTTGCTGCTGGTCAGTGCCGTCGCCAGCGCGGCGGCCGACGATTTGACCCGCAAGCAGCGCAAGCTGCTGGAAGAAACCCAGATCGCCTATGGGGCGACCATCCGCTGGGGCACGATGGACGACGCCATCGCCTACCTGGACCCCCAGCTGCGCAAGGACAAGCCGCCCACCCAGTTCGAGCTGAACCGCTACGCCCAGCTGCGGGTGTCGTCCTACCGCGAACGCAGCTCGGCCGCGCTGGACGGGGGGCAGGTCGAGCGCCGGGTGGAAATCGGGGTGATCAACCAGAACACCCAGGCCGAGCGCACCGTGGTAGTGACCGAGCGCTGGCGCTGGGACCCGGAAGCCAAGCGCTGGTGGCAGGCGGCCGGCCTGCCGGACCTCTGGCAGGGCCAGTGACGGCCAGCCTGCGGCTTGTGCGACAATCGGCCCCCGCTTATAGACCCGTGATCTGAGTGAATTACGAAGAGCTGCTGGCCTTTGCCGGCCGAAACCCGATGCTGTCCGCAGCCCTGGTGGGCCTGACCGTGGCCATCATCGTCACCGAGGTCCGCCGCCTGTTCCGGGGCTTCAAGGGCATCAAGCCGGCTGAGCTGACCCAGCTGATGAATGCCGGTGGTGCCGTGGTGGTCGACCTGTCGGCCAGTGGCGACTTCGAAAAAGGCCACATCGCCGGCAGCCGCCAGGCGCAGGCCAGCGCATTCGGTCCGGAGCACAAGCTGGTGGCCAACGCCAAGCAGAGCCCGGTGGTGCTGGTGTGCCGCAGCGGCAACGCCTCGGAAACCGCCGCCAAGGCGCTGAAGAAGGCCGGTTTCGAAAAAGTGTTCGTGCTCGATGGCGGCATTCCCGCCTGGCAGCAGGCCGAACTGCCGCTGGTCAAGGGTCGCAACTGATCGAACGCGGTGGCGGCATTGGCCTTGTGTGGGCCGCCTGCCGCCCCCATCGCTGTAGTTCGACCTACGTTTTCATTGCATTCATCTGGAGTTACAGGAAATGTCCGAAGAGATCACCAACGGCGCCGCTGCGCCGGTCGATGCCGCTACCGGCCCCGCTTTCACCGTCGAGAAGATCTACGTCAAGGACGTTTCCTTCGAGTCGCCGAACGCGCCGACCATCTTCAATGACCAGGTGCAGCCGGAGCTGCAGCTGAACCTGAACCAGCAGGTGCAGCGCCTGGGCGAAAACGCCTTCGAAGTCGTGCTGGCCGTGACCCTGACCTGCCAGGCCGGTGAGCGCACCGCCTACGTGGCCGAAGTCAAGCAGGCCGGCGTGTTCGGCCTGGTCGGCCTGGACCCGCAGTCGATCGACGTGCTGCTGGGTACCCAGTGCCCGAACATCCTGTTCCCGTACGTGCGCCAGCTGGTCAGCGACCTGATCCAGGCCGGCGGCTTCCCGCCGTTCTTCCTGCAGCCGATCAACTTCGAAGGCCTGTACGCCGAAACCCTGCGCCAGCGCCAGGAACAGGGCGACGCGCCGTCGCTGGCTGATTCCGAGCCGGCCGGCAACGCCTGAGCTTGGCTACGACGTCACGGATGAGCGATACCGCTGACAAAGTCGCCGTGCTTGGCGCCGGTTCCTGGGGAACCGCGCTGGCCACGCTGCTCGCCCGGCACGGTCACCCGACCGTGCTGTGGGGGCGCGATGCCGCCGTGGTCGAAGCCATCGACCAGCGCCATGAAAACCCCCGCTACCTGCCGGGCATCCCACTGCCGGACAGCCTGCGCGCGACCACCGACATGGCGGCCGCCCTGCAGGATGCCGCCTGGATCCTGGTGGTGACCCCGTCGCACGCGTTCAATGAAACCGTGCGCGCGCTGGCGCCGCTGCGACCGGCCGGTGCCGGCGTGGCCTGGGCCACCAAGGGCTTCGAACCGGGTTCGGGCCGCTTCCTGCACGAAGTAGCGCGCGAGATCCTGGGCGATGACGTGCCGCTGGCCGTGGTCACCGGGCCGTCGTTCGCCAAGGAAGTGACCCAGGGCCTGCCGACGGCGATCACCGTGCACGGCGACGTGCCCGAGTTCGCGCAGACGGTGGCCGAAGCCATGCATGGCCCGGCGTTCCGCGCCTACACCGGCGATGACATGGTGGGTGCCGAGCTGGGTGGCGCCATGAAGAACGTGCTGGCTGTGGCCACCGGCGTGGCCGATGGCATGCAGCTGGGCCTCAATGCCCGTGCCGGCCTGATCACCCGTGGCCTGAATGAAATGCTGCGGCTGGCTGCGGCCATCGGCGCCAAGCCGGAAACCCTGATGGGTCTGGCCGGGTTGGGCGATCTGGTGCTGACCTGCACCGGCGATCTGTCGCGCAATCGTCGCCTGGGCCTGGCCTTGGGCCGCGGGCAGACGCTGCAGGACGCCGTGCGCGAAATCGGCCAGGTGGTCGAATCGGTGCAGACCGCCGACGAAGTGATGCGACAGGCGCGCCGTCATGGCATCGACCTGCCCATTTCCGACCGCGTGCGTGCCGTGCTGCACGGCGAGCAGACGCCTGAAGAAGGCCTGCGCGCGCTGCTGGCGCGGGAACAGAAACCGGAGTACCCGGATACCCTGTTCAAGTGATCTGAAGAACCCCGGCCCAGCGCCGGGGTTTTTTTTGCGCGCGCGACGTCCGCCTCACTTCGCCCTTGGCGGCGCGCTGGTGTTGTCCATGTCCGAAAAAATCTTCCACGGGCCATCGCCCACGCGCTGCAACGTGAGCGTGAACTTCCCGGTATCGCCCACATTGCTGCCGTAGGTGTACGCGCCGATGATGTAGCCGGTGTTGCCCTCCACCGCGTGCGCCAAGGCGCGCAACCGCAACGGGCTGCTGCCCTGGCCGGCATAGGCGGCCTCGATGGCCGCGCGCCCGCGCACCGGTGCATGCGCGCTCTGCAGCACGAATCCATCTTCGGTGAACAACGCCGCCAGTGCCTTCGCATCGCCGGTGCGCCAGGCCTGTTCGTAATCGCGCAGCACCCGGTCCAGGTCCGCGGGCAGGGCATCGTCGGGAAGTCGCGTGGCCGGCTGTTGTGCAGCGGCAGGCCCGGCCAGCAACGCTGCACAGACCAGGATCAGGGCAAACCTTGAACAGCGCATGCGTCTGGGTCCTTGGCAGCCAGGGAAGCGGTCAGTGCAAGCCTAACGCCGGGGGATGCCCGGCGGAATACCGGCACCGCGTAGAATCCCTCCGTCGCACTCCAGACATCCAAGGACAGGGAATGACGTCCAGGAATCTCGCCATCGCATGGCTCATCGCGCTGTTGGCCGCGTGTTCGCAGGCACCGGCACCGGCACCGAAGGCAGAAGCGGCGCCTGCGCCTGCACCCACGACGACGCCCACGGCACCCGCGCCCGAACCTTCCATCGAAGATGGCGTGGACCCATCGGCGTGGGGCAACGAGGGCGAGCCCGAAGGCGAAACCCCCAGTGGCGAACTCACCTGCAAGGACCACCCGCTGGCCACCTACTTCTTCACCCTGGTGGGCGGCAACACGGTGGACGACTGCGGTCGCAAGGACGCCAGGCTGCTGGCGGCGTTCGATGCACTCATGCAGGACACCGCCGATGCCGAATCCAGCGAGCCGGGCATCGCACCGCTGCGCAAACGCCTGCTGAGCGGGCCCAGCGCACCGGGCCAGCCGCTGCAGCTGCAGGACGGCGCATGGTGGTTCTACACCGCCTGCCAGGCCCACCAATGCCCCGGTACTGCGCTGGCGGTGCTGTACTCGCCCGAGCAGGGGCGCATGGTGGGCCGGCTGTCTGCACGCTGCCAGGTGCGCTGGCTGGGCGGGCCCAACGAGGAACAGCGTGAGCGCATCGCCCAGCTGCGGCCGCTGGACCCGGCAGCCCTGCAAGGCGAGGACGCGGACTGTCGGTAAGCACGTGGTGTGGGTTACCCGTCCGGGGCAGGCGAAGACGGGAAGACGGAGTGCTACGCTGGACCACAACCGCTGCACCTGTCCGCCACGTTGTTCCGATACGGGCCCAACCCATGACAGATGCCACAACGCCGGACGACCTGTTCGCCGCACTGCGCGGCCTGCTGCGCAATGCCGCCGGTTCATTGCAGGTGGTGCACGACAGCCCCGATCACTTCTACGCCAACGGCCCGCACCCCGATGCCAGGGGCAAGCCGCAGTTCTTCGGCGCGGTGAAGGTCTCCGGGCGCAAGCACGCCTTCCACTTCATGCCGGTCTATGAATTCCCCGAGCTGCTGGCCGACATCAGCCCGGCGTTGAAGAAGCGCATGCAGGGCAAATCCTGCTTCAACTTCGACCGCTGGGACCCGCTGCTGATGGACGAACTGGCACAGCTGGTCGTGCAGGGTACTGCCCGCTACCGCGCGCTGGGTCGGCTCTAAGCCGCGCGGCTTGAACGGCAGGGCCGCGCTCAGCCTTCGTGCACGTAGCGGTCCTCGACAATCTCGGTCACCTCGTCATCCTCGTCCAGGCTGAATTCGAGATACCCGTCGTGCTCGCTGAAAACAGCCACGCCCTTCGTTTCATCAATCACGCAGAATGACAGCGGCACGGCCACGAAGAAGCCGCTGCGGCTGCGCAGTTCAACACGGCGCGTATGGCTGAAATCGCGCGCGCCCAGACCTCTTGCGCGCAGCTCCTGCGCTGAACGCCCGAGCTTTATCGACAGTTCCTCTGCCCAGTCGCGCACGACGTGCATGGGGCTGCGTAGGGGTTTGATCTGCATGATGTGCCATTCCGTCTGCGTGGACGACAAGGCTAACGTGTATGACCTGCCGGCGGAGGGGACAGCATTCCTATCTCAGCCAAAGCCCTGAAAGCATCAGGGCGCTGGCGAAGGACAGCAGACAGCGGGCGACGATCAGCATGGCTGGCTGCGCACTGCTTACCGCAGGCGCCACGTTCTTCCAGTTGTCGGCGTTGTAGGTTTCATGAAAGCGCTTGATGGAAGCACCGATGACGTTGATCAGCGCGATCAATATCGCCATTCCCCACAGGCACAGCAGGGACATCGAGACCGCTATCGCGTACTGCTTGGCCGTGGCGACCGTGAACAACGCGAGCGATTGCGCCATCCACTTGAGCAGCATGCTGATGCCCACGGTGCCTGCAAAGACCAGCAGCAACAGCACACCGACCTTGCGCCATTGCGACTTCGCGTCTGATTTCTGCCCGGTCCAGACAAGCACCAGGGCAAGCGCCTGGAAGACGGCGTAGAGCACTGCGTGCATCACTTCTGACGTCGGGCGGAATCCATGGGTTCATGAGGATTCTACGTACTTCACATCTATCGGGCCAAACCGCTGCAAGTTCCCTGAACGGAAACTTCATTCATGTACTGGTCAGTACAATATTCAGGAGCGATTTCACCAGCAAACGGATAATTCACACCTGTCGACCGCCTCCTCTCTCCCTCTCCCGGGAGGCGGCCGACGAAACCAAAAAATAATTAAAGGTGTGTCCCGATGATCAAGAATTCGCTGCTTGCCCTGGGTCTGCTGGCTGCCCTGCCGTTCGCTGCATCGGCTGCCGATGGCCTGTCGTACAACTACGTTGAAGGCGGTTACGTGAACACCGATGCCAAGGGCGGCGACGCCGATGGCTGGGGCGTGAAGGGCTCGGTTGCAGTGCACCCGAACTTCTCGGTCTTCGGTGACTACAGCAAGCAGGAAACCGACACCTTCAAGAACGATGTGGCCCAGTGGCGCATCGGTGCCGGCTACAACTATGGCATCGCACCGAACACCGACCTGGTGGCTCGTGTTGCGTACCAGAAGTTCGACCTGAAGCACGGCCTGGACTTCAACGGCTACTCCACCGAAGTGGGTCTGCGTACCGCGTTCAACCCGTACCTGGAAGGCTATGCGCTGGCCGGTTACGAGGATTACAGCAAGAAGCACGGCATCAATCCGGAAGGCGAGTTCTACGGCCGCGTCGGCGCCACCGCCAAGTTCAACCAGAACTGGGGCCTGAGCGGCGAAGTGAAGCTGGCCAAGGCCGGCGACCGCGAGTGGTTCGTGGGTCCGCGCTTCAGCTGGTAAGACATCGCCCTGTCGTTAGTGCGTGTAAGTGGCATGTGACTCTCTCTCTCTCCCGCATGCCATCCGAAGCCCGGCCTTGTGCCGGGCTTCTTTTTTCTGCATCGGGTAGAGTGCAGTGCCGCTGCGGCTCCATGCGGCGCACTGTCGATCAAGGGAAATGATGAAGACCAAAGCAATCGTCGTAATGGCGGCACTACTGCTGCTGGGCACCGCGCAGGCGCGGTCCAGTGCCGAATGGAATCTCAAAGGTGCCAGCCGCGCTGAAGGCAAGGTGGTGCTGACGCTGGTAAGCAAGCAACCAGAACTGACAGCGGACAACCGACAGGCGGCAGAGCAGACCGCCACGCGCCAGTGTGCTGCGTGGGGGCAGTCCGCCGCGGAACTTAATGGTGATATTGAGCGTATCTGCGATGGCCGTAGCCGCTTCGGCAAGTGCAAGCGATGGCGGTTCACCATGCCGTTGCAGTGTAGCGCTGTGTCGCACTGACAAGGCGTTGGCTGTGGCAGCAGAGCCACGCCATGCGTAGTTTCTTCGGTCTGCACACGCCGGCCACGCATGGCATGGCTCTACTGCAGCTGTGCCTCCAGTTCGGTCAGCCTGTCCAGCCGTCGTTGCCGGCGCCGTCCGGCCCATGCACCGGCCACTGCTGCCACCAGCACTACCGCGCCGTTCAACCACAGGTTCAGCGCCCAGGTCTGTGGTGGCAGTGCACCCGGGGCTTCAGGTCCGGCCTGCATCGTGGTGAGCGCCATCCACACCAGCCCGGCCCAAACCGCCAGCGACAGCCAGATGTTGAGGCGCCAGATGCGCAGCGAAATGCGCGCGCGCTGGCGCTCGAACGCCAGCAACGCGGCGGGCGCCAGGCCCCGGCTGTGCCACTGCCGCCGCCGCTGCACGAAGATCCAGCCCGCTACGGCCAGCACCAGCACGATCAGGCCCCAGAGCAGACCATGGGCGATCTGCCGGCGCGGGTCGAGCAGGGCGCGGATGCAATTGCCCACCGCGACCGCCGTGATCAGCAGCTCCAGTGCCGAGCGCACGCGGATCCAGCGGCTGCGGCGCTCGGCCTCAAGCTGCAAGGCGGCCACGTCAACCGTGGGCACGCCGGGCTGTTGTTGCCACAGCGCCTGCAGTTCGTTCCATTCGTTGCTGTCGGTTGCCGGATTCATTGAGTGCCTCCCATGCGTTCGCGCAGTTGCCGGCGTGCGCGGCTCAGGCGCTGGGCAACGGTGTTCTCTTCCAGCGCCAGTGCTTGGCCGATCTCGCGTTGCGAAAAACCCTCCAGTGCCAGCAGCACCACCTGGCGCAGCCCCAGCGGCAGCTGTCGTACCGCCTGCAGAAGGTCATCGTGCTGCTGTGCACGCGCGGCCTGTTGCAGTGGATCGGCATCTGGATCGGCAAACTGTTCATCTAAGCCGCTGCCGCGGTGCCGCTGTTCGCTGGCCAGTGCATCCATCGCCCGGTTGTGGGCCACCCGAGCGATGAAGGCGCGCAGCGTGCCCTCTTCGCCGCGCCAGCGTGGCAGCGCCTGCCACAGCGCGATGCTGATTTCCTGCAACAGGTCGTCGCGCCGCGCGGGCTCGCGCGCGTAGCTGCCGGCCATGCGCGCCAGCATCGGCCAGTGCGCCTGCAGCACCTCGGCAATATCGATGGACCGTGTATTGCGCAACCGTGCCGCTCCTCAGCCGATGCCGTCCGCGAAACCATCGCGGTAGACCCAATAGGATACGTAGCCGAGCAGCAGCAGGGGCAGCAGCAGCCATGGCAGGAACGGTAGGGCGACCAGCAGCGCGGCGTTGAGCAGCAGGTAGGCAACGAGCGGGCGCCAGCCATCGCGCAACAGGCCCAGGTTGTCGCGCAACGCGGCCAGCACCGGCCTGCCATCCAGTAGGGCGCGCGGCATCGTGGTCAGCAGCAGCATGCCCAGCGGCAGGCCACTGGCAAGCACCAGTGCGATCTGCAGGCGAGTGACGGTGGTGGCCAGCATCGCGCTGTCACCCAGGACGAAGGCACCCGCGGCCGCAGGCCCGGCCAGCACGCCAGCCATTGCGACCTGGCTGGCGAAGACCAGGGCCGAGACCAGCGCCAGCATGATGGCCGTCGCCGGGCTTGCGCACAGCCGACGGCCCTCCTGCAGTGGCGCGAAGCTGCCACCGCGAACGAACCGGTCCAGCATCAGCAGGGCCCACATCGACACCAACGGCACCACTAGCTTGGACAGCACTACGCCGGCGATCGGCACGACCAGCTGCAGCGCGATCTCCACCAGCATTGGCAGCAGCGCCAGCAGGAACAGGCGCAGCGGTGCACGCCGCAGCATGCGTGCGGTGAGCACCAGCCAGTGCAGCAGGCGCCGGGCGGGCCATGACCGGCTCGGTGGAGCGGTGCCGGCGATATCGGTGGCGTGCATCGGGTCTCCAGGCAAGGTGTGTTGGAAACTGGAGACGCCGCGGGCGGAAAAAACCTGACATCGCTCCCGCTGGAATCGCCCGCACGTCGCCACCGGCGATGCGCTCAGGTAGATCCACGCCATGCGTGGATGCTGTCCTCAGCCACGCATGGCGTGGCTCTACCGCAGCCGTGCTCGGGGTGGTTCGGCTATGATCGCCGCCTCCAGCCAGCAGGATGTTCCATGAATTCCCAGCCCGCCCCGATCACCGCCTTGAACCATACGCTGGACAACGAGCCGCAGCAGATCACCGCGCCGTTGACCCATTGCGCGGCCTTCCTGGTGCTGAAGGTGAAGGACGATGCCGATTCCATCGCCACGGTGCGGCAGGTGCTGGGCAGTACCGATGATCTGATCAAGAACACCGCCATCCGCGAGATCGAGCGCACATTCACCTGCAACGTGGCCATCGGCCACCGCGTGTGGGCGCCGCTGGTGGGCAGCGCGCCGCCGCGCGAGTTGAAGCCGTTCCGTGAGATCCGGGGCGCCACCCACACCGCGGTGTCCACCCCGGGCGACCTGCTGTACCACATCCGCGCGCGCACCCAGGACCTGATCGTGGCCTTCGAGCGCAACCTGCTGCTGGCCTTCGGCGATGCGGTGGAAACGGTGGATGAAGTGGCCGGCTTCCGTTACTTCGACGGCCGCGACCTGCTCGACTTCGTCGATGGCACGGCCAACCCGGAAGGGCTGTCGCTGCCGGAGGCCACCATCGTGGGCGACGAAGACCCCGAACATGCCGGTGGCAGCTACGTGGTGGTGCAGAAGTACCTGCACAACCTGGCGGCCTGGCGCGCGCAGAAGACCGAAGCACAGGAAGCCATCATCGGCCGCACCAAGCACGACAACATGGAACTGGACGATGCGCCGGCCGATGCGCAGAAGTCGCACAAGACGCTGTGCACCATTGAAGATGCCGACGGCGAGCACGAGATCCTGCGCGACAACATGCCGTTCGCGCGCCCGGGCCACAACGAGTACGGCACCTACTTCATCGGCTACACGCGCCGGCTGTGGGTGATCGAGCAGATGCTGGAACGCATGTTCATCGGCAATCCGGCGCCGTTGCACGACCGCATCCTGGATTTCTCCACGGCGGTCACCGGCGTCACCTTCTTCGCGCCCTCGCGCAAGGTGCTGGCCGACCTGGCCGAGTAGATCCACGCCATGCGTGGATGAACTTGCGCGGCCCGGCGCACCCGCACAGTCGAGCAAGCTCGACTCTACCGGGCCGAGGCGACCTGCGGTGCGCGCGCGGCGGCCTGCCAGGCGCGCAGGCCGAACACCGCCAGGCCCAGGAAGAACACGTACAGCGCGGCGGTCACTTGCAGTGACTTGAACAGGTACGTGCCCACGTACACCACGTCTACGCAGATCCACACCCACCAGCACGCCGCATGCCGGCGTGCCTGCCACCACTGGCCGACCAGGCTGAGGCCGGTCAGCAGCGCATCCAGCCAGGGCAGTGCGGCATCGGTGAAGCTGTGCATGACCGCACCCAGCGCCACGCCGCCGCATACGCCGATGGCCAAATCGCGCAGCAGCGTGCCGCGCGCCAGCGGTACGATGCGGATGCTGCCTTCATCGGCGGCATGCTGGCGCCAGTTCAACCAGCCGTAGACCAGGAAGCCGCCGAAGATCACCTGCAGCAGGGTGTCCGAATACAGCTTGGCTTCGGCGAACACCAGCCCGTACAGCGCCACCGACAGCAGCCCCACCGGCCACGCCGACAGCTGGCGCCGGGCCATCAGCCAGACGCCCAGCACGCTGCACAGCGCGGCGGTCCACTCGAGCACGGCCCCGTTCACAGCGCGAACGTCACCGACAGGCGGGCCTGTCGCGGCGCACCGGGGAACAGGTAGTAGTCACCGGCGCTGCTGCCGGTGTCACGCCAGTAGAAGCGGTTGAACACGTTGTCCACCGACAGGTTCCAGGTGACCGCACGTTCGTGCAGGCGGTGCTGGAAACGCAGGCCGGCATCGAACACCGAATAGTCCGGCGCACGCACCGCGCCATCGGCACGCGCCACGTTGGCCGATGCATAGCGCCAGCCCCCGGTCACCTGCAGGCCCTGCACGAACGGCAGCGCATAGGCCAGGTGCACGCTGGCGCGCACCTTCGGCACGTTCACCAGCTGGTGGCCTTCATAGGCGGGCGTACCGGCATCGCGTGCGCGCGCGCGCAGCACGCTGGCGCTGGCCACCACCTGCAGTGCATCGGTCAGCTGGCCGTTGGCGGTCAGCTCCAGGCCGGTGTGGGTCTGCTGGCCTTCCTGCACGAAGGTGAAGCCGACGTCGCTGTCGTCCGGCTTGGCGTACTGGTAGGGCTGGCTGATGCGGAACACCGCCGCGCCCACGCTCAGCGCCTCGTTCGGCGCGTACTTCACGCCCGCTTCCAGCTGCCGCGATTCCACCGCCGGCAGGAAGGTGTCGGCGTTGCTGGTCCAGAACGGCGCTTCCTGCCCCAGCGAAATGCCGCGTACGTAGCTGGCATAGGCATTCAGCTGGTCGGTGGCCTTCCACACCACTGCGGTCTGCGGCAGGAAGCGCGACAGGCGGCTGTGCCGCTGCGGGTTGCCGCGCTTGTCATAGGCGCGCTCGTCCAGGCGCACGTAGCGGCCACCGGCCAGCCACTGCCAGTCGTCGCCGAAGCTGAGCCGGTCCAGCGCGAAGAACGCATTCTGCCGGCTGTCCAGGCGGCGTGCGGACGGGCCCGGCTGCAACGGCGACGGATCGAACACCGGCACCTGGCCGTCGTGGTAGTTGGTGGTGCCCACGTACTCGTTCACGCTGGGGCGGCGATCCACGGTGCGGCGGTAGGTCTCGCCGCCCAGGGTCAGTTCATGGCCCACGCTGCCGGTGCTGAAGCGGCCGCGCAGTTCGGCACGGGCCTGCTGGTTGCGGCGGGTGTCGTCGGGGCTGCGGTAATCGTAGACATCGTAGTCGCCGTTGGGGGCGAAGTAGTTGCCCGGCACGCTGCCGTCGGCGCACTGCGCGGCGTAGTAGCAGCCGTAGGCGAAGGCCACGTTGTCATCGATCACCGTGCGGCTGTGGCCCAGCGCCACGCGCGACTGCCAGGCGCTGCTGAAGTCGTAGGTGTGCTGCACGGTGATGTTGGTGCTGGCGATACCCACCGGCATCTGCCACGGCTGGTAGCCCAGCAGGTGGTCACGGTCCACGCCGCGCGGCAGCTCGCTGGCACCCAGCAGCTGGTAGCCCGATGCCGAGCGCTGCGAACTGGTCTGGTAGTTGGCGTCCACTTCCAGCTTGCCGCGTTCGCCGATCAGCCAGTCGGCGGCCAGCGAATAGAAGTTGCGGCGGCCATCGAGGTGTTCGATATACGAGTCGCTGGCATCCCAAGCGGCGTTGAAGCGCACGCCGAAGCGCGGGGTCAGCCAGTGGCCCACGTCCACGGCGGCGTAGCGCGAGCCTTCCCAATCGGTGCCCAGGGTGACCGTGCGCACTTCGGCCGGGCGCTTGCCCACGTAGTTGATGATGCCGCCCGGGGCCATCACGCCCGCAGCCAGACCGGCTTCACCCTTCAGGATTTCCACCGATTCCACGTTCTCCAGCGCCAGCCGCTGTTCGCCGGCCATCGACAGGCCGTTGAAGCGGTAGCCGGTGGCGGCGTCCAGCGCGAAGCCGCGAATGGCTACGTTCTGGTAGTAGCCCACCGGGGCATAGGCATCGCCCAGCGAAGCGTCGTTGCTGGCCAGTTCGGACAGCGAACGCACCTGGCGCTGTTCCAGGTAGCTGCGGTCGAGCACGTTTACCGATGCCGGGGTGTCCTTCCAGCTGCCGCCGCCGAAGGCATTGGCGCGCGAACTGGCAGAGGTGGGCTTGCCGGCCTGCACGCGCACGGCGGCCAGATCGGTGGGCGAACGATCGGAGGTGTCGGCGGCATCGGTGGCAGCCTCGCTGGCATGCAGCGGCAGGGCGGCACACAGGGCTAGGGCGAGCAGGGTGGGGCGCAGGCAGCGGTTCATTCGGTTCGTCTTCTGACAGCAAGGGAGACGAAGCGACGGCGCACGGACGCACCGGCCCAGGGAACGGGGGTGCGACCGCTGCTCAAAGCTCCCTACGCCGGTGCAAACCGGATCAGGTTCCAAGGGACTCTCTCAGCCTGGCAGATCCAGGCACCCCCGCTTCAGGTGACCATTTCACTACAAACCGTACGGATTTGCGAGCCCGGGCATGGGAAGGGGTCATGGGAAGGGGTCAGATCCCTTTCCACCGGAAAGGGCTCTGACCCCAGGGCTGTAGGCCGCTATGCAGCGGCGTGCAGCGCCTGCAGCAGGCCCTGTCCGGCCGCGCTGTGGAACCAGGCCGGGTGGCCCAGCATGAACGGCTGCCAGGCCACGTCGGCATTGGCGGTGGAGCCGGTGATGCCTTCGAAGTACTCCACTTCGGACAGTGCGAAGTCGAAATGCACCATTGGCAGCAGGTCGGCCAGCAGGTGCACGCGCTCGGCCGACAGCGGCAGCACGTCGCGGTAGCCGACCAGCAGGGCCAGGGCGATATCGCTGCGCACCGCGTCGGCGCCGCGCTGCAGTTCCAGCCAGGCCACCGCATTGCGTTCGATCGCCGTGGCCAGGTCGAACAGTGCACTGGTGGGCGAGGCCAGGCCGAAATCCAGCACGGTGGCGATCTGCCCGTCGCTGTTCCACAACAGGTTGGAGACGTGCCAGTCGTTGTGCGCCCACAGCCGTGGCTCGTGCTGCAGCCGCTCGGCCAGGCCGGCGTGCCAGGGCAGCACGTGCTCGCGCAGCTGCGCCTGCCAGGGAATGCGCGCCAGGTAGCGGGCCAGGCCGGGGCGATCGGCCAGGCTGGCCTGCAGCGCGGTGATGGGATCGTGCGCGCGGATCAGATCATCGCGCGCCACCAGGATATGGGTATCGCGCTGCGGCGCGTGGTAATCGGCCGCGGCGCGGTGCAGTCGGGCCAGCACGCGGCCGGCTTCCTGCGCCTGGGCGATGTCGGTCAGCAGGGTCCACGAGGGTGCATCGCGATACAGGTCCGCGCCGGCGCCCACCGCGTGCAGTTCATAGGTCCAGGGCCCGTGCTCCAGCGCGGTCTGCCCGTTGTCTGCAGCAAGCACCTGCACCACCGGTACCTCGCGCGCCGCCAGGTGGGCAATGAAGCGGTGTTCTTCCTGCAGCACGGCGGCGCTGCGCACGCTGTGGTGGTGGCGTTTGATGAAAACGGCGCCGTGTTCGCCGCGCGCGATCGCCGCGGCCGAGAGCGGGCGCGGGCTGTGCCATTGCAGCGTGGCCGTGTTGCCCAGCGGCGTGTAGCGCCGCCCCAGCCAGGCCAGGTCCTGCGCGGAAATCGCCGGCCAGTCGGCCGCGACCTCATCGTTGTTCAGGCCCTGCACGCGGTGGGAGGTATCGGTCATGGTGGTGCGTTCGCAGATCGGGTGGGCAGCAGCACAGCGCGCCCATGGTAGCGCCCGCATTGCGTTCCTGCGCTGGACCAGTGAAGAAGGCGCCTGCACGCGCCGGTTACACTGGCAGGCTTCCGTTCTGAAAACAGGGAGGCACCGGAACACACCCGTGCGATGTTATTTCCCCATTTTTATCGGCGTGCTGGCGTGCGCCTCGGCCGGCCCGGCGCTGGCACAGCCCCACGATCCCAATGCGGAACCGTGGTTCGACGCAGGCGGCGCCGTCCGCTTCAACTATGGGTGGCTGGACTACGGCCCCACCAGTGGCCTGCAGCTGGAGCTGCTGCGTGCCGACATCGATGCCGGTGCCGGGCCGCTGTTCTTCTCGGCGCAGTACCGCTGGTACGACGGCTTCAATGCAGTCCACCATGCCTATGCAGGCTGGCAGTTCAACGAAGATACCGATCTGCGTGCGGGTATCCAGCAGGTGCCGTTCGGCCTGCTGCCCACGGCTTCGCAGAGTTTCTGGTTCGGCTCCGGCTACTACCTGGGCATCGAGGATGACTACGATCCGGGCCTGGTGCTGCAGCATCGCAGCGGCCACCACCTGTGGCACCTCGGCTGGTTTGCCGGCGATGAGTACGGCGACGCGGCGCGCTACGACCGCTATTCGTTCGATGTGGCGCGTACGCCGGAGCTGCCCTATCGCGAGCGCGACCGGATAAACCTGCGTTACGAGCATGACCGTGACTGGCACGGTGGAACCCTGCTGCTGGGTGCGTCGGCGTTCAGCGGTTCGGTGCAGAACGTGGAAACGCGTCGCCATCATGAACACCACGGCATGGCCGTGCATGCGCAGTGGGCGCGCGATGGCTGGACCACGCAGCTGCAGTGGGCGCGCTACCACTATGGTGTGCCGGGCGCGACCATCGCCTTGTCGGCCTTCCAGGCGCCGTTCGAGATTGCACGCAAGGCCGATGTGCCCAGCGTGAATGTGGCCTATTCGTTCGGCGAACGGCGTTGGCTGGATGACATTACCTGTTATAACAACCTGAGCATGACCCGCCCGCTGCAGCGCCAGCCCGGCATGCGCTCGTCGTGGCAGAACGTCACCGGCTGCAGCCTGGGCAAGGGCAGCATGCTGACCTACATCGACTGGATCGCCGGAAAGAACATGTGGTTCGCCGGCGGCGATGGCATCGGCCTGGACCCGCAAGGGCCCTCACGCTGGCACTCACGCCTGAACCTCAATATCGGTTTCTACTTCTAGGACGCCCTTCATCGCGGTCCGCCGCGTATTCCCTTCACGCATTTCCGTTCACGGAGGACGACATGCCGAGCTCCGCTCCGCACCCCACCCCCGTCAGGCAGCGCATCCTGCCGCAGGTATTCATTCCCACCGCGGCGATCGTCATCGCCCTGCTGGCCCTGGCCATCTTCGCGCCGGACCTGGCCACACGCTGGTTCACCGCCGCCAAGAACTGGACCGCCAACGATGCAGGCTGGTTCACCATCCTGGCCGTGGCCGGCTTCCTGGTGTTCGTGGTGGGCGTGGCCGTCAGCGGCTATGGCCGCATCAAACTGGGCCCGGACCACAGCCGCCCCGATTACAGCTATGCCTCGTGGTTCGCGATGCTGTTCGCCGCCGGCATGGGCATCGGTTTGATGTTCTTCGGCGTGGCCGAACCCATCATGCATTACGCCACGCCGCCCACCGGCACGCCGGAATCGGCCGCAGCGGCGCGCCAGGCCATGCGCATCACCTTCTTCCACTGGGGCGTGCATGCCTGGGCGATCTACGCGGTGGTGGCACTGGCCCTGGCGTACTTCGGCTTCCGCCACAACCTGCCGCTGCGCGTGCGCTCTGCGCTGTATCCGCTCATCGGTGAACGCATCCACGGGCCGATCGGCCACACCGTGGATACCTTCGCCGCGCTGGGCACCATCTTCGGCCTGGCCACCTCGCTGGGGCTGGGCGTGATGCAGATCAACTCCGGCCTGAACTACCTGTTCGGGCTGGAAGTGAGCACGCTGGTGCAGGTGGTGCTGATCGCTGTCATCACCCTGGTGGCCACCGGCTCGGTGGTGGCGGGCCTGGACAGCGGCGTGCGCAGATTGTCGGAATTGAACATGATCCTGGCGGCGGCACTGCTGGCCTTCGTGCTGGTCTGCGGGCCCACCGTGCACCTGTTGCAGGTGCTGGTGCAGAACACCGGCATGTACGTGTCGCAGCTGTTCTCGATGACCTTCAACCTGTACGCGTATGAGCCCACCGGCTGGCTGGGTGGCTGGACCCTCTTCTATTGGGGCTGGTGGATCGCGTGGTCGCCGTTCGTGGGCATGTTCATCGCACGCATCTCGCGTGGCCGTACCGTGCGCGAATTCGTGGTGGGCGTGCTGCTGGTGCCGCTGGGCTTCACCTTCCTGTGGATGACCATCTACGGCAACACCGCCTTGTTCATGGTGCGCACCGAGGGTGTACAGGAACTGGTGCAGACGGTATCGGCAGACAGTTCGATGGCCCTGTTCGAGTTCCTGCGCCACCTGCCGTGGACGCTGGCGACCTCGTGCCTGGCGGTGCTGCTGGTGGGGTTGTTCTTCGTCACCTCGGCCGATTCGGGGGCACTGGTGATCGACATGCTCACCTCCAAGGGCGAGGAAGAATCACCGCTGTGGCAGCGCATCTTCTGGGCGTTGCTGGTGGGTGCGCTGGCGGTGGCGCTGCTGTTTGCCGGTGGCCTGGAATCGCTGCAGGCGGCGACGATCGCCAGCGCGTTCCCCTTCACCCTGGTGATGATCCTGATGTGCTGGGGCCTGCTGAAGGCGATGCGCCTGGATGCCACCAAGCGCTCGATCATCCGCGACGCACGCATCCTGCCGGGCACCAGTGACGACTGGCGGGCACGCCTGCGGCTGCTGGCGCACAACCCGGTGCAGGCCGAAGTGTTGCGCTTCATCGACCAGCAGGTGATGCCGGCCCTGCAGGACGTGGCCGGTGAACTGCGGCGACAGGAGCTGGAGGTCGAGGTGACCTTGGGCGAGGACGGCCGCGCCTGGCTGCAGGTCGGCCATGGCCAGGAAATGGACTTCTTCTATTCGGTGCGGCCGCAGCCGTATGAGCCGCCCAGCTTCACCCTGCAGGACCCGCGCCGTGCGGCGAAAGCCGGGCGTTACTTCCGCGCCGAGGTCTACCTGCGCGAGGGCGGCCAGGACTACGACGTGATGGGCTGGACCCGGGTGCAGCTGATCCACGATGTGCTGGACCAGTACGCACGCCACCGGCAGTTCCTGGACCACGTGCGCTGAACAGCAGAACGCCGGCCGTCAGTGCGGCCGGCGTTCGGGGTGTTGCCGGGAGGGCTTACCAGCCGCGGTGGCGACCGCGGTCGTGGCGGTAGCGGCGATCATCGTGGCGGTAGTAACGGCGGTCGTGGCCGCGGTCGTAGCCATGACGGCGGTCATAGCGGCGATCGTAGCGACGGTCGTCGTGACGGTCCTTGGTGGTCAGGTTGCCGATCGCACCACCGGCCACGGCACCGCCCACGGTTGCGGTGGGATCGCCGTTGGAGATCAGGTGACCGGCCACGCCGCCCACCACGGCACCGACCACGGTGCGCTTGTCCTTGCGCGACATCGCGCTGGCATCGCTGACCACGGCCATGCCGGCCAGCAGCGCCAGGGCGAGGCCGAGGCTGCGGAAGCTGAGTGAGGACGTATTGAGCATGTTCGGGTCTCCAGTTGGGGGCATGCCACGCGGGGCAGGGAAGGCGCCGGGGCGCCGTGGCTGCCGCAGGTACCACGCTGGGCTTCGGACATTGCCGGAACATTGCGTGGGCCACCCGGTCGGCGTGCGCATTCATCTAGCGTCATGCGCCATGAAGCCCGCCTGAAAGAACAAAGCTGAACAGAAGGGTCACAGCCCTTTCCGCAGGAAAGGGCTCCGACCCACAGCCGGCAACACCGGCCTCAGTGCCCCATCGCGCGCTGGGCCTGGCGCACCTGCTCGTGTTGCGGTTCGTCCTGCAGCTGCAGCACGTTCGGTGCGCCCTGCACCGCGCCGCTGCTCAGGGCCACGCTCTGTTCGCTTGCGGCCTTGGCATCGACCGAGGCGCGCACCGCGGCCGGGTCGCCCATCGCGCCCTGCACGGCGAACAGACGCTCACCGTTCATGCTGGGCACCACCGAATCGATGCGCTGCAGGCCGGCGGCGTGCGCATCGCGGGTGAGCGTGGCGGCGGTGGCTTCCAGCGCGTGGCGATCCTTGAACGTACCCGGCGGCAACTGCTCCAGACCGTGCACGGCCTGGTTGTACATCGGGTTGCGCGGGTGGCGTTCGTCATTCAGCAGCGGACGTTCGCGCGCATCGTTGATGGCATCGAGCGTCTTCGGGCCGATGATGCCGTCCACGGCCAGGCCGTTGTCCTTCTGGAATTCGCGCACGGCCGCTTCGGTGTTGCGGCCGAACTTGCCGTCCTCGAACAGCGGCTTGCCGTCGGCGCCCACGTAGCCCAGGTGGCCCAGCTGTTCCTGCGCCTTGCGCACGCCTTCGCTGTGGTCGCCATTGCGATGGATCTCGCTGCGCGGCGCACTGGTGGCGGACTGCGCAGGTGCGTCCTTGCCCTGTTCGTGCTGCTGGGTGTGGCTGCGGTTTTCCAGCAGGTCGCGCGCCTTGTGCAGCGGGTCTGAGGCGAACAGCTTCCAGTTCGGGTGGTTTTCCACCTGCTTCAGGTAATCCTCAACCGGCATGGTGTGCACGCCCAGCTTGCCGGTGGACTGGCTGATCAGCAGCTTGTCGGTGTTGGGATCGCGCACCACCATCACGATGTGGTCGATGCCGTTCCAGTGCTCGTGCTTGGTCTTGGCCGTATCCAGGCCGATCACCATGCCTTCCTGCAGCGCGCCCGGCTTCAGGATGTCGTCGCGCTGCAGCAGCACGCCCGAATCCTTGTAGGCCTGCTGCACGATGCCACCGGAACCGGCGAAGCCGAGCTTGATCTTGTCGGCATCGCCATAGACGGCGTGGCCGGCCTTCTGGTTGATCTCGTCCTGGGTCTTGTTCAGCATCGTGCCGACCCAGCCGGAGCAGTCCACGTAGCCCTGGTCCACGTTCTTGCCGGTGATGCCGTTGCCACGGTAGTACTGGCTGGAGGCGATGTTGATCGCGTACTTCACATCGTCGTACTTCACGCCGGCGTCGTAGGCGGCGGTCAGGGCGATGCCCGGCTTGTCCTGGTTGGCGGCAGCGGCGGCCGAGACGGTGGCGGCGGTCGGCGCCGGCACGCTCTGGGTCGGGCCCGCAGCCGCCTGCACCGGTGCACTGCGCGCCGGCGCATCGGCGCTGATCGCGGCGATGTTCTTTTCCGGAATGCTGATGCCGTCGTACTTGCGGTCGTAGTACTGGGCGAAGGTGCTGGCCAGGTCCTTGTCGGTCATCGTGCGCATTTCCGCACGGGTGTGGCCGGTCAGCGCTTCGATGTCGCTGCCGATCTGGCCCATGATGCGCGGGCGCATGTCGATCGGGTTGCCGCGGCCGTCGCGCACCATGCCGAAGGTGCCGGTGGCAATGGCGGTCTGGATGGAACCGTAACCGGCCGCACCCTGCTGGTGCGCCAGGTACAGGTCCAGGCCGGTGGGCGATGCTTCACCGGACAGGTACGGGTGGCCGGTGCGCGCGTGGCGCTTTTCCATGTCGGCCAGGTTGCGCTGGAACATGTCCGCGGCCGCTTCGGTGTTGCGGGTCGGGTCGTACTCGTGCCCGCTCAGGCCGTACTGGCGCGCCGACGACGGCAGGAACTGGAACAGGCCCTTGGCATCGGTGCGGCTGTTGTGGGCGCGTTCGTCGAACTGGCCGCCGGTCTCGATATGGGCAAAGCGCAGGAAGTCCTCGCTGGGAATGCCCTTGCGCTGCGCCACCTGTTCGATGATGTCGAGAACTTCCTGTCTGCTGTAGTCACGTTGTGCCATGACGTTTACCTCTTGGGTTGATGGAGCGGCCACTGCCGCGTTTCGCCAACCGGACTCATCCATGAGTCATCAACATGTCGGTCAACAGGTACTGCGTGAATCGATTACGGAGCGACGTAGGCCTTGCGGGCAGCGTCGTACTGATAGCGGCGCGCGTCAGCGGCGCCCAGTGCACGGGTCTGCCCTGGCGCGTCGATGGTGGTGCCGGTGGCGGCCACGGTGATGGCCGGCAGATCGCTGCCTGGCACGGCGCTGAAGCTGAGCGTGCCCTGGCTGCTGATGCAGGGCATGACCGCGCCGTCGTCGCAGGCGGCCGAATTGTCTTCGCCGGTGTGGACGGTGCCGGCGCTGGCCCAGACCTGGCCATCTTCGGAATTCTCGTAGTCCGGGTTGAACACGAGGATCTCGTAGCCTTCCACGCTGGTGCCGTTACTGAAGCTGCGGGTGGGCACGGCCAGCACCAGCTTGCCGGCGGCGGTGCGGTGTTCCAGCGGCTTGCGCTTGCCGTCCACATCCGGGGCCGTGCCATAGGCGCCGATAGCACCGATCCACGGCTCCACACCCTTCAACACCCAGGGGCGGTCGGGCTTGTCACCGCTCAGGGTGAAGGTGGCTTCGGACAGCGTTACACGGCTTTCCGGGCCCACGTCGTCTTCGCCGGGCTTGCCGAACTTCTGCGGCGTGTTCCAGGCGAAACCGGTGTAGTAGCGGGTACCGGCCACTTCATAGCTGTGGCCGAACCAGAAGGTCGCCACGGCGCCATTGGCCACTTCGTAGGACACGGCGCCATCGCCGTCCACCTGGTAGATGAAATACAGCACGCTGCCCGCGTCGGGCGGGGTGGCGACGGCAGCGGGGGTCGCGGCGGCGGTAGCGGAGTTCTGCATGGGGGCAACTTCCTGTCGTGGCGCGGCGGCGCCCTGGGGTGACGCGGTCGAGGTCGAGGGAGTGCAAGCGCTGGCCAGCAGCGAAACGGCCAGGCCAGCCAACGCCAGGCGCAATCGCGGGCGGGCAGGGGCCGGACGGAATCGGGGGAAATGGGTCATGCGCCTCTCCATGGTGTGCGGGCGTCGGGCCGGATGGCCAACGCAGAATGCCAGCCACCCGAAAGCCGGGCAGCGTGGTGTCGGGCCGGTCGATTCCTTCGACCTCGCATGGGAAAGCCCAGTGGCGCGGATCATGGCACAGGTGTGCCGGCGATCACAGGGTCGGCCGGCGACCTTCACGGCGAAACCGTGATTTGGTTCTCAAATTTTGCCGTCGCGCAGGTAGTCGAACAGTTCCGCATCACCCTTCAGTCCCAGCTTCAGCATGGCGTCGCCTTTCTGCCGGCTGATGGTGCTGACGCTCTTGTGCAGCTGCAGCGAGATTTCCTTCACGGTCATGCCGGTGCCCAGCAGGCGCAACACTTCCACTTCACGCGGCGACAGTGGTTTTCCGTCGCCTTCGCGCATGCGCCAGCTGCCGGCCTCTTCCACGCGCTCGCGCAGACTGCGGCTGATGTAGGCCTGGCCGCGATAGACCGCCTGGATCGCCTGCGGCAGTTCTTCCATGGAGGAGCTCTTGTCTACCAGGCCCAGTACGCCGCTGTCGAGCACCATGCGCAGGATGGCCAGGTTGTTGGACACGCTGAGCAGCAGCACGGGCAGGTCGGGATAGCGGCGGCGGATCATGCCGATCATGGCAAAGCCATCGGCCTGCGCGCTGCCGGGCATCGAGTAGTCGGTCACCAGCAGGTCGCAGGGTTGGTTGGCCAGCAGGGCAATCAGCGCCTGGGCATTGTCGGCTTCGCCAACCACCCGGCCGACACCGCTGGATTCAATGACGGCGCGGGTTCCGATGCGGACCACCGGGTGGTCGTCTGCGATGATGATGCGCAAGGTCATGCTCTAGTATGGCCTTCGGGCAGTGCAGGCCGCGAGCAGCGCGGGACCTGGCGGGTTCAAGGGAGAGGGTCGCAGATGCGGAACGGCGCTGTTCGTGGGTGGGTCCTGTTGCTGGGGCTGCTGGGTCTGTCGCTGGCCGCCCAGGCCGGTTCCGGACCCATGCCGATCACCCCGTTGCAGCGCCAGTTTCTGGCCGCGCACCCGGTGGTGGTGGTCGGCCAGTATGACAGTGGCTGGCCGCCCTACGAGTTCCAGCAGAACGGGGAGCTGGTCGGGCTGGGCCCAGATTACCTGTCGCTTCTGGCCCGTCAACTGGGCGTAACGCTGCAGTTCCGGCGTTATCCGGACTGGAATTCCGTGCTGGATGCGGCGTGCCGTGGCGAGATTGATGTGGTGATGAACATCGCCCTGGCCGCCGAGCGGACCCGCTGCATGGTCTACACCCGTGCCTATGCAGAGGCACCGCTGGCGATGGTGGGTCGGCCGGGCGATCTGCGCGCGTCGCAGGCGCCAGATCTTGACGGTCTTCGTGTGGTGATCGAGCAGGATTTCATGACCGGTCCGCACGTGCGGGCACGGTTCCCGCGTGCGCGGCAGCTTGTCGCAATCAACACGCAAACTGCGTTGGAAATGGTCAGAGACGACAAAGCGGACGTGTTCATCGGTAATGCCTATGTCGCTACCGAGCTGATCGCGATGGAGCAGCTGAAGGGGGTGGTGCTGCTGCGCCCCAGCGACCTTCCTCCCGAGCGACTGCATTTCGGCGTGACCAACAGCAAGCAGCCGCTTGCGGAAGCGCTGGATACGGCGCTGGCCGCCAGCAGCCCCTCGCAGCAGGACGCGCTGATGCAGCGTTGGCTGCCGCCACTGCAATGGTCGGCGTCGGCCCAGCTGGCACTCAGCCAGGCCGAGAAGCGCGTGCTGCAGGAGCCCTTGAAGATCGGTTTCCCGCCCAACGCGCCACCGTTGTCCTTCGCCGATGCGCATGAGCAGCCCACTGGGTTGGCCGCCGAATACCTGCGCCTGCTGGTACAGGCCGGGGCCAATCTTCAGGTCGAGCCCAGCCACGACTGGTTCGACGTGCGGGCCAAGGCCAAGCGCGGCGACCTGCAGGCGGTGATCGGCATTCCGGTGGATTCGCAGTACCTGGGCCCGGACTGGGTGTTCAGCCAGCCCTTCATCAGCGTGCCCAACGTCATCGTCACCGCACAAGGCAGCCCGGTGCTGCTGGGTCTGTCGGACCTGCAGGGAAAGCGCGTGCTGTTGTCCGATCCCGAACGCGTGCGTGGCTATGTGCTGCAGCAGGCGCCGCGCGCCCGCATCATTCCGGCGCGAAGCGCCGAACAGGCCCTGCAGCGGTTGGCAGACGGTGAGGCCGATGCCTACGTGGGCAACCTGGCGCTGATCGACCACATGCTGCGCAACCGCTTCCCTGCCGGCCTGCAGATTGCCGCACCGGCGGGCTTCAACGATCAGCTGGCGCTGGCCGTGAACCATCGCCATGCCGCCCTGGCCACGACCTTCGACCGCCTGCTGCTGCAGATGAGCCCGCGCGAGCGCGAGGCCCTGCGCGGCGACTGGCTGGCGGTGGAGTACCGCCAGGGGCTGCAGTGGCGGGGGGTGCTGCGCTGGCTCATTCCCCTGCTGCTGGTGCTGTTGACCGGTGCCACGGTGCATGGGCTGGGCCATTGGCGGCTGCGCCGCGAAGTGGCCGGGCGCCGCCATGTGGAACAGCGTCTGGCCGAGGTGACCGACAATCTGCCGGCCATCGTCTACCAGGCTCGCCGCGCGCCCGACGGCACGCTCACCTTCCCCTTCATCGCCGGCGACGTGCAGGCACTGTTCGGCATTCCGCGGCAGCTGGCCGTGGACAACGCGGTGGCACTGCTGGAGCGTATCGACGCCGAAGACCGCGCTGCGATCCTGCAGGCCACGGCGCTGGCCGCACGCCACTTCGCGCCCCTGTCGTTCGAGTTCCGCGTGCACACCGACGACGAAACGCCGCGCTGGGTGCGCAGCCAGGCCCACCCCTATTCCGCCGAAGCCGGGGCGGTGATCTGGAGCGGTTACTGGGTGGATGTGAGCGAGGCACGCGCGCAGGCCGACGCACTGGCCGCGGCCAAGGTCGAGGCCGAACAGGCCGCTGATGCCAAATCTCGCTTCCTGGCCACCATGAGCCACGAGATCCGTACGCCCATGAGCGGTGTGCTGGGCATGCTGGAAGTGCTGTCTCATTCGCCGCTGGACCAGGAACAGCAGCGCATCATCACGGTGATCGAGGATTCGGCGCAGATGCTGCGGCAGATCCTGGACGACATCCTGGATTACTCGCGCATGGAGGCGGGCGCGTTGCGCCTGGCGCCGGTGCCGATGCCATTGCGCCCGCTGCTGGAGAGTGTCTGCCGGCTGCTGTCGCCGCAGGCCACTGCGCGCGGCCTGGATCTGCAGGTGGAGATTGATCCACGCCTGGCGCAGGCGCACGAGGTTGATGGCGTGCGCCTGCGCCAGATCGTCTTCAACCTGCTCAGCAACGCGATCAAGTTCACGCCCCAGGGCAGTGTGCGCCTGCAGGTGGACGTGCTGGGTGCCACCGCCGAAGACGGCAGCCAGCCGCTGCGGCTGACCGTGTCCGATACCGGTATCGGCATTGCCGAAGACCAGATTCCGCACCTGTTCGCGCCGTTCACCCAGGCCGGTGCCTACATCCAGCGTGAGCATGGCGGCACCGGGTTGGGGCTGAGCATCTGCAGGCGACTGGTGCACAAGATGGGCGGCGAGCTGAGCCTGCACAGCGTGCTGGGCGAGGGTACCCGGATGGAAGTACGTGTTGCGCTGGTGGAGGCGCGTGCCGAAGACGTGGCTGCGTTGATGGCCGAGCAGGAACAGACGGCCCTGCTGCCGCCCGCACTGCGCGAGGCGC
This sequence comes from Stenotrophomonas sp., assembly GCF_032056425.1. Taxonomy (GTDB): domain Bacteria; phylum Pseudomonadota; class Gammaproteobacteria; order Xanthomonadales; family Xanthomonadaceae; genus Stenotrophomonas. The sequence goes on from NZ_DAMBCN010000019.1 coordinate 58,844, forward strand.
GCGTGCTGGTGGTGGAAGACCACCCGACCAACCAGGCCATGATGGCCTGGCGCCTGCAGCAGTTGGGGGTGCCACACGTGCTGGTGGGTGACGGGCAGCAGGCGCTGGACCGGCTCGCTGAAGAGACGTTCGACCTGGTCATCACCGATTGCCGCATGCCGGTGATGGATGGGTTCGCCTTCGCCCGTCTGCTGCGGGAGCGCGAAAGCCGTGGCGAGAGCGAGCGGCCCCGCCTGCCGGTGCTGGCCCTGACCGCCAGCGTGCTGGACGATGACGCGCGACGCTGCCGCGAGGCGGGCATGGATGATGTTCTGGCCAAGCCCTTGTCGCTGGCGACACTGCGGCAGGCGCTGCTGCGTTGGCTGCCGCAGGCTGCCGAGCTGGATGTCGCGGCGCTGGCTGCAGCCACGCAGGTGCCGGGTGATCCGGCCGACGCAACGCTGACCCTGCCGGATCTGGCCGCGCTGCAGCAGCGCTTCGGTTCGTTGCAGGTGGCCACGCAGCTGCGTGACAGTCTGCTGGCGGCCAGCGCCACCGATATGGCCAACCTGCACGCCGCACTGCGCGATGGCGACCGCGCCCAGCTGGTGCAGCACCTGCACCGCATGGGCGGGGCCCTGGGGGCGGTGGGTGCACAGGGGCTGGCGGCACGCGCCGCGGCGCTGGAAGCGCAGCTGCAGCAGGACGGAGGGACAGCACCGGGCCCACTGCTGCAGCAGGTGGGTGAGTTCGTGGCGCAGCTGCAGCTGCAGTTGCAACGGCTGGCTCAGTGAGCCGCATGCTTCGACTGAGCATGCTCCTGCAGATAGGCGATCACCAGCGCCCGCCGTTCAGGGCTGGGAAACGCGTTGTACATGCGCGTGCCGGGCACCATGTGGCTGGGTGACTGCAGGAAAGTGTCCAGGGTCTGCGCGCTCCATACGAAATCGGCGCGGCGCATGGCGTCGGAATAGCCGTAGTCGGGCAGGCTGCCGGCACGCCGGCCCAGCACCCCATGCAGGTTGGGACCGAAGCGATGGATGCCGCCGGCGTTCACCGTGTGGCAGCCGGCGCAGATCTCGAACGCCTGCCGCTGCGCCTGCTGGCGGGCCTGCCCAGGCGCCAGCGGTACCGATGGCGTGCGCTGGCAGCCCGCAGCGGCCAGCGTGAGGGTCAGCAGCAGGGGCAGGCAGGCACGCATGGGCGGGCAGAATAACGGTCTGCCCACGGCAATGGACTGCGACAGGGCGTCGCAGCCATCTGCTTACATGCCCGAGTAGTTCGGGCCACCGCCGCCCTGCGGGGTTACCCAGACGATGTTCTGGGTGGGGTCCTTGATATCGCAGGTCTTGCAGTGCACGCAGTTCTGCGCGTTGATCTGCAGCCGTGCGTTGTCGGCCTCGCCAACGAACTCGTACACACCGGCCGGGCAGTAGCGTGCTTCCGGGCCGGCATACTCGGCCAGGTTCACCTGCACCGGAATGCTGGCGTCCTTCAGGGTCAGGTGGCTGGGCTGGTTTTCTTCGTGGTTGGTGCTGCTCAGGAACACCGAGCTGAGGCGGTCGAAGGTCAGCACGCCATCGGGCTTGGGGTAGGCGATGCGGGTGTGCTTGGCCGCCGGTTCCAGGCAGGCGTGGTCCGGGGTGCTGTGGCGCAGGGTCCACGGCGGGTTGCGTACGCCCAGCTTGGGCAGCAGCCACTGCTCGATGCCGGTCATCAGCGTGGCCACGGTCTGGCCCTTCTTGAACCACTGCTTGAAGTTCTTGGCCTGCTGCAGCTCGGTGAACAGCCAGCTGGCTTCAAACGCCTGCGGGTAGGCGGTCAGTTCATCGTGCTGGCGGTCGGCGGCCAGCGCGTCGAAGGCCGCATCGGCGCACAGCATGCCGGTCTTGATCGCGGCGTGGCTGCCCTTGATGCGGCTGACATTGAGGTAGCCGGCTTCGCAGCCGACCAGCGCGCCACCGGGAAACACCGTCTTCGGCAGCGACATCAGCCCACCGGCGGTGATGGCGCGGGCGCCGTAGCCGATGCGGGTGCCACCTTCCAGATGCTTGCGGATGGACGGATGGGTCTTGAAGCGCTGGAATTCCTCGAACGGGCTCAGCCACGGATTCTTGTAGTCCAGGCCGACCACATAGCCGATGGCGACCTTGCCGCCGTCGGCGTGGTACAGGAACGCGCCGCCGTAGGTGTCGTTGTCCAGCGGCCAGCCGGCCGCGTGCACCACCAGGCCCGGCTCATGCTTGGCCGGGTCGATCTGCCACAGTTCCTTGATGCCGATGCCGTAGGCCTGCGGATCCTTGCCTTCATCCAGCTTGTAGCGGGCGATCAGCTGGCGGCCGAGGTGGCCGCGCGCGCCTTCACCGAAGATCGTGTACCTGGCATGCAGGGCCATGCCGCGCTCGAAGGCCGGACCGATGCTGCCGTCCTTTTCGATGCCCATGTCGCCGGTGGCCACGCCGATCACTTCACCGTTGTCGCCGTACAGCACCTCGGCGGCGGCGAAGCCGGGGAAGATCGCCACTTCCAGCGCTTCGGCCTGCTGCGCCAGCCAGCGGGTCACTTCGCCCAGGCTGATGATGTAGTTGCCTTCGTTGTGGAAGCATTCGGGCAGCAGCGCGTTGGGCGTGCTGCGCGCGCCGGTCTCGCTGAGGAACAGGAATTCGTCGCGGGTGACCTTCTGCTTCAGCGGTGCGCCGCGCTCGGCCCAGTCCGGGAAAAGTTCGGTCAGGGCGCGCGGGTCCATCACCGCGCCGGACAGCACGTGCGCGCCCGGCTCGGAGCCCTTTTCCAGCACGCATACCGACAGCTCGCGGCCGGCTTCCACCGCGCGCTGGCGCAGGCGGATGGCGGTGGCCAGGCCGGCAGGACCGGCGCCGACGATCACCACGTCGAATTCCATTACTTCACGCGGGGGCAGGGCGTTGGCTTCAGCGCTCATCGATTGCATGACTCGTGGGTAGGGCCGGCATCGGGGCCACCGGCGGTGCCTGGGAATCGCGCGTGCGGCCACGGGCGAAACGGTTGTTTGAATGTGTCAGGGTACCGGGCCGCGCGTGATCGAGCTAGATAGACGCCGTTCACCGCACGATTGCTGCAGCGCAGCGTAATGTCCCGGCCCCGAATGACCGACAATGGCCCGGTCCTGACTGCGCGTGAGTGCCATGGCTTTGCATCCGTACGATCTGTTCGATGTCCGTTCCCTGCTCAGCGAGGAAGAGCGCGCGGTGCAGGACAGCGTGGCCCGCTTCACCAACGAACGCGTGCTGCCGATCATCGGCGATGCCTTCGACCAGGCCCGCTTCCCCGAGGAGCTTGTGCCGGAGGTGGCGGCACTGGGCCTGCTCGGCGCGACCCTGCCGACCGAATACGGCGGCGGCGACCTCGGTGCGGTCAGCTACGGCCTGATCTGCCAGGAGCTGGAGCGCGGCGATTCCGGCCTGCGCAGCTTCGTGTCGGTGCAGAGCTCGCTGTGCATGTACCCCATCTACGCCTACGGCAGCGAGGAACAGCGCCGGCAATGGCTGCCGGCAATGGCGCGCGGCGAGCTGATCGGCTGCTTCGGCCTGACCGAGGCGCACGGCGGCTCCGATCCGGCCAGCATGAAGACCCGCGCGGTGCGCGACGGCAGCGACTGGCGCATCAACGGCAGCAAAATGTGGATCACCAGCGGCCCGGTGGCCGACCTGGCCATCGTCTGGGCGCAGACCGAGGACGGCATCCAGGGCTTCGTGCTGGAAAAGGGCATGGCCGGTTTCACCACGCAGGAGATCAAGCACAAGATGAGCCTGCGCGCCTCGCTGACCGGTGCGCTGTACTTCGATGACGTGCGCGTGCCCGACAGCCACCGCCTGCCGAACGTGAAGGGCCTGAAGGGCCCGCTGGGCTGCCTGAGCCAGGCCCGCTTCGGCATCAGCTGGGGCCCGATCGGTTCGGCCATCGCCTGCCTCGATGAAGCGCTGGGCTATGCCAAGGAACGCGTGCTATTCGGCCGCCCGCTGGCCGCCACCCAGAGCGCGCAGATCAAGCTGGCCGAGATGGCCCGCCGCATCACCACCGCGCAGCTGCTGGCCCTGCAGCTGGGGCGCCTGAAGGAAGCCGGCCAGCTGCAGCCGCAGCAGGTCAGCCTGGCCAAGTGGAACAACTGCCGCATGGCGATCGATATCGCCCGCGAATGCCGCGACCTGCTCGGCGGCGCCGGCATCACCACCGAGCACGTGGCGATCCGGCATGCGCTGAACCTGGAATCGGTGATTACCTATGAGGGCACCGAGACCGTGCACCAGCTGGTGATCGGCCGCGAGCTGACGGGGATCAGCGCGTTCTGACAGGGTAGTGATGCCGGTCGTTGGCCGGCATTGACGAACATGTGGGCGGCACGGATCGCCCACCCCTGAAAGCAAGGCAAATGAAGAAAAATCTCAATGGAACGTTGCTCTGTGTCTCGCTGATCACTTGGGCCGTCACGTCGCAATTGGCATGGGCAGCGGCCAGGGACGGTGAGACATGGGCGGGCGAGTATTCGCAGGCAAGCACTTTGTGTACTGAACCAGACAGCGGACGGAGCTGTGCCAACGCGTTCAGTGACCATCTTTCGATTATCGAAGATTCAACGGGTTACAAAGTTGAGCTGCACAGCACCCAGGCGATGCAGCACGTCTGCTCTTTCGTGCTGCGCATGAAGCCAGAGGCCGGAAAGCTGATTCACGATTCGGCGTCTGGTCGTGTAGCAATCGAGCGGCGTGCGGGTGTGCTCAGGGTTTCATCCGGCGGTGTTGATCCCACTGCTGCGGGATTGGGCGTGTGCGGCGCACATGCAGATATCGATGGGCTGACGTTCTCTTCGTCAGGCAAGGGCGGGTAATTGGCGGCGAGCTGACCGCGGTCAGCGCGTTCTGACGGCTATCCACGCATGGCGTGGATCTACTGTCATCCGAGCGTAGCGTGGACCTACGGGTAGATGCCAACCTTGGTTGGCATGCCGTGGCCACCGCGGTTGTGCGCGCGTTACGCGCCGCCGGCAAACCCGTGCTGGCGCCAGGCCTCGTACATCACCACGGCCACGGTGTTGGACAGGTTGAGGCTGCGGTTGTCCGGGCGCATCGGCAGGCGCAGGCGGCGGCCTTCGGGCAGGGCATCGAGCAGGTCCTGCGGCAGGCCGCGGCTTTCCGGCCCGAACAGGAAGGCATCGCCTTCTTCGAACGCCACGCTGTCATAGCGAACGCTGGCCCGGGTGCTCAGGGCGAACAGCCGCTTGGGCGCGATGCGCGCCAGCGCGGTGTCCAGGTCGGGGTGCACCTGCAGGCGCGAATACTCGTGGTAGTCCAGCCCGGCGCGCTTGAGCTGCTTGTCTTCCAGTGCGAACCCGAGTGGTTCGACCAGGTGCAGCTGCGCGCCGGTGTTGGCACAGAGCCGGATCACATTGCCCGTGTTGGGCGGGATTTCCGGTTGGAACAGGATCACGTGGAACAGGGGCGCGGCATTCATTGGTGCAGTGTACCTGCCGCCGCTGCCGCCTTTACGGCGCACGCCCTGCGCGGGGCAGGGCGGCACCGCTTACGGGCGCAGCAGCACCTGGGCGGTTTCGCTGGCCAGGGCCTGCAGGTCGGCGGCGCTGGGGCGAACCTGCAGGGTCGGCAGGTTGGTGATCACCTGGTTGGCCACCGAGGTGGCAGCAGCAGCCAGGGTGGCGGCGTAGCGCTCGGCTTCCAGTTCGGCGGCCAGGGCGATGCGCTGTTCCAGGCTGGGGCGCACTTCAACGGCGGCCAGGGTGGTGATCGGCAGGGCGGCAGCGACCGGGGCGGCGATGAAGCCATCGCGTTCGGCCAGCTGGTCGGCGCTGGGACGCACCTGCACAGCTGCCAGGGTGGGAATGCCGCTGGCCTGTTCCCAGGCCTGCTGGGCCAGCTGGTCGGCGGCCGGGCGCACCTGCACGGTGTCCAGAGTGGTGATGGATTCGGAGGCCTGCACCGACGAAACAACCGCGGTGCCGGCGATCAGGGCGATGGCGATGGCGATGGCAATGGTCTTGGCGTTCATGACGGGGCCTGTTTAGTGTTGTTGAGCGGTGGTGTGGTAGTAAGGTAGTACACCAATTCTGGGCATGCAAGAGAAATTTTCGATTTTCTTTGATTGTTCAGCGTTCAGTCAGTTTTGATCTGAAGCCCTTCCTGGCGCAGGAACGACACAGCAATCGCCGTGCCAACTTTCAAGCGTTGATTTCAAAGGGTTTTTTGCGGTCTTCGGAGTGTCCGCGGGGCGGACACCTGTCCGTTCGGCAGGCCGTGGACACTGTCCGGACGCGTTGGCGCCGCTTACGTGACCGCCAAGGCGGGGCGGTCTGGCGCCCCCAGGGCAGTGACTGCTGGCTGATACCGGGCGGGCGGGACACACGCTAGGATCGGCATTCACCAACGTGACCAAGGATCTGGAAATGTCTTTCGCCCTGCGCCCGCGCACCGCGCTGCTCGCCGTTGCCCTCAGCACCGCCCTCGGCACGCTTGCGCCGACCACCGCCCTGGCGGCCAAGCCGACCGCGCCGGCCAAGGTGGACATTCCCTTCGAGCAGTTCACCCTGCCCAATGGCCTGCGGGTGATCGTGCATACCGACCGCAAGGCGCCGATCGTGGCGGTGAACGTCTGGTACCACGTGGGCAGCAAGGACGAGCCGGCGGGCCGCACCGGCTTCGCGCATCTGTTTGAACACCTGATGTTCCAGAGCAGCGAGAACCACGACGGCGAATACTTCGAGCCGTTCAAGCAGGTGGGTGCCACCGGCCAGAACGGCACCACCAATACCGACCGCACCAACTACTTCGAGAACGTGCCGACCACTGCGCTGGACATGGCGCTGTGGATGGAGTCCGACCGCATGGGCCATCTGGTGGGCGCGATCGACCAGGCCGCGCTGGACGAACAGCGTGGCGTGGTGCAGAACGAGAAGCGCCAGGGCGAGAACCAGCCCTACGGCCAGGTCTGGGAAAAGCTCAACCGCGCGCTGTACCCGGCTGGCCATCCGTACCACCACAGCGTGATCGGGTCGATGAACGACCTCAACGCTGCTTCGCTGGATGACGTGAAGACCTGGTTCCGCACCTGGTACGGCCCGAACAACGCGGTGCTGGTGCTGGCCGGCGACATCGACCTGGCCACGGCCAAGGAAAAGGTGGCGCGCTACTTCGGCAGCATCCCGGCCGGCCCGACCATGGCGCAGCCGAAGGTGGACGTGGCCAAGCGTGCCACCGACACCCGCGAAGTGATGACCGACAAGGTGCCGCAGGCGCGCATCTACCGTGCCTGGAACGTAGCCCAGGTCGGCACGGCCGACATCGACCAGCTGCAGCTGCTGGCCGAAGTGCTGGGCGGTGCCAAGTCCTCGCGCCTGAGCCAGCGCCTGCAGCACCAGGACAAGCTGGTGGACAACATCAGTGCCGGTGCCTATGCCTCGCAGCTGGGCTCGAACTTCATCGTGATGGCCACCGTGAAGCAGGGCCAGGATCCGGCCCGTATCGAGAAGATCATCGACGAGGAAATCGAGCGCCTGCTGAAGGACGGCCCGACCGCCGATGAACTGGCGCGCGCCAAGACCGGCTTCCGCGCCGGCTTCATCCGTGGCATCGAACGCATTGGCGGCTTCGGCGGCAAGGCCGATGCGCTGGCCGAGTGCACCGTCTATACCGGCGACCCGGGGTGCTTCCGCACCTCGCTGGCCAACATCGACAAGGCCACCGCCGCCGATCTGAAGCGCCTGGGCGCACAGTGGCTGGATACCGGCAGCCACACCCTGGTGGTGGAACCGGGCGAACGCGTGGCCCTGAAGGAAGAAGCCTCGGCCACGCCCAAACCGTTCAACGTGCCGGCCGTCGACAGCAGGTACAGCACCCTGCCCGAGCAGGTCGACCGCAAGGCCGGCGTGCCGCAGACCCGTGAATTCCCGCAGTTGAAGTTCCCGGCGCTGCAGCGCGCCACGTTGAAGAACGGCACCCAGGTCGTGTTGGCCGAGCGCCACGAGATTCCGGTGGTGCAGTTCAGCTACCAGTTCCCGGGCGGCTTCACCGCCGACCAGGGGCGCAAGCCGGGCACCGCCAACTTCACCATGAACCTGATGACCGAAGGCGCCGGCAAGCTGGGTTCGCTGGCCTTCGCCGAAGCCGCCGACGCGCTGGGTGCCCACCTGGATGCCTCGGCCGGCCTGGATTCGGTGGACGTTGAACTGTCGGCATTGAAGGAAAACCTGGTGCCGTCGCTGGCGCTCTATGCCAGCCTGCTGCGCGAACCGCGCTTCGAGCAGGGCGAGATCGACCGCGTCAAGGCCTCGTGGATCGCCGGCATCCAGCAGGAAAAGGTCAACCCCAATGCAGTGGCCATGCGCGTGCTGCCGCCGCTGCTGTACGGCAAGGGCCACCCGTATGCGATTCCGTTCACCGGCAGCGGTGACGAAGCAGCCATCGCCAGCCTGGCCCGCGAAGACCTGGTCGACTTCCACCGCGACTGGCTGCGCCCGCAGGACGGCACCCTGATCGTGGTGGGTGACACTACCCTGGCCGAGATCGTGCCGCTGCTGGACAAGCAGCTGGGCGACTGGAAGGCCAGTGGTGATGCGCCCACGGTCAAGGCCACTACTGCCGTGGCCCTGCCCAGCGCGCCGCGCGTGTTCCTGATCGACCAGCCGGGCGCGGTGCAGGCCAACCTGTTCGCCGGCCAGGTGGTGCCGCCGTCCAGTGATGCCGGTTCGACCCGCTTCGACATCGCCAACGGCGTGATCGGTGGCGACTTCACCTCGCGCCTGAACATGAACCTGCGCGAGGACAAGCACTGGTCCTACGGCGCCCGCACCATGGCCAGCAACACCGTGGGCCAGCGCCCGTGGATGGCGATGGCGCCGGTGCAGATCGACAAGACCGGCCCGGCGCTGGCGGAAATGCGCAAGGAAATCGCCGGCTTCGCCGATGGCAGCAAGCCGGCCACCGACGCCGAGGTCAACCGCATCCGCAACATCCAGACCCTCAGCCTGCCCGGTGCCTACGAGACCGCAGATGCGGTGGCCTCGACCATCGGCAACATCGTGCAGTTCAAGCGCCCCGACGACTATGTGCTGCGCCGCAAGGCCGAGATCGAAGCGATGACCCCGGCGCAGGTGCAGCAGGCGGCCGCCACGCTGAAGCCGCAGGCGCTGACCTGGGTGGTGGTGGGTGACCTGAAGCAGACCGAGGCCGCCGTGCGCGCGCTGAACCTGGGCGAGGTGACCGTGATCGATGCCGAAGGCAACCCGGTGAAGAAGTAAGGGGATGACCCGGCCAGGGGTCGGATCCCTCCCACCGGGAGGGCTCCGACCCCCAGCCTGCATCCGGGGTCAGAGCCCCCTGTCGGGGAATCTGACCCCATCACCGGCTACCCCCGATTCAGGCTGTTCAGGCAGAATCCCCCCATACCCTTCCAGGATCTGCCCATGCGCGTTCTGCTGCTTTCCTCCCTGCTGCTCACCGTCACCGCCTGCACCTGGGTGCCGATCGAACCGGCCGGCAAGGCGACCCGCGTGCTGCCGGCAGGCCCGGTTCCGGCCGGCTGCATCACCAAGGGCGAAGTCGTGGTAACGGTCAAGAGCAAGGTCGCCTTCTACAACCGCAACCCGCTGCGCGTGCAGGAAGAACTGGAAACCCTGGCCCGCAACGAGGCCCCCAGTGCCGGCGCCAACGCCGTGCAGGCCGCCGCCGCCCCGGCCGATGGCAGCCAGCGCTTCGCCGCCTTCCAGTGCCCGCCGCGCTGAATCCTTCACCATACGGGGAAGGCTGAATTCGTAAAGATGCGGTGAAGGCGCGGGGGTTATAGAATAGCGCCCCCTTTTGCCTGAGCCTTGGCGCTAACCTCGATGCTCTTCAAGAATGTCTCGATCGCCGGCCTCGCACACGTCGACGCGCCGCATACGTTGACGACCAAGGAAATCAACGACCGCCTGCAGCCCACCCTGGACCGCCTGGGTATCCGCACCGACGTGCTGGGCGATATCGCCGGCATCCACGCGCGCCGCCTGTGGGACACCGGTGTGCTGGCTTCCGACGCGGCCACCATGGCCGGCCGCAAGGCGCTGGAAGATGCCGGCATCACCGCCGGCCAGGTCGGCCTGCTGGTCAATACCTCGGTCAGCCGCGACTACCTGGAGCCGTCCACCGCCTCCATCGTGTCGGGCAACCTTGGCGTCAGCGACGAATGCATGACCTTCGACGTGGCCAATGCGTGTCTGGCCTTCATCAACGGCATGGATATCGCCGCGCGCATGCTCGAGCGTGGTGACATCGACTACGCCCTGGTGGTCGATGGCGAAACTGCCAACCTGGTCTACGAAAAGACCCTGGAGCGGATGACCGCCCCGGACGTCACCGCCGACGATTTCCGCAACGAACTGGCCGCGCTCACCACCGGCTCCGGTGCCGCCGCCATGGTCATGGCGCGCTCGGAACTGGTGCCCGACGCGCCGCGCTACAAGGGTGGCGTGACCCGCTCGGCCACCGAGTGGAACCAGCTGTGCCTGGGCAACCTGGACCGCATGGTCACCGACACCCGCCTGCTGCTGATCGAAGGCATCAAGCTGGCGCAGAAGACCTTTGCCGCCGCCAAGATCGCCCTGGGCTGGGCCGTGGAGGAACTGGACCAGTTCGTCATCCACCAGGTCAGCCAGCCGCACACCGCTGCGTTCATCAAGAACTTCGGCATCGACCCGAAGAAGGTCATGACCATTTTCGGCGAGCACGGCAACATCGGCCCGGCCTCGGTGCCGATCGTGCTGAGCAAGCTCAAGCAGCTGGGCAAGCTGAAGAAGGGCGATCGCATCGCGCTTCTGGGCATCGGTTCGGGCCTGAACTGCTCGATGGCCGAAGTGGTCTGGTAAACAGCCTGCTGCACGATCTCCTGTAGAGCCGAGCCCTGCTCGGCTCACGCGCGCAGCGCGGCTCTTCAGCAGCGGACGAGAAAGCAGCCGAGCATGGCTCGGCTCTACAGTGCGCCGCGACTCTCCTTAGGTGCTCCGCATGCGCGATCTTCCCGGTTACCCCGCCCACCCGCAGCGTTTCGAGGTCCGTCCCGGCCTGTCGATGAGCTATCTCGACGAAGGCCCGCGCGATGGCGAGGTGGTGGTGATGGTGCACGGCAACCCGTCGTGGAGCTATTACTGGCGCACGCTGGTGGCCGGCCTGTCGGACAAGTACCGCTGCATCGTGCCCGACCACATCGGCATGGGCCTGTCGGACAAGCCCGATGACAGCCGCTACACGTACACCCTGCAGTCGCGCGTGGATGACCTGGATGCGCTGCTGAAGCATCTGGGCATCACCGGCCCGGTCACCCTGGCCGTGCACGACTGGGGCGGCATGATCGGCTTCGGCTGGGCGCTGTCGCATCACGAGCAGGTCAAGCGCCTGGTGGTGCTCAACACGGCGGCCTTCCCGCTGCCGGCGGCGAAGAAGATGCCGTGGCAGATCGCGCTGGGCCGCCACTGGAAGATCGGCGAGTGGATCATCCGCACCTTCAACGCGTTTTCGTCCGGTGCCTCGTGGCTGGGCGTGGAGCGGAAGATGCCGGCTGACGTGCGCCGCGCCTACGTGGCGCCGTACAACAGCTATGCCAACCGCATCAGCACGATCCGCTTCATGCAGGACATTCCGCTGTCGCCGGCCGACAAGGGCTGGTCGCTGCTGGAACGCGCCGGCCAGGCGCTGCCGTCCTTCGCTGACCGCCCGGCCTTCATCGGCTGGGGCCTGCGCGACATCGTGTTCGACCACCACTTCCTGGAAGGCTTCCAGGCTGCGCTGCCGGCCGCCCAGGTGCATGCGTTCGAAGACGCCAACCACTACGTGCTGGAAGACAAGCACGAGGTGCTGGTGCCGGAAATCCGCGCCTTCCTGGACGCCAACCCGATCTGATCGGTGTGCGGGGTCGGATCCCTCTCGCAGAGAGGGCTCTGACCCCTCTCTGCGCAACCACGGGGTCAGAGCCGTTTCTTCGAAACGGATCCGACCCCTGGCGTCATGCCGCGATCGGGTTGCCGTCGCTGCCTTCCCAGTCCGCCGGGGTCAGCGGGTCCAGGCCATAGGCAAGGCGCGCCTTGTCGCATTGCGGGCTGGCCTTGCCGTATTCCCACGAAGCATCGACCTCGCGGCACACGCTGGGCCGGTTGGGATGGATGGTGCAGCGTGAATACACGCCGATCTGCGCGTCCAGGGCCACGCAGCGCACCGGGTTGGAACGGGTGCCGCGCATGCACAGGCGGTGCGGATCCAGCGTTTCGGTAAGTTGGTGCGGCACCCCGCCAGGGGTGACTTCGTCCGATTCCATCCAGTGAAAGGCCACGCGGTACTGGGTGCAGCAGGCGCCGCAGGTCATGCAGGGATGTTGCATGGTCAAGCCGCCTCGGGCGGCAGTGGAATGGGGGACGAGGCTGCGGATTTTCCACGAAGTGGGCCGCCGCGCAAGAAATTCCGTAAGCGGCGACAATGAACGGATGAACCGACCCTGCAATATTGCGGCGCGGCTGCCGGAACTGGCCCGTGAACGCCCCGACCAGATCGCCATCCGCTGCCCCGGCCGCCGCGGCGCCGGCAACGGCATGGCCGCCTATGACGTGACCCTGGACTACCGCCAGCTGGATGCCCGCAGCGATGCCATGGCCGCCGGCCTGGCTGGCTACGGGATCGGCCGCGGGGTGCGCACGGTGGTGATGGTGCGGCCCTCGCCGGAGTTCTTCCTGCTGATGTTCGCCCTGTTCAAGCTGGGCGCTGTGCCGGTGCTGGTGGATCCAGGCATCGACAAGCGCGCGCTGAAGCAGTGCCTGGACGAAGCGCAGCCGGAGGCCTTCATCGGCATTCCCCTGGCCCACGTGGCCCGTCTGGCGCTGCGCTGGGCACCGTCGGCCACCCGTCTGGTGACCGTGGGCCAGCGCCTGGGCTGGGGCGGCACCACCCTGGCCGCGCTGGAGCGCGCCGGCGCAGCCAGCGGCCCGATGCTGGCCGCGACCGACGGCGAGGACATGGCGGCGATCCTGTTCACCAGCGGCTCCACCGGCGTGCCCAAGGGCGTGGTCTACCGCCACCGCCATTTCGTCGGCCAGATCGAACTGCTGGGCAACGCCTTCGGCATGGAAGCGGGCGGGGTCGACCTGCCGACCTTCCCGCCGTTCGCGCTGTTCGACCCGGCGCTGGGGCTGACCTCGGTCATCCCCGACATGGACCCGACCCGGCCGGCGCAGGCCGACCCGGCGCGGTTGCATGACGCGATCCAGCGCTTCGGTGTGACCCAGCTGTTCGGTTCGCCGGCCTTGATGCGCGTGCTGGCCCGCCATGGCCGGCCGCTGCCGTCGGTCACCCGGGTCACCTCGGCCGGTGCGCCGGTGCCGCCGGACGTGGTGGCCACCATCCGCCGCCTGCTGCCGGACGATGCGCAGTTCTGGACGCCGTATGGCGCGACCGAATGCCTGCCGGTGGCCGTGGTGGAAGGCCGTGAACTGGAACGTACCCGGGCTGCCACCGAGGCCGGCGCCGGTACCTGCGTAGGCAGCGTGGTGGCCCCCAACGAAGTGCGCATCATCGCCATCGATGACGCCCCGCTGCCCGACTGGTCGCAGGCGCGCGTGCTGGGCGTGGGCGAGGTGGGCGAGATCACCGTGGCCGGGCCAACCGCCACCGACAGCTACTTCAACCGCCCGCAAGCCACGGCGGCGGCAAAGATTGCCGAAACCCTGGCCGATGGCAGCACCCGCATCGTGCACCGCATGGGCGATGTGGGTTACTTCGATGCGCAGGGCCGACTGTGGTTCTGTGGGCGCAAGACCCACCGCGTGGAAACCGCACGCGGGCCGCTGTACACCGAACAGGTGGAGCCGGTGTTCAACACGCTGCCCGGCGTGGCCCGCACCGCACTGGTGGGCGTGGGTCCGGCCGGTGCACAGGTGCCGGTGCTGTGCGTGGAGCTGCAGCGCGGTACCCGCGATGGCGCGGCCCTGCAGGAGGCGCTGCGCACGCACGCCGCCACGCACCTGCCCGCTGCGGGCGTGCAGCACTTCCTGGTCCATCCGGGCTTCCCGGTGGACATCCGACACAACGCCAAGATCGGCCGTGAAAAGCTGGCCGTCTGGGCCAGCGCTGCATTGGAGAAGCGTGCATGAAGATTCTGGTCACCGGTGGTGGTGGTTTCCTCGGCCAGGCCCTGTGCCACGGCCTGCTGGAGCGCGGCCACCAGGTATTGGCGCTCAACCGTGGCCACTACCCGGCGCTGCAGGCGATGGGCGTGGGCCAGATCCGCGGTGATCTGGCCGACCCGCAGGCCGTGCTGCATGCGGTGGCCGGGGTGGATGCGGTGTTCCACAACGGGGCGAAGGCCGGCGCCTGGGGCAGCTATGACAGCTACCACCAGGCCAACGTGGTGGGCACCGACAACGTGATTGCCGCCTGCCGCGCACATGGCGTGGGCCGCCTGGTCTACACCTCCACGCCCAGCGTGACCCATCGCGCCACCCACCCGGTGGAAGGGTTGGGTGCCGATGAAGTGCCGTATGGCGAAAACTTCCAGGCCCCTTATGCGGCCACCAAGGCGATTGCCGAACAGCGCGTGCTGGCTGCCAACGACGCCAGCCTGGCCACCGTGGCCCTGCGCCCGCGCTTGATCTGGGGCCCGGGGGATCTGCAGCTGGTGCCGCGGCTGGCCCAGCGGGCCCGCCAGGGCCGTCTTCGCCTGGTCGGCGATGGCAGCAACAAGGTCGACACCACCTACATCGACAACGCCGCGCTGGCGCACTTCCTGGCGTTCGAAGCGCTGGCCCCGGGCGCGGCCTGTGCCGGCAAGGCCTACTTCATCTCCAACGGCGAACCGCTGCCCATGCGCGAGCTGTTGAACAAACTGCTGGCGGCGGTGAATGCTCCGGCCGTGGACAAGACCCTCAGCTTCAAGACCGCCTACCGCATCGGTGCGGTGTGCGAGCGCCTGTGGCCGTTGCTGCGCCTGCCCGGCGAACCGCCGTTGACCCGTTTCCTGGCCGAGCAGCTGTGCACGCCGCACTGGTACAGCATGGAACCGGCGCGCCGCGATTTCGGTTACGTGCCGCAGGTGAGCATCGAGGAAGGGTTGCGCCGCCTGCACGCCGCATCGTGACGGCGGCCTCACGGCGCTGAAGGCTTCATCGCGCGCAGAGGTGGCCGTCACCGGTTGCACACCGCCGTATCGGGAGGATGGACCCACGCCATCCACGGCCCGACCCATCGCGAGGAGCGCCATGCTGCACTACGCCGTTATTTTCTTCGTCATCGCCATCATCGCCGCCGTGCTCGGCTTCTCCGGCATTGCCGGCGCCGCCAGCAACATCGCCTGGATCCTGTTCGTCGTGTTCCTGATCCTTGCGGTGATCTCGATGTTCCGCAAGCGCGGGTAGACCGACGCACCTGTAGAGTCGAGCCATGCTCGACTGTTGCGAAAGCAGTCGAGCAAGCTCGACTCTACAGAAGCGGGGCCCCGCACGTCGCACGCGATGCGGGGTTCCCCGGTTACACCAGCGCCTTGTCGGCCGTGTGCCGTTCCAGCGCCAGTTCGATCAACCGCGTGATCAGCGCGGTGTAACCCAGTCCGCTTGCACCCCACAGCTTGGGATACATGCTGATGCGGGTGAAGCCCGGCAGGGTATTGATCTCGTTGATGGTGATCTTTCCATCGGCGCCCAGGAACACATCCACCCGCGCCATGCCCGCGCATTCCAGCGCCTGGTAGGCCTGCAGCGCGGTCTGCTGGATACGCGACTGGCTGCCGGCATCGATCGCCGCCGGCACCACTACGTCGGCCCCTGCGGCGTTCAGATATTTGGTGTCATAGGCGTAGAACTCGTCGTGCACTACGACCTCGCCACACACGCTGGCCTGCGGTTGCGCGTTGCCCAGTACCGCACATTCGATCTCGCGACCGGCCACGGCCGATTCCACCAGGACCTTGTGGTCGTGGCGCAGCGCCAGCTCCAGCGCCGCGGCGAAGCCCTCTGCATCCTTCACCTTGCTCACGCCCACCGAGGAACCCTGGTTGGCCGGCTTCACGAACAGCGGCAGCCCCAACTGCGCGATCAGCGCGGTCACATTTACCTCGGCCGCTTGGTGGCGGCGAATGCACACCCACGGTGCCACGGGCAGGCCGGCATCGCGCAGCAGGCGCTTGGCCACGTCCTTGTCCATCGCTGCCGCCGAGCCCAGCACCGACGAGCCGACGAACGGCAGGCCAGCCATGCGCAGCAGGCCCTGCAGCGCGCCGTCCTCGCCCAGCGGGCCATGCACGATGGGCAGCACCACATCGATCTGCGCCAGTGCCGCCGGCGCGTTCACCGGCTGCAGTTGCGCCTGGCTGGCACCCGGCTGCAGCGCCAGCCTGGTGCCGGAAGGGCGCAGCGAGATGCGCGACGGATCATCGGCGTTGAGCAGAAACGCTTCGGGCTGCAGCAGATGCCACTGCCCCTGCTTGTCGATGCCGACCAGCACCGGTTCGTAGCGCTCGCGATCCAGCGCATCAAGGATGTTCTTCGCTGACTGCAGCGACACTTCGTGTTCGGAAGACGTGCCGCCGAAAATGATGCCAACCCGGGTACGTGCCATGGGCAATGCGATGTCCTGTGCAACAAGGACACACAGCATGAACCTTCCCGCGCCGGCCAGGTGAGGCACAGATGAATCCCCTTGGACGCTTCCCCCGTGGGGTCAGAGCCCGTTGCGCAGCAACGGGATCCGACCCCGTGCAGTTCCGACAGATCGCAGGAACCTGTCGAAGGCGGGGTGGGTCCGGTTGCGGGGGTGTCCGCGGCATGGATGCCGCGGCCAAGGCTACACGGATGTACTTGCGCCGTCCCCCGCAACCGGACCTACCCCGCCATCCCCAGCAAACCCGCTCTTGCTGTTGCTTCAGTCGAGCATGGCTCGACTCTACAAGGGCGCCGGGCGGCGGCCCGGCCCAAGCCCGCCACCTGCGCAGGTAGAATGCGCACATGGCTCTTTCCCTGCTCAAGTCCCTCAAGCCGGTCGCTGGCCGCGCCCTGCAGATCGCCCTGAACCGCGCCCTGGCGCTGGATCCGGACACCCGCCACGCACTGGCCAGCCTGCACGGCCGGCACATCGACCTGACCCTGGAAGCCCCTTCGCTGGCCATGCGCATCAGCGTGGACGGCGACGAGCTGCGGGTCGGCCCGGTCGACGCACAGGAAGCCGACCTGGCCGTGCGCAGCAGCTTGGCCGGCGTGCTCGCACAGCTGCCGCTGCTGGCCAACGCGCGGCGTGGCGACGCCGGCAAGGGCCGCGTACGCGTGGCCGGCGATGCCGAGCTGGCGCGCCGCCTGCAGCAGTTGGCCAAGGGCTTCGATCCGGACTGGCAGCAGCCGTTCGTGAGCGTGTTCGGCGAGGTGCTGGGCGTGCAGGTGGCCAACACCCTGCGCAGCGCCCTGCAGCACGCCCGCCAGGGCGCGATCGATCTGGCCCACAGCGCCGCCGAATTCGTGACCGAAGAATCGCGGGATGTGGTGCCGCGCGGCGAGCTGGACGCCTTTCACGATGACGTGGACGTGCTGCGCGACGACGTCGAGCGGTTGCAGGTACGCGTGCAGCGCCTGCGGGGTGCCGCATGAAGGCGCTGCTGCGGGCCCACCGCATCGGCCGGGTGATTCTGCGTTACCGCTTGGACGACCTGCTGCAGGGCACCCCGGCCGAGCGATGGCTGCGCCTGGCCAAGCCGTTCGTGCCGCGTGCGCCGGCGGCCATTGCCGTGCAGTCGCGGGGTGCGCGCCTGCGCCTGGCGCTGCAGGACCTGGGCCCGATCTTCGTCAAGTTCGGCCAGATCCTGTCCACCCGTCGCGACCTCGTACCGCCGGACGTGGCCACGGAGCTGACCCTGCTGCAGGACCGGGTCAAGCCGTTCGACGGCGATACCGCGCGCCGCATCGTGGAAGAAGCGCTGGGCATGCCGGTCAGCGAAGCCTTCGCCAGCTTCGATACCGAACCGCTGGCCTCGGCCTCCATCGCGCAGGTGCACGCGGCCACCCTGGCCGATGGCCGCCAGGTGGTGGTGAAGGTGCTGCGCCCGGGCATCGAAAAGCAGATCGACGCTGACATCGCGCTGTTGAACTCGCTGGCCAGCCTGGTGGAACGCACCCATCCACGTGCCGACAAGATCCGTCCGCGCGAAGTGGTGGCCGAGGTTGAAAACACCCTGGCCGCCGAACTGGACCTGCAGCGCGAAGGCGCCAATGCCAGCGTGCTGCGCCGGTTCTGGGAAAACAGCGACGACCTGTACGTGCCGGAGGTCATCTGGAGCCACACCGCCGAACGCGCACTGACCCTGGAGCGCGTATGGGGCATTCCGTCCGACGACATCGTCGCCCTGGACAAGGCCGGCATCGACCGCAAGGCGCTGGCCGCCAAGGGCGTGCGGGTGTTCTACACCCAGGTATTCCGCGACAACTTCTTCCACGCCGATGCGCACGCCGGCAACATCTGGGTCGACACCGATCCGGCGCGCCGCGACAACCCGCGCTTCATCGCGCTGGACTTCGGCATCATGGGCCAGCTCTCGCAGGAAGATCAGTACTACCTGGCCGAAAACTTCATGGCCATCTTCAACCGCGACTACCGCCGCATTGCCGAGCTGCACGTGCAGGCGCGCTGGATGCCGGACAACGTGCGCATCGACGATCTGGAAGCGGCGGTGCGGTCGGTGTGCGAGCCGTACTTCACCCGGCCGCTGTCGCAGATTTCGCTGGCCGAAGTGCTGCTGAAGCTGTTCCGGGTCGCCCAGCGTTATCAGCTGACCCTGCAGCCGCAGCTGATCCTGCTGCAGAAGACCCTGTTGAACATTGAAGGCGTGGGCCGCCAGCTCGACCCGCAGATCGATATCTGGGCGGTGGCCAAGCCGGTGCTGGCGAAGATCCTGCGTGAGCGCTACAGCCCGCGCCGGGTGGTACGCGAGATTGGCAAGCGCCTGCCGGAAATCATGACCCACGCGCCGGACATGCCGCGCCTGGTGCATGCCTGGCTGAGCCAGCAGGTGGAAGGTCGCCACGAACTGGCCATGCGCTCGCGAGATCTGGTGGCGCTGGATGCGAGCCTGCAGAAGCTGCAGAAGCGCGCGGTCGGTGCGATTACCGGCGTAGGCCTGCTGGCCATCGCCGCGCTGCTGTACGTGCTGCAGCCGCCCGGTTGGTACTGGGGCGACCTGCCCATGCTCAGCCTGGGGGCTGCTGCCGTGGGCGCCTTCGCGCTGGCCCGCGCCTGGTGGCGATGAGCCGGCCCGGTTGAGCGGCTGGCAGCGCAGAACGCTGCCAACCCTATCCAAGGTTACCAGTGGTAGGCCAGGCCCAGTTGCGACTGTACGCTCTGGAAGTCGCCCACACGGGTTGAATGCCAGGTCTTGCCCAGCCCCGCTTCCAGCATCAGGTGCTGGCCCAGCGGCTGGCTGCGGCGCAGGAACACGCGGCTGGCGTCGTGTTCGCGCAGCAGCAGCGGATCCGAATCGGCGGTGTAGCCCGATGTTCCGCGGCCCATCCACAGCTGGGTGGAGCCACGCCCGCTGCTGTCCTTCAGGCGCAGCGACACGGTGGTGCCGTGACCGTCGGGGCCATTGGACTGGCGATGGCGCTCGTGGCGCAGCGAAGCGGTCACGCGCGGGAAGTAGTGCGACGCGCCCACGGACCAGCCACTGACATAGGCGCCGGCGTGGTACTCGGCGTACTTGCCACCCACGCTCAACAGCGTCTGCGGCGCCACCTTCCACTGCAGCTCCTGCTGGATCTGCCGGTTCACGAACACCGGGTCATCGTTGGAGGCCATGGCGACGGTGCGGGTGGAGAAGCGGGGCGACCAGGTGTGGTGCAGCGAGCCCTGCACGCGGTTGCCACCGAAGCGGGCGCTGCCGTAGTCACGCTCGCCATGGGCCAGACCCAGTTGCCAGCGGCTGTCGCCAGTGCGCCCGGCCACGTCCAGGGTCTGCATATCACGGTGGCCGAAACCATCGGTGTAGTCGGCATGGTCCAGTTGCAGCGCAACCCGGTCGATACCGGCATGGGCGCTGGACACGGCCAGCAGCAGGGCGCACGGCAGCGCGCCACGGAAGATCAATCGCATGGTGGTTACTCCAGGGGTTGGGAATGCAGCTGCTGCACCAGCCGGTAGCGGCCCGGTGGCAGGTTTCGCTCCACGGTGATGCGTGGGCCGAACTGGCTGCCCGCGGCGACGATGCGCCCGGGCAGGATGATCACGCCGACACCCAGCGCGGCGCGTGCACCGATCCAGGCACCCAGCTTGTCGCGTTGGCTGTCGTGTACTGCGCCGCCCACATGCACGTGGATGCGGGCGCCATCCAGGCGGTGGTTGCTGGTGCGCACCAGTGCGCCCAGATAGGCATGGTCGTCGATGCGGCTGTCGCCGATGAAGCACTGCGGGCCGATGCAGACCTGGCGGCCGATCAGCGCGTGCTTGAGTTCACTGGCAAAGCCTATGCGCGTGCCATCGCCAATCTTCAGCGGACCGCGCAGCAGTGCATGGTTGCCGATCAGGCAGTCACGACCGATCTGCACCGGGCCTTCAATATGGGCGCCCTGGCAGACGCGTGTTCCGGCGCCGATGCGGACGGCGCCATGCACGGTGGCCCGTGGCGAAAGCTGCGCACGCGGATCGATGGCGGGCGTCATCGTCGCCAGTGCCGCCTCCATCGCCTGCAGATCATTCCACCACATGCGGATATCTCGTCGGCTTGTCACGTGCCGGCTCGCGCCCGGTGCACAGCCCCTTCAGGCCGTGCACCAGCCAGATGGCGTAGGCCAGCAGCACGTACAGCATGGAAAAAGCCGCCGCCGGGACCAGCCATGCGCTGCGGTGGTGCACCGCGCTGATCACGGCCAGCGACATCACGATGCCGATCCACATCAGCGGCATCACGGCCAGCACCAGCCCGCCCGGCCCCTGCACCTGTGCAGCACCGAACCAGACGTGCAGCGAGGCCGCCACCCCAAGCAATGCCAGCAGGAGCATCGGCAGGATGCTGAACAGCCCGAAGCGGCTGAGCAGCAGGCTGCGGTGCAGGCGCATGCACACCGCATAGCCCACGATCCAGCGCCGCCAGCGCCGCCATTCCTCGCGCAGCGTGTTGCATTCCTGCGGGTAGACCACGCAGCGGATGCTCTGCCGCACGCGGAAGCCCTGTGCGACCAGCGACCACGACATGTCCAGGTCTTCCACACGGGTGCGGTCGGAAAAACCCACCTTGCGCAGCACGGCGGTGCGGAACAGCCCGCACGATCCGGAGACGATGAACGGTGCGCCGCCCAGCCATTGCTGGAAGCTGCGCTTGATCACGATCATCGGCAGCTTCAGGCTGGCGCGCACGTGCGGCAGGAAGCCGGCACCGCGCAGGCACGACGAGGGCACGCCGCCCACGGCATCGGCGCCGCGTTCGATCTCGGCCAGCAGATGGCCCAGGCCATCGCCCTGCGGGTCGATGCGTGTATCGGCATCGGTCAGGAACACCTGCTGGGCGGTGGCATACTGCAGGCCGTGCATCAAGGCGCCGCCCTTGCCGGTGTTGGCCTGGTGCACCGCAACCAGGCGTCCGGGCCACTGCGCCTGCAGGTCGTCCAGCACCTGCGCGGTGGCATCGGTGGACCCATCATTCACGCAGATCACCCGCGCTACGTAGCGGTTGTGCAGCAGGTCGGTGAGCGAGCGCGCCAGGCAGGGCGCTTCGTTGTAGGCGGGCACGATGGCGTCGATGCTGCGCAGCCGCGGGCTGGGGCGGCGCGCGGCGTGCACCAGCAGCCTCACCGCGATGAACGCACACATGGCAAGGAACAACAGGGTTTTCATCACAGCACCATCCGGTGGGCCAGGAAGCCCTCGCATGGCCCGATGCCGATCTGCTGGCCGCGGAACTGCGCGTGGCAGCGGAGGTGGCCTTCCTGCATGTACTGGCGTTCGCCCTGGCTGGCGTGTTCGCGCAGCGCCAGGATCTTCTGGTCCAGGTGCGCGCTGATGTCCTCGAACACCTGCGGGGCGAACTGCGGCAGCGTGCTGGGGCTTTCGTAGCACAGCACCTGGCCCACGCCCCGGCACGCGATGATCGAGCACTCATGCACGGTGCGGTGATCCTGGTGATGGTCCTGGCCGCACATGGTGTAGACACGCTGGGGTGCAACGGTGGCGCAGGCGTGCTCGATGGTCGCGATCAGCTCGTTGCGACAGGCCGGGAAGCAGGTATCGGGAAAATCGCACTGTTGCACGTGCACGGCGCCCAGCTGCTGCAGTGCGCGATGTGATTCGCCGCTGCGATCGATGCCATCGTGGCAGCCTCGGCCGCCCCGGCTCAGTACCAGCGCATGGATGCGCGCACCTGCACGGGCCAGTTTGGCCAGGCTGCCGCCGCAACCCAGTTCAATGTCATCGGGGTGGGCGCCGATCGCCAGAATGTCCAGGGGCATGGCGGGGTCCTTGCAGGATTCGGAAAGCAGGCGCATGGGGGGAGGGGCATGCGCCGGGAGGGCCGGGACTATCGCAGCGCGCTGCCAGGCGATCCATGCAACATTTCTGAAAAGTGCGCAGGATCCCGCGGAAATGACACAAACCGAGTAGATGGCGTCACTCGCTGCAGGGACGGCTTCGCGCGACAATCGTCTGATCGTGCCGAATGCGGCATGCCTTGCAGGACGCGAAATGGATCTGGCAGCACTGAAGGAATCACTGGCGCGCCACGGCGCCGACAACGACGCACGCGAAAGCGAGCGTGGCCGGCGCATGCTCAACATCACCGCCGATACCGGCGAGCTGCTGTCGGTGCTGATACGTTTCGGCCAGGCCCGGCGCGTGCTGGAAATCGGCACCTCCAACGGCTATTCCACCCTGTGGCTGGCCGAGGCCGCCGCCGCCATCGGCGGCCATGTAACTACGCTGGAACATGCCGCCGACAAGGTGGCGATGGCGCGCGCGAACTTCGACCGCAGCGGCCTGGCCGAGCGCATCACCCTGGTGCACGGCGATGCCGGGGCGTGGCTGGCGCAGGCTGAAGACGCCTGCGTGGACCTGCTGTTCCTCGATTCAGACCGCGAACAGTACGCCGGCTGGTGGCCGCAGCTGCGCAGGGTGCTGCGTCCTGGCGGCCTGCTGGTGGTGGACAACGCCACCTCGCATGCGGCGCAGATGCAGCCGCTGTGCGCGTTGCTGGAGGCCGATGCGGACTTCAGTACCAGCCTGGTGCCGGTGGGCAATGGTGAACTGCTGGCGGTGCGCAACGGCTGACGGCTGCGTGCCCCACATCCGGGGTCAGAGCCCTCTCCTGCGGGGAGGGATCCGACCCCATGCGGAGCCCCCGTATAATCGGGCGGTGAGTACCGATACCGAAACCGCCCCCCTGCAGCTGCTGCATCTGGATGAACGGCTGGCCGTGGTCAATAAGCCGGCCGGGCTGATGGTCCACGACAGCAAGCTGGCCCGCGGCGAAGACGATTTCCTGGCCGACCGCCTGCGTGAGCAGCTGGGTCGCCCGATTTTCCTGGTGCATCGCCTGGACCGCGCCACCAGCGGCTGCCTGCTGCTGGCCTTCGACCGCGATACCGCCAGTGCGCTGGGCAAGGCGCTGATGGGCGGTGAAGTGAGCAAGGATTACCTGGCCATCTGCCGTGGCTGGCCGGCCGAGGAGGCCTGGCAGGTGGACCACGATCTGGATGGCGGGCCCGGCAAGCCGGTGAAGAAGCCGGCCGTGACCGATTTCCAGCGTCTGGCCACCGGCGAGCTGTCGGTGCCAGTGGGCGAGTTCGCCAGTTCGCGTTACGCGCTGCTGCGCTGCCAGCCGCTGACCGGTCGCTTCCGGCAGATCCGCCGGCACCTGAAACACCTGTCGCACCACCTGATTGGCGATACCAGCCATGGTGATGGGCGGCACAACCGCACTTTCCGCATGCAGGGCGTGCACCGCATGCTGCTGCACGCCGAGCGCCTGCGTTTCCCGCACCCTGATGGCGGGGTGCTGGATGTCCGTGCACCGGTGGATGCCGGATTCCAGAAGGCGCTGGACCTGTTCGGCTGGCAGGTGGTCTGAAGGTAACGCCGGGGTCAGAGCCCTTTCCCGTTGGGAAAGGGATCCGACCCCGATGGGATTACTTCTTTTCCGGCTCGTTCACGATCGCTTCCAGGTCTTTCTGCAGATCGGTGATGAGCGGCTGCATGCGGGTCTGGATGGCCACCATCACGTTCTGCATCAGCGCCGGGGTCTTGTCCAGCAGGCTCTGGCCGGCCGGGCTCTCGTAGAACTCGGCCATGGCCAGCACGTCTTCCTTGCTGAAGGTCTTCTTGTAGAGGTCCACGTACATCGGCCGCAGCTGCTGCCACGACAGCGCCTGGCGCAGGGTCTGGGTGGTGCGGGCCTGGATGCGCTGCAGCTGTTCCTGCTGCTGGGCGGTCAGCTGGCGCTGCGCGGTGGCCTGCTGGAACTGCTGCTGCTGCATCGCCTCGATCTGCGGCAGGGCCGCGTCGAGCATGGTCTGCGCGCGCGAGGCGGCCAGCAGGCGGTTGATGTCGCTGTCGGTCGGCGGCGCCGCCCAGACCGGGCTGCTGCACGCGGCCAGGGCCAGCAGCAGGGCAACGCGGCGCAGGCGCGCGGGCAGGGTGGGGACAAGGCGGGTCATGCGAAGCTTCCTGCGGTACATGGAAGCCCCAGCATACCTGCTGAGCAGGCGAAGGCGACGTGTTCGGTACCTGATCGGCGGCATACGCCACGCGATGGCGGCCACGGCAACGCGGGTGCCGCTACAATGCGCGCATGGGCAGTGGACCGGTCACCATCAGCGCGCAGCTTGAAATCCCCGACGGCGAGATCGTCGAGCGGTTCGTGCGCGCCAGTGGTGCCGGTGGCCAGAACGTCAACAAGGTGTCCACCGCGGTGGAACTGCGTTTCGATGTGGCCAACTCGCCCTCGTTGCCCGAGCCGTTGCGCACGCGCCTGCTGGCCCGGCGCGACCGGCGCATGACCGGCGAAGGCGTGCTGGTCATCGATGCGCAACGGTTCCGCACCCAGGATCGCAATCGCGAGGATGCGCGCGAGCGGCTGGCGGCCTTCATCCAGGCCGGGCTGAGCGTGCCCAAACCACGCAAGGCCACCAAGCCGACCCTCGGGTCGAAACTGCGTCGTCTGGACGCCAAACGCGGGCGCGCGCAGATCAAGCGCGGGCGCTCATCACGTGACTGGGAGTGATTGCTTGAACAACCCGACGCCGTTGCTGCCGGCCGTGCCGCCGAGCATGCCGCAGGTCAAACCCAACGCCTTCCTGCGCTGGCTGGCGCGCTGCACCCTGCGCCTGGGCGGCTGGAAGGTGACCGGCACGCTGCCGGACATCCCCCGCCTGGTTTTCATCATTGCGCCGCATTCGTCCAACTGGGACGGCCTGTGGGGCATGGCGGCCAAGATCGCACTGGGCATGAAGGTGAAGGTGCTGGGCAAGGCCTCGCTGTTCTGGTGGCCGCTGGGCCCGCTGCTGCACCGGCTGGGGGTGATCCCGCTGGACCGCAGTTCGCCGCAGGGCACCGTCGGCCAGGCGGTGGACCTGCTGCGCAACAACGAAAAAATGTGGTTCGCCATCACCCCCGAGGGCACCCGCAAGGCGGTGAAGGACTGGAAGGCCGGTTTCCTGAAGATCGCGCGGATGGCCGACGTGCCGGTCCTGGCGGCCTATTTCCACTACCCGGAAAAGACCATCGGCATCGGCCCGCTGTTCACCCCCACCGGCGATGATGCCGCCGACATGGCGGCCATCCGTGAGTTCTACCGCCCGTGGATGGGCAAGACCCGCGGCACGGTCTGAAACGCCGCGCAGCGGCCGCTTACACGCCACGTCCGGCACATGCCGGGCGGCCGCGACAGGAGTAGGGTGGAGGGCTGTCATTCCCTACCGCCCGCCCAAGGAGCGTTCTACATGTCGCGTACCGTAGTCCTGGCCGCCGCCATCAGCCTGGCGCTGGCGGCCTGTTCCGGCAAGGAGTCCATCCCCGTGTCCGAAGCCCAGCAGACCCCGGCCCAGCAGCCGGCCGATGCCTCCACCAACCCGCTGCTGAGCGCCAGCACGCTGCCGTTCCAGGCGCCGCAGTTCGACAAGATCAAGGACAGCGATTACCTGCCGGCCTTCGAAGAAGGCATGCGCCAGCACCTGGCCGACGTGCGCAGGATCGCCGACAACCCCGAGCCGGCCACCTTCGACAACACCCTGGTGGCGATGGAGCGCAGCGGTGAAACCCTCACCCGCGTGTCGCGCATCTTCTTCGGCCTGGTCCAGGCCGATGGCACCGAAGCGCGCCAGAAGATCCAGGAAGAGATCGCACCGAAGCTGGCCGCGCACCAGGACGAGATCAACCTCGATCCGAAGCTGTTCGCGCGCGTGAAGTCGCTGTATGACCAGCGTGACACGCTGGAGCTGGATCCGGTGCAGAAGCGCCTGGTCGAGCATTACTACGACAACCTGGTGCGCGCTGGCGCCCAGTTGTCCGACGCCGACAAGGCCAGCCTGCGCAAGCTGAACGTGGAAGAGACCACGCTGTCCACCCAGTTCCACACCCGTCTGGTCGCGGCCACCGCTGCCGCCGCCGTCGTGGTGGACGACAAGGCCAAGCTGGCTGGTCTGGACGAGAACGCGATCAACACCGCGGCCAACGACGCCAGCGCCCGCAAGCTGGACGGCAAGTTCCTGCTGCCGCTGCAGAACACCACGCAGCAGCCGGTGCTGGGTTCGCTGAGCGATCGTGACCAGCGCGCCGCCGTGCTGAAGGCTTCGGAAACCCGTGCCGAGCGCGGCGATGCCAACGACACCCGGCAGACCGTGCAGCGCCTGGCCCAGCTGCGTGCGCAGAAGGCCAAGCTGCTGGGCTTTGACACCTACGCCGATTACAACCTGGGCGACCAGATGGCCAAGACCCCGGCCGCGGCGCTGAAGCTGCTGACCGACACCGTGCCGGCGGCCACCGCCAAGGCGCGCGAGGAAGCGGCCGACATCCAGAAGGTGATCGACGCGCAGAACGGCGGCTTCAAGCTGGCCGCTTCGGACTGGGACTTCTACGCCGAACAGGTGCGCAAGGCCAAGTACGATCTGGACGAATCGCAGATCAAGCCGTACTTCGAACTGGACAACGTGCTGCAGAACGGCGTCTTCTACGCCGCCACCCAGCTGTACGGCATCACCTTCAAGCCGCGCACCGACATTCCGACCTACAACCCGGACATGAAGGTGTACGAAGTGTTCGACAAGGACGGCACCTCGCTGGCCCTGTTCTACACCGACTACTTCAAGCGTGACACCAAGTCCGGCGGCGCCTGGATGGACGTGTTCGTTGAACAGGACGGCCTGACCGGTGCCAAGCCGGTGGTCTACAACGTCTGCAACTTCACCAAGCCGGCCGCCGGCCAGCCGGCGCTGCTCAGCTTCGACGACGTCACCACGCTGTTCCATGAGTTCGGCCACGCGCTGCATGGCATGTTCTCCAACGTGAAGTACCCGTCGATCGCCGGCACCGCCACCTCGCGCGATTTCGTCGAGTTCCCCTCGCAGTTCAACGAACACTGGGCGCTGGACCCGAAGGTGTTCGCCAACTACGCCAAGAACTACAAGACCGGCGAGCCGATGCCGCAGGAACTGGTGGACAAGATCCTGAAGGCACGCAGCTTCAACCAGGGCTACGCGACCACCGAATACCTGTCGGCGGCGCTGCTGGACCTGGCCTGGCACACCCAGAAGGCCGATGCCCCGCTGCAGGATGTGGGCGCCTTTGAAGCCAGCGCACTGAAGAAGTTCAAGGTGGACCTGCCGCAGGTGCCGCCGCGTTACCGCACCACCTACTTCGACCACATCTGGGGCGGCGGCTATTCGGCCGGCTACTACGCCTACTTCTGGGCCGAAGTGCTGGACCACGACGCGTTCCAGTGGTTCACCGAACACGGTGGCCTGACCGCGGCCAACGGCCAGGAGTTCCGCGACAAGATCCTGTCGCGCGGCAACAGCGTGGAACTGTCGACCCTGTACCGCGATTTCCGTGGCAAGGATCCGTCGGTGGAACCGCTGCTGAAGTTCCGCGGGCTGAAGTAAGAGAGCGAAAACGGCGGGGGCAACCCCGCCGTTTTTCATTATGTAGAGTCGAGCCATGCTCGACTGCCGGCCACGACCGGGAACCTCTCCCGCCGCCTTGTGGTCTGATCCACCTACCACCCACCCGGAGCCTGTCATGGATGCTGTCGCCCGCCCTCCCTTTTCCCAACGCGCACTGCTCTGGCTGAAGAAAGAAGCCCTGCCGCTGCTGGTGATGCTGGGCCTGCTGGCCGCCGCCCGCGACACCCTGGCCAACCACTACGTGGTGCCCAGCGGTTCGATGCAGCCCACCCTGCAGCCCGGCGACCGCGTGGTGGTGGACATGCGCGCCTACGGCCTGCGCCTGCCCTTCACCCACCAGCAGCTGCTGGCCACCGGCACGCCGCAGCGCGGCGAAGTGGCCGTGTTCGATTCGCCGGCCGATGGCACCCGCCTGATCAAGCGCGTGGTGGCCGTGGCCGGTGACCACGTGCAGCTGCACGGTGGCCACCTGACCATCAACGGCCAGCCGCTGCAGATGGCCGGCCTGGCCGATACCGAAGCCTTCGGCCCGCGCCAGGCGCAGCTGGACCTGGACATGGGCGGTGGCCCGGATATCGCCGGGCTGCAGGTGCCGGCCGGCAAGGTGCTGGTGCTGGGTGACCACCGCGGCAACAGTTTCGATGGCCGCTTCTTCGGCTTCGTCGATGCCGATGCCCTCTACGGGCGCGCCGTGTCGGTGTACTACCGTCGCGGCGATGGCTTCGAGTGGCTGCGCCTGTAAGCTGAATTGATACGTTCCGCATATCAATCGTGACCTATCAGGTTATGGATCGACTGGATAAGGCGGCCTACGCTGGCCGCCTGACTCCCACCCTGGCCGCCCCCACGGCCACACGATTCCATGACTGGCGAAACCGCGGCGGCCACCCACGCCCGCCCCCGTACCCCCGATTCCGGCACTGACACCCGCATCCAGCAGGGCACCCCGGCGTTCCGCCGTACCGCGGTGGCGCTGTTCCTGGCCGGTTTTTCCACCTTCGGCCTGCTGTACACAGTGCAGCCGTTGCTGCCCGAGTTCAGCCGCCACTTCGGCGTGTCAGCCGCCGGCAGTGCGATGTCGCTGTCGCTGAGTACCGGCACGCTGGCGGTGGCCATGCTGCTGGCCGGCCTGTTGTCCGATGCGGTTGGCCGCCGGCCGCTGATGATCGTGGCCCTGATGGCGTCGGCGCTGCTGTCGCTGTGCACCGCGCTGGTGGATGACTGGACCACGATGCTGGTGCTGCGCACCCTGCTGGGGTTGGCCCTGAGCGGCGTGCCGGCGGTGGCCATGACCTATCTGGTGGAGGAGATGGACAGCCGCGCGCTGGGCCTGGCGATGGGCCTGTACATCGGCGGCAATGCCATTGGCGGCATGAGCGGGCGACTGCTGGCCGGCATCATCGCCGACCACTGGGGCTGGCGCTGGGGCATCGGCGCGGTGTCGATCATTGCGGTGGCCAGCACCGTGCTGCTGTGGCTGCAGCTGCCGGCATCGCGGCACTTCCAGGCGCGCCGTGGTGGCCTGCGCCAGTTGCCGTCGCGCTGGCGCACGCTGTTCGCCGATCCGGGCCTGCCGTGGCTGTTCGCCACCTCGTTCGTGCTGATGGGCGTGTTCGTCACCCTCTACAACTACCTGGGCTACCACCTGCTGGCGCCGCCGTACCACCTCAGCCAGACCGTGCTCGGGCTGATCTTCAGCGTGTACCTGGTGGGCACCTTCAGCTCGGCATGGATGGGGCAGCTGGCGATGCGGCACGGGCGTGGCCGCATCCTGACCATCTCCTTCGGCCTGATCGGCGCTGGCATCGTGCTGTTGATGCTGCCGTGGCTGGCGACCATGGCGGTGGGCATCGCCCTGGTCACCTTTGGCTTCTTCGGCGGGCATTCGGTGGCCAGCAGCTGGGTCGGCAGCCGTGCCGGGCCGATGCGTGCCGAAGCGTCGGCGCTGTACCTGTTCGCCTACTACCTGGGCAGCAGCGTGCTGGGCGCCGTCGGCGGGCTGGCCTACGCCGCGTGGGACTGGCTGGGCGTATGCCTGTTCACCGGCCTGCTGACCGTGCTCGGCGGCGGCATCATCCGGGCGCTGCAGCAGCGCGCCCCGCAGCCGGTGACCGCCTGAACCCCAGCGGGTTCCGCGTGCGTCCGCTCGGGGGATTGCCGACCTTGACCCCCGCCGGGTTCCGCGCGCGTCCGCTCGGGTAGGTGCCGACCTTGGTCGGCACTCTGGCGCGGGCCAACCAAGGTTGGCCACTACCACTGCAAGGTGGCCGCGCTCATTCCGCCGCGAACGCCCCGCGCAGCAATCCGGCAAAATTGCGGATCAACGGCGTCACACCCTCGCGGCGCCAGGCCAGCTGCACTTCCGAATGCGCCCCGGCATCGGCCAGCGGCACGAAGCGCGCGCCTTCCACCCGGATGTGGTCGCATGACGACGGCAGGATCGCCGCACCCAGACCGGCTGCCGCCAGGCTGATCAAGGTGGAGGCCTCGCCCGCCTCCTGCACGATGCGCGGGGTGAATCCCGCCGCTGCGCACAGCGCGATCATGTGGTCGTGGATGCCGGCACCGGCACTGCGGCGGAACGCCACGAACGGCTCCTGGGCGAAGTCACGCAGCGCCAGAGTGCCCTGCTTGGACAGCCGGCGCAGGGCAGGGTGGTCGGCGTGCACGATCAGCGCCAGCGGATCGACGAACAGGCTGTGCGCCACCAGTTCCGGCGGCAAGGTGCGCTTGCGGATGATGCCCACGTCCAGGCTGCCGTCCAGCAGCGCATCGATCTGCTGCAGGGTATTCATCTCGCTCAGCTGCAGCCGCACCTGCGGGTACTGCTGGCGGTACTGCAGGATCGAACGCGGAATCTGCGGCGACAGCGGCGTGGCCCGGGTCAGGCCGATGTGCAGTTCCCCCTGCTCGCCGCGCTGCGCGCGCTGCACTTCCTCCACCGCGCTTTCCACCTGCAGCACGATGGTCCGCGCCCGTTCCTGCAGCAGCTCACCGGCAGCAGTGAGCTGCACGCGGCGATGGCTGCGCACGAACAGGCGCGCCCCGATCCGTTCTTCCAGTTGCCGGATCTGCTGACTGAGCGGCGGCTGCGACATGCCCAGTCGCTCGGCCGCCTGGCCGAAGTGCAGCGTATCGGCAACGGCCAGGAAGTAACGCAGGTGGCGGAGTTCGATGGACATGCAGCAGCGGCAGGTGACACGCCCGGTCGGCCTGCCTATCTTACGGGCAGGAACCTGCAACGGCCGGAGCGCCATGACTCGCGACGAGACGATCGGCGCCCCGGCCCTGGATGCCTTCCTGGCATGGGCCGCCGCACATGGCAGTGCACGCCGCTGCCGCCCCACCGCCAACCCGGCGGCCACGCTCGACATCGACAACGAACACGTCATCGCCCGCATCACGTACTGGAGCGCGGGCGAATGTGACGCCGAGATTCTCGACGTCCGTTCTGAGCAGCGCATTTACCAGTGCAGCTGGAGTGACCTGCAGCCACGCGATTTCGACACCGCCTTCGCCCCATGGCTCGCCATCGCCGAAACCCGCCGCCGGGATCAGATCCCGCTGCAAAGCGGCGGGCTCTGACCCCGGTTGATCAAGCGCATCCACGCATGGCGTGGATCTACTGGCACATCACCATGGGGTCAGAGCCCGTTGCATTGCAACGGGATCCGACCCCGAGCGGTTCCGAAAGATTGCAGCCACCTGTCAGGGGCGGGGCGGTGTGGGAGGGCGGGACCGAAGGCGCCATGGATGGCGCCTACGAGCCTACAGGGACGTACTTGCGGCGTGTCCTG
>NZ_DAMBCN010000020.1:0-89288 GCF_032056425.1 Stenotrophomonas sp.
CAACCGGACCCACCGCGCCATTCCCCACGAACCCAGCGTTTGACGTTGACGTTGAATCGGCAGGTGCAGGGCGCAGCCCTGCAAACAACGAACTACTCCGCCTCGCGCTGCACCTGGCGCCAGAGTTCGGCGGCCAGTGCGCGTACGGCCTGGTCTGCATCGGGCCGGTGCAGCAGCCCCAGCTCGTAATTGTCGATCACCGGCAGTTCGCGCTCGCCGTCGATGATGCGGTGCTCGCGGCTCACCGCGCGGCGCGGCAGCAGGCTGATGCCAATGCCATCAGCCACCGCGCCCTGGATGCCGCTGAGCGAGGAACTGGTGAACGCAATGCGCCAGCGCAGCCCAAGCGCCTCCACGGCCTGGATCATCTCGTCGCGGTACAGCCCGCGCGGCGGGAAGGTGACCAGCGGCAGCGGATCCTGCTGCAGGCTGCTGCTGCGCATGCTGTCGATCCAATGCATCGGCTCGCGCCGGCAGTGCACCGCCTGGCGCGTATTGCGGCGCTGCTTCACCAGCACCAGGTCCAGCTCGCCATGATCGAAGCCGTGCGCCAGGTCGCGACTGAGACCACTGCTGATCTCCAGCTTCACCTGCGGGTGGCGGCGGCTGAAGGTGGCCAGCATGCGGGTGGTCTGCGGATTGACGAAGTCCTCGGGCACCCCGATCCGCACCACCGTTTCCACGGTCGCCCCGGCCAGCGCCTGCGCCAGCTCGTCGTTCAGGTCCAGCATGCGCCGCGCGTAACCCAACAGCGTGTGGCCGGCGTCGGTAGGCTGTACGTCGCGGTGGCCGCGTTCGAGCAGGCGGTGTCCCGCCAGCTCCTCCAGCCGCCGCACCTTCTGGCTGACCGTGGACTGGGTCGAATGCAGGCGGGTGGCGGCGGTGGTGAAGCTGCCGCAGTCCGCCACCATCACCAGGGCCCGCAGCAGATCCAGCTCGAACAGCGACCTATTCGATTTGGCACTGTCAGCCATTTGAACATTTCACTTCTGGATGATTGCTGCGACCTTCTACCATGCAGGGCAAGGCGCGGCAAGCATGACGCCGCGATGTAGCGGCCACCGCAGAGGAGACATGCAGATGCGCATCCATCGTTGCCGTGACTGGCCCGCCAAGCTGGGGCGCCTGCTGCTGCTGTGCCTGCTGGCGCTGCTGCTGCCTGCTTGTTCTGCTGCCGCCGGCCCCGCCGATGCGCGGCTGCGTGAGGCTGCCGACCGCGGCGATGCCGACGCGGTGCGTCTGGCACTGAACGCTGGCGCCGATCTGGAAGCGCGTGATGCACAGGGCCGTACCGCCGTATTGCTGGCCACCCACGGCAATCATGTGGAAGCCGCGCGTGCGCTGATCGAGGCCGGCGCGGACGTCAATGCCAAGGATGCGCTGCAGGACAGCGCCTATCTGTACGCCGGTGCGCGTGGATTGAATGAGATCCTCGCACTGACCCTGGCCCACGGTGCCGACCTGCAAAGCACCAACCGTTATGGCGGCACTGCCTTGATCCCGGCCGCCGAGCGCGGCCATGTGGACGCGGTGCGGACACTGCTGCGGGCCGGGGTGGCGGTAGACCACGTCAACCGTCTGCACTGGACCGCGCTGTTGGAAGCGATCCTGCTGGGTGACGGCGGACCGCGCCACGTGCAGATCGTGCAGCTGCTGCTGGAGGCCGGCGCCGATCCGCACCTGGCCGACGGCGATGGCACAACGCCGCTCGCGCATGCGCGCCAGCGCGGCTACACCGCAATTGAAGCCGTGTTGCGCCAGCATGGCGCAACGCACTGAATCCCCTTCCACACCACACGCCAGCGTGTTTGCCAGGATGCCGTCCATGTTCCGTTCCCGCCCCTTGTCCCTTGCGATCCTCCTTGCCGTGGCGCCGCCGTCGGCGTCCGCCGCCGAACGGGCCGACCTGCTGATCCGCAATGCCACCGTGGTCGATGTCGAGCACGCGCGCAGTCTTCCGGGCCAGAGCGTGGTGATCCGTGGCGATGACATCGTTGCGGTGGGCCCCGACGCGCAGCTGCGCAGCCAGTGGAGCGCAGGCCGGCAGATCGATGCCAAGGGCAAGTACCTCATTCCGGGCCTGTGGGACATGCACGTGCACTTCGGTGGTGGCCCGGCCCTGATCGAGGAGAACAAGGCCTTGCTGCCGCTGTACATCGCCCACGGCATCACCACCATCCGTGACTGCTCGGGTGATCTGCCGGAACAGGTGCTGCAGTGGCGCGGGCAGATCGCCGACGGCACGCTGTTCGGACCGCGCCTGCTCAGCTCGGGGGCGAAGATCGAAGGCATCAAGCCGGTGTGGAAGGGCACTATCGAAGTGGGTGATCGCGCACAGGTCGATCAGGCGATTTCGCGATTGCAGCGCGACAAGGTCGATTTCGTGAAGATCACCGACAGCACGCTGACGCCGGAGCTGTTCCTGTACTCGGCCACCGCCGCGCGCAATGCCGGTCTGAAGGCCTCCGGGCACATTCCGATGGCGCTGACGGTGGAGCAGGCGGTGGATGCCGGATTGGCGTCGATCGAGCATCTGGATTACGCGTTCAAGGCCGGCAGCAGGGATGAGGCACAGATTGCCGCCGATTTCGGTGCGGGCCGGATCGATCGCGCCGAGGCCAACCGTCGTCTGGATGCCAGCTTTGACCGGGAGACGGCGCTGCGCGCGTACCGCGATTTCGCCAAGCGTGGCGTGTTTGTCACCCCCACGCTGAACGGTGGGCGCATCCTGGATTTCCTCGACCAGGATGACCACGCCAACGATCCCTACCTGGCCTACATCGGCCCGGGCCTGCGCGCGACCTATACGTGGCGCGTGGAGCGTGCGGCCAAGGCCAGCCCGGCGCAGATTGAAGCGCGCCATGCGCAGTACCACCAGGTGGCCGCGGTGCTGCCGCTGCTGCAGGAGGCCGGCGTGACGATCATTGCCGGCACCGATGCGGGCTTCCTCAATTCGTACAACTTCCCCGGCATCGCCCTGCACCAGGAGCTGCAGCTGTTCGTGAAGGAAGGCCTGAGCGCGCCGCAGGCGTTGTCGGCAGCCACCCGTTCCGGTCCGGCATGGTTTGGCCAGATGGACCGTTATGGTGGCGTGGCCGTGGGCAAGGCCGCCGATCTGGTGCTGTTGGCCGCCAACCCGCTGCAGGACATTGCCGCCACGCAGAAGATCGACAGCGTGATCCTGCGCGGGGATGTGTACGACCGCGCCGCGCTGGACAGGATGCTGGCCGATACGCGTGCGAAGGTGGCGGCGTGGAATGCCGCAGCACGGTAGAGTCGAGCTTGCTCGACTGAGCAGAAGCCATCGAGCAAGCTCGACGCTACGGGTTGCCGTCGTCGAGGCTGATGATGCCGCGGCGCAGCGCCTGGGTGACCGCGTGGGTGCGGTCGCCCACGCCGAGTTTGTCCATCAGGCTCTTCATGTGCGCTTTCACGGTCTGTTCGGAGATCTGCATGCGCTCGCCGATGCGCTTGTTGGACAGGCCGCTGGCCACGTGGCGAAGCACTTCGGTTTCGCGCGGCGACAGCCGGTCTTCCACCACGTGAGCGGCAATACTGGCGGCCACTTCGGCCGGAATCGGCGCGCGGCGCCCATCGGCCACGGTGCGGATGGTATCCACCAGCTCGTGGCGCAGCATGTCTTTGAGCAGGTAGGCACTGGCCCCGGCCTGCAGGGCGCGCACGGCGCGCACGTCGCCACGGTAGGTGGTCAGCACGATGATGCGCGCGCGGGGATCCAGCGCGCGGATGCGCACGATGGCCTCCACGCCGTCCAGGCGCGGCATCTGCAGGTCCATCAGCACCACGTCGGGCTGCAACTGCTGGTAGCGGGCGATGGCTTCTTCACCATCGGAGGCCTCACCGAGCAGGCGCAGATCGGCGTGCGCGCCCAGCAGGGCGGCCAGGCCATCGCGCAGCAGGGGGTGGTCATCGACCACCAGTACGCTGATGGGGGAAGGGGACTCAGTCATGCGGGGTTCGGCTCCAGGGCCAGCGCCAGCGCGGCGCACGTCGTTTGTACAGGCGGCGGCCGGGAACGGCCAGCGCTACTTCGGTGCCCAGGCCGGGCCGCGTCCACAACTGCAGTTGCGCACCCAGTCGCTGCGCGCGCTCGCGCATGCCCTGCAGGCCCCAGTGGCCATGGCTGGCACTGGGGTCGGCGATGCCGATGCCATCATCGCGCACGTGCAGCAGGAAACTGCGCGGCCCATACGAGAGTTCCACTTCGATGGCACTGGGCTGGGCATGCCGCAAGGCGTTGCGGATCGCTTCGCGGCCGATCAGGAACACTTCCTCGGCCGCATCGGCCTGCAGTACGGGCGGGCTGCCTTCCACGGTCAGGCGCAGGGGGTTGGTGCCGTCGCCGGCATATTCGGCATGCACGTCAGCCAATGCCGTGGCCAGGTCGCGGCCACTGAACGGACCTTCGCGCAGTGCATTCACCCGTTCGCGGCCCTCGGCCAGGTTGCGTTCGGCCAACTGCATGGCCGATTCCAGCTGGGCCCGCACCGGCTCCGGCGTGCGTTCGGACTGGCTGATGGCATGCAGGCGCAGGATCAGCCCCTGGCTGCCCTGCAGCAGTGTGTCGTGCAGGTCACGGGCGATGCGTTCGCGCTCGCCATGGCGTTCCTGCAGGCGCGCGCGGAACAGCGCGGCCAACTGGCCACTGCGGATGCGCACGGCCATGCCCAGCACCACCAGCACCACCAGCGCGCACAGCAGCTTGAACCACACGGTCTGCACGAAGGTGGGCGCGATGCGGAAACTGCGGCTGGCGGGCACCTGGCTCCACACGCCGTCTTCGTTGGCCGCTTCCACGTCGAAGCGATAGCTGCCTGCGGTCAGGTTGGTGTAGTAGGCGCGGGTGCTGCTGCCGGCGTCCTGCCAGCTGTCGTCCACGCCGGACAGGCGGTAGCGGTAGCGGTTGCGTTCGGGCCGGGCCAGCGACAGGGCCACGAAATCGATCTGCAGCTGGGTGGTGCCGGCCGGCAACTGCAGGCCTTCGGTCAGCGGCTGGTGGGTATCGCCATACAGGACATCGCCGATACGCACGCCCGGGGCCTGGGTGTCGATGTGGTTCTGGGTGGTATCCAGCCACGCCAGCCCCTGGTTGGTCGCCAGCCACAGCAGGCCGTCGGCGGCCAACACGGCGGTGGGAATGGGGCCACTCTGCAGGGCGATGCCGGGCATCCCATCGACGGCGTCGAACAGGCGCGGACTGAGCGGCGTGCCCTGCTGCAACGCGCTGCGCAGAGTGGATTCCTGCAGCCGCACCAGCCCGCGGCTGCCGTTCAACCAGAGGCGGCCACGGCCATCGACCACGATGCCGGTGATGCCTTCCAGTACGCCGGCCAGATCGGTGCGCACGGTGGTGAACGGCGCAGTGCCGATGCGCACCGATAGGCCCGATTCACCGGCAACCAGCAGCAGATCGCGGTGCTGCAGCAGTGCGGTGATGGGGCCCACATCCAGGCCCTGCGCGGGACCGTAGGTTGCCACGCCAGTATCGTCCAGGCGGCGCACGCGCCCATCGGCATAGCCCAGCAGCAGGCCGCCGTCGGCGCTCTGCGCCAGGGTGGAACAGGCGCGCTCGGGCAGGCGCGGGTCGCGTTGCCAGTGCCCGGCCTGGTAATGCAGCACCGCCTGCTCGCCCGCACAGACCCATGCATTGTCGTTGTCGGTGAACAGCAGGGCATGGCTCGCCTGGCCCGTGTATGGCTCAGGCAGCGGAATGCGGGTGGTGTGTCCGGCCTCGGTGCGGGCCAGGTTCACCCAGTCGAACTGCCACATCGGCTGCGCGTCGCGGCGGGCGGCGGCCTGCAGGTCCTGCGCGCTGCCACCCAGCAGGTCGCGGCGCAGATCGTACGGCCGCAGGTCTTCGCCGTAGCCGTAGACGCGCCCGTCGCCGGTGCGTACCAGCGAGCGATACGGGTCGGTCGGGCCCACGGCAAGCGTCTGTACGCTGCGCGCGCGGAAACGGTTCAACCCCAGGTTGGTGCCTACCCAGATGTTGCCCTCGCGATCGAGCAGGACCGGCACCGCCGAGGTGGCGGTCAGCCCTTCGGCGGTGTCGAAGCGCTCGATGCCGGTGGCCGTGTTGCCAGCGAAGCTGACCCGCGCCACGCCACCGTGCGGACTGAACGTCGCCCACAGGTCGCCATCGGGGGTGAACTGCATGCGCGACGCACGCAGGCCGGGCAGGCGCCTCGCCTCGCGTTCGCTGGCGGGCAGCAGGCCCTTGCCACTGGCCAGCGGCAGCGTGCCGCGGTTGCGGTCGGCCAGCCACACTTCGCCGCGCGGGCTTTCCGCCAGCGTAGACATCTGCGAGACGGCGATGCCCGTCGAGGTGAACCGCGATGCGCCGGCCGGGCGTGACCAGATCTGCAGATCGGCCAGCACCCACAGCGTGCCATGGCTGTCCTGGAACACCCACTGCACACGGCGGTCGGGCAGCCCGGTACGGGCATCGGCCTGCCAGCGCTCCCCGTCGAACCAGCGCAGCCCACCGTTCACGGCGGCCCACAGCCGCCCCTGGTGATCGTGTTCGAAATGGGGAACCACGCCCACGGGGATGCCCTGCGCGCGCCCGTAGTTGTCCAGTCGGCCGGGTCGGCTGTGGCTGATGCCGGCCTGGAAGTAACCGATCCACAGCCCGTGCGCGTTGTCCACGGCCAGGGTGACCATGTTGGTGGACGGGAAGCGCTGCCCGGGCGGCGCGGCCTGGCGTTCAAAGCGGCGCCCATCGAAGCGGTACAGGCCCGAGCCGGTGGCCAGCCACAACATGCCGTCGCGGTCCTGGGCAATGTCCCAGATATCGCCCGGCGCCCCTTGGCCGACCCGCCAGGCCGTGTGCTGGTAGCCGGGCATGCCGGTGCTGACCGGCGGCTGCTGCACGGCCAGGGCCGGCAGCGCAATGGCCAGCGACAGGCAGCAGATCAGCCCCTGCAGGTACTGCAGGAAAGAGCGGGGGAGGGCGCGCATGCCGCCATTCTGGCAGGTGCGGGGCAGGCCGGGGTGACCCGAACGGGGCAGGCGCGGCCGGGGCGGCATGCGGTATCACCTTGGCATGGAGCAGGGAGGCCACCAATGCAGCGCTTGTTTGTGATGTTCCCCGACCGCGCGCCGGGCATCGGCTTGCTGTGGCTGCGCCTGTGCCTGTTGGCCGCGCTGTGGCCGGCGCAGCCGCCGATTGGCGGTATCTGGCTGGTCTGCGTGGCGGCACAGGCGCTGTTGCTGCTGGGCTGGCTGACACCGCTGGCGGTGCCGCTGGCCCTGCTCGGGTTGTGGCTGCAGGGCGCACCGTGGCCGCTGCTGGCCTTACCGGTGGCGCTGTTTCTGCTGGGTCCGGGGGCCTATTCACTGGATGCGCGCCAGTTCGGCCGGCGGGTGCTGGAACGCGGGCCTCCCCCAAAAGGGTGAGTGGTGCGCTGGACCGTCGGGGGTAGGGCGCGGCGCGACCGCAGCGCACCATGGAGGCCCCCGTCGCGGTGCATTCGCATGGCCCTTCCCACCCCGCCAGCGTTCGCCGCAGACGCGCTTGCGCCGAACCAGTCGGCCGCGCTGCAGCGCGCCCTGCGTTACATCGACGAACACCTGTCGCAGCCGCTGCGGGTGACCGAGCTGGCCGAAGTGGCCTGCGTCAGCCGCTTTCATCTCGTGCGCCTGTTCCGCACTGGCACCGGTGCCAGCCCACTGCGCTATGTGCGCCGCCGGCGCATCGAACGGGCCCGGCAACTGCTGCCCGACAGCACCGGTTCCATGTCCCACCTGGCCCAACACCTGGGCTTCTTCGACCAGAGCCATTTCGTGCGCAGTTTCCGCGCCGAGACCGGCTGCAGCCCCGGCCAGTACCTGGCCGGTGACGCCGCACTGCGGCTGCCTGCCGAGCGCGCCTGCGGCCGCCAGCCATCCCCGCCTTCAACCACCCCTGGAGTCTGACCATGACCACTGCAACCGCCACCCCCGCCAAGGCCCTGCTGTCGCCCACCGACCACGCCCTGGTGCTGATCGACTACCAATCGCAGATGGCCTTCGCCACGCACACCATCGACATCTCGGCCCTGCGCAACAACGTCTCGCTGATCAGCAAGGGCGCCAAGGGCTTCAACGTGCCGGTGGTGCTGACCACCGTGGCCGAGAAGTCGTTCTCCGGCCCGATGTTCCCGGAACTGCCGGAAATCTTCCCCGGCCAGACCGTGTTCGACCGCACTTCGATGAACACCTGGGAAGACCAGCCGGTAATCGATGAGATCAACCGCATCGGCAAGCGCCGTCTGGTGCTGGGTGGCCTGTGGACCAGCGTCTGCATCGTCGGCCCGAGCCTGTCGGCGCTGGAGCAGGGCTTCGAGGTCTACGTGATCACCGACGCCTGTGGCGACGTGAGCGACGAAGCGCACGAACGCGCCATCACCCGCATGGTGCAGGCCGGTGCCGTGCCGATCACCAGCGTGCAGTACCTGCTGGAACTGCAGCGTGACTGGGCACGCGGTGAAACCTATGGCCTGACCACCGGCATCGCCCGCGACCACGCCGGCGGCTACGGCATCGGCATCCAGTACGCCAAGACCATGTTCGGCGCACAGGAAGGCGGTCACTGAGCATGACCGGCAGTTTCGGCCTGGACCTGGCCTTGCTGATGCTGCGCGTGGCGGCAGGTGGATTCCTGCTGCCACATGCACTGGGCAAGCTGCTGGGCTGGTTCGGCGGCCCCGGCCTGGGTGGGTTCGCCGGCGAACTGCGCGGCTTCGGCCTGCCCTCGGCCGCGCCCCTGCCGTTGCTGCTGGCGCTGTTGCAGGTGCTGTCCGGCCTGGCCGTGCTGCTGGGCTGGCAGACCCGCGTGGCCGCCCTGGCGGCGGCCGCGTTCATCGGTTTCACCACGCTGCTGGCCCTGCCCAAGGGCTGGTTCTGGATGCGCGGCGGCGTTGAATACCCGCTGATGTGGACCTTCATCCTGCTGGCCATCGCCTGCGCCGGGCCCGGTGCCTGGGCGCTGGACGGCCCGCTGCTGCAGGGAGACCTTGCATGAGTTCCGACCCCCACCACCCCGGCCGCCGCAACGTAGTGCTGGGTGCCGGCGCCGCGCTGGCGCTGGGCCTGGCCGGCACTGCCGCCGGCGCCATCCAATCCCCCTCCAAGGAGCGCCGCATGAGCACGCTGGTCATCCGCAATGCCCGTATCACCACGCTGGACCCGCAACGCCCGAACGCGCAGGCACTGGCCGTGCAGGAAGGCCGCATCGTCGCCGT
This sequence comes from Stenotrophomonas sp., assembly GCF_032056425.1. Classification (GTDB taxonomy): domain Bacteria; phylum Pseudomonadota; class Gammaproteobacteria; order Xanthomonadales; family Xanthomonadaceae; genus Stenotrophomonas. The sequence goes on from NZ_DAMBCN010000020.1 coordinate 9,246, forward strand.
GGGCAGCGATGGGGAGATCATGCGTGGCTGGGGCAACGAGGCCACCATTCTGGACGCGCAGGGCCGTCGCCTGGTTCCCGGCCTGAATGACAGCCACACCCACCTGATCCGCGGTGGCCTGAACTACAACCTGGAGCTGCGCTGGGACGGCCTGCGTTCGCTGGCCGACGCCATGGCCATGCTGAAGGTGCAGGTGGACCGCACGCCGGCGCCGCAATGGGTGCGCGTGGTCGGCGGCTTCACCGCCAGCCAGTTCACCGAAAAGCGCCTGCCGACCCTGCAGGAACTCAATGACATCGCGCCGGATACGCCGGTGTTCCTGCTGCACCTGTACGACCGCGCGCTGTTGAACCGCGCCGCGCTGCGTGCCTGCGGCTACACCAAGGACACCCCGGACCCGCCGGGCGGGCAGATCGTGCGCGATTCGCTGGGCAATCCGACCGGCCTGCTGCTGGCCAAGCCCAACGCGCTCATCCTGTATGCCACGCTGGCCAAGGGCCCGCGCCTGCCGGTGGAATACCAGGCCAATTCCACCCGCCACTTCATGCGCGAACTGAACCGCCTGGGCATCACCTCGGTGATCGATGCCGGTGGCGGGTTCCAGAACTACCCCGAGGATTACCAGGTCATCGAGCAGCTGCATCGCGATGACCAGCTGACGGTGCGCATCGCCTACAACCTGTTCACCCAGAACAAGGGCAACGAGGTGAACGATTTCCGCGGCTGGAGCGAGATCCTGCAGCCGCGCCAGGGCGATGACCTGCTACGCCACAACGGTGCCGGCGAGATGCTGGTGTTCTCGGCGGCCGATTTCGAGCTGTTCAACGAGCCGCGCCCGGAACTGCCGCCGGAGCTGGAGCCGGAGCTGCACGACGTGGTCAAGCTGCTGGTGGAAAAGCGTTGGCCGTTCCGCATCCACGCCACCTACGATGAAAGCATCACCCGCATCCTGGACGTGTACGAACAGGTGAACCGCGAGGTGCCGTTCGATGGCCTGCACTGGTTCATCGACCACGCCGAAACCATCACCCCGCGCAACATCGAGCGTATCCGCGCGCTGGGCGGCGGCATTGCCGTGCAGCACCGCATGGCCTACCAGGGCGAGGCCTTCGTGCAGCGCTACGGCGTACAGGCCGCGCGCCACACCCCGCCGGTCAAGCGCATGCTGGCCGAGGGCGTTCCGGTGGGTGCCGGTACCGATGCCACGCGCGTGGCCAGCTACAACCCGTGGGTGGCGCTGTCGTGGCTGGTGACCGGGCGCACCGTGGGTGGGCTGGCGCTGTACGGCGATGAGAACCTGCTGGAACGCGAACAGGCGCTGCGCCTGTGGACCCAGGGCAGCGCGTGGTTCTCCGGCGACGAAGCGGTGAAGGGCACGCTGAAGGAAGGCCAGCTGGCCGACTTCATCGTGCTGTCGGCCGACTTCTTCCGCGTGGACGATGCGCAGATTGCCGACATCACCAGCCTGCTGACCGTGGTCGGCGGCCGCATCGTGCATGCCGACGGCGACTACGCCGGGCTGGCCCCGCAGTTGCCGCCGGCCATGCCGGACTGGTCGCCGGTGAACAAGTTCGGCGGCTACCACGTGGGTGGCGCGGCCACCGGACTGGCCGCGGCCCACCACCATCACCACGGGGCCGCATGTGGCACGCACGGTGCGCATGGCCACGCCGCCCACCACGCCGCACCGACCGATGATCTGACCGCGTTCTGGGGCGCCATGGGGTGCTCGTGCTTCGCGTTCTGACGTTGGCTGCGCTGGCCGTGCCGTCGCTGGCGCTGGCCTGCGACGGTGGTGCCTGCACGGCAGTGGGCGATGGCCAGCTGCAGTGGGATGCCTTGGTGCGCGTGCGTGGGCTGTACTACGACCCCACGCGCTTCGGCGTGGGCGGCGGCGAGGATGGCTACGGCCTGCTGCGCGCGCTGGCGGCGGCCACCTACCGTCGTGATGACTGGGAAGCCAAACTGCAGCTGGGCGTGCACGCCGAGGACGGCAAGGCCGGTGGGCCCGGCCGCACCGATCGCAGCGCGCTGGATGTGCAGCAGGCCTACTGGCGCTGGCAGGGCGAAGGCTGGCACGTGCAGCTGGGCCGGCAGGAAGCCGGTTACGGCAGCTCGCGGCTGCTGTCCGTGCGCGATGGGCCCAACATCCGCCTGGCCTTCGATGGTGCGCGCGTAGGCTGGAACGGTCGGCTGGGCCGCCTGGACCTGCTGGCGTTGCGCCCCGTGGAAAACCGCCCCGGTGCATTCGATGATCGCGGCGAACACGGTGCCCACCTGTGGGGCGCCTACGCCACCATCGCGCGCGGGCATGGCGCAGGGCAATGGGACATCTACCTGCTGGACTATCGCCGCGACGGTGCGCGCTTCGCCGCCGGCACGGGCGCGGAGCGGCGGCAGGCCGTGGGCACGCGCTGGTTCGGCCAGGCCGGCGCGTTGGACTGGAACACCGAGCTGGTGGCCCAGGGCGGCGAGCTGCGCACGGCCGGTCGCGATCTGGACATCCGTGCGTGGACCCTCGCCACCGATACCGGCTGGCGCTGGGCCGCGCTGCCGCTGCAACCACGGCTGGGCCTGAAGGCCGACATCGCCAGTGGCGATGGCAACCTGCATGACGGTCGGCTGGGCACGTTCAACGCGCTGTTCCCCAAGTCGGCGTACTTCAGCGAGGCCAGCCTGCTGGCGCCGGCCAACCTGATGGACGTGCAGCCGACGCTGGCGTTGCGGCTGGACCCGAAGGTCACCACCGAACTGGGCGTGCAGATGGCCTGGAAGCACCGCCGCGCCGATGCGGTCTATACCACTCCCGCGCCGCTGTCGGCGCTGCCCGGCAGTGCCGGTGGCGCACGCCGCATCGGCACCCAATACAAATCCGAAACCCGCTGGCAAGCCAGCGAACACTGGCAATGGCAGCTGCAGCTGGCCTGGGTCGATGCCGGTCCTGCACTGAAGCAGGCCGGCGGCCAGGACACCCTGTTCGCCTCGATCGTTGGAGCATGGCAATGGTGAACGCAATCGCGTCACAACCTTCCCCCCAGGCCGCAGGCGCCTGGTCCCCGCTGAAAGTCAGCATGTTCCGGGCCCTGTGGCTGGCGATCCTGGCCAGCAACATCGGCACCTGGGTGAACGACGTCGCCGCCGCCTGGGTGATGGCCGAGCGCACCGGCTCGCCGTTGATGGTGGCCCTGGTGCAGTCGGCCACCACGGTGCCGATCGTGCTGCTGGCGCTGGCCGCCGGTACCCTGGCCGACATCGTCGACCGCCGCAGATATCTGTTGTTCACCCAAGGCTGGATGCTGCTGGTGGCCGCGGTGATGGCCACGCTGACCGCGTTCGACCTGCTGACTCCCAACCTGCTGGTGCTGCTGACCTTCTGCATGGGCTGTGGTGCGGCCATGGCCATGCCGGCGCAGGCTGCGATCGTCTCTGAACTGGTGCCGCAGCCGATGCTGGCCTCGGCGGTGGCGCTGAATTCGATCGGCATCAACATCGCCCGTTCGATCGGCCCGGCCATTGGCGGCGTGATCGTGGCGCAGCTGGGTGCGGTGTGGGCCTTCGGATTCAATGCCATTACCTTCGCCGCCATGCTGTTCGTGGTCTGGGGGTGGAAGCGCGACCCGAAGGCCTCGAGCCTGCCGCCGGAAGGCTTCGGCGCGGGCCTGAAGGCCGGCCTTCGCTATGCCAGCCGCGCCGGTCGCCTGCAGGCGGTGCTGATCAAATCGGTGGGGTTCTTCTTCTTTGCCGCGGCGATGAACGCGATGCTGCCGGTGGTGGTGCGTGGGCAGATGCATGGCGGGGCAGGGCAGTACGGCATCCTGCTGGGCTGCATTGGCATCGGTGCAGTGGGCGGTGCGCTGCTGCTGCCGAAACTGCGCGCCAAACTCGATCGTGACCTGCTGGTGCTGCTGGCGACGCTGGCGTTGGCGTGCAGTCTGGTCGGTCTGGCCCTGACCCGCAGCTGGTACGTGCTGCCGGTGGTGATGCTGGTCAATGGCTTCGCCTGGATCACGGTGCTGTCCTCGCTGCAGATCGCGGCGCAGACGGCGGTGCCCGCATGGGTGCGTGCACGTGCGCTGGCGCTGTACATCATGGTGTTCTCGGCCGGCATGGCCGCCGGTGGCCTGAGCTGGGGCGCGCTGGCCCAGCGCACCTCGCCGGAGCTGGCCCTGCTGGTGGCCGCCGTCGGTGCGGTGGTGGGCGGCCTGCTGGTCTGGCGCGTGCGCATTGCCGGCACCGAGGAACTGAACCTGCGTCCGGCCGGACACTGGCCGGCGCCGGAGCTGGCAGTGCCGGTGTCGCATGACCGCGGCCCGGTGCTGGTAACGGTGGAGTACCGCGTCGAACCCGGTGACCGCGCGCTGTTCCAGGCGCAGATGCGCGCGCTGGGCACGATCCGCCGGCGCGACGGTGCGGTCGTATGGGGCGTGGTGGAAGACGTGGCCACGCCGGGCGTGCACTTGGAGTATTTCGTGACCCCCTCGTGGCTGGAGCACCTGCGCCAGCATGAACGGATCACCGCCGACGACAAGGCGATCCAGGAAACACTGCGCGGCCTGCACCGGGGCGAGCGCGCGCCGATCGTGCGGCACTTCGTGGGTGGGCAGGACCCGTTGCCGGCCAACGTGCCGCACCATCACAGCGATATCTGAGAGGAGCCGCCGGGCATGGCCCGGCGCTACCGTGCAGAGGCGGCGGCGCGCTGGGCGCCGCCGCGGCACGTCATTTGCGTGCGAACGCCAGCAGGTCGGCGTTGAACTGGTCAGCGTGGGTCACGGTCAGGCCGTGCGGCGCGCCCGCGTACACCTTCAGCTCGGCATCCTTGATGATCTGCGAGGACAGCTTGGCCGAGGCCTCGAACGGCACGATCTGGTCGTCATCGCCGTGCACCACCAGCGCCGGCACATCGATCTTCTGCAGATCGGCGGTGTAATCCACTTCCGAGAATTCGTGGATGCAGTCGTACTGGCCCTTCACGCCGCCCAGCATGCCCTGCTGCCAGAACGAATCACGCATGCCCTGGGTGACGGCGTTGCCGTCGCGGTTGGCGCCGAAGAACGGCGTGGTCAGGTCCTTGAAGAACTGCGAACGGTCACCGGCGGTGCCCTTGCGGATGCCGTCGAAGACCTCCAGCGGGGTGCCGGCCGGGTTGCTGGCGGTCTTCAGCATCAGCGGCGGCACGGCGCCGACCAGTACCACCTTGGCCACGCGCTTGCTGCCGTGGCGGCCAACGTAGTGCGCCACTTCGCCACCACCGGTGGAATGGCCGACCAGGATGGCGTCGCGCAGGTCCAGGGCTTCGATCACCGCGGCCAGGTCATCGGCGTAGGTGTCCATGTTGTTGCCGTCCCAGGTCTGGCTGGAACGGCCGTGGCTGCGGCGGTCATGGGCGATCACGCGGTAGCCGTTCTGGCCCATGAACAGCATCTGCGGGTCCCAGGCATCGGATGACAGCGGCCAGCCGTGGGCGAACACGACGGGCTGGCCGGTGCCCCAATCCTTGTAGAAGATGCGGGCGCCGTCTTTGACGGTAACGAAATTTCTCATCGTGGATTCCTTTGGCGGAAGGTGGAATGGCACCGGCCGCAACGACCGGTGTGCGCGCAGTACAGCGCAGCCTGTTCCGCTGGCATTGCACGGCTGTGGCAAGAAGTCGCATTGGCCTCTGGCGGCACACTGCTTTGGGCGGGACCATGCCGGCAAGGAGGGCGTCATGAACCGAGTGATGGCAGGCCCAGTGTTCGCGCTGCTGTTGGCCGTGCCGGTGCAGGCACAGACCAATGTCTATAAATGCATTGATGGCCCGCACGTGGTGTATCAACAGACCCCATGCCAGGGCCGGGCGGAATGGAAGTGGCAGGTGCCGGCGGAAACGTCATCGGCCAGGCCGGCGGCTCCAGCGGCATCGGCACGGCCGCTCAAACGGCGCGCAGGGGCAGCGCAGGCGGTGCATATTCCGCTCGAGCGCGATCCGGTCGGCTGCAGCAGGGCACGACAGCGGCAGGCTGATGCGGTGCGTGCGGATTATCTGCAGCAGCGGCGGCTGCAGGACGATGTGCGCGCGGCATGCCGCTGAGAACAAACGCAGACGGCACCCGAAGGTGCCGTCTGCGGAATGCCTTGCCAGGCGGCGAAGGGCCTCAGTGGCCGTCGCCGCCCGCACCTGCGCCGGTCGCGGCATCGGCCTTGGGCAGGCTCAGTTCCGGATTGCCCTGTTCGGCCTGCAGAACCTGGATGCGACGCTGCAGGGCGTCCAGCTGGCTGTTGGTGCTCTGCACGTCGGTGCTCAGGCTGACCGCTTGCTGCTGCGCCTGCTGCAGGGACGCACTGACCTGTGCCGACTGCGCCTGCTGCTGTTCCATTTCCTGCTGCAGGGTGCGCAGGCGCTCTTCGTTGTAGGCCACCAGACGCTCGGTGTAGCGCTTGCCTGCTTCCAGGCGCGTGGTGTCGATATACACCTGGGCCAGCTGCTCGGTCTGCTGCACGAAGGTGCGGTACACGCGCTCGGCGTTGTCCACCGCATCGGTCTTGATCACGCGCCAGAAGTTCTTTTCCTGGAACAGCGCCACGTAGTAGGTGAGCGTGTTCGCATTGAACAGCAGGCTGGCGCCGTAGTTGCCGTTGTAGGTAGTGCGCAGTTCGGTCAGTTGCTGGGCATCCATCAACTGCTTCAGTTCGTCCACCGTGTTGCGCACCACCGGGGCCGGGCGTGCCGGTTCGGCAGCGGCCTGGCGGTCGCCACGGGCGGCCAGTGCCGACGGTGCGGCCAGGATCATGGCCGTGGCCAGCAGCGCTATCGCGCGCGGGTACCGGGCGAAGACAGTGCCCCCTGAAATTTCTCGCATGTCTGGACCATCCACGAACGTAGTGTGGTTGAGATGAATGTGATTCCCCGCCCGGAGTCTAGCATGGGCGGGCGCGGCGCCAAGCCAGGTGGCTGGGCTCAGTAGACCAGCTGTGCGGGCGTGCACTGGATCGACTGCACCTGCACGTCGGTGCGGCCCAGTTCCAGCCCCAGCAGGCTGGCCAGGGTGCCACTCAGCAGCGCGCCCACGCTGTTCAACACCGGCTTCAGCGCGGCCAGCACCGGGGTCAGTACCGCGCACAGCAGGCCGCTGCAGCTTACGGCGTTGCCGGGCGTGGTCACGCCGCCGCCGGCGTACTGGTCCAGAAAACCGGCCGGGGCGGTCTGGATGTAGGCGGCCAGGTTGTTGCGCACGCAGCCGTTGTAGTTCAACAGGTTGCTGACCAGGCTGTCGCAGCGGTTGATCAGCAGCCCGCCCAGCAGCGAACCCAGCACGCCGTCGAGCACGCCCAGGCCCTGGCCGGTGACAGTGGTGCGGTAGCCATCCCACACCGGCCCATCCTTGCGGCAGGTGGTCAGGTACAGCGGTGGGCAGGCGTAGGGCACGCCCTGGGTGACGGTCCAGGTGCCCAGCGGATTCAATTGGCGGCTGGCATCGCCGTCGCGCAGCAGCGGAATCACCTTGTCCACATCGTAGCGGCCTCCGGTGGGATGCGCGGCGGCCAGGTAGCGGTCGGCCAGCGCCTTGGCCGTATCGCTGGAGCTCATGCCCTGCTGCGGGCTCTGCAGCATGCCCGACAGCACCCGCAGCAGCTCGTTCACCAGGTCGGACACCGCGGTGCCTACCGCCAACGGGTTGATCTGAGTGGACCCGGTCTGACCGGCGGCCAGGGTGAGGTCCTGCTGTGCGGTCAGCGCGGGCAGGGTGATGCGGTCGTTGATCAGCGGCTGGCCCAGCAGGGTCAGCAGCTGCTCGTTCTGCAGGGTGGCATCGCAGACGTTCTGTTTGGAAAAGCGATCGGCCTCGGCAATCCTGCCTACGCAGGCACGCAGCACAGACGAATCCACGCGGATGGTCGCAGTGGGTGGCGCGGCACCGCATTGCAGCGATGTCAGCGTGCCCATCGCATTGGTCACGTCCACGTGCAGCGGCAGCTTCAGGCGGGTGCCCAGCAGGTTCAGCAGCGCGCCCACGGCCGGCACGCGGTTGCTGTCCACGTCCACCATAAGCCGCACCTGCGCGTTGTAGGCGCGCGCGCCAACGCCGCCGATGGCGATGGACGGCGGCTCGATCACCCCGGCCTTGACCTCGATGCCGACCAGGTTCAATCCGCTGATCTGCACGCCGTTGTTGTCGTTGGCAATGGAGATGGCGGTGTTCAACAGGTCCAGTACGTTGACCTGCGATTCCAGCGCGCTACCGATGGTGCCGTCGGGCGAGATGACTTCGGCGAACAGGCCGCCGCCACCATTCTGGCTGCCCAGCGCGATGTTCAGCTGGTTGATGTCCAGGCCGGTGGACACCAGGCTGGACAGCGCCTGCAGCTGCACGCCGGCGCTGCTGTTGCGGCCGACCACTTCGGCGGTGGCGTTGACCAGCTGTGCCAGCGATACGCGGTGCACCGCCAGCAGGCGATTGAAGTCGGCTACGCTCAGGTCGGCGGTGACCGGAATGCCCAGCGCCTGCAGCAGGCCCGAAGGCGTAACGCTGACCTGGGCCAGGCCATCGTAGGACAGCACGGTGGCATTGCTCACATCCAGTCCGACCAGGCGCAGGGTGGCCATCAGCGGCGAATTGCCATTGCTGCGCAGCAGCTGCGAGCCCACGCTGAACACCGCGGTGGGTTCGGCGCGGCGCGCGACCGCCTGGGTGCGCACCGTGGGCAGCGTGTTGTTCTGGCCGAAGAACGGCAGCACGCTGCGTTCGGTGGTCACGCGCACGGCGTTGCGCGGATTGGCCGCATCCACGGTGCTGCTGAAATGGTCCTCGGCGGCGTGGGCGGCATTCCAGTTGCCGCACTGCACCTGCACCTGGCCGGGGAAGCGGTTCTGGTTGACCGCGTTCTGCCGTGCCGCGGTGTTGTCGCTGTTGTCGGCGCTGCACAGGTCCAGGCGCTGTGCGCCGGCCAGCGCTGCCAGATCGGCCACCTTCTGTGCATCGCGCTTGGCCCAGTACAGGTAGCCCACTTCGATCAGGCCGAGCATGGCCACCAGCGCGATCATCACCAGCATCAAGGTGACCGACATGCCGCCGCGCTGGCGGTTGAAGGTGATGCGGCGTGACCGGTGCATGGCCGACCTCAGCGTGATGAGCTGGAACGGTTGCTGGAACGACCGACGTCTGGATCGAAGAAGTCGGGGATCTCGTGCTCGAAACTCTTCAGGTAGCGCGCATAGCTGGCCGTGGCCTGGTCGCCCAGGATCGGCAGGCGTGCGCCGGCCTGCTGGCCGGAGGCCTGCAGCCGCAGCAGATTGCGGACGCTGTCGCCGTGCTGCGGACGCGCGGCTGCGGCGGCTGGCGGGTAGGCGGGCGGTGGCGGTGGCGGTGGCGGCGCCGGTTGTGCAGCGGCTACATCCACCGTGACCAGAGGCGGCGCGGACTGCACGGCGGCTGCCGGCGCCGCACGATCGCCCAGCATCTGTCCGGTCAACGGGGCCTGGGTGGATTGCGCCGATGCCAGCGGGGCCACCAGCGCCGCGGCGAGGGCGGCCAGTGGAAACACGGTACGCAGCTGAGCAGGCAGAGTCATGGCGTTCCCTCGTTGGCAGGGCGGACGGAGCTGAAGCGCTCCAGCATGGACGGCGCCAGCTGCGCCGGAACACGATCGGCGGGCGGTTCGCGCCGCGCTTCCGCGGCCAGCCGCACGCTGCGCGCAGGGGCGGGTTCGGCGGACGGTGCGATGGGTGCCACCACGGCGGTCTGGCGTTGCTGCACGCGGCTGCGGATCTGCTGCGCCTGCTGCTGGATGCTGCGCCGCGTCTCATCATTCAGGTTCGCCTGTCGCGCCAGTTGCTCGGCGGTGGCCGTGTCACCGCGCAGCACTGCCCACAGCGACAGGTTGGCGGTGGCCTTGGCATTGCCAGGGGTCAGCTCCAAGGCTTTGGCCAAGGGTTCGCGTGCATCTTCGAAGCGGCCCGCGCGCAATCGCGCGTAGCCCAGGTCGCCCAGGTAGTCGGTATTCAACGGTTGCAGCTGGCTGGCTCGGGCCAGCGCCTGTTCGGCCTCCGCATCGTCGCCGGCGTGGGCCGCGATCAGGCCCAGCCCATGAGCAGCGGCCGCCGCCTGCGGGCCATTGCCCAGCTGCTGGTAGAGCGCGCTGGCTGCTGTGGTCTGGCCGGTCTCGCGCAGCGCGTCGGCCTGCAGCAGGCGCAGCGCAGGCAGATCGCCATAGCGTTGGCGGAACGCATCAACATGCGCCAGCGAGGCGTACCACGCGCCCTGCTGCTGCATGCGCGCAATCAGTTCCAGGTAGGTGTTGCGGCTGTCCTGGGGTGCCGGCGAGGGCTCGGCCAGCGTCGGCGTGTGCAGGTACTTGGCGGTGCTGGACGCACAGCCGGTGGCCAGCGTTGCAAGGGCAAACAGCAGCAGGGCAGAGCGCGCGGCAGGCATGGAGGTCATCCCATCTTCGACATGGTGGTGGCCAGCGCTACCAGCGCCGGGCCGGAAAGCACCAGCATCAGTGCTGGCAGCAGGGTCAGCATCATCACCACGGTCATCTTCACCGACAGCTTGCCGACCTTCTCTTTCAGGGTGTTGCGGCGCTGCTCGCGCAGGCGCGCGCTGAACTGCTTCAACGGCTCCTGCACCGCGCCGCCGTGGGCGTGCACCTGCAGGATCAGCTGCACAAGGCTGGACAGGTCGTCATCGCCGTAGACTTCGTTCAGGCGGCGCAGTGACTGCGCGCGGCTGCGGCCGTGGGTGTAGGCCACGTTGGCTTCCTGCAGCTCGCCACCCAGTACAGGCAGTGCTTCGCGAAGCTTGTCGCCCAGCGTCTGCAGGCTCTGGTCCATGCTGAAACCCACGCCCTGCAGCAGGCGCAGCAGATCGATCAGCAAGGGAAGCTCGTTGTGCACGGCGCGGCGGCGGCGCTTCACCCAGGCGCCCAGCACGAACTTGGGCAGCAGCAGGCCAGCAGCCAGCGCGCCGATCACCACCATCACCTTGGCCAGTCCCTGCGCATCGCTCAGGGCGATGGCCAGTGCGACCACCACGGCGGCCAACAGCAGGCGCAGGCCCAGGTAGATGGCCGTGCCGCGGCGGGTGTTCCAGCCGGCTAGGTCCAGCAGCAGGCGGTCCTCGCTGGTCAGCAGGGCCGCCTCCAGGCGGCCGCCGCTCAGTTGCCGGCCCAGGCGCTCAAGCCAGCCCAGCGAATCGCGGCGGTTGGCTTCGGTGTCCGCATCCTGGGGCTGCAGGGCCGTCTTCAGGGCGGCCGCGCTGCGTGCCTCGCGCTGTCCGCGCACCCAGCCGCCCACGCCGAGCAGCGCTACGCCAGCGGCCAGCAACAGCAGGGCAAGCATCCACCACGTGTTGGCGCTCATCGTTCACCTCCGCGAACGGCAGGAGCGTTCATAGCGACTTGGCCAGTCGGTACAGCAGGAAGGCGCCCACCAGTTCCAGGCCGACGCCCAGCGCCAGGATCTTGTGGCCCAGCGGGTGGTGCAGGATCGGCTGGAAGAAATCGGGGCTGGAAATGGCCATCAGCACGGCACTGGCCGGCGGCAGCAGGCCCAGCACCCAGGCCGACATGCGCGTTTCGGAGGTGGTGGCGGCCAGTTCCTGCTGGGCCTGTTCCAGGTCACGCATGAAGTCGCCCAGCCGCTGCAGGATCTGGTCGGAACGTCCGCCGATGCGCACGCTGACCCCGATCACCACTGCCAGTACCTTCAGCACGTCCATGCGATAGGGCTGGGCGGCCAGTGACAGCGCGCGGTCCAGTTCCATGCCGCCGCGCGCGTAGCGCACCGTGGTGTCCAGCAGTTCGCGCAGCGGCGCGCTGGTCTGTGCGCTGGCGACCTGGAAGGCGGCCTGCAGGCTGTTGCCCAGCGCGGTCAGCCGCACCAGGTTGTCCAGGAAGTCTGGCAACTGGTGCAGCAGCTTGGCCTGCAGCTTGCCGATGCGGCGCAGCAGCCACAGCCAGCAGCCGATCAGGTACAGGCCCAGGGTGAGCGGGAACATCCAGGCGGTATCCAGCCGCGCCACGGCCACGGCCGCCAGCACCAGGCCTGGCACCAGCAGCAGGAACGGCAGCTTCCAGCCCGGCTGCAGGCCCGCGCGCTGCAGCAGCGGATCCCATGGCAGCGTGCGCCGGCTGCTGGTCGTGGCCGCTGCCGGCGGGGCGCGCTGGCCATCGGCCACCGCGTTGCTGGCGCCGCGGGCCAGCTGTTGTTCGGCATGCTGCAGCGACGCCTGCCGTTGCTCGCGACGGTGCGCGCTGCTCCACAGCCACGCGGCTGTGCCCAGCAATACCGAGACCAGGCTCAACACCATCAGCAGCACGCCGGCGCCCATGCCTACAGATCTCCGTACAGCGACTCACGCAGCTGCTGGCGGAAGGGCTCCAGCTTGTGCGAGTGCGGGTGGAAGCCCAGCCCGATCCAGCGGTCGATTTCGTGGCCGTTGCCGTCGATCTGCACCTCATGCCGGAACATTTCCTGGGTGGTGATCAGGTTGTCGCTCACGCCGGTGATTTCGGTGATCGAGACCAGTACGCGGCGGCCGCTGCCCAGCCGCGAGATCTGCACGATGAAGTCGATGGCGCTGGCGATCTGCCGGCGCAGACTGTCCTCGCTGCCCTGGAAGCCAGCAAAACCGGCCAGCATCTCGATGCGGTAGAGGCAGTCGCGCGGCGTGTTGGCGTGAATGGTGGCCATCGAACCGTCGTGGCCGGTGTTCATTGCCTGCAGCATCTCCAGCACTTCTGCGCCGCGCACTTCGCCCACCACGATGCGGTCCGGGCGCATGCGCAGGCTGTTGCGTACCAGGTCGCGGATGCTGATCGCACCGTTGCCGTCGGCGCCGCCGATGCGGCTTTCCAGTCGCACCACGTGCGGGTGGTTCAACGACAGTTCGGCGGTGTCTTCCACGGTGATCACCCGCTCGTTGGCCGGGATGTAGCTGGCCAGCGCGTTCAGCAGCGAGGTCTTGCCCGAACTGGTGCCGCCGGACACCAGGATGTTGCAGCGCCCCAGCACCATGGCCTTCAGCAGGGCCTGCATCGGTGCATCGAAGGTGCCCTTGGCCAGCAGCTCGTCCGGGGTGAACGGGTCCTTGCGGAACTTGCGGATGGAGACCATCGGGCCGTCCACCGCCAGCGGCGCGATGATGGCGTTCAGGCGGCCGCCGTTGGGCAGGCGCGCATCCACCATCGGGTTGGAATCGTCCAGGCGGCGGCCCAGCGGGGCCAGGATGCGGCGCAGGATGCGCAGCAGGTGGGTATCGTCGGTGAAGCGCTGGGTGGCACGCTTGAGCTGCCCGCCCTGCGAGACATGCACATCCTTGAAGCCGTTGATCAGGATGTCTTCGATGGTCGGGTCATGCAGCAGGTCGTCCAGCGGCCCGAACCCGGTCAGTTCCTTCACCAGACCGTCGGCCACTACCTGCATCTCTTCTTCGTTGATGGGAATGCGCCATTCCTGGATGAAGCTGACCGTCTGCACCTGCACCCAGCGCGCAATGGTGTCCGGTGCCCACGAATCAATGTCGATGCGCTCGTCTTCAATGCTGTTGAGCAGGTGTTCGTGCGCGGCCGACAGCACCTTCTGGTACTGCTCGGTCTGCGCGAACGGCAGCACGCCCGGGGCCGCGTCGGGGGCGCTGGCACGGGCGAGGGCGTTCGGGAACAGGGTTACTTTGTCTTCCATTGCGATCCACCCAGGGCAAGGGCAAGTCTTTCCCGCAGGCCGTGCGGCTGCACCGGGCAGGCAGCAGGGTCCAGGCGCTGGACCAGCGGGGCGAGGGCGCGCAGGTACGGGTCGCGCGGGGCGTCCTGCAGCAGCAGATGGCCATGGCTGGCGGCGGTGCGCACGCGCGAGCGTTCCGGCAGCGTGGCCAGCAGGGGCAGTTCGAAGCGTCGTGCAATCTGTTCCGGGCTCATGCCGGCGCTGTCGTCATGGCGGTTGATGACCAGCTGCAGGCGCTTTTCGCGGTCACGCTGGCCAGCAAGGTGCTTCAGCGCGTGGTCCAGCGACACCAGGGTGGCGATGGACGCATCGGCGATCAGCCAGATTTCGTCGGCCTGCTCCAGCAGCAGCGGCGGCAACTGCCGCAGCGGGCAGCCGCCGGCATCGCACAGCACGCTGGCAAACACGCCGCGCAGGCGCTGCAGCAGGGCGCCGGGATCGGAGGGCGGCACCGCGTCGCTGCCGCTGGCGCGGTCAAGCAGCACCAGCCCACTGTTGTGGCGGGCCATGGCGGTGCGCGCCAGCGTGGCGTCGATGCGGCTGGCGTTGCGCAGGGCATCTTCGTAGTGGAAGCGGCTGTCCAGGTTCAGGTACAGCGCCAGGTCACCGGCGGGCTGCGCCAGTTCCAGCAGCAGGCCGTCCTGCGGGTTGCCCTCGCCCTGTGCCAGCAGATGAGTCTGCTGTGCCAGTACCGAAAGATGTGCGGCCAGCGTGCTGGTCCCCACGCCGGCGCGCACGCCCAGCAGCACGATCAGGCGGGCTTTGTGCGCCAGCTGTGCCACCACGGCGGTGCGCGGCGACAGGGCGCGGCGCAGAGCGGCCTCGATGCCACTGTTGTCGCTGTCCAGATCCAGTACATCGCGCAGGCCGGCGCGCAGGGCCAGCACCACGCCTTCCACCTGTCCCGAGCTGGTGGCGCCCACCGCAACCAGCACCAGGTCAGGCAGGGTCTGCTGCAGCTGCTGCGCCAGCACCGTGGATGCCGAGGCATGCTCGGGCCTGAAGTCCAGCAGCACCAGGGTATGTGGCCCGCGCTGCAGGTCCTGCGCCGAGGTCGGCTGGGTGCTGTCCTGCCAGTGCAGTGCGGCGCCGGGCGGCAGCTTGGCTGCCAGGCGTGGCAGCAGCTCGCGGTCCATGCCGTACAGGACCAGATGCATCGGTGGTCCGGCGGGATGCAGGGGCTGTGCGGTGGCATAGGGCATGGGGGTGTCCTTGCAGTCGCCAGTCAGCGTGAGAAGCCCGGTACCGGGTCGCGACTGATCGGGCCCAGCAGCCAGGCCCCCCATTCGGGCAGGTTCGGGCGTGCTTCCTGCTCGCCGGGCAGCGGCAATTCGGTGTTGCGCGCCAGCGGCTGCACCA
Organism: Stenotrophomonas sp.; assembly: GCF_032056425.1. Taxonomy (GTDB): domain Bacteria; phylum Pseudomonadota; class Gammaproteobacteria; order Xanthomonadales; family Xanthomonadaceae; genus Stenotrophomonas. The sequence goes on from NZ_DAMBCN010000020.1 coordinate 24,307, forward strand.
GTCGTGGGGTGACGATGATCACCAGCTCCTTGTCCTGGCGCTTGTAGTCGAAGTTGCGGAAGAACGAGCCGATGATCGGCAGATCCCCCAGCAGCGGAATCTTGTTCACCGTCGAGGCTACGCTGGAACTGACCAGCCCACCGATCACGAAGCTCTCGCCATCGCCCAGTTCCACCGTGGTATCGGCGCGGCGGGTGGTGATGGAGGGAATCTGCACGCCATCGAGCGCGATCGCATTGCTGTAGTCCAGGTCGCTGGCTTCGGGCGCGACCTTCAGTGCAATGCGGTTGGGTGCCAGCACCGTGGGGGTGACGGTCAAGCCGATGCCAAAGGGCTTGTAAGTGATGGTGGTGGTGCCCAGGCCCTGCGGTTCCAGGATCGGCAGTTCGCCGCCGGCCAGGAAGCTGGCGCTCTGTCCGGAAAGCGCCACCAGGGTGGGTTCGGCCAGCACGCGGGCCATGCCATTGGCCTGCAGCAGGTCCACGTCGGCATTCCAGCGGTGCTTGGTGGAACCGAACACCAGGCGGAACGCGGAGGACAGCGGCGAATCATCCTCATTGGCGCTGCCGCCTTCTTCCATGCCCGGCAGCAAGCCGGTGTCGCCAGCCAGACGTCCGCCGGGGCGGGCGATGCCATAGGCGAACGAACCATTCTTGTTCTGGAAGTTGATGCCGATCTGCTTCAGCGCGGTCTTGTTGAACTCGACCACCTTCACTTCCACCTGCACCACGCCACCACTGGCGATGGTGGAGGCATCGGCCAGCAGACCGTCCTTGCCCAACGCCATGGCGGCGGTTTTCTGCGCCTGCATGTGCGACAGCACGCTGTCGGTGCTTCCCTGCAGCAGGCCCTGCTGGTCCTGCTGGGTAAACGAAAGTCCGTTGTCGGCGCTGTCCGCAGCGCCCTGCACCGCGCTCTGCACGCGCACCTGCACGCGCTGCGGTTCGGCGCGGGCGCGGTGCCACAGCAGCAGCGTGGTGCTGCCCGGTGCCTTGCCGACCAGCAGGGCCTGGCGCTGCCCACGCAGCATCACGATGTCGGCCACGCCGGGATCGGCGATGGCCACCCGTTCCAGATCGGCGGGCAGGGTCCACGGGCGCTGCTCACGTGCCTGCAGCACCAGATCGTCGGCGGCCAGGCTGGTGGCAGGCGCCAGCACCACCAGCAGCAGGGCCAGCCAGCGCTGGTGCAGTGATCGGGCAGGGCGGTGGCGGCGTTGGGTCATGGAGGCTCCGGAATCCAGTCAAAGGGAACCGCGGGGCGCAGCGCTGTCGCCGCGGATGATCTCGATGCCGACCGGGCGCGGCGCACTGCGACGCGGTGCGGGGGGGCGGGCGGCCGGTGCGGCGGGCGTGCGCTGGGCCACGCCCTTGCCCGCTAGGGCTTCGCCGTCCAGCCCTGCAAACGCGTTGTTCTCGGGGCGCTGCAGCGCAGCCTGCTGTTCGGCATCCAGCCCGCGGACGGGGTCGAGCACACCCGGTGCGGGTGCAAACAGGGCGACGTCCGGCAGGCCGGTGTCGGCCGGATTGCGCAGGGCCAGGAACAGTTTGCCCTGCTGCGCGCCCAGCAGCAGCCGGTTCGCTTCGGCGACCGGCACGGCCAGCACCGCGCTGCGCGCCGATTGGGTGGCCTCGGCGCTGCCCTTGCTGGCGCTGCTGGAACTGCCGGCGCCGGTGATGTCGGCCGCGCGCGGGTCGTTGTCGGCGGACGTGGCCGCGGCCAGTTCCGCCGCAACGGGAACGATGTCCTGCTGGCCGTAGCTCAGCACCCGCAGCCGTGACAGCAGCAGGCGGGTCTGCGCCACCTCCTGCGTGCCGTTGATCGCATTGTTGTTGCTGCGCAGGTTCATGAAGACATCGACGAAATCGCCGGGAAGAATGCGGTTGCCGGCGCCGACCAGCTCGTCCACCGGCACCGCCAGCGCGCGTTCGCCAGGCCGCAGCTGCAGCGAGAAGCCTTGCGCCAGCAGCCCCTGGCTGATCGCGCTGCCTTCGGCGATGTCCTGCACCGGCACCTTGCCGACTACGGCCGCCAGTTCCGTGGGGGCGCCGGGTACCGGCTGGGTGCGCTGGGCCAGGCGTACGCCGGCCGCTGTGATCGGCTCACCGGCGGGCAGCCGGGCAATGGCTTCCACCACGGTGATGGTGGCGGCGCCGGGCTGGCTGGCGATCGGTGTGGTGGCAGGCGCGGCCGCAGGTGTGCGGCCGACAACGAAGGCGACCAGGGCCAGCAGCACGGCCAATGCGATCAGCGCGATGGCGGCGATGCGGGTCAGCTTCAACATGATTCGCCTCTCCTGGTACGTGGGTCAGTTGCTGCCCAGATCGAGCTGGGCCACGGCACTGCTGCGGATCGGATCGCCCATCACCCAGCCGTACAGCGTGCCGGTGCCGGGCAGGAAGGGGTGGGCGGCATAGTCATAGCTGACCGTGACCGTCACGCATTGCGCGCTGGCCAGGCCGTTGCATGCGGCCAGGGGGGAGACGACGATGGCGCCACTGCCGCCAGCGCTGCAATCCGGTTCCTGGCTGGAAAACTGCAGCAGCCACTGCATCGAGCGGCGTGCCGCAGTACAGGCGGCGACCCGGCGCTCGTTGGCGCTGGCATAGCGCAGCGACGCGCGTGCGCCTTCGGCCGAAGCCGTTGCCAGCGTCTGCTGCGCGGCCATGATCATCACCCCGGAAAAGGTGAACATCAGCAGCGGAATCAGCCCGAGCATCAGCATCAGCGCGAATTCAATCGTGGCAGCGCCGTGTTGGCGGCGTGGCGCGCAGCGCTTCATGCGGCGCCTCCATAGGTGGTGACCAGCAGCCAGCCGATGGCCGCCAGGGCCAGATAGCTCGCGTAGGGCGCGCCCGTACGGCCCTGTCGCGCCTGCTGCATGTCGCGCAGGGCAGGGTGGGCCTGCCAGTGCTGCGCCTGCAGCGTTGCCGGCAGGCGCGGTGCCAGCAGCCGCGAGGCCACGACGATGCCAGCGTGCAGTCCTGCCGCCAGGCTGGCCACGATCCAGACCGGCAACAGCGCCTGCCAGCCCAGCAGCAAACCCAGCACCGCGAAGAACTTCACATCGCCGGCGCCCATCATGCGCAGCAGATGGAACGGCAGCAGCGCCAGCAAGCCCAGTACCGCGCCCAGCAGGTGCGCCGCCAGCGGTTGCGGCGTGGCGGTCAGCTGGCTGACCAGCAACCACGGCAGCGCCAGCACGCACGCGGCCAGCAGCCAGGCGTTGGGCACCCGACGGGCGTACAGGTCGCTGATCGCAACCCGCAGGCACAGTCCAATGGCCAGCAGTCCCAGCAGTGTCATCACGCACCCTCGTCGTCCATTACCCGCTTGTTCCGTCTGCCCCGGGCGCGGCATCGCGGTGCGATACCGGCACCGGGCCGGCGGCAGTTGCGCGATCGGTCAGCTGCCGGTGCCGCCGCTGGCTGAGCCGGCTGCGTTGGTCACCACGTTCTTGAGTGTGGTGAACAGCGTTTCGAAGAAATCGCGGATCTGGTCATTGCCGACCGCCACCAGGATCCCGGCGATCACGGCGGCCAGAAGGCCGTACTCCAGCGCGGTAACGCCGTCTTCTTCTTTCAGGAACTTCTTGATGGAAGCGTTCATGACGGTGATCTCCCTCTACCTGTCAGATGGTGTTGCAGGGCACTGCATGGGTGGTGGCCCGGCTCCGCCGGGATCACTCCTGGGCCTTCGCCTTCCTGGCGGAGGAGGCCGGGCGGTTGGTTCCGCCTGGCGCGTCTGCGAAGATCCGGCTCCCGGGGGAGGGCATCGGCGCATACGCGCACGCAGCCGACCGGTCATGGCCGTCGTGCGTGCCTGTCGTGCTGCTGCGCATGTGCATCGTGTTCCCCCTGGGTGCGGCCGCTGCTTCAACGCCGGATCACCGTGCTATCGACTTTGCCTGAACGAGGGTGGGCTGCAACCGGAACCTATATGCAAATTCGGCAGATCCGGAAAAATCGTGAAGATTTCAGGCCGCTTTTGTGATCGATATCCGTTGGCTGCCACAACGATTCACGAAAGTGCAGGTTTCGTGATTATGTGATGGCTGCATGCGAAAACTGTGCCGTTTCCCTGTTTATATTCAGGAATGAACACGTTGGCCGCAACGAAAGTGTGATCTGTTTACGGACACCGATTATCGGGCATACTCCCATTCAAAGTTATGCGGTTTCCGATGGGCGGTATCTGTGACGGCCGCCGTCGGCATGCACCAGGAGGTTCGTGGAAGCAGTAAGCGCCCTGTAAGGCAGTGGGGGCGGTGCTGCGCGGCAAACCAACAGGGGAAAACACTGTCATGGTCGATGGTGGGGTGGCGGACAGCGCCGACAGCGGGCTCAGGTCGATCGACCTGGCCACACTCAGCGGTGTGCTGCGGGTGTGCGATGTGGAACTGCTGCTGCTGGATGGCAACGGCCCGCGCGCGGCATTCGCTTCGCGGGTGCACGAAGAAGCCTTGTTCTGCAGTCTGCACTGCGGGTTCCATTGCCGTGGCCGGTTCATGCTGCCGCCGGACTGGGCCATGCTGGGGTATCTGCATACCACCGATGACACGCTCAGCTGGTGCCACGGCGTGCCGCTGGCGCCGGGCATGGCATTGACCATTCTTCCCGAAGGCATCAGCGAATTCACCCTGAGCCCCGGCACCCAGATGACCCTGATGCTGGTGCCGGTGGAGCGCGTGCAGCGCAAGCTGGCCGAGCTGAGCCTGCGCAGCACGCCGCCGGCGGGGCAGGCCCTCTCATTGTTTACCCTGGGCGCCGATGAGCTGCCGCTGGCCCGGCATTATCACCAGCTGCACCAGCAGCTGGGCCAGGGCGGGGTGCTGCAGTCCGAAGAAACCGAGCGCCTGCTGCATGAGCACGTGCAGGCGCTGCTGGCCACCGGCCCCGGTGATCGCCCCGGGTGCAGCCGTGCGCGCCGTACCCATTACCTGATCGCGCAGCGCGCCGAGAACTTTATGCGGCTCAACCTGCGTCGCAATATATATATGAATGAAATCTGCGACGCCGCCGGGGTCAGCGAGCGTGGCCTGCGTTACGCGTTCGAGGATCTGTTTGGCACCTCGCCCAACCGATACCTGTCGATGCTGCGGCTGTGCGCGGCCTGCCGCAGCCTGTCCATGGCCGATTCCAGCCGGCGTTCGGTGAAGGCCATCGCCCTGAGCTGCGGGCTGTGGGATCTTTCGCGCTTTGCAGACAATTACCGCAAGGTATTTGGCGAACTGCCGCGCGACACGCTGATGCGCGCACCGGCACAGATCGGCCAGCCGGCCTGAGTTACTCCCTGCGTTGCTGAATACCCGGTTCTGCCGGTTTTGCATATCCGGCTGCCGAATCTGGCCGTCGTTTTGCCGGAATGCGCGATTGCCGTGCCGGAATGAAGTGCCCCGTGCGCGCGGAAAGGCGCGAAATATCAGTCACCTGCCTTGCGGCACTCCACTGACTTTCAAGCTGTACGCCTACGGGGGAATTGCTCATGAACCGCATCTACCGACGCGTCTGGAACCGCCAGCTCAATGCCATGGTGGTCGCTTCGGAACTGGCCACCGGTGATAACGCCGGCGCCACCCTGCACGACGCGCGCAGCGCGATGCCGGCGCCGAGCCTGCTGGCCCTGGCGCTGCTGTGCGTATTGGCCAGCGGCACAGCGCACGCGACCGAAAGCAACCAGTCGCTGCGTGACCTGCAGGCGCTGGCAGCCAAGTACACGCAGACGATGCCGGTGAAGGTCGATGCCGAAGTGGCGTTGGCGGCACGGGCGGCGCAGGCCAACGCCGCAACCAATGCCGATGCGCGCGTTGCGCTGCAATTGAACACCGGCGCGCTGCCGATCGTGCGCCCTGTGCTGCCGGCCAAGGTAAACGTGACGCTGGCTGCGCCGGCGCAGTCGGCACCGGCGCTGGGCGCGCAACTCAAGGCATCGGTCGCACTGGGCGGCAGCGAAGCGGTCGCGCTGGATACGGGGGTGACCGCAGCACTGCAGCCTTCGGCGCAGTCGCCGCTGGCGGCAACGGTGCAGGCCAACGCGAAGGCGAACGTCGGCGTGGGCGGTCACACGGTGGCCGCGATCGACGCCACGCCGCGCTTCACTGTGGGTGGCAGCGTTGACCCGGCCGGGCTGAAGGCGGCGGTGGAAGGCAATGTGGGTGCCAAGCTGGCGGTGATCGGGCAGCGCATCGAAGGCGATGCCGATGTGGCCGCAACCGCTGCGGTCACCTTGCCGGCCAAGGAAGAAACCCCGGGGGACACCGACGATCGTGCGATCACCGCCGCCTTCGATACCAGCGTGGCAGGCAACGTGCGCGTGCAGGGCCTGGATGGCCAGCCGGTGGTGGCCGACCGCAACCTCAAGCTGGCCGCCAACGCGACCGCCACCGCACAGACCTCCGCGCTCGGCCTGGGCGGCCTGTTGAACGGCGTCGGTTCGGCGCTGGGCGGGGTGGGCGACGCGGTGGGCAGCCTGCTCAATGGCGATCTGAATGGAACGGTCGGCAACCTGACCGGCGCCGTGGGTGGTCTGGTCGGTGGGGCGGTCGGCGGCCTGGGCCTGTCCTCGCCGTCGCCCATTGCCGCAAACACTGGCAAGGCGCCGGTCGCCGGCGATCCGAACGCCGGCCTGATCATCGGCAACGGCGGCGTGGTCGGCGGCCTGAGCGCGCTGATCGGCCCGACCACCAACGGCCTGTTCGGTGGCGATGGCTACCTGAGCAACGGCAACCTGCGGGTCAGCACCGCCAACGTCATGCAGACCTATTCGGCGGTCAATGCACTGGGCATTCCCGTGGTCAACGCTTCGCCGGTGGGCAGCACGCTGAACGGCCTGGGCGGCGCGGTCACCGGCGGCAATTCGCATCTGACGCTGATCGGTGGGGTGACCTCCGACAGCTACATCTACAACATCAACAACGGCAATCCCGGCGGCCTGCTGGGCCTGCTGCTGCCCTCCGATTCGCCCGAATGGGCCGGCAAGTGCCTGGACATCGGCCTGGCCGACATCTCCTGCTGGGCGGTCAATGCCGCGCAGGACTACCAGGTGCTGATGGGTGACGGCGCCTACGCCAACGGCTCGCGCGAAGTGGTGATCGGCGCCAACGCCCGCCACGAACTGCCGCAGGTCGATGCCAACGTCGCCTTCCCCGGCAACGGCACCAATGACCCGACCAACCCCACCGGCGTGCCCACCGCCGACTACGCCGCGCGCATGGGCCATTCGGTCATCGTCGGCGACAGCGCGGTCGGCACCGCCAACGGACAGACCCTGTTGGGTGCCGAAGCGACCTCCAACCAGGCCAATTCGGTGGCACTGGGCTTCCGCTCGGCCGCGGTGCGCGGTGCCCAGGCCAGCTACAGCGCCTACGGCCTGACCACCGCGCAGGTGTCGGCCGGTGAAGTGTCGGTGGGCAGTGCCAACGGCGGCGAACGCCAGATCACCAACGTGGCCGCCGGTAGTGCCACCACCGATGCGGTGAACGTGGCCCAGCTGCAGGGCGCCATCTCGCAGATCCAGGCGGTGGGCGATGCGGCGGTCACCTACGATCTGGACGGTGCGGGCGATCCGATCTACACCCGCGTCACCCTGGGCAATGGCACCGGCGCCACCACGGTGGCCAACCTGGCCGCCGGTGCGATCAATGCCGGCAGCACCGAAGCGGTGAATGGCGCGCAGCTCTACGCCAGCAACGATGCCATCGCACGCTTCTTCGGCGGCCAGGCCGCGTTTGATCCGGCCACCAGTGCCTTCACTGCGCCGCTGTTCCAGATCAGCACGATCGGCAGTGACGGCGCGATCGCGCAGGGCCTGTATGACAACGCCACCGACGCTTTCGATGCCGTGGATGGCTCGCTGGTCAATCTCAACACGCAGATCACCGATATCCGCAACGGCGGCACCAAGTACCTGCGGGTGAACTCCACCGGCGTGGAAGCGCTGGCCGCGGGCGCCGATTCGATTGCGGTCGGCAGCAATGCGCAGGCGGCCGCAGCCAACAGCATCGCCGTCGGTGCCGGCAGCCTGGCCGACCGTGACAACACGGTGTCGGTGGGCGCAGCCGGTGCGGAGCGGCAGATCACCAATGTTGCCGCGGCCACTTCGGCCACCGATGCGGTGAATCTGTCGCAGCTGCAGGCGTCGGAAGAGGGCGCACTGCGCTATGACCTCAATGGCGATGGTAGCGTGAACTATGCCAGCGCCACCCTGGGCCAGGTCGGCACGACCACCACGCTGCGCAACCTGGGCCCGGGCCAGGTGAGTGCGGCCAGCACCGAAGCGATCAATGGCGCGCAACTGTTCGCGGCCAACCAGACCCTGGCCACCCATCTGGGCGGGGGCGCCACCGTCGATGCCAGCGGTGTGGTGCTGGCGCCTACTTACACCTTGAACAATGTGGCCGCCGACGGCTCGCTCAGCCAGGGCAGTTACAACGACGTCGGCACCGCGTTCGATGCGGTGAGCGTGTCGCTGGCCAACGTGGCCGAGCAGAGCGACGAGCTGGATGCGCGCGCGGTGAAGTACGACGTGGACGGCAGCGGCAACGTGGTCGATTCGATCACCCTGAGCGGTACCGGCGGCGCACCGGTGAAAGTGACCAACGTCGCCGCGGGCAGCATCCTGACCGGCAGCAGCGATGCCATCACCGGCGACCAGCTGTTCGCCACCCACACCACGGTGGCCAACTACTTTGGCGGCAGCACCACCTACGACGGCAGCACCGGCCTGTGGGTGGCGCCCAGCTTCCGCATCTCCTCCATCGCCACCGATGGCACGCTCATCCAGAACGACTACAGCAACGTCACCGCCGCCTTCTCGGCCGTGGACGGGTCGCTGCAGGTGCTCAACCAGCGCGTCAGCAGCGGCGGCAGCAGCCCGTACCTGGCGGTCAATTCCACCGCCGCCGCCGCGACCGCCGCTGGCGCCGAAGCGTTGGCGCTGGGGCCGCAGGCCAGCGCTGCGGGCGCGGGCAGCGTGGCCGTGGGCAACGGTGCCAGTGCCAGCGCCGACAACAGCGTGGCACTGGGCAGTGGCGCGGTCGCCAGCGTCGGCGCGCAGAGCGGCTACACCGGTGCCTACGGCCAGGCCGGTGCCAGCAACTCGGCCGGCGAAGTGTCGGTGGGCAGCACCGGCAGCGAGCGCAAGGTCACCCACGTGGCCGATGGTTCGGATACCTACGATGCGGTGAACGTGGGCCAGTTGAACAACGGCGTGAACTACGCCATTGACCAGTCCAAGGCCTACACCGACCAGAAGATCCAGAACATCACCAACGTGGCGGGCAGCTTCCGCGCCAACAACAGCAACAACCTGGCGGACCCGGCTGCAACCGGCGCCAACTCCGCGGCCGGCGGTGCCGGTTCGCTGGCGGCCGGTGCCAACTCCACCGCACTGGGCAACGGTGCCCAGGCGCAGGCCGACAATGCGGTGGCGCTGGGCGCCGGCTCGGTGGCCGACCGTGCCAACACGGTGTCGGTGGGCGCGGCCGGGGCAGAGCGGCAGGTGGTGAACGTGGCCGACGGCAGCGCCGCCACCGATGCGGTGAACGTGCGCCAGTTGCAGGCCTCGCAGCAGGGCAACATCCGCTACGACACTACCACCAACGGTGCCACCAACTACAACAGCGTCACGCTGGGCAGCACCAGCAGCGGCCCGACCACGGTGCGCAACGTGGCCGCCGGCACGGCCGGGACCGATGCGGTGAACGTGGACCAGCTGAAGTCGGGCATGGCACAGACCCTGGACTGGTCCAAGGCCTATACCGATGAGCGCATGGGCGGCTTCGAGCGCAACCTGCGCAAGACCGACAGCCGTGCTTCGGCAGGCGTGGCCTCGGCCATGGCCACCGCTTCGCTGCCGCAGCCCAGCGAAGCCGGCCGCAACATGGCCTCGTTCGCCGCAGGCAGCTACAACGGCGAATCCGGCGTGGCCGTGGGTATCTCCGGTGTCTCCGAGGGCGGGCGCTGGATTTACAAGTTCAGCGGTTCCACCAACAGCCGCGGCGAAGCCGGCGTGGCCGTCGGTGCCGGCATCCAGTGGTAACGCGCGCAGCCCGGGTGCAGCCGTGCCCGGGCCGCGTTTCCAGCACAACAGGGGGAAGTCCATGAAACCGCATCGCATCCTGCGTTCCCGCCGCATCGTCGCCTGGCTGGTGCTGCTGCTCGCGCTTGGTCTGCTGGCTGCCTGCCGCAGCCACGCACCGGCAGGGGAGAGTCCCGGCGCCAGCACCGTGGTCTTCCCGGACGCCGGCAAGGCCTCGCTGAAGGAAGGCATCTACCCGGACATCGCCGATCTGCGCCGGTTCGCGCCGGGCATGAGCAAGCGCCAGCTTTACACCCTGCTGGGCACGCCGCACTTCAACGAAGGCATGTGGGGCGTGCGCCAGTGGAACTACCTGTTCAACTTCCGCACCGCGCAGGGCGCCGAGTACTTCACCTGCCAGTTCCAGGTGCGTTTCGATGACAAGGGCATTGCCCAGGGCGGCTACTGGAAGCCCGGATCCTGCGCGGCCGTGCTCGACCCGCCCCGTCCGCCGCCGCCGCCGCAGGCCGCTGCGCTGCCGGAACAACCGCTGCAGCTGTCCGCCGATGCACTGTTTGCCTTCGACAGCGCAGCGTTGAGCTTCAACGGGCAGCAGGTGGTGCAGGGCGTGCTGGGGCAGGTGCGGGAAGCCAGCCAGGTGCAGTCCATCCAAGTGGTGGGCTACACCGACCGAATCGGCAGCGCCGCGTACAACCAGCACCTGTCCCAACGGCGCGCCGAGGCCGTGCGCAGTGCGCTGGTGCACGGAGGGGTCCCTGGCACCAGCATCCGTGCGGAAGGACGCGGCGCTGCCGACCCGCTGGTGCAGTGCGCACAGCGTGATCGCCAGCAGCTGATCGAATGTCTGGCGCCGAACCGGCGCGTGCAGATCGTCGGCGTGGCCCGGCCGCATTGACCGCCCCACTGCCAGCCGTCTGCTGGCACCCCGCGTTTCCCCCCTGGTCTGCCGGCGGGCAGGGTACGTCTCCCCCGTCACCCTGCCTGCCGGTGGCCAAGGATTCATCCGGTGCCCTCGATGAACGCCCAATTCCTGCCGCTGCGCATGAAGACAGATGAGACGCTGACCGTGTATGGACCGCTGGGCAACCATGCGGTGGTGCGCATCCCCGGCCGACGGCTTCCCGGGTTGATCGTGCAGGCCGATACCGTGCAGGGCTTCCTGGCGCAGCTGCAGGAAGCGCAGGCCAGCCTGCGCAGCGGCCGGGCGCAGCGCGCCGACGCCGAGCTGGACATGCTGGTGGACCTGCTGCAGCAGTGGCACGCGCTGATCGAGTCGCGCCTGGCCGACGCCGGCGAGGCGTTGTAGCCCTGCACCCGCGCCGGGGTTACTCGCCGTCGTCCACGCGTTCGCCCATCAGCTCGCGCTGGCGCTTGTCCAGCTCTTCGGCGTAGCGCTTGCGCACGAATGCTTCGGAGACGACGCCCAGCACCTGGCCATCATTGGCGACCACCGCCAGTTCATCGGCCTGGGTCTGGTCGAAGCGCTGCATCACGCTCACCACGTCGGCGCTAGCTGACAGGGCCACGTCCCGGTTTTCGGCAAAGTCAGCCACCCGGGCATCGGCCTTCACCCCGTCGCCGAACAGGCGGGCGATCTGCACGATGCCGGCGTAGTGGCCTTCGCCGTCGATCAGGATCACCCGTGTGCCCGAGCCCAGCGGGAAGCGCTGGCGGAAGTCCGCCGCGTCCAGGCTGTCGGCGGCCGTGGCCACGCCCTTGCGCATCATCCGCCCGGCGCTGAGGTTGTGTACCCAGCCCACGTCACGCGCGCTGCGGATGTTTTCGCCGCGCAGGTGCATGCGCCAGGTGGAGAACGAGTAGCCGAACCACTGCCGCACCAGCGTGCTCGATACCAGCACCGCGCTCATCACCACACTGGTCAGCAGGAAGTCGTGGGTGCCTTCCAGCACCAGCATGGCCATGGTCATCGGCGCGCCCACCACCGCCGCGGCCAGCGCAGCCATGCCGGCCAGGGCGGCCGAGGTGGCGTCGATCACCGGCACGCCGGTGGCCAGCGCCAGCAGGCCGGCGAACAGCGCGCCCACCAGCGTGCCCATGAACAGCGAGGCGAAGAACAATCCGCCGCGGAAGCCGAAGCCGAGCGAGATGCCCGAGGCCAGGCATTTGAGCGTCAGCAGGCCGCCGATCCAGATCAGCGGCAGGTGGGTGGTCAGGTCCAGGTGCAGCGCGCCGTGCCCGGACGAAAGCACCTGCGGGCTGGCCAGCGCCAGCGGAATCAGCAGCAGACCACCCACCACCGGGCGGCCCCAGGCGGGCAGGGGGCTGCGCTTCACTCCGCCTTCGATCGAGGCGATCAGGCGCATGATGACGATGCCCACCATCGCGCAGCAGCAGCCCAGCAGGCCGTAGATCGCGTAGTCGGCGGCGCGCACGTCGATGGTCGCTGCGGCTGGCAGCAGGTAGGCATCCATGCCGGCCTGGTCGGCCACGAAGGCACCGGCCAGCGCGGCCACCGCCACCGGCGCCAGCGCCGAGGGCGTGTAAGCGCCGATCACGATCTCGAACGCGTAGAACGCGCCGGCCAGCGGTGCGCCGAAGGCGGCGGCGATCGCCCCGGCCGCACCGGCGCCCACCAGGGTGCGCACGTCGTTGCGGCGCAGGCGCATCACCCGGCCCAGCTGCGAACCGCTGCCTGCGCCCATCTGTGTGTACGAAGCTTCCAGCCCCACCGAGGCGCCGCTGCCATTGGACAGCAGGGTCTGCACCAGCACGATCAGGTTGTCCCGCATCGACATGCGACCGCCGTGCAGGGCATTGGCTTCTACAGCGTCCAGCAGGGGGCGCTTCAGGCGGCTGGCGGCCAGGCTGACCAGGCCTACCAGCAGACCGCCCAGCGGCAGCACCAGCAGCGCGGTCCACGGCAGAGAAGGCAGCGAACTCAGCCGGATGCCGTCGTCCAGGCCATACAGGCTGGCCTGCAGGCTGCGCGCCAGCCCGGCCTGCAGCAGGGTCAGGCCGCCGGCGATCAGGCCCACCACCAGGGCCAGCGCAATGAACCACAGGTCGCTGCCACGCAGGCGCAGGCGCAGGCCTTGGAAGGCCAGATGCAGGCGCGATGGCGAAGCGGTGGGCGACATGGTGGCGGCATGATACGCCGCCACCGTGATCGCCACCGTCACCGGATCAGGCGGCTAGGTGATCAGAAGCGGTAACGGCCCTGCACATAGAACGTGCGCGGTGCGGCCACCATGCGCCCGGCATTGCCGTCAACGTTGCGGGTGTACCAGCGCTTGTCGGCCAGGTTGTTCACGCCCAGTGCAATCTCGCTTTCGCCCAGCCCCGGCACCTGCCAGGCCACCTGCGCGTTCCACAGACGCACACCGGGCACACGGCCCACACGCGCATCGGCGCTCTCGGCCCAGGTGTTGGCGGCGTCGGAGAACTGGCCGCTCTGGTGGGTGCTGGACAGGTTGAAGGTCCAGCTTGCCAGCGCGTAGCGGGCGCCCACGCTGTCGGTGTCGCGCGAATAGAACGGCACGTCCAGGCCGTGGTTGTCGCCGGACTGCTGGATCGCCTTGGTCCAGGTGTAGTTCGCGTACAGCTCCAGGCCGGCCAGTGCGCTGTCCTCGGCGAACTGGTAGGCCAGCGCGCTTTCCACGCCCTTGTGGTCGGTGGCGCCGATGTTCTGGAAGGTGGCCGGGGTGATGCCCGGTACCTGCAGGATCTGGTTGTCGAAGCGCATCTTGAACACGGTCACTTCCGCGCGCAGCGCGCCATCCTGCCAGCGCGCACCCAGTTCGGTGGTCTTGGCCACTTCCGGGTTCAGCGGGTTGCTGGCGGTCTGCGAGTTCAGCTGGATGTTCTGCACCGGCCCGAAGGAGGTGGTGTAGTTGCCGAACACGGTCAGCTGCGGGGTCAGCAGGTAGGCGATGTTCAGCGACGGCAGCGCCTTGTCGTTGCGGCTGCTGAAGGTGGCGGTGCCACTGGCCTGGCGGCGGTCCATGTCGATCCACTCCATGCGCACGCCCGGGGTGATGCGCCACTGGCCCACGGCGATGCGGTCGTCGATGTAGAACGAATGCGCGTCGGTGGCGTTGTTGAAGCGGGTGGTGGCACTTTCCGCGCCGGTGCGGCGGGTGATGGTGTAACTGCGATCGTTGCCACGCTCGCGCAGGAAGCGGTAGCCGGCGGTGACGTCATGCACGGTGCTGCCCCAGTGCAGGCGCTGGGTGTAGCGCGGCTCGATGCCCAGCACGCGGTAGTCGCGCGGCTGCACGGTGATCTGCGTGTTGGCGGCGTTGATGAGCGCGCTGGCGCGGTTGCTTTCGTTGTAGTACGCCAGCACTTCGAACTCGCTGCTGTCGGACAGCGTATTGGTGTAGCCCAGGTCGATGCCGGCGCGGTGGCCCTTCCAGAAATCGGTCGGGCGGGTGTTCTGGAACGGGTCGGCTTCGTACTGGGCGCGGGTCAGGCCACCGGGGGTGAGCGAGCGCACGTTGTAGTACGACAGCTTCGCGCGCAGCTGCTGGCGCGCGTCCAGCGCATAGGCGAACTTCAGCGCCAGATCGTCGAAACGGTCGTCGCTGCCCTGGCGCCAGCCACGGCCATCCTGGCCGGAATACAGCAGGGCCATGCCCAGCCCGTTGTCTGCGGTGCCGCCCAGGAAGGCGTTGTACTGGGTGCTGTCACCGCCGCCGTGGTCGTTGGCGCTGTAGCGCACCCCGGCCTCGCCGTGCAGGCCGGCTTCGGTGGGAATGGCGCGGGTGCTGAAGTTGATGATGCCGCCCACGTTCTGCGGCCCGTAGCGCACCGCGCCGCCGCCACGCACCACGTCGATCGCTTCGATGTTGGACAGGCTGGCCGGGGCAAAGGAGAGCTGCGGTTGGCCGTACGGCGCCACCGCCAGCGGTACGCCGTCCAGCAGCACGGTGGAGCGCGGCGAGTAACGGCCAGTCAGGCCGCGCACGCCGATGTTCAGCGATATCGAACTGCCGGCGGTGCCGGAATTGTCGGTCACCTGCACGCCGGGAATGCGGCGCATGGCATCGCCGATGCTGGCCGCGCCGCTGGCGTCGATGCTCTGCCGGTCGACCACGGTGCGGGCGCCGGCGAAGCGCTTGACGCTGTCGTGCAGGCCGGTGCCCAGCCAGCTGCCAGAGACCTGGATGCTGTCCAGGGTGGTGGCGCTGTCCTGCGCCTGGGCGGTGGCAGTCAGGCACAGGGCAAGGGCGGCGGCCAGCGGCAGGCGCGCGCCGGGGCGCAGGGTAGGGGTAGGCATCGGGGCAGGTCAGGAAGGGTGGTAAATGAGAATGATTGCTGATTGGTTGCAGGAAGGGAATCGCCCGCGGTTCAGTGCCGTGGCCCCGGTGCTAAAGTGCTGGGCTGCTTCCTGATACCGCGAGAATTGCATGTCCAACGCCGCCTTCTACCCCGTCGGAACCCCTGGCCAGCCGTGGGGCCCGGCCGAGCGTGCGCAGTGGCAGGCGCGCCAGCAGCGCCTGCGCCGCTACGACCAGGACGTGCTGCCGCGCATCGAGGCCCTGGCCGACCGCTTCGACAAGGTGGCCTATGGCCAGCTGGACTTCGCCGGCGAGACCTACACCCTGTACGCCCTGCGCAGCCGCGACTGGAACCCGGCGCTGCCGGCCGTGCTGGTCACCGGCGGCGTGCACGGCTACGAAACCAGCGGGGTGATGGGCGCGCTGGAGTTTCTGGAACAGCAGTCCGCGCGCTACGCCGGCCAGGCCAATGTGCTGGTGGCCCCGTGCGTGAACCCGTGGGGCTACGAGCGCATCAACCGCTGGAACCATGATGCGATTGACCCGAACCGCAACTTCCGCGCCGACGGTCCGGCCCGCGAATCGACCGCGCTGATCGAGCTGATCGCCCCGTACAAGGGCCAGTTTGCGCTGCACATCGACCTGCACGAAACCACCGACAGCGACGAGAGCGAGTTCCGCCCGGCGCTGGCCGCGCGCGATGGCAAGCCGTTCGAGCCGGGCCTGATTCCCGATGGTTTCTACCTGGTCGATGACAGCGAGAACCCGCAGCCGGCGTTCCAGCAGGCGGTGATCGCCGCGGTGGAGCAGGTGACCCACATCGCCCCGGCCGACGACAAGGGCGAGATCATCGGTTCGCCGGTGGTGGCGCACGGGGTGATCGAGTACCCGCTGGTGAAGCTGGGCCTGTGCGCGGGCATCACCGGGGCGACGTACACCACCACCACCGAGGTCTACCCCGACAGCCCACGCGCCACGCCGCAGCAGTGCAACGACGCGCAGGTGGCGGCGGTGTGTTCGGCGCTGGAGTACGCGCTGGCGCATCGTTGATGCGGGGTGGTCATCCACGCGTGGCGTGGATCTACTGGCAGATGGGCTGAGCCGCGCGCGCGATAGCACGGCCGGCCTGTCCCCCCGCTGTCATCGCGCGGGGGCACTTCATGTGGCGTCCACTGCGGTTCAGCCAGACTCGGCCGGCTCATTCTTTGATCGACCGGAGACCGCCGCCCCATGGAAGCACTGGAGCCGCAACCTTCCCCGGTGCGCACCCTGCGGCCTGTGTTCGCCTTCGCGGCGATCGTTGTCGTGGCGTTCGCGCTGTTTGTCAGCCTGTTCCCGCTGGGCGCCGGCCGCCTGCTGGTAAAGGCCCAGGACTGGGCCGCACTGAATGTGGGGTGGTACTACCTGCTGGCCATGACCCTGTATCTGGTGTTCGTGGTCGGGGTGGCGCTGTCCCGCTATGGCGGCATCAAGCTGGGCGCCGACCATGACGAACCCGAGTTCAGTTATCTGTCCTGGGCCGGCATGCTGTTCGCCGCCGGCATCAGCATCACCCTGTTCTTCTTCTGCGTCTCCGAACCGCTGACCCACTACCTGCAGCCGCCGCAGGGCAAGGCCGCCGCCGGCGAGGCCGGTGCGCGCCAGGCCATGCAGCTGCTGTTCCTGCATTGGGGCCTGCATGGCTGGGGCGTGTTCGCCCTGGCGGCGATGGCGATGGCCTATTTCGCTTACCGGCACAACCTGCCGCTGGCGCTGCGCTCGGCGCTGTACCCGCTCATCGGCAAGCGCATCAACGGCCCCATCGGCTACACCGTGGATGCGCTGGGTATCGTCGCCACTGTGTTCGGCATCGGTGCCGACATGGGCTTTGGCGTGCTGCACCTCAACGCCGGCCTGACCCATCTGTTCAACGTGCCGCATTCCAACCTGGTGCAGATCCTGCTGGTGGTGGCGATGATGGGTGCGGCGGTGGTGGTGGCCGTGTCCGGGGTGGAAAAGGGCGTGCGCTGGATGGCCAACATCAACATGCTGCTGGCCATCGCCCTGGTGCTGTTCATGCTGTGCGCCGGCCCCACGCAGTACCTGCTGAGCACGCTGATGCAGAACCTGGGCGACTACCTGGGCAGCGTGGTCGGCAAGAGTTTCGATGTCTATGCCTACGGCGGGCGGCCGGAATGGCTGGGCGGCTGGACGGTGTTCTATTGGGCCTGGTGGATCGGCTGGGCGCCGTTTGTGGGCCTGTTCATCGCACGCATCTCGCGCGGGCGCACCATCCGTGAGTTCGTGTTCGGTGTGCTGTTGATCCCGCTGGGGTTCACCCTGGCGTGGTTGTCGATCTTCGGCAACAGTGCGCTGGACCAGGTGCTGCACCACGGCCAGCAGCAACTGGCGCAGCTGGCCGTGGACGATCCGCCCACGGTGCTGTACGCGCTGCTGGACGGCTACCCGTGGAGCCGCGTGGTGATCGCAGTGACCGTGCTGGTCAGCTTCATCTTCTTCGTGACCTCGGCTGATTCCGGTGCGGTGGTGTTGTCCACGCTGTCTTCGCATGGTGGCGCGCCGGAAGACGACGGTCCGCGCTGGTTGCGCGTGTTCTGGGGCACGGTGATCGCGGTGCTGACCGCCGGCCTGCTGCTGGCCGGCAGCATCGACGCGTTGAAGTCTGCGGTGGTGCTGGCCTCGTTGCCGTTCTCGGCCGTGCTGTTGTTGATGATGTGGGGGCTGACCCGCGCTTTCAGTGACGAATCACACCGCGAGCGGGCGCAGCAGTTCCGGCCGTCGCCGTTGATTGGCGATGACCGCCACCACCAGGGCTGGCGTCAGCGCCTGAGCCAGGCCATGCATTTCCCGGTACGCGACCAGGTGTATCGCTTCATGGATGACACGGTGAAGCCGGCGATGGAAGCGGTGGCCGAACAGTTGAGCGGGCAGGGCTGGGAGGTCAGCACGCGCTTCGAGGCCGGCGACATGGAGTTGTCGGTCAATCACGGCGAGCAGCAGGATTTCCTGTATCGGGTGATTCTCAGCGGCTACCTGACGCCATCGTTCGCCGCGCAGCAGCTGCGCAACCAGCGCTATTACCGCGCCGAAGTGCATCTGTTTGAAGGCAGCCAGGATTACGACCTGGTGGGATACAGCCGCAAGCAGATCATCAACGACATCATCAGCCAGTACGAACGGCACCTGCAGTTCCTGCATCTGAGCCGGTGATGGAGGGCGCGCCGGGCATGGCCCGGCGCTACCGGTGTGCATGATGCCTGGTAGAGTCGAGCTTGCTCGACTGTTTTTGGCAAAGGCAGTCGAGCAAGCTCGACTCTACCGCGCTCCTCGCGGCCCGGCGTTACCGGTGATGCGCGAACGCCGGGCATGGCCCGGCGCTACCTTGGGTCAGGGGCGCAGCAACACCTTG
The DNA here is from genome assembly GCF_032056425.1 of Stenotrophomonas sp. Lineage (GTDB taxonomy): Bacteria > Pseudomonadota > Gammaproteobacteria > Xanthomonadales > Xanthomonadaceae > Stenotrophomonas. The sequence continues at coordinate 42,994 of NZ_DAMBCN010000020.1, forward strand.
CCCACTCTGCCGGGTTTGCCGCTGGCGTCAACCGCGGCGGCTACGTCCTCCAGCGCGAAGACACCTTCCACCGGCAGCTTCAGTTCGCCGCTGGCCGCGCGCTGCAGCAGTTCGCCCACCAGCCGGCGCTTGTCTTCCACCGCCATCGCCTGGCTGACCTTGCTGCCCCAGAAGCCCTTCACCGTGGCCTGCTTGAAGATCACATCGCCTGACGAAATCTGCATCGGTTCGCCGGTCATCGAACCGAACGACACCAGGGTGCCGCCGTCGCCGAGCAGGCCCACCAGGTCGCCAGCCGCCGTGCCACCCACCGAATCGACCGCGGCAGTGGCACCGGCTTCGCCCAGCACCGCGCGCACGGCATCCTTCCAACCATCGCTGGCGGTGGAGAACACATGGGCGATGCCCAGCGCGGCCATCTCCTGCACGCCGGCATCGCGTCGCACCAGGTTCACCACCGGAATGCCGCGCGCGGCGGCCAGCATTGCCAGGGTCTTGCCCACCGCGCCATTGGCGGTGTTCTGCACGATCCACTGGCCCGGCTCCACCTGCAGGTACTCCAGCAGCATCAGCGCACTCAACGGCATGGCGATCAACTGCGCGGCGGTTTCATCGGCGATGGCCTCGGGCATCGGAATGACCATGCGCGCCGGGGCGATGAACGCTTCGGACCAGGTGCCGTGCACCGACGCGGCGGCCACGCGCTGGCCGATCTGCAGGCCTTGTACGCCGTCACCCAGCGCGTCGATGGTGCCCAGCCCTTCGCTGCCACCAATGGCCGGCAGCGTCGGCTTGTAGCCGTACTGCCCGCGCACGGTCCACAGATCGTGGTTGTGGATCGGCGCCAGCACGGTGCGGATGCGCACCTCGCCGGGGCCGGGAACCGGCAGGTCGGTGTCACCGGCGGCCAGTACTGAGGCCGGATCGCCGAAGGAAGAGTGCAGGGCTGCGCGCATGGGGAAGGTCCTGTGGAAAGAGGAATCTGATGTGGGGCCAACGTCTGGTGCAACAAGCGTTGACAGGTGCAACACCGTATCCTGCGACCATTCGTCGCGACGCGATGTGATTACCGCATCTTGTGTTGACGATCGGCAATATCCCCACTATGTTGTGGCCGTCACTCCCGGTCAGCCGCCGCCGCCGGACGATGCAACACACGTCCCGCGGCCCGTCCCTGATGGCTTGCCGTGTCGACGCGGCCGCCTTCGTGCGGACCCAGGTCGTCCCCACGGTCCGGATACCGGCCGCAGGCGCAGGCACATGCCGACGATCTGGTGTTCCCGCGCATGGGCATCCCCAACCGACAGCCCCGTACGCCGGTATCGCGTGCTGGGCCGCCATGGCGCTGCACGTTGCATGCGTGCCGGCCTGGAGACGCACCACCATGAACGACACAACCTACCGCACGGCCGATCTGGCCGGCGCCGGCGAAGCCTTGCTTGCAGGCGGCGAGCGCGTACCGACTTGGATCAGCAAGGAAGCCGGCAATCGCCGCCTGCCGTTCGATGCCGAGCGCCTGCAGCGCAGCATCGACAGCATCCACGCCGAGTTCCCGCATCTGGACGTGGCCGACTACCGGCGCGTGGTCCAGGCCATGGTCGAGCGCAAGCCCAGCATCAGCGCAGACGATCTGGTCGACCTGCTGATCCGCGAGGCGGAATCGCGCGTGGACTTGACCGCACCGGAATGGGAGCAGTTCGCCGCACGCCTGTACCTTCGCCGCCTGTACAAGCGCGCCAGCCGCAACCGTTTCTACGATGTAGCGCTGAAGTACGGGTCCTTCGTCGGCCTGCAGGAGAGCCTGGCCGACCGCGGCGTGTACAGCAACGATGTGCTGCGCTGCTATTCGAAGGAAGAACTGCAGCAGGCCGGGCAGATGATCGATCCGGAGCGCGACCGCCTGTTCGCTTACAACGGCCTGTATCTGCTTGCCACGCGCTATCTCGCCACCGACCGCACGCGAGAGGTGTATGAACTGCCGCAGGAGCGCTGGCTGACCATCGCCCTGTACCTGATGCAGGATGAAAAGCCACGCGAGCGGCGCATGCAGCTGGTAGGCGAGGCCTACTGGGCGCTGTCGAACCTGTACATGACCGTGGCCACGCCCACCCTGGCCAACGCCGGCAAGGTCGGCGGCCAGCTCTCCAGCTGCTTCATCGATACGGTGGATGACAGCCTGCAGGGCATCTATGACTCCAACACCGATATCGCCCGTGTGTCCAAGCATGGCGGCGGCGTCGGTGCGTACCTGGGCTACGTGCGCAGCAGCGGCGCGCCGATCCGGGGCGTGCCCAACTCCTCCGGCGGCGTGGTGCCGTGGATCAAGCAGCTCAACAACACCGCCGTGTCGGTGGACCAGCTCGGCCAGCGCAAGGGCGCGGTGGCGGTCTACCTGGATATCTGGCATCGCGATATCGAAGCCTTCCTGGACCTGCGCCTGAACAATGGCGACCAGCGCCTGCGCGCGCACGACGTGTTCACCGCCGTGTGCGTGCCGGATCTGTTCATGGAAGCGGTGGAGCGCCGCGCCGACTGGTACCTGTTCGACCCGCACGAAGTGAAGCAGGCCAAGGGCTGGTACCTGCAGGATTTCTACGACGAGCAGCGCGGGCAGGGCAGCTTCCGCGACCATTATGCCGAACTGGTGGCCGACGAACGCATCAGCCGGCGCACGGTCAAGGCCATCGATCTGTTCAAGCGCATCATGCTCAGCCAGCTGGAGACCGGCAACCCGTTCCTGTTCTACCGCGATGAGGTGAACCGGAAGAATCCCAACAAACACGCGGGCATGGTCTATTCCAGCAACCTGTGCACCGAGATACTGCAGAACATGAGCCCCACCCGGATGATCCAGGAGATCGTCAGCGGTGACCAGATCGTGACCACGCGCAGGGCAGGGGATTTCGTGGTCTGCAACCTGTCCTCCATCAACCTGGGCAGGGCGATCACTGCGCCGGATGATCTGCTGGCCAGTGACGTGCTGGAGCGATTGATTCCGATCCAGGTGCGCATGCTGGACAACGTGATCGATCTCAATGCCCTGCCGGTGCCGCAGGCCACCATCACCAACCGCAAGTACCGGGCAATCGGCCTGGGCACCTTCGGCTGGCACCACCTGCTGGCCCAGCAGGGCGTGCACTGGGAATCGCCGCAGGCCGAGGCGCTGTCGGACAGCCTGTTCGAGCGCATCAACTTCCTCACCATCCAGGCCAGCGCCGCGCTGGCGCAGGAGAAGGGCAGCTACCCGATGTTCGCCGGCAGCGACTGGCAGACCGGTCGCTACTTCCGTGACCGCCAGTACGCCGGCGAAGGCTGGGATGCGCTGGCCCAGACCGTGGCTACGCAGGGCCTGCGCAACGGCTGGCTGCTGGCCGTTGCGCCGAACATGAGCACCGCGCAGATTGCCGGCTCCACCGCGTCGATCGACCCGATCTACAGCGCGTTTTACTACGAAGAGAAGAAGGACTTCCGCCGACCGGTGGCCGCGCCGGGGCTGTCACTGGACACCTGGCCGTACTACGAAAAGGGCGCCTACAAGGTCGACCAGTTCGCCAGCGTGCGGCAGAACGCGCGCCGCCAGCGCCATGTGGACCAGGCCATCAGCTTCAACCTGTACGTGCCCAGCAGCATCCGCGCCAGCACCCTGCTGGACCTGCACCTGAGCGCCTGGCGCCTGGGCCTGAAGACCACCTACTACGTGCGCTCCAACGACATCGACGTGAGCGAATGCGAGTGGTGCTCCAGCTGACCGGCGGGCTTCAGCCGCGGTAGCGCCCGGCCACGCCCGGCGAGCGCATCGCGCGGCCATCGCACATTCCGCCGGGCATGGCCCGGCGCTACTTCTGCAGGAACGACCATGGCAACCCCGCTCGACCGCATCAAGATCCTCGAACCCCGCCACCCCAACCGCAGCACCGGCATCATCAACGGGCGCACCAGCGGCATCCTGAACTGGAACGACATTCCGTACCCGTCGTTCTATCGCGCCTACAAGGAGCTCTCCACCAACTTCTGGATTCCCGACGAGGTGGACATGAAGCTGGACGCGCGCCAGTACGGCGAACTGTCCGGGCGCGAGAAGAACGCCTACGACTCGATCATCGGCCTGCTGGCCACGCTGGATTCCCCGCAGACGCGCTTCATCTACAACGTGGCCGAGTACATCACCGACCCGGCCGCGCATGCCAATGCGGCCATCATCGGCCAGCAGGAAGTGATCCACAACGAGAGCTACAGCTACGTGCTGGCCTCGATCACCGATCTGCCCAACCAGAACCGCATCTTCGAGATCGCCCGTACCCACCCGACCATCATCAAGCGCAACGCACCGATCATGGGTGCGTATGACGATTTCATGCGCGAGAAGACCGCCGAGACCCTGCTGAAATCCCTCATCCAGTCGTCAATCCTGGAGGGCATCAACTTCTATTCCGGGTTCGCGTACTTCTACAACATGGTGCGGCAGAACCGGATGAACGGCACCGGCAAGATCATCAGCTTCATCAACCGCGACGAACTGGCCCACACCAAATTCATCAGCGAATTGATCCGCGCCATCATCGGCGAGAACCCGGAACTGCAGACCCAGCAGCTGAGCGACTACGTGCATGGCGCCTTCCAGCACGCCATCGAGCTGGAAACCCAATGGTCCAGCGAGGTGCTTGATGGCATCGACGGCATCGACGTGGACGAAATGGTGCGCTACGTGAAGTACCGGGCCAATAAGATGGCCGGCATGCTGGGCATCGAACGGCTGTACAGCGATACCACCGACAACGTGATGCCCTGGATCAAGGCCTACGCGGACAACTTCACCGAAACCAAGACCGACTTCTTTGAGATGCGCAATGCAAGTTACAAGAAGACCAACGTCGACAACGGTTTCGACGATCTGTGAGACGGGTGTGGCGCTGCGCATCCTGCTGGTGGTGGCGTCGCTGAGCGGCAATACCCGCGAGCTGGGTCGCTACATCCGCGCGCGTTGCCAGGCGGCCGGGCATGCGGTGCATTGGCAGGAAGCTGATGACCTGCGTTCTGCCGCCCCACTGGCCGCCGATGAGGCCGACCTGGTGCTGCTGGGCAGCTGGACCGACAACGCCGGGCGCACGCCCGCGGAGATGAAGGCCTGGGTGGCCGGTATCGCCCAGCGCGGCCAGTACCCGCGACAGCTGGCGGTGTTCGGGACCGGCGAAACGCAGTGGGGGCAGGAGTACTACTGCGGCGCCGTGCACCGGCTGATCCGCTACTTCAACAGCGGCTACCCGCCGCTGGAGATCGAACAGATGCCGCACGGCGCACGCGATGCCGCGGCCATCGACGCTTGGACCGATGCGGTCCTGGCCCATTACTGGAGCAACCACGATGCAGATCATCGACGCCACCACGCCTGAGCAGTTCCAGCAGCTGCTGGCCGAGCACCCGCGGGTGCTGGTGGATTTCCACAAGGACCAGTGCCCGGGGTGCCGCATGCTGGACATGTCGCTGCATCGGGTGGCCACCAGCGCGGCCGGGCAGGGCACCACCCTGTTGCGGGTGCAGCTGGAAGCGGTGGGCGAAGCGTTCTTCCGCCAGTTGGGCCTGCGGCAGACGCCCACGCTGTGCTTGTTCCGTGACGGTGACGAGCAGGCACGGTTGGCCGGTTTCCAGTCACCGCAGCAGATTGAAGCGGCGATCGCACAGCATCTGTAACCCCGAAATGGGCGCCCCGCTTTTGTAGAGTCGAGCCATGCTCGACTGCCTTTCGCGCGATGGCCCATGAGTCGAGCATGGCTCGACTCTACAGGGGCATCACCCGCCGGCGAAGGTGTCCAGCAGCAGCTTCACGTTCAAGCCCACGATCAGCAGCGCAATCACCCACGCGGTGCTGCCCAGCCAGCGCGGCGCCACCAGCGCGCCCATCGTGGCCTTGTCGGTCACCAGCCGCACCAGCGGGATGATCGCGAACGGCAGCTGCATCGACAGCACCACCTGGCTCAACACCAGCAGTTTCACCGCGCCCTGGTCGCCAAACAGCACGATCACCACCACCACCGGAATGATCGCCAGCAGTCGGGTGATCAGCCGCCGCAGCCAAGGCGGCAGGCGCAGGCGCAGGAAGCCTTCCATCACGATCTGCCCGGCCAGGGTGGCGGTCACCGTGGAATTCAGCCCCGAGGCAAGCAGGGCCACGGCGAACAGGGTCGATGCCAGGCCCACGCCCAGCATCGGTGCCAGCAGCTGGTGGGCCTGTTCGATGTCTTCCACATCCAGGCGGCCGTTGGCATGGAACACCGCCGCGGCCAGGATCAGGATGCTGGCGTTGATGAACAACGCCAGGGTCAGCGCGATGGTGCTGTCGGTCACCGCCCAGCGCAGCGCACTGCGGCGCCCCTCATCGGTGCGTGGATAAGCACGGGTCTGCACGATGGACGAATGCAGATAGAGGTTGTGCGGCATCACCGTGGCGCCGATGATGCCGATGGCGATGTACAGCGCGTGCGGATCGGTCACCACCTGCGCGCGCGGAATGAAGCCGCCGAGTACCTCCATTACCGGGGGCGCGGCCAGTGCGATCTGCACCAGGAAGCAGCCGAAGATGATCATCAGCAGGGCGATGACGAAGGCTTCCAGGGCGCGGAAGCCACGATTCATCAACAGCAGCACCAGCAGCGTGTCCACCGCGGTGATCACCGCACCCCACAGCAGCGGCAGATCGAACAGCAGCTTCAGAGCGATGGCGGTGCCGATCACCTCGGCCAGGTCGCAGGCGATGATCGCCGCCTCGCACAGCGCCCACAGTGCCAGGTTCACCGGCTTGGGGTAACGCGCGCGGCAGGCCTGGGCCAGGTCCATGCCGGTGGCGATGCCCAACCGCGCTGACAGCGCCTGCAGGATGACCGCCATCAGGTTGGAGATCAGGATGACCGACAGCAGCAGGTAGCCGAAGCGCGAGCCGCCGGCCAGGTCGGTGGCCCAGTTGCCCGGGTCCATGTAACCGACCGACACCATGTAGCCGGGGCCGATGAAGGCCAGCAGGCGGAACCACCAATGGCCCTTGTCGGGCACGGCCACCGACGCGTTGAGCGCGCCCAGGCTGGCCGCAGGGGCGGCCGGGGAGTCGGTTTGCGCGACGGTGCTCATGGGCGCAATATAGCCACTGCTATATCGAATAGCAATGTGAAACAATCGTCTTTGCCGTGTCACTGGTCCAGAATTCAGCTTCGAATACAGGCATGACTGGAAGGGTGGGCAGACGCGTGCGCAGGAAGGACGATCCGACAACGGCAAAAGCCACTCCCTTGATCGAGGCCGAGCGCCAGGTCGAGAGCTTCCGCCAGGTGCGCGAGGCGCACCGGATGGAGCTGGTGGAAGACTATGTCGAATTGATTTCCGACCTGTTGGCCGATGGCGGTGAAGCCCGCCAGGTCGACATCGCCACCCGCCTGGGCGTGGCCCAGCCCACCGTGGCCAAGATGCTGCGTCGTCTGGCCCGCGATGGCTGGGTAGTACAGCGGCCGTACCGTGGCGTGTTCCTGACTCCGGAAGGTGAGGCCCTGGCCCACGCCAGCCGCCAGCGCCACCAGACCGTGGAGCGTTTCCTGCTGGCGCTGGGTGTAGACCCGGATACTGCACGGCGCGATGCCGAGGGCATCGAACACCATGTAAGCGAACAGACCCTGGCACTGTTCGAAGCGTTCGTGCGCAAGACCGAGGGGTGAGGTCTGTGGCAGGGCTTGCAGCCCTGCACCTGCCGAATCAACGTCAACAGCAACCTCAAAAGCCGGCATTCCGTGGGATGGCGGGGTGGGTCCGGTTGAGGGGGACGCTGCAAGTACATCCATGTAAGCTCGGTCGCCGCATCCATGCGGCTCACGCCCCCTCAACCGGACCCACCCCGCCTTCGACAGTTTTCTGCGACCTGTGGGAACTGTGCTCTGCTATGGCGGGTGTCGACCTTGGTCGACACAGTAGATCCACGCCATGCGTGGATGAATTCATTCGATATCTGACAGATTTCATCCACGCATGGCGTGGACCTACTGGCCGCCGGCCGACCCCGACACTTACCGGCCGCGGCGGAATGCGGCCGGGCTGCGGGCGCCGACGATGATCATGCGGATCATCGTGGAAATCTGTTCGATCAGTTCGGGGTCTTTTTCCGGCGGCAGGTCCATGGCGGTGGCGCCCATGGCGAACACCAACCGGGTGATGGCGGTGGCCACCAGTTCCGGCTTGTACAGCTTGGCGCCGTCCAGCGCGGCCAGGCGTACCAGGTCGTGCTGCAGCTCTTCTTCGAAGTAGTGCAGCTCGCGTTCCACCGCGTGCTTGAAATCGTCCGACCCCACTGCGCCCTCGCGCAGCAGCACGTGCAGCAGCTTGTCGTCGGCGCGCAGCTGTTCCATGAACGTTTCCACCGACACCCGTACCACGCTGGTCGCGCTGGAGGTGGCGCGCTGGCGCGCCTCACCGATGATGGTGCGCAGCGAGCGCCCGGCCACGTCGATCAGCGCCACGGCCAGTTCGTCCATGTCGCGGAACTGGCGGTAGAAGCTGTTGGGCGCAATGCCGGCTTCGCGTGCCACTTCGCGCAGGCTGAGCGTGGACAGGCTGCGGTGCGGGCCAATCAGTTTCAGCGCGGCGGCCAATAGATCTTCGCGGCTCACCGTGCGGCGGGCCGGGCTGTTGGCATCTTCGGGCGGCGTCAGGGCGGTGGCAGCGGCCATGGGACTTCCGTAGGAACAAGGCTGAATCATACCCAATCCGGTTCAATATACACATGTATACACAGGTGTATGTGCGCCCGTATAGTGGCCCCATGAGCGCTGTCATCCGTCCGTCCCTGTTCTCCCCGTATCGCTGGCTGTCGCCGTCGCTGTTCGATTTCTGGGCCGGCCAGCTGAATCCGCTGTGGACCCTGCGCGAGCCGCTGGCCCGCCTGGTCCGGCGTGAACCGGCCGGGGAGGGCGCCACGACCCTGGTGCTGCGCTGCAACCGGCACTGGAAGGGCATGCGCGCCGGCCAGCACGTCACCCTTGGCGTGGAGCTGGGCGGGCGCATCCTGCGCCGCAGCTACAGCCCGACCGTGATCGGGCGCCGCGAGCTGGCCATTACGGTCAAGGGCGTGGAAGGCGGCGTGGTCAGCCAGCATCTGCTGCAGCACGCGCGGCCGGGCGATCTGTTCCGCCTGGACGCCGCCTTCGGTGATTTCCACATGCCTGCCGCGGCGCCGGTGCTGCTGCTGGCCGCCGGCAGCGGCATCACCCCCATGCGCAGCCTGCTGCGCGAGGCCTGCCAGCGCCCGCTGGCGGCACCGGTGGACCTGTTCTACTGGGAACGTACCGCTGCAGCCCAGCAGTTCCGTGACGAACTGCTGGCGCTGGCCGCGGCAACCCCGAACCTGCGCGTGCACCTGCTGACTACCCGCGAGGGTGAGGCTCCGGCTGCGCGCATCGATCGCCACACCTTGATGGTGCCCGGCGATGACACCCCGCTGGCCCAGCGCCATGTACTGGCCTGCGGCCCGGACGGTTTCGTCGCCGCCGCGCGTGCGCGCCTGGCCCACCAGGTGGCCGGCTTCCAGGCCGAGGCCTTCACCCCGCCGGCGCCGATCACCGGTGCCGACAGCGAAGGCGAAGTGGCCCTGACCCTGGCCCGCAGTGGCCGCCAGCTGAAAGTACCGCGCAACCGCTCGCTGCTGGAAAGCCTGGAAGCGCAGGGCATCAAGCCCAAGCACGGCTGCCGCATGGGCATCTGCAATACCTGCACCTGCGAAGGCGTCAGTGGCGGCACCCGCCACCTGCGCACCGGCGAAACCCAGTCTGGCCCGGCCGCACCGGTACGGATCTGCGTGAGTGCGCCGACCACCGACCTGACTTTGGATCTCTGAGGAACCGTTGCCATGACCCGCGCTACTGACCGTGCCCTGAGCCCCGTGGAAATGGATGCCTTCGGCAGGGAACTCGACGCGATCCGCGACCGTGTGATCGGCAGCCTGGGCGCGTCCGACACCCGCTACATCCGCCGCGTGGCTGCTGCCGTGCGCTGGTCCGGCGTGCTCGGTCGTGGCCTGCTGTTCCTGGGCGCGTTCTCGCCGCTGTTCTGGGCGCCGCTGCTGTGGCCGGCCTGCATCGCCGGCACGCTGCTGCTGGCGCTGGCCAAGATCCTGGAAAACATGGAGCTGGGCCACAACGTGATGCACGGCCAGTACGACTGGACCGGCGACCCCAAGCTCAACGGCAACACCTACGAATGGGACATCGTCGCCACCGGTGACAACTGGCGCAAGACCCACAATTTCCGCCACCACACCTACACCAATGTGCGCGGCATGGACGATGACATCGGCTACGGCCTGCTGCGCATCTTCCCGGAACAGCGCTGGAAGCCGTTCTACCTGCTGCAGCCGATCATCGCGCCGATCTTCGCGCTGCTGTTCCAGTGGGGCGTGGCCGCGCAGGACCTGCGCCTGGGCCGTTGGTTCAAGGGCCGCATCAGCAGCCGCGCCATGTGGCTGCAGACCCGCCCGGTGGCGCGCAAGATGCTGCGCCAGGTGCTGAAGGACTACGTATTCTTCCCGCTGCTGGCCGGCCCGTTCTTCCTGCCGGTGATGCTGGGCAACCTGGTGGCCAACGGCCTGCGCAACATCTGGACCTACGTCATCATCTTCTGCGGCCATTTCACCGCCGAATCGGAAACCTTCCCCAAGGAATGCCTGCGCAATGAATCGCGCGGCCACTGGTACCTGCGCCAGCTGCGCGGCTCGTCCAACATCAGCGGTGGTTTCATCATCAACGTGCTGTCGGGCAACCTGAGCCACCAGATCGAGCACCACTTCTATCCCGATCTGCCGGCCAACCGCTACGCGACCATTGCCAAGGAAGTGAAGGACATCTGCCGCCGCTACGGCCAGCACTACAACAACGGCTCGCTGCCGCGCCAGTTCGGCCAGGTGGTCTGGCGCATCCTGCGCCATGCCTTCCCCAGCAAGCCGCGCCGCCTGCCGCTGGCCGACATCCTGTCGCCGCCCAGCCCGGCGCCGGCCAACGCGGGCTGATCGCTCAGCCCGCCTGTGCCTGGGCGGCGCTGTCGGCGCGGTCCAGGCGGCGCAGGAACACCTGCATTTCCCGCTGTGCGTGCTGGTCGCCCTTGCTGCCGGACACGCACAGCCCGCGCTGCCACGCTTCGCGCGCAGCGCCCGGCTGGCCACCGGCCAGCCATGCCTTGCCCAGCAGCTTCCACGCGGCCGAGTACTGCGGGTCCAGCGCCACGCAGCGGCCCAGGTGCATCGCCGCGCGCAGCGCGTCACCGGCATCCAGCCAGCCCTTGCCCAAGCCGAAGCGCAGCAGCGCGCTGTCCTTGCCAGCCGCCAACAGCGCTTCCAGGGCCTGCACGTTCATGGGATGACCTCGAACACGGGCTGCAGCGATCCGGCCTGGAAGCGGCCGCGATGGAACAGCAGCGGGGCCTGGTCGGCGTCGCTGGCCTGCAGCACGCGGCCCACCAGCAGCAGATGGTCGCCCACCGGCCAGTGCGCGTGGCGGCTGCACACCAGGTGTGCGACCGCGCCGGCAATGCGCGGCGGCAGGCCGTCCTCCTCGTCCAGCAGCGGCACGCCTTCGAACCGATCGCGCACCAGCGGGTCGGCGAACTGGCGTGCCAGCGCCACCTGGTGCGCGCCCAGCACGCTGATCGCAAACTGCGGTGCGCGCTGGAACGCCTTCAAGCTGTGCGCGTGCAGTGCCAGGGTCCACGACACCAGCGGCGGCTGCAGCGAGACTGGCACGAACGAGTTGATGGTCAGGCCGTGCAGCTTGCCGCGCGCGTCGCGGGTGGTGGCGATGGCCACGCCGGTGGGGTAGTGGCCCAGCAACCGCCGCAGGGCGCGCGGTGCCAGCACGACCGACGGCTGCACGGCTGGGGCGGGGTAGACCCCCGCCCACGGCCCGGCATAGGGCATGCCTTCGGCGCTCATGCGTGCATCGCCTGTGTGTAGCGACGTTCCACTTCGGCCCAGTGAATGATCTGGAAGAAAGCGCCGATGTAGTCCGGGCGACGGTTCTGGTAGTGCAGGTAATAGGCGTGCTCCCAGACATCCAGTGCCAGGATCGGCGTGTTGCCGGACAGGCCCACGGCCGCGCCCATCAGCGGGTTGTCCTGGTTGGCGCTGCTTTCGATCTGCAGCCGCCCGCTGCGATCGCTGGTCAGCCATGCCCAGCCGCTGCCGAAGCGGGTCTGCGCGGCCTTGCTGAAGGCGTCCTTGAACGCATCGAAACCACCCAGGTCGCGTTCGATCGCTGCGGCCACTGCCGCGCTGGGGGTGCCGCCGCTCGTGCTCAGCACCGACCAGAACAGGCTGTGGTTGGCATGGCCGCCGCCGTTGTTGCGTACCGGCATGCGCAGCGCTTCGGGCAGGGCCTCCAGGTCGGCAATCAGTTCTTCCACCGGCGTGGCCGGCAGCCCGGCCTGTTCCAGGGCGGCATTGAGGTTGTTGATGTAGGTCTGGTGGTGCCTGCCATGGTGGATTTCCATGGTGCGCGCATCGAAGTGCGGTTCCAGCGCGTCGTAGGCGTAGGGCAGGGCGGGAAGCGAGTACGGCATTGCAACAGTCTCCGTGGGTAGCCAGGTGTCTGGCCGGGGGAGTACTGTTATCGCGCCTCAACCTTGGTTGAGGTCAAGCATCTGCTGCGCTCGCCGGGCGTGGCCCGCCGCTACCTTCGAACGCGGCTAGGAGCTTGTCCAGGAACGTGAAGAGGACCTTGTTCATGGCCGCGTAGTCCTGCGCCAGCAGCTCGGCCGACTGCTGGACAAAGCGCGATGAACGGAAGGCGTCGAGCTCCTGCGTGGACGCGGCAATCAGCAGCGCAACCACCTCGCGATTGAATTCCATGTGGCACTGGAAGCCATATACCAAGGGGCTGTACTGCACGATCTGCCGTGGGCAGCCTTCGCTCTGGGCGATCACCGTGGCATCGGCGGTCAGGCCGGGCATGTCGTTGTGCCAATGGCCAACGTCGAGCGTCTCGCCGAAGTGGGCGAATTTGGGGTTGGCGCGCCCTGCGGCGGTCAGGGTGATCGGGAACGTGCCGATTTCCTTGTCCGGGCTGTGCTCGAAGGAAGCACCCAGCGCTTCGCCGATCAACTGCGCGCCCAGGCAGACGCCCACCACCGGCTTGCCTGCCGCGGCAAACGCTGCAATCAAGGATGTCTCTGCCACGGCGTTGAAATGCGGACACTCGTCGAGGGTGGTCGCCGGGGATTGTGGGCCGCCCATGACGACCAGCATGTCGTGGGCATCGGCACCGCGCGGCAGCTGATCGCCTGCATGCAGTCGAGTGAAGCTCGACGTGTGACCCCTGCTGTCGGCCCATTGCGCATAGGCGCCGGGCGCTTCGAAGGCTTCATGGATGACGAAGTGAACCTGCATCGGTGGCGGCCTGGGTTGAGCGGAATCTGGGGGGGGGTTGGAGTGCATGCGCGCGCTACAGCGCGAGACGTTTCATCGCAGCTGCCAGGTCATCGGCAAAACGCACCGCATCATCGGCTGCGAGAGAGGAAATCGTCAGGCGCACGCCATGGCACGGCGACGGGACGCCAAAAGACGCTCCGCCCCGGGTCAGCCAGCCGTGCCTGGCAAGCTCGAGCACCAGCGGTTGGCTGTCTGTTTCCATGGGCATCCATACATTGAGCCCGTCGGTCGACGCGGCGGTCGCGATCCCGCGCTCCTGCAGGAGGCGCCGCAACAGGGAGCGTCTTTCCGCATAGCGGTCGCGTGCGCCTTCGATCCGGGCGTTGATTGCGGGCGAAGTGAGGCAACCGATCACCGCCTGCTGCAGCAGGTGGCTGACCCAGTGGGTACCGGCGGTCAATCGAAGCCGCAGTGCGCTGGAGGTGTGATCGTCGCTGGCAACAACGGCCAGTCTCAGGTCCGGCCCCAGCGCCTTGGACACGGACCTGACCAGTGCCCAGCGCCGCGCATTGGCCGGAATCACGTTGAAATAGCGGTCCGTGGCGAGCATGGCAAAGTGATCGTCAACGATGACCAGAGCATTGGGATGGCGGGACAGTACGCCCCGGATCTCGGCGGCTCGCCTGGCGCCAAGCGCGCATCCGGTCGGGTTCTGCGCACGTGGCGTCAGGATCACGGCCTGGGCGCCCTGGGCAAGTGCCGCCTCCAGCTCCGCCGGGATCATGCCCTTGCCATCCATCCCGACCGGCGCCGGCTGCAGGCCCGCCACGCGCAGGGTGTTCACGCTGCTGACAAAGCAGGGGTTCTCAACGGCCACCTTGTCGCCGGGCACCAGATGGCAGGCGAGAAGCCGTTCCACGGCGTCTACCGCGCCCCCGGCGATGTCTATCTGGAAGGCGGGCGGGCAGTCGCCCTGCATCCACGCAATGGCCAGTGCTTCCAGCTCGGGATGGACCGCCGGCGCCCCGTAAAGCGCAGCTGGCTGGGGCCGTTGAGCAAGTACCTGCACGATGTCCGGCAGCCACTCGGGATCCGGGTTGCCCCCGGCCAGGTCCATCAGCCTGCAACCCGGTCGGCTTCCCTCGGCTTCGCCCAGGCGCATCGGGTCACGGATGGTCGTGCCCAGGCGGCCCTGTGTGGTCGCAACGCCTGCGCTGACCAGGCGCTTGTACGCGCTGGACACCGTATTGCGGTTGACCCCCAGCGAGGCGGCCAGATCGCGGACGGTCGGCAGCTCCTGCCCCGCTCGCAGGTGACCGGCCTGGACCAGCCCGCGAATGCTTTCGAAGATGGCCGCCGCCGAGTTGCCTACGATTTCCACGATCGTCCTGGGACGTGTTAACTTATTGGCCTAGGACAATAACACGGATGCCGGCGCGCGAACCGGCAGCCAGCTGACGCGAGGCGTTGAATGAATACCGGCGACAACCCAGAGACGGCCACGCGGCACGATCTTCATGGCCTGTGGCCGCAGGCGACCTCGGTGCAGGACCTCATGGCAAACCTGGCCGCAGTGCAGGCCCGGATCGAGGCGGCCTGCGTCCGCTCTGGTCGCGATGCGGCCAGTGTCAGGCTTCTGCCCGTGAGCAAGACCAAACCGGAGGCCGCTGTGCGCCGGGCATTTGCAGCGGGCTGCCGGATGCTGGGCGAGAACAAGGTCCAGGAGGCGGTGGCGAAGTGGGAAGCGACCCAGGACCTGGCAGGGCTGAAGTGGTCCGTCATCGGCCACCTGCAGACCAACAAGGCGAAGGTGGTCGCCCGGTTCGCCGATGAGTTCCAGGCACTGGACAGCCTGAAACTGGCCGAAGCGCTGGACCGCAGACTGCAGATCGAGGGGCGCGGCCTGGACGTCTTCGTGCAGGTCAATACGTCAGGTGAAGCCAGCAAGTACGGGCTGGACATCGACAGCGTGCCGGGATTCCTGCGCCAGTTGGCACCCTACCGTTCGCTGCGCGTGCGGGGCTTGATGACCTTGGCCATGCTCTCGGCGCAACCCGAACAGGTGCGTCCGTGCTTCATCCGCCTGCGGCAGCTGCGCGATCGCCTGCAGCAGGAGGCCATCGCGGGTGTGTCACTGCAGGAGTTGTCCATGGGAATGTCGGGCGATTACGAGATCGCCATTGAAGAGGGCGCCACGGTCGTGCGTGTCGGGCAGGCCATTTTCGGCGCTCGTGCCACGCCGGATTCCCATTACTGGCCTTCCAGTAAAGCGTCCCCAAGCCCAACGCTGCCGGCTGATGGCGAGGGGAGCGGGGCATGACCGTCTACCGACTCAACCTGTACCGGAACGATCGCCTGCTTGGGCACTTTGAAACCGGCACGTCCACCCGTCGGGAGGATCTGCGGGAGCTGGTGGACCGCTTGAGCGCGGACTATCGGGTCGAGACGCTGGCAAGCTATGACGAAAAGCGCCTGGTCGAGGCGTCTGCTGAAGGTATCAAGGTGCTTTACCGGGAGCTGCAGTTCAGGGCGGTCGACCTGACCTGACAACGGCCCCGTTGTCCGTCGGTAGGTGTCCACCTTGGTGGACACGCTGTGATCGCCGGACGTTCGCCGGGCATGGCCCGGCGCTACTGCTCAATCCGTCTGTAGGTGTCCACCTTGGTGGACACGCCGCTCAGCTCAACCAATCCCGGCAGGCACTGTCGCTCTGCTCACCGCAGGCCTGTTGCATGCGCTGCTGCAGGCGGGCCAGCGTCTGCGCCCCCTCATGCTTGCCACTCCACGCCTTCAACTGCACCGCCAGCCGCTCGAAGCGCTGGCGCGTGCGCTGGTGGTAGCCGGACGGTTGCGCCTGCAGTTCGGCGATCAGTGCATCGGTGGCCTGTTCGATGCGCGGCGCGTCTTCGGGCGCCAGTCGCAGCAGGCCCTCCACATACAGCACGCCCCACTGCACGCGGGTGGCCGGGCCCTGCGCGCCTTCGTAGGCGCGCTTCAGCCATTCCAGTGCGCCGGCGGTATCGCCGCGCTGCTCGGCCAGTTCGGCCAGTTCGGGCATGTAGTAATAGGGCTGTTCGCTGCGCTTGATCTCGGCCAGCAGCAGCGCCTCGGCACCGGCGTCATCGCCGATCTGGCGCAGGGCGTATACCGCGCTGCTGATCGTGGACTGGCGTGCATGCGCATCGCTGGCGGCGGCATCGGCGGCGGCCACGCGCTGCTTCACCTGCGCGACAAGCGCGGGCGGCAGCGCGCCTTCGGGTTGCTGCTGGCGGGCCAATGCCAGTTCGGTCAGCGCACGCGACAGGGCGTCGTCGGCGCGGTTGCCCTGCGCGGCGTCGGCACGTTCCAGCGCGACCAGCAGCTGCTGGCCCAGGCGTTGCTGGGTGGCGGGGCCGGCGCTGGCCAGCTTGACCAGCTTGGCACCGGCGTAGCCCAGCAGTTCGCGATTGCGGCGCACCTCGGCGGGCTGGGCCAGCACGGCTTCCAGCAGTTCGCGCGTGGCGGTCGGCGTGCTGCGCGGCGTCTCGGCCGTGGCCAGTGCCAACAGCGCGAAGCGGCGCTGCAGCGCAGGCTGCGGCGCGGCGGTGGCCAGCGCATTCAGCACGTCCTCGCTGCTGCGTGTGCCGGCCAGCTTGTTGGCGTCCACCTCCCAGCCGTAGTCACCCAGTACCTGCCAATCCTCAGCACCCAGCGTGGCGGGCGTGGCCAATGCAGTGGCCAGGGTGTCTGCCACTGCACTGCGACGGCCGGCGGCCACGGTCAGTACCCGGGTCAGTTCGGCTGCATCGTTGCCACCGGCCACCCGGGTGATCTCATTGCGCTGCGGGTCCAGCACGATCAGCGTGGGATAACCGCGCACGCCAAAGCGCTCGCCCCACGCCTGCGCGCCTTCCTCGTCGCCGTCCAGGTAGACCGGCACGAATTTGCCGGTCAGGGCGATGAAGGCCGGATCCTTGAACAGCCCGGCCTTCAGCTGGTTGCAGGGCGGGCACCACACCGCGCCCCAGTACAGCAGCACCGGCTTGCCACTCTCCGCCGCCTCATTGAACGCATCGTCCACGTCGCCCTGACGCCAGGCGATGGCCGTGGCCGGTGCGGCGCTGGCCGCATGGGCCGAGGCAACCGGGGCCTGCGCGGGCGAGCAGGCGCTCAGTGCCGACGTGAGCAGCAGTACGGAAAGGGCAGTGCGCATCGGCGGGCGGTCCATTGGGGAATGACGCATTGTAGGAAGGCCGCCCCCTGCGGTTGATGCAGTTTGGGCATGACGGCCGTGCCTGCCGGCATATGCCGGTCAGGGTGTTCGCGCCGCCTGCAGCTCGTCGGCCAACAGGCCGGCCAGCCAGTGCATGAAGGCCTGCACGCGGCGGGGCAGATGGCGGCGCTGCGCATAGACCAGGTTCACCGGCATCGGCTCGGCCACGCAGTCGGGCAGCACCTGTACGAGCCGGCCCTCGCGCAGCGCCTGGCGGGCGCCCATTTCCGGTACCTGGATGATGCCCAGCCCGGCCAGTGCGGCGGCGCTGTAGCCGTCGGCATTGTTCACCGTCAGCGCGCCGCGCATCGGCCAGCTGCGGTACTGCTGACCATCGAAGTATTCAAACCCCGGCGAGCGCTGGCCCAGCGTGCCCACGTAATGCACCAGCGCATGCTGGTCCAGGTCGGCCAGTTCGCGCGGCACACCGCGCGCGGCCAGGTAGGCCGGGCTGGCCACGTTGACGATGTGCATGTGGCCCAGTGGGCGCGCCACCAGGCTGCTGTCGTCCAGGTTGCCGACCCGCAGCACGCAGTCGAAGCCTTCGCGCACCACATCCACGCGGCGGTCGGTCGCGCTCAATTCCACTTCCAGCGCCGGGTGCTGGGCCAGGAAGGCCGGCAGCTGCGGAATCACCAGGTTGCGTGCCAGCCCGCCGGGCATGTCCACGCGCAGGCGCCCGCTCAGTTCGCTGGTCTGGCGGCGGAACAGGCCCTGCAGTTCTTCCATGTCGTCCAGCAGGTCGTGGGCGCGCTGCTGCAGCTGGGTGCCGTCGGCCGTCAGATGCACGCGGCGGGTGGTGCGGTGCAGAAGCTGGGTGCCAAGCTCGGCCTCCAGGCGCTGGATCGCCTGCGATACGCTGGCCTTGGGCAGGCCCAGCCCGTCGGCGGCGCGGGTGAACGAGCCCAGCTCGGCCACGCGCAGGAAGACCCGCAGGGTATCAAGGCGGTCCATTGATTGTTTGGCCAGGTTGAACAGTCAAATCAGGATCGCGCGATTTATGGCGCCCGGCAATCCCAATAGTCTGGTCCCACTTCCTCCTCAGCCAGGTGCACTGTCATGACGTCTTCTTCCCGTGTTGTCCTTGTCACCGGCGGCAGCCGCGGCCTCGGCAGTAACGCCGCCTTGGCGCTGGCCGCCGATGGCGCCGATATCGTCATTACCTATCGCGCGCAGGCCGATGCGGCCGAACAGGTCGTGCAACAGATCCAGGCGCTGGGCCGCCGCGCCGCAGCGTTGCCGTTGGACATGGCCCACAGCGCCGGCTTCGCCGCCTTTGCCGAACAACTGCAGGGCGTACTGCAGGGCTGGGGCGCCGCCGGCCTGCAGGGCCTGTTGAACAATGCCGGCGAAGGCCTGTACGCGACGATTGCCGAAACCACCGAAGCCCAGTTCGACAACGCCGTGGCCGTACACCTGAAGGGCCCGTACTTCCTGACCCAGGCGCTGCTGCCGCTGATCGCCGATGGCGGTCGCATCCTCAACGTGTCCAGCGGGCTGGCGCGCTTCTCGCTGCCCGGCAGTTCCGCCTACGCCATGATGAAGGGCGGCATCGAAGTGTTCACCCGCTATCTGGCACGCGAACTGGGCGCGCGCGGCATCAGCGCCAACACGCTGGCGCCGGGCGCCATCGAGACCGACTTCGGCGGCGGCCGCGTGCGCGACGATGCGCAGACCAATGCCATGGTGTCCTCGATCACCGCACTGGGCCGCGCCGGCCTGCCCGATGACATCGGCCCGGTGGTGGTGGCGCTGCTGTCGCCGGCTACCGGCTGGGTGAACGGCCAGCGCGTGGAAGCGTCCGGCGGCATGTTCGTCTGATCGGCGCGATCAGCGCGGCGGCGGGGCAGCCAGGGTCAGCGGCTGGTAGACCAGTCCGTGCGACTCGGCCACTTCGCCATCCAGCACGAAGCCGTAGCGCTGGTAGGTGGGCACGGCATTCAGTGACGCGCTGACGCTCATCTTCGGCGCGCGCAGGTGCGGCA
This sequence comes from Stenotrophomonas sp., assembly GCF_032056425.1. GTDB lineage: Bacteria > Pseudomonadota > Gammaproteobacteria > Xanthomonadales > Xanthomonadaceae > Stenotrophomonas. The sequence goes on from NZ_DAMBCN010000020.1 coordinate 62,615, forward strand.
GCACCGCCTGCAGCAGCGCATGGCCGATGCCCTGGCCCTGGCAGGCCGGGGCCACGAACAGCATCGCCAGATGGCGACCTTCCTTCAGTTCCACCACGCCGACGATGCGGGCGTCCTGTTCGGCCACCAGGATGTGGTTGTCGCCCTGCAGGCGATCGACGAAGGCGGCAGGCGCGGCCACTGCGGTAAACGTGGCCACGCCCTGTGCGCTCAGGGTCGGCGCCACCGCCTGTGCGAACGCGGCCATGCATACCGCGCTGATCGCTGGGGTGTCCTGGGCGAGGGCGGGGCGGATCCTGTGCATGCTGTGTTCTTCCTGTGGTGGCGTGGTGCCCAGCCTGCCACGCTAAGCTGATTGCATGAGCGAGTTCAATGCCGCGCATGCGCGGGTGTTCCCATCGCAGGGCCTCAGTCTGGGCCTGATGACCCCGCTGGCCGCGCACGGTCTGGCCGATCTGCGTAGTGCACGTGCGCATGCACGCTTGGCCGACGATCTGGGGTTTGCTGCGCTATGGGCGCGCGATGTGCCGTTGATGGTTCCGCAGGGCCCCGATGCCACGGCCAGTGCACTGGATGATCCGTTCCTGTGGCTTTCTGCGCTGGCTGGCGCCACCGAGCGCATCGCGCTGGGTACCGCGGCCATCGTGCTGCCGTTGCGGCAGCCGCTGCATGTGGCCAAGGCGGCGCGCAGCCTGGACCGGATCAGCGAAGGGCGCTTCATCCTCGGCCTGGGTTCGGGCGACCGCCCGGAAGAGTTCGCCGCGTTCGGCGAAGACCTGGACCATCGCGGTGCGGCGTTCCGCCAGCGCTGGTCGGTGTTGCGGGCGGCGCTGTCGCCCGACGCGCACGCGCAGGCCGAACTGGCCGATGCCACCGGCGGCTTCCCGGTACTGCCGCCACCGGGCCAGCGCATTCCCATGCTGGTGGTGGGAACGGCGCGGCAGAGCCTGCAGTGGATCGCACGCGAGGCCGAGGGCTGGGCCACCTACCATCGCGAGGAAGTGGCACAGGAAGGGCGCATCGGGCTGTGGCAGCAGGCGCTGGCGCAGGCCGGCGCTGCCAAGCCGTTCGTGCAGTCCATGCAGTTGGATCTGCTGGCCGATCCGCACGCGCCGGCCGTGCCATTGCCGTTGGGCATGAAAGTCGGCCGGCACGGTCTGCAGGCGTACCTGCAGCGCGTGCAGGCGCAGGGCGTGGCGCATGTGATGTTCAACCTGGTCGACAACGGGCGGCCGGTGCAGGGCGTGCTTGAGGAGATCGCGTCGGTCGCGGTGTGACGGCGGGCGCGACGGGTTTCTGCTGGCGTTCGCATCTGCGTATCATTCGCGTTTGATTCCCGATCCGGAGCCTTTCGTGACCCCACGTTCCCCCCTGCACCCGTTCGGGCGCGCGTTCGCCATCGTCGCCTTCATCGAGGCGCTCACCTGGGCCGGACTGCTGCTGGGCATGTGGCTGAAGTACGGCCCGGCCGACACCGTGGCGCTGGTGAAAATATTTGGGCCGCTGCATGGCGGTGCCTTCATGGTCTATGTGGCGGTCAGTCTGCTGGCGGCGCTGCGCCTGCGTTGGCCGTGGTGGGCCACCGGGCTGGCCCTGCTGGCGGCGATTCCGCCGCTGGTGACCCTGCCGCTGGAATGGTGGTTCCGCCGTCGCGGACTGTTGTCGGCACGTAACGCCGGCTGAGCCGGCGTAAGCGCGCATTGCCGTCCCGTTCAAGTGAATGGGTATCAAATGCAAATACGAGCCGTTATCATTTAGGGGCTGGGCAGATACCGATGGTGCCGCGCCAGACGGGCCCGCAAGGCGCCCGCGCTCCTTTCCTGAAACGGCTGGTGTTCCATGAATGCACGTCCCGTCGTCGCCGGTCTGCCGGCATTGGTATTGGCTGCCCTGATCGGCACCATGGCGATGATGTCCTTCGTCGCGGTCATCGGCCCGGTGGTGCGCCTGCTGGGCCTGGCCGAATGGCATGCCGGCCTGTCGGTCACCGCGGCCGGTGTGCTGTGGATGATCGCGGCCCGGCCGTGGGGCCTGCTGAGTGACCGCATCGGCCGCAAGCGTGTGCTGCTGGTGGCCATGAGTGCGTACACGGTGGTCTACATCGGCCTGGCGGTGTTCATCGACCGCGCGCTGCAGTCGGTCCCGGCGGTGCTGGTCTCGGTGGCAGTGCTGGTCGGCACGCGCGGCCTGATCGGATTGTTCTATGCCGCCGTTCCGCCGACGGCCGCGGCGCTGATCGCCGATCAGTCACCGCCGGGGCAGCGCACGCAGTTGCTGGCCCGACTGGGCAGCGCCAATGCGCTGGGCATGGTGCTGGGGCCGGCCGCAGCCGGTTGGCTGGCCTACCGCAATCTGCCGCTGGCCCTGTATGCCGCGGCGCTGCTGCCGTTGCTGGCGCTGGCCCTGCTGGCCTGGCGCCTGCCGGCCACGCCGCCGGTGGCGGCCAACGCGGCACAGAAGCGCACGCCGCTGGCGCGCATGGATGCACGCGTGCGGCTGCCGCAGCTGACCGCGTTCCTGGCCATGATCTCGGTCACCATCGCCCAGGTCACCGTGGGCTTCTTCGCGATTGATCGTCTGGCACTGGATGCTGCCGCAGGCGCGCGCATGGCGGGCCTGGCGCTTACCGCGGTCGGCGTCGGCCTGATCCTGGCGCAGGTGCTGGTGATGAAGCTGGACGTGCATCCGCAGCGCTGGATTGCCCTTGGCGCGTTGATCGGCGGCCTGGGCTTCGCCTCGGTGGCGGCCGTGCAGCAACCCTGGCAGTTGCCGGCGGCCTACGCATTCGCGGCGTTCGGCATGGGCTTCGTATTCCCGTCCTTCCAGGCGCTGGCTGCCGATGCGGTGGAACCGCATGAGCAGGGTGCCGCCGCCGGTACCGTGGCCGCCGCGCAAGGCGTGGGAATGGTAGTGGGGCCGATGCTGGGCACGCTGCTGTACCGCGCCAATGCCAGCCTGCCGTACCTGCTGGTGGGCGTGCTGCTGTTGCTGCTGTGCGCACTGGCGCTGGCCCACCGCCGCGCGGAGGCCGCATGAACGATTCGAGCGTGTTGGGTGATCGCAACCCCGATGCAGCGCTGGCCGACGCGGCAATCAACGCCGATCAGGCCGACCTGTTTGTGCTGCAGCAGGCGGGCCAGCAGGTGCACGCGCGCGGCTGCCGTGCGCGGCTGCCTGCCGGTGCACTGACCACGCTGGCCGACCGCGTAGCGGATTTCTTCAGCCAGCAGCGCGGTGGTCCGGGGCTGCTGGTGGGCGCGGTGCCGTTCGAGCCGCGCGCCGACGATGCGTTGTACCAACCCGAGCGCCTGCTGCCGGCGCTACCGCTGCGGCCGCAGGCTGCGCCGGTAGTGCAGGGTGCGCTTCAGGCCGAGCCGTCCGCACAGGTCTACGCCGACGCGGTGGCGCAGGCGGTGCTGGCCCTGCGCGACAGCGACGACCTGCTGGATAAGGTGGTACTGGCGCGCAGCCTGCTGGCGCACACGCAACACCCGCTGGCGCCGGAGGCGCTGCTGGCACGACTGGGTGCCGACCCCTCGGTGGCGACTTACGCGGTGCCGCTGCCGGTCGATAAGGCGCAGCCGCCGGCCTGGCTGGTGGGCGCAACGCCGGAACTGCTGCTGCGCAAGCGCGGCGCCCAGGTGTTGTCGCACCCCCTGGCCGGTTCGGCCCGACGCAGCGCCGATCCGGCCCAGGACCAGGCCGCCGCGCAGGCCCTGCTGGCCTCACGCAAGGATCACGACGAACACCGTCACGTAGTCGAGGCCATCGTGGCCGCGCTGTCGCCGTGGTGCCGCCAGATAGAAGCGCAGCCGCGCCCGGTGCTGCATGCCACCGCCAGCATGTGGCACTTGGGCACGCGTATCCACGCCACGCTGGATGACCCGTCTACGCCGGCGGCGCTGCTGTTGGCCGCGCTGCATCCCACCCCGGCGGTCTGCGGCACACCGCAGCAGTCTGCGCTGCAGCGTATCCGCGCACTGGAACCAGTGCCGCGCGGCTTCTATGCCGGCGCCGTGGGCTGGCTGGACGCCCAGGGCGATGGTGATTGGTACGTGGCCATCCGCTGTGCGCGCCTGCAGGGATGTCAGCTGCGGCTGTACGCCGGGGCCGGCATCGTTGCCGAGTCCTCGCCGCAGGCCGAAGTGGCCGAAACCTCGGCGAAGTTCGCCGCCTTGTTGAATGCGCTCGGGGTCCATGACCCGGCGCCGCTGCAGGAAACCCTGGCATGACAGCGCCTTCTGTCTCCCACCGTGTCCCGCTGCAGCAGGTCTGGCCGGCCGAGCGCGCGCAGCGCTATCGCCAGGCCGGCTACTGGCGCGGCGAAACCTTCCCCGGCTTCCTGCGCGAGCGCGCCGAACGCTATGCCGACGATGTTGCCGTGGTTGCCGGCGATGCCCGCCTGACCTACGCGCAGCTGTGGCATGAAGCCGGACGCATCGGTGCCGGTCTGCTGGCGCAGGGGCTGCAGCCGGGTGACCGGGTGTTGCTGCAGCTGGGCAACAGCGCCAGCTTCATCAGCGTGGCCTGTGGTCTGTTCCGCGCCGGGCTGGTTCCGGTGTACGCGCTGCCGGCGCACCGCATCACCGAGCTGGTGCATTTCGCGACCAAGGCCCAGGTCAGTGCCTACGTCACCACGGCACTGCACGAGGGCTTCGATCATCGCGAACTGGCGCGGGCCCTGCAGGCGGCGGTGCCGGCCGTGCAGCAGGTGGTGATCGATGGTGAGGCGGCCGAGTTCACGGCGCTGGATGCGCTGCAGGGTGACCGCGGCACGCTGCCGGCAGACCCTGACCCGCAGTCGGTGGCCTTCCTGCAGATTTCCGGCGGCAGCACTGGGCTGTCCAAACTGATTCCGCGCACGCACGACGATTACATCTATTCGTTCCGCGCCAGCAATGAGATCTGCGGCATCGACCGCGACAGTGTGTACCTGGTGGCGCTGCCGGCCGCGCACAATTTCCCGATGAGCTCGCCCGGCTTCTTTGGTGCGCTGTACGCCGGTGCGCGCGTGGTGATGAGCCAGGGCCCCGGGCCCGACGCGGCATTCCCCTTGATTGCCCGCGAAAAGGTGACCTGCTGCGGCCTGGTGCCGCCGCTGGCATTGCTGTGGGCGCAGGCCGCCGCCAGCCGCAGCGAGGACCTGTCCAGCCTGCAGGTGCTGCAGGTGGGCGGTGCCAAGCTGGTGCCCGAAGCCGCGCGGCGCGTGGTGGACGGGTTGGGTTGTACGCTGCAGCAGGTGTTCGGCATGGCCGAAGGCCTGGTGAACTACACCCGGCTGGACGACCCGCTGGAGCTGATCGTGGCCTGCCAGGGCCGGCCGATCAGTCCCGACGACGAAGTGCGCGTGGTCGACGACCACGACCAGCCGGTGGCCGAAGGCGAAGTCGGCCACCTGATCATCCGCGGGCCGTACACCATCAACGGCTACCACAACGATCCGGTCGCCAATGCACGCGCCTTCACCGATGACGGTTTCTATCGCACCGGCGATCGTGTCCAGCAGTTGCCCGGCGGCTACCTGGTGGTGCAGGGCAGGGCGGGCGACCATATCAATCGTGCCGGCGAAAAGATCTCCGCCGAAGAGATCGAGGACCATCTGCTGGCGCACCCGGCGGTGTTCGACGCGGCTGTGGTCTCCATTCCCGATGAATACCTGGGCGAGCGAAGCTGTGCCTTTGTCATTGCCCAGGGCGAGCCGATCAAGGCGCCGGCGCTGAAGGCCTGGATGCGCACCCGTGGCCTGGCCGCGTTCAAGGTGCCCGACCAGGTGCTGTTCGTGGACAGTTTCGATACCACGGCGGTCGGCAAGATCAGCCGCCGCGAACTGCGTGCGCAGCTGCGCGCGCGTCATCTGCAACAGACAGGAGGAACGCGCTGATGGCGCTGCCCCGCATCACCCCCTACGCGCTGCCGACGGCCAGCGAACTGCCGCCTGCGCGTGGCCCCTGGCAGCCCCAGCGCGACCGCGTGGCGCTGCTGGTGCACGACATGCAGCGCTACTTCCTGGCCGCCTTCGATGGCGAACAGGCACCGCTGCAGCCGGCCGTGGCCAACATCGCGCGGCTGCTGGCGCATTGCCGCACGCACGGCATTCCGGTGTTCTACACCGCCCAGCACGGTAACCAGGACCGGCGCGACCGTGGCCTGCAGGCCGATCTGTGGGGCCCGGGCATGCAGCGCGGGCAAGCGCATGAAGCCATCATCGATGCGCTGGCGCCGCAGGAATGCGAGCACGTGCTGGTCAAGCACCGCTACAGCGCATTCCAGCGCAGCAACCTGGAAACGCTGATGCGCGTGCGCGGCCGCGACCAGTTGCTGGTCACCGGCGTCTACGCCCATATCGGTTGCACGGCGACCGTGGCCGAGGCGTTCCAGCGCGATATCGAAGCCTTCATCGCCGCCGATGCCGTGGCCGATTTCTCGCGTGCCGACCACGACCAGGCGCTGTACTGGATCGCCCGCACCTGCGGGGTGCCGATGACTACCGACCGACTGCTGGAGCTGCTGTGATGAGTGCAGGCGCTGAACCGCTGACCCTGGAACGCATGCGCGCCGACCTGGCACGGGTGCTGGACTGCACGCCGGCCGAGATCGGTGACGATGACAACCTGATGGATCTGGACCTGGATTCGATGCGCATGCTCGGCCTGGTCCTGGCCTGGGGCAACACCGGCCTGCCGCTCGAATTCTCGCAGCTGGCCGAACACAGCACGCTGCGCCAGTGGTGGACGGTGGTGCAGCGGCTGCAGGCTGCGCAGGCGGCATGAGCGCCGCGGCGCTGGCCACGGCCGTTGCCCTGACCGAAGCCCAGACCGGGCTGTGGTACGCGCAGCGGCTGGCACCGCACAGCCCGGCCTTCAATACCGCCCATGCGGTGTGGATGGACGGTGCGCTGGACGTGCCCGCCTTCGTGGCCGCGGCCAACCAGGCGGCGGCCGAGGCGCAGGCGTTCGCACTCCGCTTCGGCCAGCACGCGCAGGGCGAGCCCCTGCAATGGCACGATCCTGCGCATGTGCCGACGCTGCAGCTTCACGATGTTTCCGGTGCAGTAGATCCGGACGCGGCCGCGCGCGCGGCGATGCAGGCGGACCGGCTGACTGCGGTGGATCCCACCCGCGACCGTCTGGCCCGGCAGGTGCTGTTCCAGCTGGGCCCGCAGCGCTGGGTCTGGTACCTGCGCGTGCACCATCTGGGCACCGATGGCTACGGCATGGCCTTGTTCAGCGATCGCGTGTGCGCGCTGTACGCCGGGCGGCCCGGTGACGCGCTGCCGGCGTTGGATGCCGTGTTGGCCGACGATGCCGCGTACCGTGACGGCGCTCGCCGCGAGCAGGCCCGGCAGTGGTGGCATGCGCAGCTGCAGGGCGCGCCGGTGGGCGCGGGCCTGGCGGGCACCGCCGCGGCCAGCGACGATGCGCTGCGCTGGGTGCAGCCGCTGGACAGTACGTTCCGTGAGCGCCTGATGCAGACCGCTGCGGCGTGGCTGCAGCCGTGGCCGGATGTGCTGACCGCGCTTACCGCCGAATACCTGCGGCGCATGGGCGCGGCCGACGAAGTGGTGCTGGGCATTCCCTACATGGGCCGGCTGGGCAACGCCTCGGCCCGCGTGCCGGCCATGGTGATGAATGTGTTGCCGCTGCGCGTTGCCGCCAGCGAAGGCAGCGTGGAATCGCACTGTCGCGCGCTGGGCCGTCAACTCAGCCAAGGCCGCAAGCACGGCCGCTATCGCGGTGAACAGCTGCGCCGCGACCTGGGCCTGGTGGGGGCGCAGCAGCGCTTGCATGGGCCGCTGGTGAACGTGCAGCCGTTCTACCGGCCACTGGCGGTGGCCGGTGTGCAGGCCACGCTGGAGGTGCTGTGCACCGGCCCGGTGGAGGACTTGACGCTGGGGTTCCGCGGCGACGGCCAGCAGTTGCTGGATCTGGAAATCGAAGCCAATCCCGCGCTTTACACCGCGCAGGACCTGCAGGCCCATGCGCAGCGCCTGCTGCATTTCGTGTCGGCGGCCCTGCAGGCCGAAGACATCGGCGATGTGCCACTGGCCACGCCCGAAGAAGCGCAGCAGGTGCTGCACGGTTTCAACGCCACCGCCCACCCGCTGCCACACACCACCCTGGCCGAGCTGCTGCGCCAGGGCATGGATCGTGACCCGCAGGCGCCGGCGCTGGTGCTGGGCGCGCAGTCGCTGGACCACGCCACCCTGGAAGCGCGCAGCTTCGCGCTTGCCGCGCAGTTGCGCGCGCTGGGCGCCGGCCCGGGCACGATCGTGGCCGTGGCCTTGCCGCGTTCGCTGGAACTGGTGATCGCGCTGGTGGCCGTGCTGCGCGCAGGCGCCGCCTACCTGCCGCTGGATCTGGACCATCCTGATGAGCGCCTGGCGCGCATCCTGGGCTCGGCCACGCCGCTGTGCGTGTTGAGCGAGGCGGACACCACGCCGCGTCTGGCGGGTGTGCCGGTACTGGCACCCACGCAGTGGACCGATGTCAGCTTCGCCGCGCCATGGCCGGGGCCTGACGCGCACGATGCAGCCTATGTGATCTACACCTCCGGCTCCACCGGCGAGCCCAAGGGCGTGCTGATCGAGCACCGCGCCATCGTCAACCGCCTGCTGTGGATGCGCGAGCACTACGGGTTCAGTGCCGATGACCGCGTGCTGCAGAAGACACCGGTCACCTTCGACGTGTCGGTCTGGGAATTCTTCCTGCCGCTGCTGTGCGGGGCGACCCTGGTGCTGGCCCCGCCGCAGGCGCACCGCGATCCTGCCGCGCTGGCGCGGCTGATTCGTGCGCATGGCATCACCACCGCGCATTTCGTGCCGTCCATGCTCGATGCATTCCTGGCCGCGCCGGATACGCAGGGCCTGCTGCTGCGCCGCGTGTTCACCAGTGGCGAAGCGCTGGATGCGTCGTTGCGCGACCGCTTCCATGTGCGCGTGCAGGCACAGCTGCACAATCTGTACGGACCGACCGAAGCCGCGGTGGATGTGAGCTATTGGCCGGCATCGGCGGACGATGCGTCGCGCCCGGTGCCGATCGGCTTCCCGGTCTGGAACACGCGCCTGTACGTGCTCGATGCCGCGCTGCGGCCGCAGCCGGTGGGGGTGCCGGGCGATCTGTATCTGGGCGGCGTGCAGTTGGCACGCGGCTATCTGGGCCGCGACGACCTGACCGCCGAACGCTTCCTGGCCGACCCGTTCCTGCCCGGCGAGCGCATCTACCGCACCGGCGACGTGGCGCGCTGGCGCGCGGATGGCGCGGTCGAGTACCTCGGCCGTAGCGACCACCAGGTGAAGCTGCGCGGGCTGCGCATCGAACTGGGCGAGATCGAGGCGGCACTGCGCGAACTGCCCGGCATGCAGCGGGTGGAAGTGCTGGTGCGCCACGATGCGCCGGCCGAGCCGCGGCTGGTGGCTTATGTGCCGGCGGGTCTGGACGATGCGGCCGCGCTGCGCAGCCATCTGGCCGCGCGCGTGCCCGACTACATGGTGCCGTCACTGTTCGTGGGGGTGGCGCAGTGGCCGGTCACCGCCAATGGCAAGCTGGACCGCGCGGCGTTGCCCGCGCCTGCGCAGGTGGTGGCTACCGGCCTGGCGCCGCGCACGCCGCTGGAACAGGAACTGGCGCAGTTGTTCGCGCAGGCGCTGGGGCGCGATGCGCCGGTGCCGGTGGACGCGGACTTCTTCAGTCTGGGCGCCGATTCGTTGTCGGCGGTGCATCTGCTGCTGGCCATCGAACAGCGCTGGCCCTGCGAGCTGGGCCTGGGTGTGCTGTTCGCCCAGCCCACGGTGGCCGCGCTGGCCACGCGACTGGCCGAACCGCCGGCCAATGCCGACCATGCCCTGGGTCCGGTGATCGCACTGGCCGCTGCGCCGGAAGCGGCGTCAACGCCCGCGCCGCTGTTCGTGCTGCACCCGGCCGGTGGCATCGCCTGGAATTACCGCACGCTGGCGCGCGCACTGCAGCCGGCGCGCCCCGTGTATGGCCTGCAGTCGCCGGCACTGGATCCTGCGCAGCCGCTGCCGGGCAGCATCGACGCCATGGCCAACGACTACGTGCAGCGCGTGGTGGCCCTGCAGCCGCGCGGCCCTGTGCATCTGCTGGGCTGGTCGGTGGGTGGCATCCTGGCCCAGGCCATGGCCGTGCGCCTGCATGACATCGGGCGTGAGGTGGGCGAGCTGGTGCTGCTGGATGCCTATCCCGCTGAATGCTGGCGGGCCGAGCAGGAGCCCGACCCGATTGCCGCGCTGCGGGCACTGCTGGCCATCGCCGGGCACGATCCCGATGCGCACCCGGAACTGGACAGCCGCGAGTCCATCCTGGCGTTCCTGCGCCAGGGCGGCAGCGCGCTGGGCAGCCTGCCGGACGTGGTGCTGGAAGGCGTCGTGCGCGCGGTGACCGGCACCAACCGATTGATTCGCGCCCACCACCATCGTGCGTATGTCGGCACGCTGGTGCACGTGCGGGCAGGGCGCGACCACGTGGCCCGCCCGCAACTGCAGTCGGCGCTGTGGCAGGCACATGCGCTGGAGGTGCAGGCCCTGGAACTGCCGTTCCTGCACGCCGAACTGACCGGCCGTGATGCGGTGGCACAGCTGGCGCCGTGGCTGTCGGCACGCCTGCAGCAGTGGGATGAACAACAGGAGATCGCAACATGCAGTTGACCGGGTTTGCAGGCCGCGTGGCGCTGGTGACCGGCGCCGGTGGGGGTATCGGCGCGGCGCTGGTTGAACTGCTGGCGGCGGCAGGGTGCACGGTGGTGGCCACCGATCTCGCCGCGCCCGTGGCGCAGTCACGTGGGGTACACGCCTTTGCACTGGACGTGACCGACAGCGGTGCGGTGGACGCGCTGGTGGACCAGGTGGAAGCGGGCATCGGGCCCATTGCACTGGTGGCGAACGTGGCTGGCGTGCTGCACGTGGGCGAAGTGGTGCAGACCACCGATGCCGATTGGCGCCGCGTGTTCGCGGTCAATGCCGACGGCGTGTTCCATGTCAGCCGTGCAGTGGCGCGGGTGATGTCACCGCGTCGGCAGGGGGCGCTGGTGACGGTCAGCTCGAACGCGGCCGGTGTGCCGCGGCATGGTATGGCCGCCTATGCCGCCTCGAAGGCAGCGGCGACCATGTTCACCCGTTGCCTGGGCCTGGAGCTGGCCCCGCTGGGCATCCGCTGCAACATCGTTGCCCCCGGCTCCACGCTCACCCCCATGCAGACCGGCATGTGGGAGGACGCGCAGGGCGCCGAACGGGTGATCGCGGGGAACCTGGATACCTACAAGGCAGGTATTCCGCTGCGCAAGCTGGCCACCCCGCACGACATTGCCCATTCGGTGATGTTCCTGCTGTCCGAGCAGGCCGGCCACGTGGCCCTGAGTGATCTGTACGTGGACGGCGGCGCCACCCTGCGCGGGTGACCCACGCGTCGCCGATTCCCGGTAGGTGCCCACCTTGGTGGGCACGCAATGGGGCCCGACGGGTTTTGGTAGGTGCCCACCTTGGTGGGCACACGGGTACCGCGCGTGCCAACCAAGGTTGGCACCTACCAGGCGTCGGGGTGCTGCGTGTGCCAACCAAGGTTGGCACCTACCAAAAGCGGGTCAATTGGCACGTCCCAAGAGCGGGTCAAGCCGCGGTTGGTGTTTGCGCCGGGCCGGTCAGCCTGCGGTTCGGGGTTTGCGCGTGCGCTTTGGCTTTGCCGCATCACTGCCGCTGGCTACGCCGTCCTGCAGGGCCTGCAGCCAAGACAACGTATCCACGTAGTCAATGAAATGCCGCAGGTAGCCGGGGCTGGCGCCCTGCATGGTGTCCAGCATGCGCTGCACCAGCACCGCCGAATTCAGCGGGCCGCCATCCGCCGGGGCTTCGGCGCGCAACGATCGCTTCACCTGCAGCTCGCTGCGCAGGGCCGACCATTCGCGGCGCACCGTTTCCAGCATCGGCACCTGCGGGTAGTGTTCGCGTGCGCGCGAACCGGCATCCAGATCGCGTACCAAGGCACGCAACCCCTCACGCGCAGCGCCGGCAGCCGGCTTATTTGCCATCGCCGGCCTTCGGCTTGGGAATCGGCGCGATCTCCACGCGGCGGTTGCGCGCGCGGCCGGCTTCGTCTGCATTCGAACTGACCGGCTGCTCACTGCCGAAGGCGGCGGCAAACACGGCATCGGCCGGCACGCCGTCGGCAATCAGGGTGCGGGTGACCGTGAGCGAACGCTGCGCGGACAGCTCCCAGTTGTCGGCGAAGCGGCGGTTGCCATCGCGGATCGGCGCATCGTCGGTGAAGCCGCTCACCATCAGGATTTCATCGCGCGAGCCCAGGTAGGCCGACAGTGGGGCAGCCAGGCTGCGCAGCAGTTCCTGGCCTTCCGGCTGCAGCTGGTCCGAGTTCAACGCGAACAGCACGTTGCCGCTGATGCCGATGCGGCCATCGACCAGGGTCACCCGGCCGGCAGCCAGCGGGCCGGCCAGTGCCTGCTCCAGCGTCTGCAACCGCTTGGCCTCGGCCTGGCGCTGCTTCACTTCGGCATCCAGGCGCTGCGACAACTCCAGCTGCACGGCCACCACGCCCACCAGGATCAGCACGAAGGCGCCGAGCAGGACCGACATCAGGTCACCGAAGGCGGCCCAGATCGGGGCGTGAGAACCGCCATCGACCTCCAGTTCGTCGCTCATGCGCTGCCGGCCTTGCCGCGGCGCGCGGCCAGCTGCTGCAGTTCGTCCATCACCTGCTTCTGCGACAGCAGGCTCAGGTCGACCACTTCACGGGCCTGGGCCACGTAATAGGCCAGCTGTTCGTCGCTGCGTGCCAGCGAGGCATCCAGCGCGCCGCCAATCTGTTCCAGGCGGCCGGACAGCTCGACCGCTGCGCTGCCGAACTGCTCAACTGCCGCGCCGAAGCTGCCGGCCAGCTGGCCGACATCGCCGGCGCTGCCGCTCAACTTTGCGGCAATGCCATCCAGCTTGCCGGTCTCGGCGGCAATGTGATCGGTGAAGCGGCTGCCCACGCGTTCCAGCAGCTCGGCCGAACCGCCCACCAGTGCGTCCACTGCGTTGCGCTGTTCGTGCGAGGCATGGTTGATGGCCTCCAGCAGGGTCTGCACCGTGGCCAGCAGGTGGCCGCGTTCTTCCAGCACGGCGTTGTCGCGCACCAGGCTTTCCGACAGCGTGTTGCGCAGTTCGTTGATGACTTCGGCGGCTGCCTTCGGCGCCTGCGCGGCGGTCTGCAGCAGGGTGGACACTTCGGCCAGGGTGGCGCTGGCCTGGGCACGGCCGTTGTCGCCGATCTGCTGGGCAGTGTCGGCCAGGGCCTGGCACACGGTCTGCTGCTGCGCGGTCAGGTCGGCAGAGGCTGCCTGCAGTGCCTCGGTCCAGCGCTGCAGGCGCTGTTCGTCGCTGGCCTGCAACTGCGCCTGCAGGGCCGCGTGGGCCTGCTGCAGATCGGCGCTGACTGCATCCCAGCGCGCCTGGCGCTGCTGTTCGCGGGTGTCCAGGCTGGCCTGCAGTTCGGCATGCGCGGCGGCCGCGGCAGCCTGTACGCTGTGCCAGTCCTGCGTTCGCTGCTGTTCGTGCGCCTGCAGCAGCGCCTGGCTGTCGGCATGGCGCGCATCCAGCGTCTGCAGCAGGGCCTGCGCCTGGGCGTGCAGGGTGTCGTTGGCGCTCTGCAACGCCTGTTGCTGGCGCTCGGCCAGTTCGCGGTTCAGATCGTGCTGCTGCTCGGCGGCCGTGCGCCAGGTGTCGGCATGACGCTGCGCATCGCCCTGCAGGCGCTCACCCAGGTTTGCCAGCAGCGTTTCACTCTGGCGGGCCTGGCCGTCGCTGAAGGCCTGCAGATGCTGACGCAGCTCGGTCACAAGCGCCTGCTGGGCCTGGCTCTGCTCATCCACCACGCGCGCCCAGCTGGCTTCGGTGGCCACGCGGCTGCGCTCGAAGCCGTCGGCCAGACCGGTCAACTGCTGCTGCACCGCCTGCTCGACACGCGCGTGCAGTGCCTGGCCGTGGCTGGCCAGCCCGGCCAGCGTGGTTTCGGCCAAGGGCTGCAGGGCGCCGCCAATGGCGCTGGCGCTGGCTTCGGCACCTTCGCGCAGCGATTGCTGCAGCGAAACCGCCAGCCTTTCCTGCAGTGCCTGGCTCTGGGTCAGGAACTCGCCCTGGCCGGCCAGCAGGCGCTCGTTGGCGGCGCTGCTGTGCTGTTCGAAGGCGCGGGTCATCTCCTGCAGGCGATCCACCAGCGCCGGCAGGGCGGTGGACTGGGCCTGCAGCAGGCGCAGCGATTCGGCGCGCTGCCAGGCCTGCGAGTGCGGGTGCAGGTCGCCGGCGATGGCCCGGTCCAGTTGCTGCACGGCCTGCAGGCGGTCGCGGCGCAGCAGGGCGGCTAGCAAGCCCAGCATGGCCGAGCTGGCCACACCGGCAATGGAGGTGCCGAACGCCACGGCCAGGCCCTGCACCGGCGACGCCAGCGAACCGCGGATGGCGGCCATGTCGGTGGCGCTCTGCAGGGCCAACCCGGTGCCGCGCAGGGTGTCCATCATGCCCAGCAGGGTGCCGAGCATGCCCAGCAGTACCAGCAGCCCCACCAGGTACGGTGTCAGCACCGGTGCGGGCAGGGCGGAGCGCTCGCCTTCCACGCGCAGGCGCACAGCGTTGCGCAGGCCAGCCGGCACGCGCTGCAGCCACGGCTGCAGGTTGTCCTTGGCCAGTGACAGATCGGCCAATGCCGCGCGCAGGCCGTTGCTGGCTTGGCGGTAGCGGTACAGCTCCACGCCACCGGCCACGTAGCAGGCCGCGATAACCGCTGCCACCAGCGCGCCCAGCGGATGTACGGCCACATAGCCAATGCCGATCCAGCACACGGCCAGCAGGCCTACAAGGAAGACAACGACAGGGAAGACGGTTCTGGACATGGTGTTCCGGTCAGTGGGGGCGCAGGGCTGCAAGCAGCCCCTGGATCGGGTGGAAGCGCAGCTCAAGCTCGGCCAGCAGCAGGCTGCGCATATCGTTGCGGAAGGGGGCGCGCCAGCCGGGCTGGCCATGCACGCGCTCGAAGCGCGCGCCCAGCACGGCGGGGGCGGTGGCCAGCAGGGCCTGTTCGCGTGGGCTCAGGGTCTGTTCCATCACCGCGTCAATCTCGGCCAGCCGAGCCAGTTCGGGCGCCTTCTGCACCAGCTGATCGCGCAGGCGCCCGCGCAAGCGGCCGGTGGCGGTCTGCATCGCGCGTTGCAGCACCAGATAGCGCTGCCGTAGCGAGGCGAAATTGGCGGTGGCTGCCGCCTCGGCCAGGTCCAGCAGGCGCTCGGCCTCGGCATCCTCGTTCAACGACGCCAGCAGGCTGGCCTCGGCCTGGGTGCAATCGGCCAGCAGGTCGTCCAGCGTCTCCGCCGCTTCGGCAGGTTCAGGCAGGCGGCCATCCAGCGCCGCGGACAGGGCCACGGCACGGCTCCAGTCCACCCACTGGCCGAGGCGATCGGTCAGGGCAGGACTGGTGGCCGGCGTCGCACCGTCACTGAGACGGGCGAGCAGACGGAGGAAGTCCGGTCCACCCAGGACCGGCTGCACTGCGTTCGCCATCAAGGGGTTGGGGGCCAAAACCGCTGATTTTACAGCCAGACGACCCCGGCCGTATGAAAGGTCCGACGGCATGCCGCCCGCGCCCGGCGGCGGGCGTACAATGGCCGGCTGCACTACCGCACCTGAATCCACTGGAGTTCCGCATGACCCTGGCGCAGTTCTACCCCATCGGCACCCCCGGCCAGCCCTGGGGCGATGCTGAACGCGCACAGTGGCGGGCCCGCCAGCAGAAGCAGCGCAGTTATCACGACGACGTGGTGGCCGAGCTGGAACGCCTGGACGAACGTTTCGATGTGGTGCAGTACGGCCAGTTGGACTACGCGCCCGACCACTACCCGCTGTTTGCGGTGGTCAACCATGACTGGAACCCGGCCCTGCCCACCGCGCTGGTGACCGGCGGCGTGCACGGTTACGAGACCAGCGGCGTGCATGGCGCCCTGCAGTTCCTGCAGGAGCGGGCCGAGCGCTACCTGGGCCGCTGCAACCTGATCGTGGCGCCGTGCGTCAGCCCGTGGGGTTACGAGCGCATCCAGCGCTGGAACCCCGACGCCATCGACCCGAACCGCAGTTTCCGTGACGGCGGCCAGATCGAGGAAGCGGCCGCGTTGATGCGCTGGCTGGCCGAGCGCAAGCCGGACATCCGGGTACACCTGGACCTGCACGAAACCACCGACAGCGACCTGCACGAGTTCGACCCGGCGCGCTGCGCCCGCGACGGCAAGCCGTTCGAGCGCGACACCATTCCCGATGGCTTCTACGTGATCGGAAACAGTGAAGACCCGCAGCCGGAATTCCAGAAGGCGCTGATTGCCGCCGTCGCGCCGATCACCCATATCGCCCCGGCCGACGCCGAAGGCAATCTGGTTGGGCTGCCGTTGCAGTCGCCCGGCGTGGTGTGGGGCGAATCGCGCTCGATTGGCGCCTGCGCCGGCTTTACCGATGCGCTGTACGCCACCACCACCGAGGTCTACCCGGACAGCCCGCGCACCAACGCGCAGGAATGCAACGACGCCCAGGTGGCGGCCGTCTGCGCCGGGCTGGATTTCGCCCTGGCCGCGCCGTAACCCGGTAGCGCCGGGCCATGCCCGGCGAGTGGGGCACGGCCGCCCGGCCTAGCAGCGGGGCACTTCGTCCGGGCGCGGTGCCAAGGCCAGGGCCGGGCGTTCGTCGGCCACGGCAACGAACAGGGCGTTGTAGCCGCGCATGTCGCAGTCCACGCCGGTGCGGTAGGAATTCAACACCAGCCGTACCGGGCCGCTGAAGTAGTGCTGCTGCTTCAGGCCTGCCTTGCGCTGGGCCGGTGACAGCAGCGCGCTGATGATCGTGTCGGTGTTGCGGATCCAGATCTCACCGACCGGGCCACGGCCCGCATCGTGCGGCAATCGCCGCTGGCTGGCTGCGTCCGGTTTCAGCACCACCCGGTAGCCGCCGCCGAAGCCCTCGCTTTCCGGCTCCCAAGCCACCTGCAGCGTGCCCGATACGGTGGCGTTGCCGCTGAAGCGGGTTTCGTTCGGCTCAACAAAGACCGAACGCTTGAAGGGCGACGGTTCGGAGGAGATGAATCGCGCCTCCTGGGCCTGGGCATTGGCTGCACCCAGGGCGAATGTGGCGACCACGAACAGCAGGGCGTGTGCTTTCATGCGGCGGTCCGGGCCGTTACAGGGGCGATCTGTTGCGCACACTAGCACCGCACTGGCCTGCGGTCACTCGGTGGCGACGCCTGCACCCTGCGGCCCGTTCGGGAACGCTTTCGGGCAGACCCGTGCGAACTGCAGGGCCGAGATCGGGTTGTAGCAATAGATGTTGGTGATGGTGAAGGTGCCGGTGGCCGGGTCCACGGGTGCCCAGCAGTCGCTGGGCACGCCAAGGGTGCAGAACAGGAAGGGGTTGTCGTTGTAGTAGGGGATGGGCTCGTAGTAGTTGTCCGACTGCGCCCCTGCCGGCAGGGCGAGCAGCTGCAGCAGCGCCAGCGCGCAGATGCCGAGTGTTCTTTTCATCGCATGTTCTCCCTTCTTCACAGCATGCGGCTGCTGTCATGGTGGGCATTGCCGCGAAGGCCGGTCGCTTGCGGCGACGGCGATGCGGCGAAGGTGCCCATCGGCAGCGCGTCCTGCGCTGCCATGCCCGGCGTTGCTGCCGGTGCCGGCACCGCTGCCGGAGAAAGCCCAGGCGAGCCCGATGTGCCCTGTGGCGGCGTCGGGCTGGCGAATGGCGAATACGCCATGAAGGCGCCCATGTTGCCTTGCCAGATTGCCGCGGCGATGGTGGGCGTGGTGATGATCATGGCCGTCATCAGCAGTCCGATGCCGCCCTGTTGCAGTGCCTGCGATGACAACCCTTCGCCGCTGTCAATCGGGAGCAGTTTCATCACCCAGTAGGCGGCGGCCACTTTGGCGGTGAATTTCAGCACCATCGCCGAGACCACTGACAGGATGGACATCGAGAACAGTGTACCCAGCACGTAGAACAGCCATTTCTTGAACAGGTCCCTGGTCTGGTCGAACATCAGGGAGAGGATGAAGATCGGCCCGATCCCCATCAGGAAGGCCGTGGTGAACTTGAACAGCAGCAGCATGGCACCGGCGGCCATGGGCGGGCTGGCGGTGCCGAAGCTGGCCAGCTGCATGGCGCGGCCTTTTTCTCGATCAGCTCGGGATCACTTCCATCTACGTGGATGGCGTCCAGCGCAGACAGCGCCAGCTGCGTATACATCAGGTTCTCGTCAATCGCGTCGGCGGCACCGCCGCTGCGCTTTCCGGTAAACAGCTGGTGGATCTCCCTGTCCAGATTGTCCGTGACCGCCTTGTGCAGTGCCGTGCCATTGGCGCCTGCGGCGGTGGCGGCCATCAGCACCAGCGCCACGCGTGCCGCCCGCGCCATGATCGCCATGGCCGACTGTTGCGCCCGCCCGGCGACGAGCGCATAGCCTTGGGCCAGCACCCAGAACGTGGTGAGCGATACCGCGGTGAGGGTGACCCAATGTGCTGCGCGGCGGGTAAGCTCCAGCCCGAACTCGGCGATCTCTCTGTCGAAGTAGTCATTCACCAGCCGGAAGAACAGGAAGTTTCCCGGTGTGATGTCTGCCAGCAGCGGCAGCCCGGATGTGGCGCTGTCAACGAATCCATTCATGCCATCTGTCCATTCGTGGAGTGAGAGGAAACCGCTGTTCCTTCAGTTCGACAGCGCCCGTTCGAGCACGGCCGCCTGCACCAGCTGGCCCAGCAGGCTGGGGGGCTTGCCGTCCAGTGCCTGGCGCGCAAGCTGCGCGCGTTCTTCAGTCAGGCTTTCGATGTAGCCGTCGTAGGCCTTCATCTGGGCCTGCCAATGCTGGAGGTCCATCGCGTTCTGTGCAGCGAACCGGTGGACTTCGTTGTCATTGGCAGCCAGGTTGCCCTGGCTGCTGCCGGTCTGGCTGCGCTGGGCCTGGATGGCCATGAACTGCTGGTTGCGCTGGATCAGCCGGTCGAGCATGCGCACGGTGGCGTTGTACTGGGTATTCCTGGCCCGCACGATGCGCGAACAGATGCGCAGCTGCTCGGTGGCGGCATCGCCGCCGATGCCGGCCGCCAGCTCGCCGAGTCTGCTCGCCGCACCGCCAGTGCCGCGCCCTGCTGCGCCGGGGCAGCGCTCCCGCAGCCGATAGTCTTCATTGCGCTCGGAAAAACTGTCGGTCATCACCGAGTCGCTGCGCTGCAGTGGATTGAGCTGGATCAGCTGCTGCTTGTAATGTTCGACCTGCCGTTTGTACTGCTCGATGGCTTTGGCCATTGACTGCGGGTCGTTGACGGTCCAGGCGGCATGCGCGGGCCCGGCCAGCAACAACGTGGCAACGGCTGCGCACGCCAACAGGCGCATTGCGCGGGGACCTGGAGGTGAGGTGCGGGTCATGGCAATCCTTGCTGGCCGGACGGGGTACCTGCGGCTCCAGCGCCGTACGCTCACGGCTCCTTCCGCAGTACCGACATTCGATTGCGGGGATTCGGGGCCGTCAATCTGCAGCCTTGTACGTCACGTCGCATGTGGCTGAAAGGGGCGCTCCGACGGGGCGGGAACGCCCGCGCGGCGCGGACTTCCGGTGATGCAACCGCCGCGGCTGGCTCACGAGCTGCGGCTCAGGAACCTGCGGACGCGGCGTCTGGGACCTGTCCGTTCACGCCATTGCGCGCGAGGAAGATCACGATCAGGGCGTCCCGGGTACACGATTCGCAGCAAAAGTGGGGCTCGGTACCGCGGCCAAGCGGCCAAGCGGCCAACGGCAAATCGTCGCAGTTATCCCAGCGCGTCCTGCACCGCCGCCACGAACGCGCGCACTTTCGGCGGCACCCGGCTGGCGCTGGGATAGACCGCCCAGATATCCAGCGGTTCGGGCGCGGCATCTTCCAGCGTGATCGCCTGCACATCGCCACGCGCCAGCGCATCGCGCACATACCACTGCGACAGATTGGCGATGCCCAGCCCGCCCGCGCAGGCTTCGTACACCGCTTCCACCGAACTGGCTGTCAGCCGGCCCGCCACCCGCTGCCGCAGCGGCTTGCCGTCGCGCAGGAACGCCCAGTGGCGGGTGCCGCTGGCGGCCAGGCACTCGTGCGCCGCCAGATCGGACAGCACCAGCGGCTGCCCATGCTGCTGCAGATACCCGCGCGAAGCGATCAGCACACGCGGGTTGTCGGCCAAGCGCCGCGCCACCAGCCGGTTGTCACGCAGCGGCGCAATGCGGATCGCCACATCGATGCCCTGCGCGACGATATCCACCTGTTCGTCGGTGGTGTGCAGATCCACATGCAGGCGCGGGTGCTCGGTCATGAAGGCCGGCAGCAGGGGCGCCACCACCCGGCGACCGAATGCGGTAGATGCGGTGATGCGTAACTGGCCGCTCAGGCCGCCGCCCTGGGGATGCAGGTCGGCCAAGGCATTGGCCTGGCCTTCCAGCAGGGCCTGGGCGTAGGGGAGGAACACCTCGCCATCGCTGGTGGGCGACAGCGAACGGGTGGTCCGGTGCAGCAGGCGTGCACCCAGTTCGGCTTCCAGCGCCCCCAGGCTGCGCGAGGCCGACATGGCAGTCAGGCCCAGCTTGCGCGCCGCGCCGGCCAGGCTGCCCACGCGCACGGCTTCCACGAACA
This sequence comes from Stenotrophomonas sp., assembly GCF_032056425.1. Lineage (GTDB taxonomy): Bacteria > Pseudomonadota > Gammaproteobacteria > Xanthomonadales > Xanthomonadaceae > Stenotrophomonas. The sequence continues at coordinate 83,294 of NZ_DAMBCN010000020.1, forward strand.
CCTGCACATCGCTCAGGTTCATTGTAACGAAATCCGTTTGGCTGGCCTAACTGATTGGCAGTCTACTGCATGATTCGATACGCGCTCATAGTTTCGCCACGCCCACTCCGGGTGCGAACCGAGTCCTATCCATGAGCACCGTGACTTCACCGGCACACCATGCCGCGCGACCGGCCCTCACTCCGGCCCTCACTCTGGTGATGGCCCTCTGTGCGGGCCTGGCCGTAGCCAACATCTATTACAACCAGCCCATGCTGGGCCTGATGCAGCGCGAGCTGCCGGGCACGCTGACCGGCCTGGTGCCCACCGCCACCCAACTGGGTTACGCGCTGGGCCTGTTCGCGCTGGTGCCGCTGGGCGACCGCGTGGAGCGCCGCCGCCTGATCGTGCTGCAGTTCACCCTGCTTGCCGTGGCCCTGGCATTGACCGCCTTGGCACCCAGCGGCGCCCTGCTGCTGGCCGCCTCGCTGCTGGTGGGGGTGACTGCCACCGTGGCCCAGCAGATCGTGCCGTTGGCCGCGGCATTGGCCGCGCCTGAGCGCCGCGGCGCCACCATCGGCATCGTCATGTCCGGCGTGCTGTGCGGCATCCTGCTCAGCCGCACCCTGTCTGGCGCGGTGGGCGACCACGCCGGCTGGCGCGCCATGTTCTGGCTGGGCGTGCCGCTGGCGCTGGGCGCGGCGGTACTGGCACGCACGCTGCTGCCGGTCAGCCAGCCCACGCAGGGCGCAAGCTATCCGGCGCTGATGCGTTCGCTGGTGGGCCTGTGGCGGGAACTGCCGGTGCTGCGCCGCGCTGCCATCACCCAGGGGTTGCTGTTCGCTGCTTTCGCCGCGTTCTGGACCACCCTGTCGCTGCGCCTGCCGCAGGTGAATGCCCACTACGGCGCACAGGTGGCCGGGCTGTTCGGCATCGTCGGTGCGGTCGGCATCCTGGCCGCACCGCTGGCCGGCCGCATTGCCGACCGCCGTGGCCCGCACCTGGCCATCGTCGCCGGCAGCGCGCTCACCCTGCTGTCATGGCTGCTGCTGGGCCTGTGGCCGTCCATCATCGGCCTGGTCGTGGGCTGCGTGCTGCTGGACCTGGCGGTGCAGGGCGTGCTGGTTTCGCAGCAGCACGTGGTCTACGCACTGCGGCCCGAAGCCCGTTCGCGCCTCAACACCCTGTTCATGGGCTCGATGTTCCTGGGCGGTGCCGCCGGTGCCGCAGCCGCCAGCTGGGCCTGGTCGCTGGATGGCTGGCGTGGCGTGGTCGCGTTGTCGACTGGGCTGGCGGCGCTTGCAACCGCGCTGCAGATGTCTGCATACCGCAACCCGGGAGCGAAGCAATGAACGCAGCACGTCTCGTCGGAATCGCGCTGCTCCTGGCTGCCGGCGCGCCCATCTCTGCGCAGGCTGAAGAAGCGGTCGCGCCAATCACACAGCAGGCACCGGGCTTCTACCGCATGCCGCTGGGCACGTTCCAGGTGACCGCATTGCTGGATGGCACGCATCTGTTCCCCGTGGACCAGCTGCTGCTGGGCGCACGCCCCGGTGAAGTGGATCGGCTGTTGGCCCAGCAGTATCTGAAGGCGCCCGTGGAAGGAATGATCAATGCGTTCCTGATCGAGCGGGGCGGTCGCCTGATGCTGGTCGACACGGGTGCCGGTGAATTGTACGGCCCGGAGGGTGGCGGCCTGGTCGCAGCACTGCAGGCATCGGGACGTCAGCCCGCGGATGTGGATGACATCTTCATCACCCATCTGCACAAGGACCATGCCGGCGGCCTGCTGCGCGATGGCAAGGCAGTGTTCCCCAATGCCACGGTGCATGTGGCCAAACGCGAGTTCGACTTCTGGACCAACAGCCGCAACCAGGACCAGGTTGGTCCGCTGCAGCGTCCGTTCTTCGCCGCCGCGCAGCGCGTGCTGGCGCCGTATCGCGCGGCCGGCCGCGTGCAGACCTTCGAGCCGGCAGGCCAGGATCTGGTGCCGGGGCTGCGTGCCATGCCCGCGCCCGGCCACACCCCCGGTCACAGTGTCTACCTGCTGCACTATGCCGATCAGGCCATGCTGTTCTGGGGTGACACCGTGCATGTGGCGGCGGTGCAGTTTGATGATCCGCATGTGGCGATCCAGTTCGACTGGCAACGCGAACCGGCCATCGCTTCGCGCGATGCCTTGTACCAGCAGGCGGTGGCCAATGGCTGGTGGATCGCCGCGGCACACATCTCCTTCCCCGGCATCGGCCATATCGCCGAAGGCGCGCCGTACCAGTATCGCTGGGTGCCGGCGAACTACACGCTCAATCGTTGAGGCAGACCGGCCGTACGTGGAAGCGTAGAATTCCTTCGCCGTTGGCGCCTGCATCCGCAGCGCCCGCGGCAAGGAACCCCACTGCAAATGGAATGTAGGTAATGAACGTAACCCCCTCGCTGTCGCGCGCACGCCGCACGCGCCTGAAGCTGCTGGCCCCGCTGCTGGCTGTCGCCGCCGCTGCACCGGCCGCCCACGCCTTGAACGCCAGCCAGTGGCAGGCCATTGCGCCGTCGCTGCAGGCCGCGCTGGAATGCCGCGCCGCCCCCGATACCAACAGTGCCGCCTGGAAGGCGCTGCCGCGCGAAGAAGACGGCAGCCTGAAGCCGATCAGCCCGGCCGCCGGGTTCACCCTGTTCGGTCTGCCGGTGAAGGAAATCACCGCGTACATCGACGATAGCGATGGCATGGGCCAGAGCTACAGCGCCGAACTGGGCGCCAGTGTTGCCGCCGTGCGCAAGGCCGCCAGGCTGAATGCCGGCGGTGGCCGCGAGACCAAGCTGGGCTCGCTGATGGTGAGCGAAGGCAGCCCGGTTACGCTGACCTGCACCGTGCCGGGTGAGTACGACGAGCGCGACTACCAGGAAAACTGAGCACGGTAGACCCTGCCGGGGTGGCGCAGCGCATGTGCTGCGCCACCAGCAGCAGGCTGACACCCGCCGACGCCGCCAGCAGCCGTGCCAGTGGCAGGCTGCTGGTATCGGCAGGCAACTGTGCCCACAGCAGCAGCGCGACGCCAGCGCTGGCCAGTACCGGCGCCACTGGCGCCTGCCCAAGCGACAGCCCGCGGCAGAGCTGGGCGACCACGCCTGCACACACCAGCGGTGTGCACAGGCCACGCAGCCCGGTGCCACCTGCGGCCCAGGGGGCGTGGGGCAGGGGGCCCGGCATCAGCTGCGGCAGCCAGGCCGCGCAGAGCACGGCCACGAAGTAACCTGCGGCCGCCCCGTGCAGCCACACGTTTGGCCTGGGTCGTATGTGCACCTTGCTGCCGCCCTTACAGCTTCACGTTCAGCCCGATCTGGAAGCCGCGCCCCGGCAAGGGTGCGATGTACTTCAGCGGCGAGTTGTGCGGTCGCGCCTCTTCGTCCAGCAGGTTGCTGCCGTTGACGAAGACCTCCAGCGCCGACACATAGGCATTGCGGATCGGGAAGGCATAGCTGACCTGCATATCGACCAAGGTGAAGGCAGGCAGCGGAACTTCCTCGCTGACGTTCCGGCCCAGGTACTGCTGGGTGTCGTAGTAGGTGCCAGACACGTGTGCCTTCCAGCCGCCGCGCTGCCAGGCCACGTTCGCACCGTAGCGGTTGGTGGGCATGTTGGGCAGGTACTGGCCATCGTTATGGGCGCGCAGTGAATCGGGGTGGTCGGCCTTGTTCTTCACCAGATCGGAGAACGCCGACAGCTGCAGGCTGCCGTAACGGCCCAGTTCCAGTGCCTGCGACACATCCACTTCGAAACCCTTCACCGTGGTGTCAGTCTGCTTCCAGTATTTAAGCGGCAAGCGGTTGGCCGTCTGCAGGCCGGAATAGCCCAGGTAGAGATAGTTCTCGTACTTCATCTCATAGGCGGTGGCCGTGGCGTCGAAGCCCGCGTTGCTGAAGGCCAGCGTGAACTCCTGGGTTTTGGCGCGCTCGGGTTTCAGCGCCTGGTTTCCTTCCTCCTGGGTCATGGTGGAGTAGTGCGCATTGCTGGCGTAGAGCTCGTTCACGTCGGGGGCGCGCTGTGAATCGGCGTACCGCAGGGTTGCCGCGAACCACTTACCGAGCTTGAAGTAGCCACCGGCGCTGTAGCTTTCCAGGTTGAACTCCCGGTCTTTCAAGCTGCCGTTGGGCGAGTTGCGGCCACTCTGGAAGCGGCTGGCCTGGTTTTCGTGATCGATTTTTTCGCGCCGATACCCAGCGTCGAAGGTGGCCCACGGCAGGCTCAGCGTCTCCTTCATGAACAGCGCCCTTGCCTGGGTATCCACGTCGGGCAGATAGCGTTGCGGGCCACTGCCGGTGATGGAACGGGTCTGCTGGCTGATGCCCAGCAGGCCGGTCAGTGCACCCACGCGGCGATGGTTCAGCAGCAGCTCGCCCTGGTAGGTCTGGAAGGCATACTGGTTGGCCTTGCTGGCGCCCAGGTATTCACCTGCGGTGCTGCTGAGCTTGGACAGGTTCACTTCGGCGCTGTCCAGCAGCGGCAGCGGCTCGCGCACGTTGGCCAGCACCGTGTACGTGTCCTGCTGCAGCTTCACGCCCACCGGGCGGCCCTGGCTGTAGTCCGAACCGAAGGAGAGGTTCTCCATCGAGAAGCCCGGGACGCCGTATTCGCTGTCCTTGCTGTCGATGCTGGCGGCTACGTAGCCGCGGTCGAAGAAGTACGTCGAGCCCACCGCCAGGTGGGTATTGCGGAAGTAGCTGTTGCCCAGCGTTCCGGAATAGTTGGGCGTGACATCGCGGTTGATCTGCTGCTGCACGTACGACGGCGTGCCCTGCACGTACTGCGGGTTGGCGGGGTTGACGTAGGTCCTGCCCATCCACACCGAGGTGGGCTGATTGGTGAAGAAGGAGAAATCGCCGTCTGCCCAGTCCGGGTTCTCGGTCATGAACTGGTCGATGAAGGGCTGCGAGGCCTTGTTGTAGACCCGCTGCACGCGCGCTTCCTTCTGGCAGGCATCGGCCAGTGCGCTGTTCACACCGCCAGCGGCAGGAAACAGCTGGCTGTCACACACGCTGGCCTTGCTGTTGCCGGGAATGTCGTAGTGGGAGATGCGCTGCACCGACATCTGCAGGTTGGTGGACACATTGCGCTGGTTGTTGAAGTTCATGCGGAAGCCCCGCGCATCGACGGCATTGAAGCCCTGGCGCAGCAGCAGTTCCAGTTCCTGGTCCTTGGATTCCATCTGCCGCGAGATGAGCCCGGTATCGACGTTGACGCTGCCGCCGATGGCATTGCCGCCATAGCGCACGCTGTCCGCGGATTTGTTTACCGTTACCTGCTTCACGAACAGCGGGTCGAACGGCACGTTGATGTTGCCGCTGATGGCATTCATGCCCAGGATCGAATGGCCGTCCTCCAGCAGCTGCACGCGGTTGCCGCTGAGGCTGCGGATGACCGGCGCGCCCGCGTTGGGCCCGAAGGCGCTGCTCTGAACGCCCGACACGTGTTCCAGCATGTCGCCCAAAGTGCGGTTGGGCGCATCGGTATTCTCGACCACCACCAGCGTATCGACCTTGGAAAGGCGATCGGCGCGGACATCCAGCGTGGGCAGCGTGGTGCTTTCGGCGGCGCGGGCGCCATGGACAGCAAGCAGTACAGCAACGGCAAGAACGTGACGACGCATACATCCCCCTGAAAAAGAGGCGGGATGTTATAACATCACATTCAGTGCGACAAGCATTGCAATGGGCAAACGGCTGTGCGTGCGTGGCGCTCAAGCACGATCGCTCGTTTACCATGCTCGCCCACGATCGATCTGGCCTTGAATCATGATGTCTGCGTACAGCCCCGCCCAGGTGCCCGCATGAAAGTAGAAATGCAGCAGCAATCGCTGCGCCTGAGCCTGGATCCTGCCGAACTGCACGCGCTGCTGGGCGGGGAAACGGTGGAGAACATGACCCGCTTTGGCGGCGTGGAGGGCTGGGGCCTGGCGCTGTCGCTGCACGCGGGCGAACAGCCGGTGCTGCTGGATGGCGGCACGTTCTGCAGGCTGGTGCT
>NZ_DAMBCN010000021.1:0-86619 GCF_032056425.1 Stenotrophomonas sp.
GAGTCGAGCTTGCTCGACTGCCCTTGGCAGAAGCAGTCGAGCAAGCTCGACTCTACGACAGCCTGGAGCCAAACCAGTCGAGCATGGCTCGCCTCTCCACTTCCGTTACTTTGCCGAGACCCGCCAGACGACGTCGCCTACGTCGTCTGCCACCAGCAGGGCGCCGTCGGCATCCATCGCCATGCCCACCGGCGCACCCATCAGGGTCTTCTCATCCTTCGATGCAAACCCGGTCACCACCGGTTGCGGGCGGCCGGTCGGCTTGCCGTCCTTGAACGGCACATACACCACCTCATAGCCGCTCAGCGGTGAACGGTCCCAGCTGCCGTGTTCGCCGATGAAGGCGCCGCCATGGTACTTCGCGGGCAACGACTGTCCGGTGTAGAACAGCAGGCCCAGCGGCGCCACGTGCGAACCGATGGCGTAGTCGGGCTTGATCGCCTTGGCCACCAGATCGGGCCGCTGCGGCTGCACGCGCTCATCCACGTGCTGGCCGTAATAGCTGTAAGGCCAGCCGTAGAAGCCATCTTCCTTCACCGAGGTGAGGTAATCGGGCACCAGGTCGGCACCGATTTCGTCGCGCTCGTTGGCCACCGCCCACAGCGCGCCGGTGCTCGGCTCCCAGTCCAGGCCGGTGGGGTTGCGGATGCCCGATGCGTAGATGCGGCTGCCGCGCGTGGCCACGTCCACTTCCAGCACCACGGCGCGGCGGTATTCAACGGCCAGGCCATTTTCGGTGATGTTGCTGTTGGAGCCCACGCCCACATACAGCTTGCTGCCATCACGGCTGGCCAGCAGTTCCTTGGTCCAGTGGTGGTTGATGGTGCTGGGCAGGTCGGTGAACTCGCGGCCCTTGTCGGCCATGCGGGTGGCGCCCGGCACGTACTGGTACTGCATGATGTTGCCGGTGTTGGCCACGTACAGCGTGTTGCCGATCAACTGGATGCCGAACGGCGAATGCAGGCCTTCAATGTAGACGTGCTGGGTCCAGGTATCGGTGCCCGGCGTGCGCCGCAGCAGGGTGACCCGGTTGCCGCCCTTGCCGGCCTTGCCCGAGCGCGCCTTCACTTTGCCGGCAATCCACTGCTTGGGCGTGGTGACCGGTTCTTCGCCGGGACCATTGCCTTCCACCACCAGTACATCGCCGTTGGGCAGGGTCAGCAGGCGGCGCGGGTGCTGCAGGTTGGCGGCAATGCGCTCGATCTTCAGGCCTTCGGCCACGGCCGGCGCCTGGCCTTCGGCCCAGCCCACGCCCTTGGGCACCTGCATGGGCGGCATGAGGAAGTTGGCCGGCTTGGGCAGCGGCGGCTGCGGACCGGACTGGTCGGCCGGGTGGTATTCGGCCTTGCCGGCACAGGCGGCGAGCATGACGGCCAGGGAAAGGATGCCCAGCGTGGGCAGGATGCGCTCAGCCATGACGACCTCCCTGCAGCACCGGGGCCTGCAGTGACAACAGGATGTAGCCGATCGCGATCAGGGCCACGGTCAGCGCGGACAGCACGGTGCCCGGCACCGCCACCGCATAGGCGTCGCGGCTGTGTACGAAGGCGTTCCAGATGGCCAGCACGATGGCGACCAGGTTCAGCATGAAATCCACACGGTCCACGCCGGTGGCAGTGCCTTTGCGGCGCCACACCGCGAACAGGTTGATCAGGCGCGGAATGATGGCGATCAGCAGGCCGAAGGTGATCAGCCAGGCGGCGGACTTGCCCCACATCACCTCGGCGGTGTTGAGGTAGAGGATGTCGAAGACAAGCGCGGCAACGAAGAAGCCGAACGGTATGGGATTCAGCAGGCTGAAAAGCGTGGTGCCCGGGCCGCGATGGGCCTGGGCGACGGGGTTGACCATGGTCGTGCTCCGAAGGGGAAAGGACTGCACGGGCCGTAGTAGCACAAGCGGCCGGGAGGCAACGCGATGATGGCGGCTGGGGCCAGGCCGGGCTTGGATGGATGTGCCGGGACACACCCGGCGGCTTGGCTTGGAATGGCGGGCGATGCGTGGCTGCCTGGCTTAGAATGCCGGGCGATGCGGGACCGCTTTGCATTGGTAGAGTCGGGCTTGCTCGACTGCTCTTCGCTACGGCAGTCGAGCAAGCTCGACTCTACGAAGAGCTGGAGCAGTCGAGCATGCTCGACTCTACGGTCGCGTGTGATCAGGGAACATAAACCAGGTGCAGGGTGTACGCGAAACCGCCGTCGGCTTCGGTGATGTCCACATGCATCACCAGATCGCTTCGCCCCTCTCCCTCCGTATACAGGTCGACAAGGACCTGCCAGTGATGCCCGTACCACTGGCACACTGAGGATTCCCAGGTCGTATCTGGCAGCGGAATCAGGCTTTCGCCGTAGTCCTGGAGGATGCCGGTAATGGTCGCCCACGTATCGGCGGTGCGCAGGTGAACGTTTGCCGCCTGCGGCGGGCGGCCGGCGGCGATTTCGTTGGCCATCCAGGTCAGGACGGGGCGGAACGCCGCATCCACGGGGCTTTCGCTGGTTGGGTCTTTGCTGACCATCGGTATTCCTTCAGAGGCAGGCCGCATGTGTGGCGCGGACAGATCGTGCCAACCAAGGTTGGCATCTACCAGGTTCATGGCGCGCGGCGGGCCGTGCGCAGCGGGATGAACAGGGCGGCGGCAAACACTACCAGGAACGGTGCAGACAGAATCGCGGCGTCGTTGCTACCAAACGCGATCAGGTTCAGGTGCAGATCGCCAATCCATTCCAGCCGCATGAACACCAGTATCAGGCCGCCGAAGGTGGGGCACGGCAGGCCACCATGGCCGGCCATCAGCAGCGTGGGCGCCAGCAGCGCAGCCAGGAAGGCGAAGCCGGCCCGATACAGCCACGGGTTGCCCTGCCAACGCGGCGCACGCCGCCACATCAGCACCAGCAGGGCCAGTGGTAGCAGCGGTGCCAGCAGCACCAGCGCCAGGATCATGGCCATGCGGTTTCACCCGCGGCGCGGTGTTCTGCCATCAGACCCTGCATGCCCTTCCCCTGTAGACGTCCTTGAGAGATGCATTGTTACGGTTGTGGACGGAGTGTGCCAATCAAGGTTGGCACCTGCCTGCGCATGCCGTAACGATTCGTTGCGCGGGCTATGACGCGGGCGAAAGGCGCCCGGCGCTACACTCGCCCCAGTGCTTCATGGAGGATCACACATGCGCCTGCTGCATCTCACCCTGCCGGTGTCGAACGTCGAAACCGTGGCGGACTATTTCCGCGACGTGCTGCAGCAGCGCGTGGTCGGCCACCATGTGCATGTCGGCTGGAGCACGATCAGCCTGCAACCGGCGGGTACCCACGCCACCGGCGGCGTGCATCTAGCCTTCAACGTGCCCGACAACCGCTTCGGTGAAGCGATGACGTGGTTGCGCGAGCGCACACCACTGCAGTGCAATCCCGAAGGCATCGACTACTTCGCCCTTGAAAGCAACTGGCAGTCGCAGTCGGTGTATTTCACCGGTCCGGACGGCCTGATCCTGGAATTGATCGGGCGCAAGCGCCTGCCAGCCAGCACGCATACCGGTGCCTTCCACGGCAGTGAACTGCAGTGCCTGAGCGAGGTGGGGCTGCCCAGCGATGATGTGGACGCGGTACGTGCCGTCGCCAGCGCGCGGTTCGGCCTGCAGCCGCTCAGCCCGCCGTCGGCGCAGTTCGCGCCGATGGGCGACGACGAGGGCCTGCTGATTGTGGTGGCCGCCGACCGACGCTGGTTCCCCGAACAGAAAGACCTGCCCAATGCGCAGGGCCTGGTGCTGGGGATCGGTGAGGTGGCTGGCAGCGGTGAACTGCACGATGCCGCGCGCGGCTGGCGGGTGCAGACCGTCTAGTTAGCGCCTACCAACGCGCCACCGCCGGCGCGGCGCCGGTTTCACCGATGCCGCTCGGTGTCGATCTGCGCATGCAACACGCGCAGCTGGGCGACGCTGTCTTCGAACACCTGCATGTCCGCATCGACCAGCGCGGACCAGTCGGGTGCATGCCCCAGCAGCTGCGCCACCTGCTGCTGGGGTGCGCGATCAAAGCCTTCGCCCAGCACCTGCAGGTAACGCACGCGGAAGCCTTCCGGGTCCTGCTGGTCCAGCGCGTACAACTGCACGGCCAGCAGCCCGGCGTAGAGGTAGTTGACCAGGTAGTTCGGGTCTTCATACATCAAGCGCTTGCCGATCCAGGCGTTGCGCAGTTCCGGGTAGCGCTGCGGCTGTTGGCCATAGCGCGCCAGCACCTGCCCGGTAAGCTGGTCCAGATCATCAGCGGTGCCCAGGGTGTTGTTGGCCACGCCCTGGTAGATGGATCGCTCCAGCTGGGCCTCTTCGGCCGAGGTGAACACCTGCAGCACCATGTCGTCCAGCAGTGACTTGAGGTAATACGCTTTGGCGCGCGGGTCCTGCGCCTGCTGGTACAGGCGGTCGCGGAAGCGCAGTTCGTTGTAGATCGCAAACGCTTCGGTCAGCCACGCGCTGCCGTTGAGCTGCAGCGGCGATGCATGGTTCCGCTGCATCCACTGCCCGTGCAGGCTGTGCCCGGCTTCATGGACGATCTCCACGTCACTTTCCAGATCCCCACTGCGCTGGCCCACGAACAACAGCGCGGGTGCATCGGGTGCAAACACCGGGAATGCATCCTGGCTGCGCTGGCCGCGCGCGGTGTCCAGATCCATGCGCTGGCTGGCAGGGTCCAGCAGCGCGCGCAGCTCTTCCACGTAGGCCGGACCCAGGTGCTGCATGGCATCGGCGGCGGTATCGCGCAGCTGTTGCAGGGTCAGCACGGGCGGCACGTAGCCGGCATCGAGCACCGTGGTATCCCAGGGCTGTGGGTTCGCCACGCCGCTGTTTTCTGCATGCCGCAGCAGCTGCTGCTGGTACGCATCGCGCTGCGTGGCATGGCGTTCCACCGCGGACAGCGTGGTCTGCACGGTGGCGGTGTCCAGCCCCATGTGGCGATAGCCACGCTCGGTGGCCGCGGCGTGGTCCTGCACCTGCGAGGCGCGGTCGTTCACCTGCACCAGCCCCAGCAGCACCGACGCCATCGGATCGCGCCGCGACTGCAGGCCCTGCCAGTAGCCCTTCCAACCTGCCTCGCGCAGCGCGCGGTCGGGCTGCTGGGCAAGTGCCAGCCGGTCGGCGCCGGTGTCCCAATGGCGCCCGTCGCGCTGCAGTTGCGGATAGACGGCCGTGCGCATGATCTGTCGGCGCAGCCGCGCGAAGCTGTCCATGGCCGGGCCGGCCAGCGCCTCCACGGCGTCATCCAGCGCGGGGTTGCTGGGAAGGGCGGCTTCCTGCTGCGCGCGCTCGCGCAGGAACGGGTACGCGTTGGCCCATGCAGCATCGGCCGGCGCGGCATGCAGCGCCGCCCTGCCCGCGCGGGCGATGCGGCTGCACAGGCCCATGACCTGGTCCAGCGCCTGCGCCGGGCGCCGATCGCGGGCATCCCGACCGGCCTGCAGGTGCAGGTAGGCGTAATGGCGCAGGCACTGCGCCTGCAGCTGTTCGGCCTGGCGGAAGCGGCTGGCGGGATCGCCCCCGGTCGCTGCCTGCAGCGCCGCCGTCTGCTCGACCAGGACGGTGCGCGCCGTCTGCTCGGCGCTGGCGCTGGCAAAGTACGCGCCATCATCGGCGTGCAGGGCCTGCGCGCTGGCGGTACCAGTGGCAAGCAACAGCGCGGCGGCGTGAACGAAGGTTCGCATCCTGCGGGTGTTCATGGCATGTCCTTTGTAGCGTCGATCTGGCTCGACTGCCTTTCGCATTGCGCCAACAGCAGTCGAGCAAGCTCGACTCTACCGGCGCTGCGCGGCCGGCGTGGCTCAGATCGATTCGTCGGCCCGGCTGACCAGCGTCCAGCACGGGGCGCGGGCGAAGGTGTAGACCTGCTGGTCGCTGGTATCGGGGGTGCGCATCAGCACCTGCATCTGGCCGTCGGCCTGCGGAGTGACGGTCATTTCGCGGCCGCGGGCGCCCAGGCTGGCCGGGTCAGGCATCACCGGCCAACCGACGTCGGCCAGCGGCACCAGCTTTTCCACGGTCTTCGGCTCGGGCTCGGCACCGGCATCGACGTAGCTGTCGCGCAGCGGATCGGCGGTAGCCGCTTCCTGCAGCGCGATCTCGTTGCCGAAATGCTTCAGGAAGGTGTCGAACTGCTCGTGCGGGCAGGCCGGGGCGGTGGTAGCGGTGGTAGCCGTGGCTGCGGTGGATGCGGGTGCAGGTTCGGCGGCCGGTGCCGCAGCGGGTGCGGCGTCTGCAGGTTGCGCCTGCGGGGCCTGCGGGGCCTGTGTGCAGGCAGCCAGGGCAAGGCTGACGAAGGGGGCCAACAGTACAAGGGAACGGCGGGAGCGCATGGGATCATCCTGATTCCGGTTCGGTCGCACCATCCTACCCTGCGCCGTACAATCGCGTTTTTCACCCGCCCGGCCCTGCCATGCGTGCCCTGTTCCTGTTGATTGGCCTGTTGCTGCCCGCGCTGTGGCCGGCCGTTGCGCTGGCCGTGGAGGCGCGGCCCGGCGATCTGCTGTTTGTCAGCGCCGGCCAGACCGGCCTGAGCGCCGCCATCGACGATGCCACCGCGCACGAGGGTGGTACCCGCTTCGACCACGTAGCCCTGGTGGCCGACGGTGCGGACGGACTGCAGGTGCTGCATGCCGATGAAAAGGGCTCGCGGCAGCAGACGCTGGCGGAGTTCCGTCAGGATGCCCGGGACAAGCGGCGGCAGGTCGTGGTGTATCGCCTGCGTGCGGCGCAGCCGCAGGTGCTGGCCGATGCCATCGCCACGGCGCGCACGATGCTGGGCAAGCCGTACAACACGGCCTACGTGTTGAACGAGGATAGTTACTACTGTTCGGACTTCATTGAACGGGCTTTCCGCGCGCACCATGTGTTCGCGCTGCAGCCGATGAACTTCCGCAACCCGCAGACCGGGAAGATTTCCCAGCACTGGGTGGATCTGTACGCCGGCATGGGAATGGCAGTGCCGCAGGATCTTCCGGGCACCAACCCCAACGACATGGCCGCCACGCCGGCGCTGCAGCGGTTAGGCGTGCTGTAAACCGCCCGCGGTTACGAGCGAAGCCCCGCACCAGGCGGGGCTTCACCGTTCACGCGCAGGCTGCACGCGGGTCATTCTTCTTCGTCATGGCCGCCCTGCTGCTGGTTGCGCTGGTTGCGCTGCTGCTGTTCCTGCTGCTGTTGCTGCTGCTGGTCGCGGCCACGCCCCTGCTGCTGATCCTGCTGGTTCTGCTGGCCCTGCTGCTTCTGGTTCGGGTTCTGGTTCTGCTGTGCCATGTCCGATCTCCAAATGCCACGCGCGGAATGCGGTGGACGTGCGCATGGTCTGCAGCCGAAGGTTAACCACGCGTTGCAACGCGGCTACGAGCGCGTGCACGGCGGTGAATGAACACCCGCGGGCCCTTGTGCCGCAAGCACATGAAGGATTCATGCGGGTTGCGCATGTACTTATGCCAGCGCCGGGCCGGGCCCATTAAGGTGGGCGTGCGCTTGCTGGCTGCGCAGGGCCGCCCGACAATCGACCGCCCTTCCCTGCACTGAGTGAGCGATGGACCGTTCCGCCCCCCTGTTCCGCCGGGTGAATGCACGTGCACGCAACAGTGGCCACGGTGTGCACGGCGGCGACTATCGCCACGAGCGCCATCGCAAGGCCACCCTGTCCAGCGACGCCACGCGCGGCTCCATGCACGCCGGGCATCGGCACGGCCGCGATTACACACCGCTGTTCCGCTTCCTGTTGTCCAAGGTGGGCCAGCCCTGGGGCAGGTGCATTCGGAAGCCTGCGCGCGGCTGGATACGCAGGAGCCCATCGCCTGGATCGTGGCCACCGGCAACGCCCCGCGCCGCGAGCAGGTGCGCGTGGGCGAGGCCTCGTACTTCAGCGGGCTGTACGTGGATGAGGCCGGCGTGCTGCAGCGGGTGGCGCCTGCACTGACGGCGAAGGACATGGTGCCGTCGTGCACCTGCTGCACGCACACCTTCAACGGCGTGCGCTTCGGCGAAGACGAAGCCCGCTGACCACCTACGCCTTTGGTCCGATTTGCAGCCGCCCCCGGCCGCGCCTATCGTCGGACTGATCCTTGGCGGAGACACGCATGGCCCGCAACAGCACAGCACTGCCTTCCTACGACCAGGCCCTGGCGGATTTCAATCTGGCGCACTGGGAGGCGCGCCTGCAGGGCGATCTGCAGACCGGTGTGAATGCCTGCGTGGAATGCTGCGACCGCCACTGCGGACGCAATGCCACGGCCCTGCGCTGGGTGGATGCGCGGGCGCATCTGCACACCTACACCTTTGAACAGCTGCGCGAGGCCGCAGCGCGCGCCGCGCATGTACTGGCCGACGCCGGCATTGGCCGCGGCGATGTGGTGGCCGGCCTGCTGCCGCGCACGCCCGATCTGCTGGCGGTGATCCTGGGCACCTGGCGGCTGGGTGCGGTCTACCAGCCGCTGTTCACCGCGTTCGGGCCCAAGGCCATTGAAACGCGGCTGGCGACCGGCCGCACCGCGCTGGTGGTGACCGACCTGGCCAACCGCGGCAAGCTGGACGGGGTAAGCGGGTGCCCCACCGTGGCAACCATCGCCAGCCCCGGGCAGGCCGTGGCCGACGGCGATATCGACTGGCTGGCCCGCACGCGGCAGGCACCGGCCGAGCGGGCGCCGGTGATGCTGCGTGGCGACGACCTGATGGCCCTGCTGTCCACTTCGGGCACCACCGGCAGCCCCAAGGGCGTGCCGGTACCGCTGCGCGCCCTGCTGGCCTTTGCCAGTTACATGGAACTGGCGGTGGATCTGCGCGGCGACGACGTGTTCTGGAACATTGCCGATCCCGGCTGGGCCTACGGCCTGTACTACGGGGTCACCGGCCCGCTGCTGCTGGGCCATGCCACCACCTTCAGCGAAGCGGGCTTCAGCGTGGCCGGCCTGAACCAGATCATCCAGCAGCTGGGGGTCACCAACCTGGCCGGCTCGCCCACCGCCTACCGGCAGATCATCGGTGCCGGCCCTGCGGCCAGCGCCGCGATCAAGGGGCAGCTGCGGGTAGTCAGCAGCGCGGGCGAGCCGTTGAATCCGGAAATCGCCCGCTGGTTCCGCGAACACCTGGGCACCACGGTACTGGACCACTACGGGCAGACCGAAACCGGGATGGTGGTAAACAACCACCACGCGCTGGCGCACGCGGTGCGGCCCGGTTCGTCCGGCTTCGCCATGCCCGGCTACCGGGTGGCGGTGCTGGATGAGCACGACAACGTGTTGCCGCCGCGCACGCCGGGCATCCTGGCGGTGGATGTGCAGCAGTCGCCCATTCTCTGGTTCACCGGCTACTACGGCGCCGAGACCCCCGCGCTGCGCGATGGCTGGTACCGCACCGGCGATTCGGTGGAGTGGGAAGACGATGGCTCGATCAGTTTCATCGGCCGCTCTGATGATCTGATCACCTCGTCGGGCTATCGCATCGGACCGTTCGACGTAGAGAGCGTGCTGATGGAACACGCCGCCGTGGCCGAGGCCGCAGTGATCGGCGTGCCCGACCCGGAGCGCACCGAAATCGTGAAGGCCTTCGTGATCCTGCGCGATGGCTACAGCGGCGATGAAGGCCTGGCCACCGAACTGCAGCAGCACGTGCGTTCGCGCCTGTCTGCGCATGCGTACCCGCGCCTGGTGGAATTCGTGGCGCAGGTACCGAAGACACCCAGCGGCAAGGTGCAGCGGTTCCTGCTGCGCAAGGCCGAGATCGAGAAGCAGACCGCGGGGTAGAGTCGAGCTTGCTCGACTGCCGTGGCGCAGCCGCGCGGGTTGGTGGGGTCAGAGCCCCGCCTGCGGCAGGGATCTGACCCCGGGTGCGATCCCGGGTGCGCTACGGCATCACCGGCGGCACGTAGGTCAGGGTCATGCCCAGCAGCCACAGCAGGCCCAGCACCAGCGGAATGTGCACCAGCAGCTGGATGAAGGTGAAGCCCACGATATCGCGCGCCTTCAGCCCCAGCACGCCCAGCAGCGGCAGCATCCAGAACGGGTTGATCAGGTTCGGCAATGCTTCGGCGGCGTTGTAGACCTGCACCGCCCAGCCCAGGTGCGCCTTCAGCTCGTTGGCCGCCTGCATGACATACGGGGCTTCAATGATCCACTTGCCGCCACCGGACGGCACGAAGAAGCCCAGCACCGCCGAGTACACGCCCATCACCAGGGCGAAGGTATCGGTGCTGGCCACGTGCACGAACAGGCTGGACAGCCGATGCGCCAGCGTCTGCCCATCGCCGCCGGCGGCATGGGTGAGGATCATGGCGATGCCACCGTACAGCGGGAACTGGATCAGCACGCCGGTGGTGCTGGGCACCGCCTTGGCCACCGCGTTGAGGAAACTGCGCGGCCGCCAGTGCAGCAGCAGGCCCAGCGAAATGAACAGGAAGTTGTAGGTGTTGAGGTTGGCGATGGCGGTGACCACCGGCTTGCTGGCGAATTCGTTGAACAGCCAGCCGAAGGCCAACAGCGAGAGCAGCACGGTCAGCAGCGGGCTGTACTCCAGCCATTCACCGGGGCGCGTGCGCTGCTGCAGCGGCTCGGGCTCGGCCTGTGCGGCACCGGGGAAATCCTCGGCGGTGCGCGCACTGCCGGCGGCCGGTGCGGTCAGCCACGCGATCAGCAGCGAGACCAGGATCAGCACCGCGGTCAGCGCGATCGACTGCCACAGGAAGATGGTTTCGGTGAACGGCAGCACGCCGGTGATTTCCACCAGGCCGGGTGGCATGCTGGCCGGGTTGGCCTGCAGCTGCGCGGCCGACGAGCTGAGCCCCATCGCCCACACGGCGCCCAGGCCGAGGTAGGCCGACGCACCTGCGGCGCGGTAATCCATGCGCAGTTCGCTGCGGCGGGCCAGCGCACGCACCAGCAGGCCGCCGAACACCAGCGAGAAGCCCCAGCTGAGCAGCGAGGCCAGCATGCTGACCAGGCCCACGTACACCACCGCACCACGGCCGGTGCGCGGCACACGGGCGAGGAAATCGATGAAGCGCGCCACCACCGGCGCAGTGGCTACGGCATAGCCGCCGATGACCACGAAGGCCATCTGCATGGTGAAGGGGATCAGGCTCCAGAAGCCATCACCGAAGGCGCTGGCGGTGGCCTGCGGGGTCGAGCCGAAGCCCAGCGCCGCCAGCGCGACGATGACCACGCCCAGCACCGCGAACACGTACGCATCGGGGAACCACTTTTCCGCCCAGGCGGCCGAACGCAGCGCTGCGCGCGCCATCCAGCCGTCCTGTACTGCTGCCGTCGAGGCCATCGCCTACCCTCCCAGGTTCGATGGCCCGATTCTGGGCGGTGGGATGCGGGCTGTCAGCCACCTATTGGTCGTAGAGTCGAGCTTGCTCGACTGCCCTGGATTTGCCGCGAAGAGCAATCGAGCAAGCTCGACTCTACGAAAGCCGGCGCCGTGCGCCATCCGCGCAAACCCACACCGGTAGCGCCGGGCCATGCCCGGCGGGCGCCATCAGCGCAGCGCCAGATCCGCGGCAATACCCGCAAACAAGGCCGCGCCCACCCAGTTGTTGTGCAGGAAGGCCTTGAAACACGGCCCGCGCTCACGATTGCGGCAGATCCAGAATTCATACGCCACCAGCACCGCGGCCACCGCCACGCCCGCCAGGTAGCAGCCGCCCAGCCCGCCGCGCACGCCCACCAGCGCCATCGTGGCCAGGAACAGTGCATACAGCACGCCCTGGATCACCAGGTCCAGTTCGCCGAAAAGGATGGCGGTGGAATGCGAGCCCATCTTCAGGTCGTCCTCGCGGTCGACCATGGCGTACCAGGTGTCGTAGGCGGTGGACCACAGGATGTTGCCGGCATACAGCAGCCACGCCAGCGTGGGCACTTCGCCCTGCACGGCGGCAAACGCCATGGGAATGCCCCAGCCGAAGGACATGCCCAGATACACCTGCGGCAGGTGGGTGTAGCGCTTCAGGTAGGGGTAGCTGGCGGCAAGGAACACGCCGATGAAGCTCAGGCCGATGGTCAGGCCGTTCAGGGTCAGCACCAGCGCGAACGCCACCAGCATCAGCAACGCGAACAGCACCAGCGCCGCGCGGCCGCTGATCGCACCGGTGGCCAGCGGTCGGGCCTTGGTGCGTTCCACGTGCGGGTCGAGCCAGCGGTCGGCGTAGTCGTTGATGACGCAACCGGCTGAGCGGGTCAGCCACACGCCAGCGGTGAACACGAACAGGGTCCACAGCGGCGGCAGGCCGCCAGCGGCCAGCCACAGCGCCCACCAGGTGGGCCACAGCAGCAGCAGCGTGCCGATCGGGCGATCGGCGCGCATCAGGGACCAGTAATGACGCCAGCGCGGCGTCGGCGCCGGATGCGGCGCGGAAAGGGGGGTATCAGCCATCGCACTAGGATACTCCTGTGCCCTCCGCCCGACTTTGCAGGCGGGGGGAGATTTGTGCGGCGAAACTGGATAGAATGCCCCTCCCGCACCGTCTTCATGGCGCTGCGATGCCCGCCCCGGCACTGGCCGACGGTGTGGCGGTTGTACAACGCGCCCGTAGCTCAGCCGGATAGAGTAGTGGCTTCCGAAGCCATTGGTCGGGGGTTCGAATCCCTCCGGGCGCGCCATTTTTCCTGCCTCTGTCAGCCTTGCCTGACACCGCCGACCGGCAGAAGTCCTCACAGAAGCAACGTAGACGCCTTGGCCATCTGGGTCATGGGCTGGCATTCCTGCGCGGCGAGCTGCCGCCCGGCGTGAATTGCGCGGTCGGGTCGTCAGGCAGCCTGCCCGGCCGGCACGCATAGCTGCGATTGGGATCCGGTCCAGCACGGACGATCGGGCTGCGCGCGTGCCTGATCGCCCCAGGAAGCCCGCACAGCACCAGTACCACCAGCCAGATACCGGCAAGCCATGCCCATTCACCGGTGACATAAGCCCATATCAATGGGAGCGCCGCCAGCACGGCGATGATCTGCGTGTACAGCACATAGAGGGAGTACATGCCCAATCGGGGATCCGACCGCACGACAATGCCGCAGGCACGGCAAGCCGACTTCGCCTGCCGTGCCCATGCAGAACGCACGGGGAAGCGTTGCCTTGGTGCGCCGCAGAGTGGGCAGGTGAATGTCAGTAGACGCATCGGATCCACGCCCCTGGCACAGGATGTCCGATGGATTCACTCACCTGGAGCGAAACCATGCTGCGCACGCAGCGCCGGGTCGGTCTCGATCATGAACATATGGAACAGGTTCTTGTGGTCCCGCGACCAGCTGCCCTGCAACTGCCGCCACGACGCCGCATCCACGCGCGGCAGTTTCCGCTCCAGGTAATAGATGCGGCTGTCGTCGCGGGAGAACCCATCGTTCAGCAGTCGCCAGCGTGCGCGATCCACCCCGGGCAGCGGCTTTCCATCGCAGTAGACATGGGTGTCGTCCAGTGCGAACAGCGGGTCAAGCGGTGAAAGCTGCAGCCGGTCACCCCGCAGGCACTGCTTCATGCGCCGTCCGCCGTACCAGGCGCCGTTGTCATCGGCGCCGTAGGCAGCGCCCAGACTGCGGAAGGTGGTGCAATCCGCTTCTGCCAGCGCTTTCAGCGATGTCTCGTACTCGAAGTACACATGGCGGTTGTCCAGCCAGTAATCGCCGCACTGGCGGAAACTGTCACGGTCGATGGCGGGCAGCCGGGTCCAGGCGTGGTAGACCGCATGCGCGTCGCGCGCGATGAAGTAGTGAGCGGGAATGAACTCGAAGGTGGCCGCATCGGCCTTGCGCAGCAGGCGGCCCTGGTGGAAGACCTGGCCTTCGTGGATTCGCCAGAATTCGATGCCGTAGGGGCCTACGAATCGTTGGTCAGGAAGGTCGCTGATCTTCTGCCATGCCATGGGGGTGAGGGGTCCTGGGTTTCTGCGTGCAGAGTATCGCAGACGCCAGCAGCAACGCCGGGCATGGCCCGGCGTTGCGTTGAAAGCAGTCGAGCATGGCTCGACTCTACAAGAGCCGGTCAGTAGGTGCCGTCGAAGGCGAAGATCGGCTTGCGCTGCTTCCAGGTGCCGGCGGTGAAGTCGGGGAATTCCAGGGTCTGGAAGCCGCTGGCGATGGACTGTTCGCTAAGCGGGGTGATGGCACTCCAGGTCACCGCGTCGTAGATGTCGATCGGCATCGGTGCCTTGGCCTTCAGCGCTTCCACGAAGGCGTGGATGACGAACCAATCCATGCCACCGTGGCCGGCGCTGGCAGCGGTGTCGGCGTTCTGCTTCCACAGCGGGTGCTCGTACTGGTCCTGGTACTTCTTGAACGCTTCCCACTGGTGCGGCGGGCTGCGGCCTTCGATGTGGATCGAATGGTTCACGTCCATCCACAGGCCCTTGGTGCCCTGCACGCGGAAGCCCATCGAGTACGGGCGCGGCAGCGAGGTGTCGTGCTGCAGCAGGATGGTTTCTCCGTTCTCGCAGGCCAGCGTGGTGGTCACGATGTCACCCAGCTTGAACTTCACCTTGGTGCTGGGGTGGGTGGTGCCACCACTCTTGGCCACGGTGTAATCATGCAGGCCGCGGGCCTTGGTCGCGAACGCGTTGATGTGGGTGAAGCGGTTGCCGCGGTTGATGCCGGTGTACATGGCGCACGGGCCGATGCCGTGGCTGGGGTACAGCTCACCGTTGCGCTGCACCGAGTGTTCGGTGCGCCAGCGCGCTTCGCTCCAGCCCTTGGGACCGAATTCCACGCCACTGTCGTAGGGTTGGTTGGGATCGCCGGAATTGAACTTCACCCCGCGCAGGTCGTGCTGGTAGCCGGCCTGCAGGTGCACCAGTTCGCCGAACAGGCCCTGCCGCACCATCTGCAGGGCGGCCATCACGTCGCGGCGGTAGCAGACGTTCTCCAGCAGCATGTATGGGGTGCCGGTGCTCAGCTGGGTCTTCAGCACATCCCAGTGGTCCTGCAGGGTGATGCCGGCCACCACTTCGCAGCCCACGGCCACGCCGGCCTGCATGGCCACAATCGCCATCGGCGCGTGGTATTCCCAGGGCGTGGCGATGATCACCCCGTCGATGCCCTTCTGTTCCAGCAGGCGCTTCCACGCGTTGCTGTCGCGGTCCTGGCCGTAGGTCTTCGGCGCGGGCTTGCCGGCCTTGGCCACCATGTCCATGGCGCGGCCCAGCATGATCGGTTCGATGTCGCACAGGGCGACGACCTCCACATCATCGCGGCGCACCAGCTCTTTCAGCAGCACCAGGCCACGCATGCCGGTGCCGATCAGGGCCAGGCGCACCGTGCGCCCGCGTGCCCAGGCGGGGCTCTGCGGCAGCAGGCTGCTGGCGGCGATGGCGGCACCGGCCGCAATGAATTCCCTACGTTGCATGGCTCTCACGCTCCTCTTGAAGGCGCGCCAACTGCAGCCGGCGCGCCGGGTCACACGATCGGTTTACTGGAACCTGTAGCCCACGGTGACACTGTAGCCGCGGCCGAAGATGGTGGCGTAGTCGCTGGAATCGCCCAGGAAGCTGTTGGGGTCGTAGAACGGCAGTCGGTCGAACAGGTTCTTGACGGTGAAGCTGAGGTTCCAGGCATCGTCCGGGCGCCAGGTCACGCTCAGGTTGGCCGTCCACCACGACGGCGCACCATCGCACTTGCTCTTCTCCACGGGCAGATAGCCGGCGGTGCAGGTCTGCGCATTGTTGTCCACTTCGTCCACCCGGTCGCGCGCCCACTTGGTGCCGCCCACGTAGTTCACGAACATGCTGGTGGTCACCTGCCTGTAGGTCCAGTCGGCATTGAGCGTGGCACGCAGGCGCGGGTTGTTGTAGTAGCCCACCACATCGCCGTAGTACCAGCCGCTCTCTTCATCCATGTAGTAGCGGTTGCGGTTGGCGATGGTCGCGGCCAGGCCGATGTTCAGTCCGCCCCATGCGCCCAGCGAGAAGCGGCTGCGCGCGTCCACGTCGAAGCCATCGACCAGGGTCTTGCCGCGGTTCTTGTACTGCCCCACCACGCTGGCCACGTTGCCCACGCTGTAGCCGGGCAGCACGCCCGGGCAGGCCACGCCGCTGGCCGGGTCGGCACACATGGCAGCCAGCTGGGCCAGGTTGGCGCGGTCGGCGTCGGTGATCGGCGAGCGGGTGGAGGCGATGATGTCGGTGTCCCGGGTGAAATCCGGCGCGACGATTTCATTGTCGCGGTAGATGAACCAGTAGTCGGCCGACACCGACAGCCAGCTGGCCGGCTCGTAGACGAAGCCGAGGGTGGTGATCTTCGCCTTTTCCGGCTTCAGGTCCTGGTTGGGCTGGGTCATGCGGGCCACGGTGCGGCTGCAATCCACGTTCAGCAGCCCCTTGCCCAGGTCGACATCGCCGGGGCGCTGCGACTTCAGCAGCAGGTTGGCGATTGCGTTGGTCTCGTCGCAGCGCACGTCGTCGCGGTAGCCGCCCAGCTGGGCGAACACGCCGCCGCTGCCCGATTCGGCCAGGCTGGGCGCACGGAAGCCGGTGGAATACGTGCCGCGCAGCATCAGCCGGTCGAAGGCCTGGTACTTGAAGCCGATCTTCGGCGCGACGTTGGCGTTGAAGTTGGGATACTTGTCCACGCGCAGCGCGGCGTCCAGTTCCAGCTTGTCGGTGATCGGCGCCACCGTTTCAGCAAACAGCGCATAGGTGTTGCGCGCGCCATCGAACCACGAACCGCCCTGCTGGGTGATCAGGCCCGCAGCGGCGTCCGGGTTGCCGGGGGTGTAGAAGGTTTCGCGGCTGGCGTTGAAGCCGAACGCCGCGCGCATTTCACCGGCCGGCAGCTGCGCCAGCGGGCCTTCAATCTTGCCGTCCAGGGTATGCAGGCGCGTCCACGACTGGATGTCGAAGGTCGGGAAGGCTTCGCGGATGAGCGCGGCGTTGGCCTCGCTGATCTCACCGAACTTATAGGCCGGATGGTCGGAGATGATCACCCGGCCGGTGCCCGGGTCCACCGAGTACGGGCCGAAAGCTTTCTCGAAGCCCTTCAGGTTCACGTTGATGGTCTGGTAGGTGACCGAGTGCGTGCCGGCGGTGGCGAACGCGGTTTCCCAGTTCCAGTCACCCACGTTGCCACGCGCGCCGGTCAGCACGCGGTAGCTCTGGTCGGTGTTGCGCTGGCCGAAGTAGTTCGGGCCCGCATCCTGCAGCAGGTAGTTCAGGCCTACCACGCCGCCCATCAGCGCCTTCAGCTCCGGGCTGGCGTGGTTGTACTCGTTGTTCGGGCCGAGGTAGGGGTACAGGAACTGGTTCACCGTGGTGCCGGTATCGCGCGAGAACCAGCTGCTGGGGTTGCCGGTGGTGGTGCCGTAGGTGCGCGGGGTGCCACCGTTGGCGCGCAGGTCGATGTCGGTATACGTGGCTTCGGCGAAGATTTCGGTGTTGTCGCCGACCAGGAAGGTGCCGTTGAGGTAGGCGGTGTTGCGCTCGGATTTGGCGCCGGCGTCGATCTCGTTGTTCATCCAGGTTTCCCAGACGCAGCTGGGGCCGGCGGCCTGGCCCTGCAGCACGTTCTGGCAGCCCGGCGCGGCTTCCTGCACGCGGCGGCCGGTCACCGGATCGAAGGCGAAATAGGTCCCCGGATTGAACTGGCCCGGCTTGCTGCCTACGCCCAGGCGCAGGTTGGTCAGGTAGTTGGGGTTGTTGACGTAGAACTGGGCCGGCCGCTTGTCGTAGAAATCGGCCAGCGGAATGGCGTCGCGGCGGTACATGTTCACCGCGCCGTACACGTTGAAGCGGTTTTCGGTCAGGTCACCGAAGCCGGCGGTGATGCTGGCCTGGCGTTCGCCGTAGGAATCGATGCGCGAGGAGGTGTCATTGCTGAAGGTGATTTCCGCGCCCTGGAAATTACGCTTGGTGATCACGTTGATGACACCGGCCACCGCATCGGTGCCGTACACCGCCGAGGCGCCGTCGGTCAGCACTTCCATGCGTTCAATGGCAGCGGCCGGAATGGCATCGATGTTGACGAACTGGGTCTGGAAGCCCGCCGGCGCGCCGTAGTACGACAGGCGGCGACCGTTCAGCAGCACCAGCGTGCCCTGCGCACCCAGGCCGCGCAGGTTGGCCTGCGAGGCGCCATCGGAGCCAGTGAACAGCGAGCGCGAATCCTGCTGCGCCGGGCGTGCGGCGGGCAGGTTGTCCAGCACCTGCAGCAGGGTGCGCGCGCCCATGTTCTGGATGTCCTGCTTGCTGATCACCTGCACCGGCGAGGCGGTTTCCACGTCGGTGCGGCGGATGTTGGAACCGGTGACCTCGATACGGGCCAGGTCGGTGGCGTTGTCCTTGCTTTCCTTGCTGTCCTGGGCGGCAGCAGGCAGGGCGATCGACAGCAGCACGCCGGCAATGGCCAGCGACAGCGGAGCGAGCGAACGACAGGGCGGACGAGCGTGGCGGGCGGGCAACATCGGGGTTCTCTCCTGGCAGGGGTGCGCGGCGGGTGGGCGGCGCGAAAGCGATTGGCGGGCAAAACGCTCCCGGGCCACGGCTCGGAAGCCGTAGTCGGAATGGGCGGGGGAGGAGCGGTGTTACGTGGGGGTCATGGGGCGACGATGCTGGCCGAGTCGCCCTCCTGGCCGATCAGCACGGCGTTGGCCCAGTTCGCACAGACCTGGGTGGGTTGGCTGCCCTGTGCACCCAGCGTGCGCAGGCTAAGGGTGGAAAGACCACGGATATCCAGTTCCGGCTTGACCACGCCGGGCGCCTTCACCAGACCGCTGTCGTACAGCAGGTGGTTGTCACCCCAGACCTGGAACTGCAGGCCACCGGCGCTGCGGCAGGCATCGTCGATGCCAAGGTCGGCGCGCAGCAGCTGCCAGCCACCCTGCAGGCGCAGGTCGATACGGCTGTTGGCGGCCACGCCCAGGCCGCGGCGGAACTGCAGGCCGTTCATGCGCATGCCGGCGTCGCCACGGAAGGCGTGGTCGGCGCGCACCTGCTGGGCCAGCGCGGCCGGCACCGGCAGTTCCGAGAGAAAGCGCTGCTGGGCCGGCCGTTCTGGTGTCGGGTGTTCAAGGATATGGAAAGTCGACAGGGCAATCGGGCCCACATCGCGCGGCTGCAGGGCATCGAAGGCGCGGGCGCTGCCCTGTGCGGCGGTGACCATCGGATCGGTGCTGCTGGCGCCGTCCCCCTCGGGGTTCTGCACGCTCAGCACGCGGAAGCGCAGCAGGCGGCCGGCGTGGGCGGGGAAGTCGATGCGCTGCACGCCTTCCTTCAACTGCAGGCGGCCACGCGCGATCGGTTCGCCCCATTCGCCATTGCTGTCGCCCAGATAGACCTCGTAGTCGCGCACCTGGCCGTGCTTCCAGTTCTTGTCGTTGCGCGGCGCAATGTCGATGCCATCGATCATCTTCCGCTCGCCGAAGCCGATCACCCACTCGTGGGCACCGGTGCGCACGGCCTGGTTGCGCACGCTGCGGAACCAGGTGCCCGGATCATCATCGAAGGCATTTTCCAGCGCGTGGCCGGGTTCTTCGGCCGGGCGATTGACCACCAGCAGGCTGTCGGCCGGCAGTTCGCGGCCCAGCACCGGTGCGGCCGGGAAGGCATCGTCGGCGGGCGCCACCGCGACGGCGAAGTCCAGCTGCAGCTGCAGCGGCTGGCGGATGTCCTGCGCGGCGGTGCGCACGTGCAGGGTGCCACGGCGCTCGCTGGCATCGAAGTACCAGCCTTCGGCAGCAGCATTGAACGCGGCGGCATCGGCCAGCGCGGGCAGCCTGCGGTCAGCGGCCTGCACCGCGCGCGGCGCCTGTCGGCTGAGCACCCGCAGGCCGTAGCGGCGCTGTGCCAGCTGGCCGTTGTACTGGCCCTGCACTGCATCGATCTGCACCTGCACCGAGCCACTGCCCTGCACCGGCGCCTGCACGCGCACCACCTGCGTGCTCGATTCACCCTGCTGGTAGCGGCGGGTGGTGCCATCGTCTTCGTACAGCGTGTACTGCGCATCGCCCTGCGGATACAGGTCGAAGATCACTTCGTCCAGCGGCTTTTCGCCGTCGAACAGCATGGACGGGTACATCGGCAGGATCGCACCGGCACGCACGAACACCGGCAGCGTGGCCAGGTCCACCTGGCGGTCGAGCTGGCGACCCTCGGCCCCGGCCTGTACGCGGCGGCCATCCCAGTAGTCGATCCAGCCGCCGGCCGGCAGGTGGATGTCGCGGCGCCAGCCACGGCTGGCGGCCTGGCTGCGGTACACCGGCGCCACCAGCAGGTCGCGGCCGAGCAGGAACTGGTACTTGTAGGTTTCATCCTGCGCATGCGGATCGCGCGGGTGGTCCCACATCAGGCCGCGCACCGGCGGCGCGCCGGTCTGTGCAGCTTCGTGCACCAGCCCGTACATGTACGGGGTCAGGCGCATTTTCAGCTTCAGGTAGTCGCGGTTGATGCTGCGGTAGGGCTCGTCATACCACCACGGGTGCTTGCGCGCGTTCGACGACCAGCCGCTCATGCCCATCAACACCGGGGTGAATGCCTTCCACTGCAGGTCGCGGGTGAAGGTTTCGGCGCTGCCACCGAAGATCGCATCCACGTCGCCGCTGGCGTAGGCCATGCCGGACAGGCCCGAGCCGACCAGGGTCGGCACGTGCCAGCGGATGTAGTCCCAACTGCTGCTCTGGTCGCCGGTCCAGGCCACCGCGTAGCGCTGGATGCCGGCCCAGCCCATCACCGTCCACAGGAACGGGCGCGAATCGGAATTGTCGAGGATGCCGTCGAAGGCCTGGCGGTTGGCATCCATCGCGAACTGGTAGCCCTTGCCGGTCCAGGCCACGTCCAGCTTCTGCACGCGGCTGCCGGCCTTGCCCACTTCCCAGGCGATCTTGTCGACGCCGTTCTCGGTCCACAGACCGGTGCGGAAGCCATAGCCGGCCAGCCCCTTCACTGTTTCCGGCAACTGCTTGTAGCCACAGCCGTAGCCATCGTTGGGCAGGATCCAGCCGCCGGGCATGTCATGGTCGCGGTACTGCCTGGCCACGCTGTCGATCACATCCGGCGTGGTGCCGGTCGGGCCATCGCTCCAGCCTTCGGGCACGGTGCCGGGCTTTTTGCTGTTGTCGGCGTCGTTGTAGCAATCGGCATCGCCGTAGGAGAGCGCCCAGCGCGCGACCATGTTCGGGCGGCCGGTCAGCTGGGTGTAGCGTTCGATCAGCTTCGGCAGGTCGGCGCCGACGAAGTAATAGGCGTCGAAGCGGTCTTCGCGATGCAGCAGGGTGGCCTGGTCGGCCTGGCGCAGGTCGTAGCTGCCATCGCTCCAGGTGTTGCGCAGCATGCCCCAGCCACGGCTGCTGAGCAGCATCGGCGCCGGGCTCGGACGATCACCTTCTTCCCAGCCACCGGAATAGGACACCTCCAGTTCGCGGCCCTTGAACTGGTAGCGGCCGTTCTGCTGGCCGCCGCCGTAATAGCCTTCATCGGCCTGCGAAGACAACACCTGCACGCTCTGCGTGGCATCCAGGTCCAGCGGCTGCAGTTCCTGCCACAGCGCGGTCGGCTGGCCATTGTCCAGGCGTTCCAGGCGCAGCCGCAGCGGTTGCCGCTGTACATGCAGCACCAGTGCGTCGGTGCGCACGCGGATTTCCTGTGCGTCTTCTTCCAGCTGCGCCTGCACGTGCGCCTTGGGCTGCGGCAGCACGATCGGCGCGGCCTTGTCGCCGGCGCCGGTGAGCGTGCCCTTGCGGCCGGCCTGCACCCGGATGATGTCCGCGGCCGGCAGTTCGATGCGGATGCGTGCGCCGCTGTCGGTCTGCAGATCCCAGCCCTGCACGCCGTCGCGGCTGCCACTGGCGCTGACCGAACGCAGGTTGCCGACCGGCTCGGCCTGGGCCGATGGCGCTGCCAGCATCAATGTCGGCAGCAGGGCCAGCAGCAGCGGCGAGCGACGAACGCAGTTCTCCACACAGACTCCCAACCCGTTCACCGGGCGTTTCGAAAGCGGTTGGGCCGACTCTAGGGCAGCGATTCGAAAGATGTCAATAAACTGAAAGGAAAAAGGAAGATATATTTGATACAAACGAAAGTTGGTGCGCCGCAATACTTTGTGTAATCGCTTGCAGTCCCCTGTTAAGCATTGTGCGATACGGCATCCGACCGATTCTTGCGTTTCGCGATCGGCCCCGTCCCGAGCAAGTCACGCCAATCCATTTCTTTCTTTTTGCTTTCGATGTTTGACATTTCGAAAGAAAACGCAGATGGTGCGCTGGCCCAACTGGAACCTCTGAATGGACGTCACCCTGCTTTCCGATGTGCCCGCCTGGCAGCGCCTTGGCGGAGCCGACACCGCTACCGAGATCGCCCAGCAGCCGGCGCTGTGGGAAACCCTGGCGCAGGACCTGTCGCGTGCCCGCGACCGCCTGCAGGCCTTCCTTGGCGACAGCCTCAACGATCCGAACCAGCGCGTGCTGTTCACCGGCGCCGGCAGCTCCGGCTTCATCGCCGAAATGGTGGCCGATGCGATCAACGCGCAGTGGCCGGCCGAGGTGCGCGTGGTGCACACCACCAGCCTGCTGACCCACCCGGCGCTGTACCTACAGCGCGACCGCCCCACCCTGCTGGTGTCGTTCGGGCGCAGCGGTTCCAGCCCGGAAAGCGTGGCCGCGGTGGACCGCGTGCGCAGCGACGTGGCGCAGGCGCGCTTCCTGGACATCACCTGCAATGCCGATGGCGAACTGGCCCGGCGTGGCGCCGGTCGTGCCGATACCTGCACCCTGCTGATGCCCTCGGCCAGCTGCGACCGCGCGTTCGCGATGACCAGCAGCCTGACCTGCATGCTGCTGGCCGCGCTGACCGTGTTTGATCGCGCGCCGTGGGAGGCCCGCATCGCGCGCCTGAAGCAGATTGGCGCGCTGGGCCGCGAAGGCCTGGCCGCCTGGGATGCACCGGTGGCGGCACTGGCGCAGCGTCCCTTCAACCGGGTGATCTACCTGGCCAGTGGCCCGCTGGAAGCGCTGGCCCGCGAAAGCGCGCTGAAAGTGCTGGAGCTGACCGCCGGCCGCGTGCTGGCGCTGGCCAACACGCCGCTGGGCTTCCGCCATGGCCCGAAATCGACGCTGGATGCACAGACCCTGGTGGTAGTGCTGCGCAGCGGCCAAGCGTTGGCCCGCCGCTACGAACAGGATCTGCTGGAAGAGCTGCGCCGCGACGGCGTGGCCGGGCAGGTGCTGGCCATCGGCCCGCATGCCGATATCGGCGCCGATGATGACTACACCCTGGCGGTGCCAGCGCTCGATGATCCGTGGCTGGCGCCGGTGTGGCTGGGCTTCGCCCAGCTCTACGCGCTGCAGCGTTCGGCCGCGCTCGGCCTGACCCCGGACAACCCGTTCCCCGACGGCACCGTCAACCGCGTCGTGCAGGGCGTCACCATCCACCATGGCTGAGCTGATCGCCCACGCCTGCTACGGCATCGATATTGGCGGCACCAAGATTGAGCTGGTGGCCTGCGATACGACGTTGCAGGTCAGCTGGCGCCGCCGCGTGGCCACGCCGCAGGGCGACTACGCCGGTTTCCTGCAGGCGGTGGCGGCCCTGGTGGCCGAGGCCGATACCGCGCTCGGCAGCCCGGCCGCGGCCATCGGCATTGCCCTGCCTGGCGTGCGCGACCGCCGCAGTGGTCGGCAACTGAGTGCGAACGTACCCGCATTGACCGGGCAGACCGTGGCCGCCGATCTGCAGGCCCGCCTGCAGCGCCCGCTGCACTTCGGCAACGACCTGCAATGTTTCGCCCTGTCCGAAGCACACGGCGGCGCCGCCGAAGGCTACCCCAGCATGTTCGGCGCAATCCTCGGCACCGCTGCCGGCGGTGGTTTCTGCCTGCACGGTCGCCTGCTGTCCGGCTTCAACGGCCTGGCGGGCGAATGGGGCCACTGGAGCGTGCCCGGCCACCTGCTGCGGCGCCACGGCCTGCCGCTGATCGCCTGCGCTTGCGGCCTGCAGGGCTGCGTGGAGCGCTACGTGTCCGGCAGCGGCCTGGCCATGATCGAGCGCCACCTGGGCGGCAGCGCTGCCGATGCCAGCGCCGTGATCGCCAACGCCGAAGCAGGCGATGCGCGTGCACGGCAGGCACTGGATATCCACCGCGACCTGCTGGGCCACAGCCTGGCCGCCCTGGTGCTGGCGCTGGACCCGCACGTGATCGTGCTCGGCGGTGGCCTGTCGCAGTACGCGCCGCTGTACCAGCAGCTGCCCGCGGCCGTCGCCGCGCATCTGTTCAACGGCGTGCAGGTACCGCCCATCGTGCCGCCGCGATTCGGCGATGCCGGTGGTGCCCGCGGTGCCGCCCTGCTGGCCTGCCACCCCTCGCTTTCCTGATCGACCGGAGCCTGACCATGTCCCCGCTGCAGACACTGCTTGCTTCCCACCGTGCCGGTGCCAACGTTGGCCTGTACAGCGTCTGCTGCAGCAACGAACAGGTGCTGCGCGCGGCCATGCACGTGGCGCTGGCCCATGGCACGCTGCTGCTGATCGAAGCCACCTCCAACCAGGTGGACCAGTTCGGTGGCTACACCGGCATGACGCCGCCGCAGTACCGCGACTACGTGGGCACGCTGGCCGATGAAGAAGGTTTCCCGCGCGAACGCTTGATACTGGGCGGTGACCATCTGGGTCCCAATGCCTGGCAGAAGCGCCCCGCCGCCGAAGCGATGACCCATGCGCGCGTGCTGATCGAGGCTTATGTGGCCGCCGGTTTCCACAAGATCCACCTGGACTGCAGCATGTCCTGCGCCGACGACCCGGTGCCGCTGCCCGATGCCATCGTGGCCGCGCGTTCGGCCGAGCTGGCCGGGATTGCCGAACGCACCGCCGCCGAGCACGGTCTGCCGCCGCCGGTCTACGTGATCGGTACCGAAGTGCCGATTCCCGGTGGCGAAGCCTCGCTGGCTGAAGGCCTGCAGGTGACCACGCCGGCGGCCGCCGCGCAGACCCTGGCCATCCACCAGCATGCCTTCGATACGCCGCAGCTGCGCGAGGCCTGGCAGCGGGTGATCGCCATGGTGGTGCAGCCGGGCGTGGACTTCGACCACAGCAGCGTGCACGAGTACGACCCAGCGGCGGCGGGCAAACTGGCCGACTTCCTGGAACAGCAACCGCGCATCGTCTTCGAAGCACATTCCACCGATTACCAGCGCGAAAGCGGCCTGCACGCGCTGGTGCGCGATCACTTCGCCATCCTCAAAGTGGGCCCGGCGGCCACCTTCGCCTATCGCGAAGCGCTGTTCGCACTGGCCGCGATCGAAGCCGAGCTGCTGCCGGCCGCACAGTGTTCGCGCCTGCCGCAGGTGCTGGATGACGTGATGGTGGCGCAGCCGAAGTACTGGCAGTCGTACTATCAGGGTGACGAGCCCGCTCTGCGCCTGCTGCGCGCGTTCTCCTTCAGCGACCGCTGCCGCTATTACTGGGGCGAGCCGGCGCTGGTGCAGGCGGTGCAGACCCTGTTCGCCAACCTGGAACAGCACGCGCCGCCGCTGGTGCTGCTCAGCCAGCACCTGCCCGAGCAGTACCGTGCGGTGCGCGAAGGCACCTTGGCCAACACGCCCGCCGCGCTGGTGCAGCACAGGGTGGGTCAATGCCTGGGCGAGTACGCACGTGCGTGCAGCGCCAACCAGGCCGGTAGCCGCAAGCAGAACGCAAGTTCTGCTGCCAGCGTTCTTGCGAACGGCTAATCTCTACCTTTCACACGGAACCGAGAGATGGCCATGCGCAACACCCGCTCCCGTCGCCAACAGATCCTGCAGCGCCTGATCGAACACGGCACCGTGCAGGTGGCTGACCTGGTGGAGCGCTATGGCGTGTCGGCGGTGACCATCCGCGCCGACCTGAGCCATTTCGAAGCACAGGGCCTGGCCACCCGTACCCACGGCGGCGCCACCTTGGTGCGCACGCCACCCCAGGAACAGGACATCCACGAAAAGGATGCGCTGAACCTGCCGCTGAAGGAATCGATCGGCGCCCGCGCCGCGCGGCTGGTGCAGGGCGGTGACAACATCATCATCGACTCCGGCTCCACCACCATGACCCTGGCCCGCCACCTGCGCGGCCACCGCGATGTGACGGTGATGACCAACGGCCTGAACATTGCCTGGGAACTGGCCAACGCGCCGGGCATCAACGTGCTGCTGACCGGCGGCCTGCTTCGCCAGCAGTCGCTGTCGCTGCAGGGCAGCCAGGCCGAGGCCAGCCTCAACTCCTACAGCTTCGACACCCTGTTCCTGGGCGTGGATGGCCTGGACCTGCAGTTCGGCCTGACCACCCACGATGAAGCCGAAGCCCGCCTCAACCACCGCATGGTGGAACGCGCGCGGCGCATCGTGGTGCTCACCGATGCGTCCAAGTTCGGCCGCGTCAGCCTGCACCGCATCGCCCGCCTCGACCAGATCCACGCTGTCATCACCGATCCGGGCATCGACGAAGCCACCCGCGAGGGGCTGCAGCGGCTGGGCATCGAAGTGATCATCGCCGAGACACCGCCATGAACCCGACACGCACCCTGTACGGCCGCATCCTGACCCCGCTGGGCTGGCGGCGCGGCCACGTCCACTTCGATTCACACGTGCGCCAGTTGCAGGTGGATGACCACAGCGGCGCGGATGACCTGCAGTTGCCGGTGATCCTGCCCGGCTTCATCGACCTGCACGTGCACGGTGCGGCGGGCGTGGACCTGATGCAGGGCGGCGACGTGGCGCGCACCATCGCCCGCACCCATACCCGGTTCGGCACCACCACCCTGCTGGCCACTACCATGACCGCCGGGCTGGACGAGATCGAACACGCCCTGCGCGGCGTCGCGGCGGCCCAGGCCGCGCCGCAGGCCGATGCCGCGCGCATTGCCGGCGTGCATCTGGAAGGGCCCTTCATCAGTCCGCAGCGCCTGGGCGCACAGCCCAACCGCACCATCGAGGCCACCCTGGCACTGGTGCAGCAACTGCATGCGCTCGCCCCTATCCGGGTGATGACGCTGGCACCGGAGATCGGCGAGCACACCGCACTGATTCCCGCGCTGGCCGCCATGGGCATCCGTGTGCAGCTGGGCCACAGTGCCGGCAGCTACGACGAAGGCGTGGCCGCCTTGCAGGCCGGCGCGTCTGGGTTCACGCATCTGTTCAACGGCATGACCGGCGTGGACCATTACCGCCCCGGCATTGCCGCCGCCGCACTGGCGCATGCGCAGTACGCGGAAATCATTCCCGATCTGCAGCACATCCATCCGGGCGTGATCCGCTTGGCCGCGCGCGCGATTCCGCGCCTGTACGCGGTCACCGATGCGACCGCCGCCACCGGCATGCCCGATGGCGAATACGCACTGGGCGAGCAGCGGGTACACAAGTGTGGCGGCTGCGTGCGCCTGGCCAGCGGTTCGCTGGCCGGCAGCGCGCTGACCATGGACCAGGCACTGCGCAACCTGGTGCAGGTGGGCCTGGACCTGGCCGACGCCGCGCAGCGCGTATCCACCTTCCCGGCCGATTACCTGGGCCTGCAGGATCGCGGCCGCATTGCGCCCGACACCCTGGCCGACCTGGTGGTGCTCGACGCCAGCCTGCGCCTGCAGCAGGTGGTGGTGGGTGGGCACGTGATTGACCTCAACGCTGCACCCGCCTGACGCACCACGCCTTTGTAGAGTCGAGCCATGCTCGACTGATCGTGCGAGATACCGGAACGAAGCGCAGTCGAGCATGGCTCGACTCTACAGAAGCAATCCGCACCGAATTGCCGCACAGGAAACCTGTCGATGACTGCACGTACCGCTCCGCGCTGGCCCGTTCGCTACCTGCTGTTCATCGGCGGCCTCGGTGGTCTGTTGTACGGCATCGACATCGGCATCATTGCCGGCGCCCTGCCCTACCTGGAAGCCACCGCCAGCCAGGCCTGGCACCTGAGCAGCCAGCAGCTGGGCTTCGTGGTGGCGGCGGTGCTGCTGGGCAGTGTGCTGTCTTCGCTGTTCGCCGGGCTGGTGGCCGATCTGATCGGCCGCCGTGGCGCCATGCTGCTGGCCGGCGTGCTGTTCACCGCATCCATTCCGATCATGGCACTCGCTTCGGGCTACACACCGCTGCTGCTGGGGCGCCTGCTGCAAGGCATCAGCGGCGGCCTGATCGGCGTGGTGGTGCCGCTTTACCTGGCCGAAGTGCTCAGCCCGGAACGACGCGGCCGTGGTGCGGCCATGTTCCAGCTGCTGCTGACCATTGGCCTGGTGCTGGCCGCGTTGATCGGTCTGTACCAGGCCCATGCGGTGGATGCGGCCACCGAAGCCGCGCGCCGCCTGCCCGACGCACAGCAGGCGCAGGCACTGTTCGCGGCCAAGGATCATGCCTGGCGCACCATTTTCTGGAGCTGCCTGACCCCGGGCATCGTGTTCTGCGTGGGCCTGTTCTGGCTGTCTGAATCGCCGCGCTGGCTGGTGCGGCGTGGGCGCGTGGTTGACGCGCGGCGCAGCCTGCAGCGTGTACTTGCGCCCGACCGGGTGGAGGCCACGCTGGCGCAGATCCAGGCACCGGATGCCCACAGTGCCGACGGCAAGCGTGAGCCGCTGCTCAGCCGCCGCTACGTGAAGCCCTTCCTGCTGGCCTGCGTGGTGCTGGCCTGCACCCAGGCCACCGGCATCAACTCGGTGCTGGCCTATGCGGTGAACATCCTCAACCAGGCCGGCCTGTCGGGTTCAGTGGCCAATGGTGCCGACGTGGCCATCAAGCTGCTCAACGCGCTGATGACCGTGGCCGCGCTGCTGCTGGTCGATCGCAAGGGTCGCAAGTTCCTGTTGATGCTGGGCAGTGGTGGCATCTGCGTAGCGCTGCTGGCAGCCGCCACCCTGTTCTTCCAGGCCGAGCGCGGCCGTGCCGATGTGCAGCCGCAGTTGCACGCAGCGGTACAGGGCGATGGCCTGCGCCTGGTGCTGGATGACGCGCAGTGGCAGCAGTTGGGCGCGGGCATCGACCGCGAAGGGCGGCCGCTGCAACTGACGGTGTCGTACGCCTACGGCGATTTCACCAATGTGCGCGCGTTGCGCAGCGACAACCCGGGTGACCGCGAGCTGCGCATCGAGCGTGCCGGCACCGTGCAGCCGGACAGCGTGATCGGCACGTTCTTCCGCCGCCTGCACCTGAATCCCTTCGCCGACCCGGCCAGCGCCGCGCAGGCGCCGCTGCGCATCGAACAGGCGCGCATCGGCCCGGTACCGCCGCCGGCCCATGGCTGGGCCGTAGCCGCGTGCATCCTGGTGTTCGTCGGCTTCTTCGCCGTCGGCCCCGGTGTGTGCGTATGGCTGGCGCTGTCCGAGCTGATGCCCAACCGCATCCGCTCCAACGGCATGAGCATCGCGCTGCTGATCAACCAGTTCGTTTCGACCACGATTGCGGCATTGTTCCTGCCCACGGTGGGCCACTACGGCTACGCCAGCATGTTCCTGTTCTGGGCCGGCTGCACGTTCGTGTTCTTCCTGGTGGCCGCGCTGTGGCTGCCGGAAACCAAGGGCAAGTCGCTGGAAGAGATCGAAGCGCATTTCCGGTAGGGATCGACCACTTTGCTTGGTAGCGGTCGACCTTGGTCTACCATCCAACAGCAGTCGAGCAAGCTCGACTCTACCTGGGCCCCGCTTGGTCGACCCGCGCTGGTTGCCGCGAACAGCCGTCGCGCACGCTCGACGCTACGTCAGCTTGCGCAGCTTCAACGCCACTACGATCTGCAATACCCCATACACCAGGCTGCCAATGCCGAT
Source organism: Stenotrophomonas sp. (assembly GCF_032056425.1). Lineage (GTDB taxonomy): Bacteria > Pseudomonadota > Gammaproteobacteria > Xanthomonadales > Xanthomonadaceae > Stenotrophomonas. Next base: position 29,684 of record NZ_DAMBCN010000021.1, read on the forward strand.
CCACAGTGTGGTGACCGCCAGGCCTGCCACCGGGTTGGCGGCCAGCAGAACGCCCAGCACCACCGCCAGCAGGCCACTGAGTATCAGCAGCCACTCGCCCTGGATCTGCTTGCGCACACGAATGGCGAAGACGATGCGGTACAGCCCGGCCAGCAGCAGCCACACGGCGAGCAGCAGCACCAGCACACTGGCCGTGGCCAGCGGATTGACGATCGCCAGAACGCCAAAACCCAGCGAGGCCAGGGCATACAGCAGCAGCCAGCCGCGCGGCGCGCCACTGCCGCCGCTGATCAGCGCCAGCAGACTGATCACCCCTTCGGCAATGGCCATCACCCCCAGCACCCACGCCAGTGCGGTGGCCGCCGACAGCGGCCAGCCCACCGCGGCGATGCCAAATCCAAGCGCCACCACACCGTACAGCAGCAGGATCGGCCAGCTGCGGCCAATGGCAGTTACCAATGCTGGGCGGGACGAGTCTGGAGACAGCATGACCACTCCTTCGATCAGTATCCAATCTGGATCCTAGCGCGCGCGCAAGGCCGGCCATCCACGCCCTCTACACACGTTCGGAACCGCATGCCTTCATGGCACCCGTGCGCAGACCCACGCGCGTATCTCGCCCACGCCCATCAGCTTCAGTGTCTCGGCGATTTCCAGCAGCGTGCTTCCGGTGGTCATCACGTCATCCACTAGCGTCACCTGTGTGGGCACCGGTCCGCGCACGTCGAACGCATCGAACAGGTTCTCCCTGCGCTGCTCGGCACTGCGTTCTGACTGCGGCGCGGTATGGCGACGGCGGTACAGCCCGCGCCACACCGGCTGCTGCAGGAACCGGCACAGCTCACCAGCCTGGTTGTAGCCGCGCAGGCGCAGGCGACGGCGATGCAGCGGCACCGGCGCCAGCGGCGGGCAGGTCCACGCCGGGGGATGGCGCAGCATCAGCTGCGCCAGCAGTCGCCCGGCCGCCAGGTCATGGTGGAACTTGAAGCGCAGCAGCAACTGGTCCACCGGCGGCAGATACAACAGGCTGGCATGCGTGGCCGTCTGCGGCGGCGGTTCGTCACGGCAGGTGCCGCACACCGGCAGTGCGGTGTCGGGCAGCGGCAAGGCGCAGCGGTTGCAAGCGCGTCCTGACCAGGGGATATCGGCCAGACAGGCTGCGCACAGATCCAGGCCATCGTGGCCGGGCTCGCCACAGACCAGACAGCGCAGGGGCAGCAGGGCACGTTGCACACGCCCAGCCATGAACAGCAGCCTTTCCGTCAACATCCATCCAGTCTGCGTGCTGGACGGTTGCCACAGGCATCGGGTATGTGCCCGTCGTACTGCCGGTTTCCCCTCCTTCAGCCTGTCGGATACGCCGACACAGACGCTGCACAGCGCCGCTGCTAGCGTTCGTCGCCTGTATCCCTCTTCTGCGGAATCCAGATGAACAAGCGGACCCGAATCGTCATTGTCGTACTGATCGTCGGCCTCTTGGCCATGGTCCTGCCCACGGTGCTGTGGTACTTCAAACAGGGCGAATCCCACGACCCCGGCCTGCAGAACGAGGCGCAGAAAATGCAGCAGGAGCAGGCCAGGCCTTGAGCGATCCGATGCCGCACACCCTGCCCTCGCCCGATTGGCTTCCCGCCCAGTGGAGTGCGTTGCCGCGCGATTTCTACCGACGCCATCCCACCGTGGTCGCGCCGCAGTTGTTGAACAAGCTGATCGTGCGTGACGACGGCCGCGCCGCGCGTATCGTGGAGGTAGAGGCCTATGCGGGAAGCGAAGACCCGGCCGCGCACTCGTATCGAGGGCAGACCGCACGCAATGCCACGATGTTCGGCGAGGCCGGCCACCTCTATGTGTACTTCACGTATGGCATGCACTGGGGCAGCAATGCGGTGTGTGGAGAGGTCGGCGAAGGCGTCGGCGTACTGCTGAGGGCGGCCGAACCGTTGGCCGGTGTGGCCGCCATGCAGGCGGCGCGGCCGGCTGCCAGGCGCGAGCGCGATCTTGCCAGCGGGCCCGGCAAGCTCTCCCAGGCCTTCGGCATTACCCGCGAGCTGGATGGTGCGGACCTGGTCGGCGCCGACCGTGGCATCGTCATCGCCTCCGACGGCACGCCACCGCCGGCCGCACCCGTGGTGGGACCGCGCATCGGCATCAGCCGTGCCGTGGACTTCCCTTGGCGCTGGCATGTGCCGGACCACCCACACGTATCCGTGCGGCCGCGCCGCAGGTAATGCTGCGCTTACGGCTCAGGGTGCCGCCCCCAGCAACGGCGGCATCACCTCCACCAGCCAGTCGATGAACACCCGCAGCCGCGGGCTGACATGGCGGTTATCCGGGTACACCACATGGAACGGGTACGACGCCGGTCGCCAAGGCCGCAGCACCTCCACCAGCGCCTTGCTGCGCAGCGCCGCGCCTGCGGCATAACCGAAGGTCTGCACCAGGCCCAGGCCTGCCACCGCCGCGGCCAGATGGCCATTGCTTTCATTGATGCCCAGGCTGTGCTCGGCCTTGATCTCGAAGGCACCGTCGGGGCCGCGGAACCGGAACGGCACGGCGCGCCCGTTCGATGGCAGCAGATAGCTGATCAAGCGGTGGCCATTGCGCAGCTCCTGCGGATACGCCGGCACTCCATGGGCCTTCAGATAGGCCGGGCTGGCGCAGGTGATCAGGCGCGCATCGCCCAGGTGCCGTGCGACCAGCGACGAGTCATCCAGCGCGCCGCCGCGGATCACGCAGTCCACGTTCTCGCCGATCAGGTTCACCGTGCGGTCGGACACGCCCAGCTCGATGCGGATCTCCGGGTAGCGCGCCATGAACGCCGGCAGCAGCGGAATCAGCACGTCACGCGCGGTGGAACCGCCGATGTCCACGCGCAGCAGGCCGCGCGGCGTTCCGCGTGCCGCACTGAACGAGGCATCGACATCCTGCAGGTCGCGCAGCAGGCGGCCAGCCTTCTCGTAGTACGTCTGGCCTTCGGCGGTCACCGCCACCCGGCGCGTGGTCCGCTGCAGCAGCCGCACGCCCAGGTGCGCCTCCAGCTCGCGCACCAGCTTGCTCAGCGAGGTGGTGGGCATGTCCAGTGAATCGGCGGCGCGGGTGAAGCTGCCGGTCTCGACCACGCGGGCAAAGGCATGGATGGCGTTGAGCTGGTTCATGCCGCACATTATGCATGTAGGTGCATAGTGATTGTCATTGCGCATGATTTATCGCCCAAGCGCGGCCGCCCATCATTCTCCCACCCGCTGCCACCTCCCTCCCCGGCAGCCCCTACAGGAGAACACCATGAGCACTGATTTCAACGGCAAGATCGCCCTGGTCACCGGTGGCACCACCGGCATCGGCCTGGCCACCGCCCAGCACCTGGCACGCCTGGGCGCAACGGTCTTCATCACCGGCCGCCGCCAGCCGGAACTGGATGCCGCCGTGGCCAGCATCGGCGCGCAGGCCACCGGCATCCGTGCCGACGCCTCGCAGCCGAGCGATCTCGATGCGGTCTACGCGCAGATCGCCCGCCAGGCCGGCCGCCTGGACATCCTGTTCGCCAATGCCGGCGGCGGTGACATGCTGCCGCTGGGGGCGATCACCGAAGAACACTTCGACCGCATCTTCGCTACCAACGTGCGCGGCGTGCTGTTCACCGTGCAGAAGGCGCTGCCGCTGCTGGTCGACGGCGCCTCGATCGTGCTGACCGGTTCGACCGTGTCGATCCAGGGCACCGCCAGCTTCAGCGTGTACAGCGCCAGCAAGGCGGCGGTGCGCAACTTCGCCCGCTCGTGGTCGCTGGACCTGAAGGACCGGAAGATCCGCGTGAATGTGGTCAGCCCGGGCCCGATCCGCACCCCTGGCCTGGGCGACCTGGTGCCCGATGAAGCCCGCCAGGACCTGTTCGATCACCTGGCCGCGCAGGTGCCGCTGGCACGCCTGGGCGAACCGCAGGAGGTGGCCAATGCCGTGGCCTTCCTGTCCTCGGATGCGGCCAGCTTCATCAATGGCGTCGAGTTGTTCGTGGACGGTGGCATGGCCCAGGTGTAAGCGGGCAGTCTGCTGCAGGCGCCATACCTTGGTCTGGCGCCGCTGCCCGCATGGATGCACGCCACCATGCCAACAGGTGGCTGCCCTGCGCGCAGCGGCAACCGATAGTGGTCACACACCCCACCCCTGCGGAGCCCGCCCATGTCCGACATCATCATCAGCGACAAGCAGCTGTCCTCCTCGGCTTACAGCGCCGTCATCAACTTGCCCATTGAACAGGTGGACATCGCCGAATGGCTGTTCAACCTGCCCGAAGCGGAGTACCAGCGCTGCTGCCCGCCGGACCATATTTCCGCCGGCAGCACCACCACCGACGATGGCACGCGCATGTCCATCAATGTGGAAATGATCGGCAAGACCCTGATGGTGCAGCACTACGTGGCCGAGGTCGCCACGCCCAGCCTGTGCCGCATGGTGTCCACCTCCGATGCCTTCACCCCGAACGGGCGCACCCGGGTGCAGGTGATCTGGACGCGAAGCGTGAAGAAGATCGACGACACCACCTGCGAATACACCAACAGCGTGGTCGCCCACCCCACCCAGGAATTCCTGGACTTCATCGCCGAACATGGCACCCCGTTCGAAGAAGCGGCCGAAGCACGCCAGCGCGACGGCGGCGATCACAATGGCCGCGAAACCCCGCTGTTCGCCGCCAGCATCGAACGCCGCGCACGCGCGCGCCAGCAGGCAAGGGCGGCCTGAAGCCACTGCACTGCACGCCGGGGCTTTAGTGGCTTACAGCCCCAGGCGATTGGGTTGCCCTTCGCACATGTCGGGCTCAGTCGTTGTCCGGCGATTCGGCCAACGACCTGGCGGCCGCACGCAGGTTCTCGTTGCTGGCCTGGAACACCTGCACCAAGCGGTCACACTCATCTTCGGCAGCGCCGCAGCGCACCTGCATGTCGACGCTGACTTCACCCTGCTGCTCGCGCAGTTGCCGGCGAACGATCGACGGGTGCCAGCCATTGCCCGGCAGGGTGACCGACCAGAACACCTGGCCCTGCATGTCGTGCAGCACCACCCAGTCGTTGTCCTGGCGCTCGCGTACCTGCGGCAGCGCACGCAGGGCATGCAAGGCAAGGTCTGGCGTGGCGTAGGGAATGTCGGTGGCCATCGCCTGCTGCGCCCCGCCCTGCAGCGGAAGCAGGCAGGCCAGCGCGCTTGCCACCGCAGTGGCGCATCGGGAAACACGAGCGTATCGGCGTGCCTGCATGTAGGCGTGGCTCCTGTCAGTCGCAGTCCTGGTAGCCGCCCACTTCGCCGCAGTGCCGGCAGCGGAACAGGTAGGCCGTGGGGGATCCGTCCTTGTCCAGCGCCGCCAGGAAGTGCTGCCAATGTGGGCCGTCGTCCAGTCCAGTACTGTCCTGGATCGCGGCAAGTGCAGCTGCCCCCTGTGCTTCCAGTTCAACGCGACCGGCGCGGCCGATGAACTGCGCGGCATCCCCGCAATGGGTCCACCATTGTTCCTGCTGCCAGCCGTTGAAACCAGGGGTGCGCTGCGCGATCACGTCGATGATCTCCTCAGCGACTTCATCCCACTCGCCGCCACCACCGACGCCTTCCTCATCAGTGAACGTGACGCCGAGGCGCTCATGCGCGGAGCCATCAGCAATGCACCACGGGCAGATTTCCTGTCCGTACTCTTCTTCGGCATAGACCGGGCCGGTGTAGACGTAGCCGCGCGACTGTCCGCAGCACACGCACGACGTATCGGCGGCGATCACGCTACCGGTGGCGATGGGATCGGGGTGATAGGTGAAGCGCGGCAGATCCATGGCAGTTCCGTTGCTGGGCGGCCCAGTGTAGCGGTGCGGTCAGGGCCCAATATCCTGTAAACCATAGCGCACCACGAACAGTTGACAGACTTCACCAGCCCAACCACACTGCCGCCCTCGCTCCACGCCCCTCCAAGGTCCCGCCATGGCATCGGCCATCCGCCACGACTGGCAGCACGATGAACTGCAGGCGCTGTTCGACCTGCCGCTGCCCGAACTGCTGTTCCGTGCCGCCAGCGTGCATCGCGCGCAGTTCGATCCGGCGCAGGTGCAGGTGTCCACTCTGCTCTCGGTAAAGACCGGCGGCTGCCCGGAAGACTGCGCGTACTGCCCGCAGGCGCAGCGCTACAACACCGGCGTGAACGCGCAGAAGCTGATGGACACCGAGGCGGTGCTGGCCAAGGCACGCCAGGCCAGGGCCGCCGGTGCATCGCGCTTCTGCATGGGCGCCGCATGGCGTTCGCCGAAGGACCGCGATATTCCGAAGGTGGCCGCGATGATCGCCGGGGTGAAGGCGCTCGGCCTGGAAACCTGCGCCACCCTGGGCATGCTCAGCGGCGAACAGGCACGTGCCCTGAAAGAGGCCGGCCTGGACTACTACAACCACAATCTGGACACCGCGCCGGATTACTACGATTCGATCATCCACACCCGCCGGTACCAGGACCGCCTGGATACGCTGGGCCACGTGCGCGATGCAGGACTGAAAACCTGCTGTGGCGGTATCGTCGGCATGGGCGAAACGCGCGCGCAGCGCATCGGCCTGCTGCTGGCGCTGGCCACGTTGCCGGCCCACCCCGATTCGGTACCCATCAATCAGCTGGTGCAGGTGCCCGGTACACCGCTCCATGGCAGCGCCGAACTGGACCCGTTCGAGTTCGTGCGCATGATTGCCGTGGCCCGCATCGTCATGCCGCGTTCGATGGTGCGGCTGTCGGCCGGTCGCGAAGCCATGAGTGATGAGCTGCAGGCGCTGTGCTTCCTGGCCGGTGCCAATTCGATCTTCTACGGCGAGAAACTGCTGACCACCGGCAACCCGGAAGGCGAACGCGACCAGGCCCTGTTCGCGCGCCTGGGCCTGCAGCCGATGCCGCGGCAGGTGGACGCGGCCGGCCATGACCACGGCGGCACCGTGCATGCCGACATCGGCGGCTGCGCACGTGCCAGCGCCGCGTGACGCGGGGCACAAGCGGGCACGACGGCAACGCGCTACCCTAGCCGCCCCGTCGTCGCCCGTAGCCACCATGGCCCGCCCCGACCTGACCGCCCGCCTTCAAGCCCAGCGCGCGTTGCGCGATGCCCAAGGCCGTCGCCGCCCCCGGCGCACGGTGTCGCGCCGCGATGGCGTGCGCCTGGAAGTTGACGGGCGCTGGCTCACCGGCTTCTGCAGCAACGATTACCTGGGCCTGGCCCAGCAGTTCAGTGTGGTCAACGCGCTGCAGGACGCCGCCGCGCGCGAAGGCGCCGGTGCCGGTGCCTCGCATCTGGTCTGCGGCCACCACGCGCTGCACGACGCACTGGAACGCGAAGTCGCCGACTGGCTGGGGTACCCGCGCGCCCTGCTGTTCGGCAGCGGCTTCGCCGCCAACCTGGCCGTGCAGCAGGCGCTGCTGAGCGAAGAGAACGACGTCTGCGTGCAGGACAAGTTGAACCACGCCAGCCTGCTCGATGCCACCCGGCTGGCCGGCGCACGCCTGCGCCGCTACCCGCACCTGGACCCGGAAGGCGCCATGCGCCAGCTCAAGCACGCGCCCGACGGCGCGGCCATGCTGGCCACCGACGGTGTCTTCAGCATGGATGGCGATATCGCGCCGCTGCGTGCGCTGTCACTGGTGGCGCGCCTGCAGCAGGCGCTGTTCTATGTGGACGATGCGCACGGCGTAGGCGTGCTGGGTGACGGCCGCGGTGCCGTGGCTGGTGCCGGGCTGGGCGTGGACGATGTGCCGTTGCAGCTGGTCACGTTGGGCAAGGCCCTCGGTGGCGCTGGCGCGCTGGTGCTGGGCCGCGACGACCTGATTGAACACCTGGCCGAAACCGCACGCCCGTACATCTACACCACCGCGCTGCCGCCGGCCCTGGCCGCCGCCGCGCTGGAAGCGGTGCGCCTGGCCCGCCGCGACCATTGGCGGCGCGAGCGCCTGACCGATCTGATCGCCTTGTTCCGCAGCGAAGCACGCCGCCAGGGCCTGGACGTGATGGCCTCGGAAACGCCGATCCAGCCGCTGCTGTGCGGCGATGACCAAACCGCCGTGGCGATGTCGCAGGCGCTGGAACAGACCGGCTGGCTGGTCGGTGCCATCCGCCCACCCACCGTGCCTGAAGGCAAGGCGCGGCTGCGCATCACGCTGTCGGCGCTGCATACGCCCGAACAGGTGCGCGGTCTGGTGGACGCCATTGCCAGCGCGCGCGACCAGGTCGGCCGCGCCGCCCTCGCCCCCGATCCGCTGCCGCCGTCGCTGCCGTTCGACCGCGCCATCGCCTGATACACGCAGGGCCGCGCATGCATATCGATGTCACCGGCCGCGGGCCGGACCTGGTGCTGATCCATGGCTGGGCCCTGCAGGGCGGCGTGTTCGCGCCGCTGGTGGAACGTCTGGCCGAGCACTTCACCCTGCACGTGGTGGACCTGCCCGGCCACGGCCACAGCCGTGACGACAGCACGCCGCTGCGCCTGCCCTACGTGGTGAACGCGATCGCCACGGCCACCCCGCCAGCGGTGTGGTGTGGCTGGTCGCTGGGCGGGCTGTTCGCCCTGCATGCGGCGGCCACGGTACCCAAGGTGCGCGGCCTGGCGATGATCGCCGCCACCCCGCGCTTCGTCCGCGGCGATGACTGGCCCCACGCTGTGGAGCCGGCGGTGTTCGAGCAGTTCGGCCGCGACCTGGCCAGCGATTTCGCCGGCACCCTGGAACGCTTCCTGGCCCTGGACGTGATGGGCTCGGCGCATGCCCGCGAGGAACTGCGCACCCTGCGCCAGCGACTGGTGGAACGTGGCGCGCCAACCGAGCGCGCCCTGCTGGAAGGCCTGCGGCTGCTGGAAGGCACCGACCTGCGCGGCGCCCTGCCGGCGCTGGGCACACCCAGCCTGTGGATCGCCGGCCAGCGCGACCGCCTGGTGTCACCGGCGGCCATGCAGGCCGCCGCAGCGCTGGCACCGAACGCGCAGGCACTGACCATCGCCCACGGCGGTCATGCACCCTTCCTCGGCCATGCCGACCAGGTGGCCGCTGCCCTGCAACACTTCGTTGCCGGCCTGTCACCAGCCGATGGCGGACAATGAGTACTTTCCGCATTCGGCAGGGTTGACGCATGGATCTCGGTATTTCCGGCCGCTGGGCACTGGTCTGCGGCGCAAGCAAGGGCCTCGGCCTGGGCTGCGCGCGTGCGCTGGTGGCCGAGGGCGTGAACGTGGTGATCGTGGCCCGTGGCGAAACCGCCCTGCAGGCCGCCGCTGAGGAACTGCGCGCCCTGCCCGCTGCCGCCGAGGTGCGCACGGTCGCCGCCGACGTCACCACCGAGGCTGGGCGCACGCAGGCGCTGGCCGCCTGTCCGCAGGTGGACATCCTGGTAACCAATGCCGGCGGTCCACCGCCGGGCGATTTCCGCACGTTTGAACGCGACGACTGGATCGCCGCGCTGGACGCCAACATGCTGGCGCCGATCGCGCTGATCCGCGCCACCGTGGACGCGATGATCGCGCGCGGTTTCGGCCGCATCGTCAACATCACCTCGTCCTCGGTGAAGGCGCCGATCGACACGCTGGCGCTGTCCAACGGCGCGCGCAGCGGCTTGACCGGCTTCGTGGCCGGGCTGGCGCGACGGACGGTCGGCCACAACGTCACCCTCAACAACCTGCTGCCCGGCCAGTTCGACACCGACCGCCTGCGCGCCAACTTCGCCCATGCAGCGGGCCAGGACGGTGATGCCCAGGCCGTGGCCGAGCGCCGCCGCCAGCAGATTCCCGCCGGCCGCTTCGGCACGCCGGACGAATTCGGCGCGGCCTGCGCCTTCCTGTGCAGCGCACAGGCCGGTTACCTCACCGGGCAGAACCTGCTGATCGACGGTGGCGCCTACCCCGGTACGTTCTAAGAGACTTTCGCAATGCCGTCCTACTTCGATGCCCGCCACGTCCGCCGCGCCTTCGGCCGCGCCGCCAGCAGTTACGACGCCGCCGCTGCCCTGCAGCGCGAGGTGCAGTCGCGGCTGATCGAATCGCTGGACTACCTGGAAGCACGCACGCCGGCCGTGGTGCTGGACATTGGTTCGGGCACCGGCCACGCCAGCGCGCTGATGAAGAAGCGCTGGCCGAAGGCGCAGGTGATCGCGCTGGATGTCGCCCTGCCCATGCTGGGCCAGGCCAAACGCCAGGCCGGCTGGTGGAAGCCGTTCCAGCGCCTGTGCGGCGATGCCGCCGCGCTGCCGCTGGCCGACAACAGCGTCGATGTGATCTTCAGCAACCTGTGCCTGCAGTGGCTGGACGACCTGCCGGCGGTGTTTGCCGGCTTCCGCCGCGTGCTCAAGCCCGGCGGTCTGCTGCTGTGTTCCACCTTCGGCCCGGAAACGCTGATCGAGCTCAACGAAGCGTTCGCCGCCGCCGATGACCGCCCGCACGTGAGTCGTTTCGCGCAGATCGCCCAGTTCGGCGATGCGTTGATGATGGCCGGCTTCCGCGATCCGGTGCTGGACCGCGATCTGTTCACCCTGACCTACGACGACCTGCCCGCGCTGATGCGCGAGCTGCGCGCGATGGGCGCAACCAATGCACGGGTGGACCGCCGCCACACGCTGACCGGGCGCGGTCGTTTTGCCGCTGCTGCTGCAGCGTACGAACCGATGCGCCGTGCCGACGGCAAGCTGCCCAGCAGTTGGGAAGTGATCTACGCCCACGCCTGGGCGCCGGACCCCGGCGCGCCGATCCGCGAAGGCGGCCACGACATCGCGTCGGTCCCCGTGTCGGCCATCCCGATCCGCCGCAAGCAGCCCTGATCCAGAAGTGCCGCCGGGCCATGCCCGGCGAGCGAAGCGGCAACCGCTCAGGTATTACCCGGCGAACTCAACGGCGGGCGCACCAGGTCACGGTGGAAGAAGTAGATTTCCTGCAACAGGAAACGCCAGCTGGTGTGGAAGCTGCGGAAGCGCGTGCTGGGCGTGGACGAGGCCAGCGCTTCAATCCCCATCGCCTGGCTCAGGCGCAGCGCGCGAGCCATGTGCAGCGGGTCGCTGACAATGATGACCCGCTGCAGGTGCCGCTGTTCCATCAGGCGCTTGGCTTCCACCAGGTTCTGCACGGTATTGCGCGAGGCGGTTTCGATGAGAATCGCGTCATCGGGCACGCCATGCTTCAGCGCATAACGGCGCGCCACCTGCGATTCAGAGAAGCGCGCACCGCTGCCACCGTAGCCGCCGGTGAAGATCAGCAACGGCGCGTAGCCGGCCTGGTACAGGTCCAGCCCATGGCGGATGCGCTCTTCGAACACCGGCGACGGCTTGGCATCATACGCGGCAGCACCCAGCACGATGATCGCATCGGCCTTGGCTGCCTGGTCGCGCTCGCCCACCCAGACGATCCACGCCGTCACGCCCAGCAACCACACCACCACCAGCACGAACAGCCGCCACAGCCAGCCCAGCAGGCCGGTGCGGGCACGGTGCCGGCCGCGGCTCACGCCGCCCCCCAGCGCAATGCCGGCAGATCCACGTTGCCACCGGACAACACCAGGCCCACGCGCAGGCCGGCAAACCGCTGCGGCTGCGCCAGCACCGCGGCCAGCACCGTGGCCGAAGAAGGTTCGACCACCTGCTTCAGCACCTCCCACAGCAGGCGCATGGCGGCCATCGTGGCGGCGTCATCCACCACGATCACCTCGGCGCCGGCAGCCTGCAGCAGGGCGAAGTTGGGCACCCCGACCAGGGTGCGCAGGCCATCGCAGATCGTGTCTGGGGTGAACGGTCCCTGGCGGGTGCCGGCGGCCAGCGAACGGGCCGTGTCATCGGCGCCGGCCGGTTCGGCCAGCACCAGACGGGTGTGCGGACTGGCTTGCTGCAGCGCCAGCGCAGTGCCGCTGGCCAGGCCACCACCGCCCACGGGTACCACCAGCACATCGAACGGGCCATCACCGTGCAGCAGTTCCAGCGCTGCGGTGCCCTGCCCGGCCATCACCGCGGCATCGGCATAGGGGTGCACCAGGGTGGCGCCGGTATCGGCCTGCACCTGGGCGCAGGTGGCTTCGCGGTCGGCGATGGTGGGCGGACAGCGCCACAGCGTGGCGCCGTGGCGGGCGATGTTGGCCAGCTTGGCGGCCACCGCGCCTTCCGGCACCACCACGTGGCAGGGAATACCGCGGGTACGCGCCGCCAGCGCCAGCGCAGCGCCGTGGTTGCCCGACGAATGGGTCACCACGCCCGCTGCCGCCTGATCGTCCGGCAGCGACCACACCGCATTGCACGCGCCGCGGAACTTGAATGCCCCGCCGCGCTGCAGGTGCTCGGCCTTGAAGGCCAACGACGCCCCGGCCAATGCATCCAGTGCGTGCGAACGCAGCACCGGGGTGACATGGGCATGGGGCGCAATGCGCGCTGCGGCAGCCAGCACATCGGCGGGGGTAGGCAACAGTGAATCGCTCATGACGCAAGGTTAACGTAAGCCCCCGCGCTGGCGGCGATGCACGCAAGCGTGCCAGCATGCAGTCCTTCACCGCCATTCATTCTGGCCGGCGGGATTAAGGGCCGATTCAACGCGCGCGCCCGAAGCTGGCACTACACCCGTCCTTGGGGGGACTCCACATGAAAATGCGCCTGTTGTTTGCCGGTGGCCTGATGTTGGCCCTCACCGGCTGCGCAACCTACGATTACGTTGGCGGTGGCCGCGGTGGCGGTTACTACCACGGTGCCCCCTCGACGGAGTACCGCTACCCCTACGGCTATCCCTACGATTCGGGGTACCCGTACTACGGCGGCTATGGCTATTACGGCTATGGCAATCCGTATTACTCGCGACCGGTCTACCGCCCGCCGCCGCACAACCACCGTCCGCCGCCGCGCCCGGGCAATGGCGGCGAGAACCGTCCGCCGCCGCCGCCCCGGCAGAACAACGGCGGGTCGCCGTGGCGCAACCTCGATTCGATGCGCCGTCCGCCGCAGGCCGACCGCCCGTCGGGTCCGCCGCAGGCGCGTCCATCCGCACCGCCCCAAGCCCGCCCGGCCGCGCCTCCGCAGGCACGTCCGGCACCGGCACCGCGAGCGCCGAGGTCGAACGGTTCCCCGTGGCGAAACCTGGAACGATGAACCGTTGCCTGCGGGGAAACATGAATCGTGCGACGCAGCGCACAGTTGAGCGCTGAACCATCTTGCAATTCACGCGGTTCAGACCGCACTCTACGCGGGTGGTGACGGCCCGCGTCACAAAGTGACAAAAACGTTAAGGGGCCGTCGCAAACAGCTCTACGTCGATATCCGACAGGAACATCTGGATCCCCCCTGTTCCGGCCCTGTCGGATGTCGGCACCTCTGAAAGCAGACGGCCCCGCAATGCGGGGCCGTTTGTCTTGGATGCTCGCGCAAGGCATCCACGCATGGCGTGGATGGGCCTTTCCCGGTAAACCATCAAAAAAACGGGGCCGGCAGTCCCCCGACCACCGGCCCCCTGCTTCCCCATCGTGCGCCTGTACCGGCCCCTGTTCCAATTCCGGTCACCAACGCCTGAGCGCCAGCCACGATGGGTGCTATTGGGTTATCTGCAACTTTCCTGCCAACTTTAGGGTTGATTTCACCCACGCCTGCTGGCGCCCCCGTCGCCCCCCGCCGAATGGCGCTAAAATCGCCACCCCGGCAGCGCCCCTGGCGCGCCCGCCCCTGTTGACCTGCCCCTATGAACCCGTCCTTCCATCGTTACGATGTCATCGTCATTGGCGGCGGCCACGCCGGCACCGAAGCCGCGCTGGCGGCGGCCCGTACCGGCGTGCGCACCCTGCTGCTGACCCACAACATCGAAACCGTGGGCGCCATGAGCTGCAACCCGGCCATCGGCGGCATCGGCAAGGGCCACCTGGTCAAGGAAATAGACGCCCTGGGCGGTGCGATGGCACATGCCGCCGACCGTGCCGGCATCCAGTGGCGCACGCTCAACGCCTCCAAGGGCCCGGCCGTGCGCGCCACCCGCTGCCAGGCCGACCGCAACCTGTACCGCATGGCGATCCGCGCCATCGTCGAAGGCCAGGCCAACCTGACCGTATTCCAGGCGGCCGTCGATGACCTGGTCATCGAAGGCGATGCGGTACGCGGGGTCATCACCCAGACCGGCCTGCGCTTCGACGCTGAGGCTGTGGTGCTGACGGCGGGCACCTTCCTGGCCGGCAAGATCCACGTCGGCCCCACCCAGTACGCAGCCGGCCGCATGGGCGACCCGCCGGCCACCACGCTGGCCGCACGCCTGCGCGAGCGCCCGTTCCAGGTGGACCGCCTGAAGACCGGCACGCCGCCGCGCATCGATGGCCGTTCGCTCGATTACAGCGTGATGGACGAGCAGCCCGGCGATACGCCGCGGCCGGTCATGTCCTTCCTCGGTTCGGTGGACGAGCATCCGCAGCAGGTCAGCTGCTGGATCACCCACACCACCGAGCAGACCCATCAGATCATCCGCGACGCCCTGCACCGCTCGCCGCTGTACAGCGGCCAGATCGAAGGCATCGGCCCGCGCTACTGCCCGTCCATCGAAGACAAGGTGGTGCGCTTCGCCGAGAAGGCCAGCCACCAGATCTTCGTGGAACCCGAAGGCCTGGGCATCGTCGAGATCTATCCCAACGGCATTTCCACCTCGCTGCCGTTCGACGTGCAGCTGGAGATGGTGCGCAGCATCGTCGGTTTCCAGAACGCGCACATCACCCGCCCGGGTTACGCCATCGAATACGACTTCTTCGACCCGCGCGGGCTGAAGGCCTCGCTGGAAACCAAGCTGGTCAACGGCCTGTTCTTCGCCGGCCAGATCAACGGCACCACCGGCTACGAAGAAGCCGCCGCGCAGGGCCTGCTGGCCGGCCTGAACGCCGCGCGCCAGGTGCGTGGGCTGGACGGGTGGTGCCCACGCCGCGACGAGGCGTACCTGGGCGTGCTGGTCGATGACCTGATCACCCACGGCACCAACGAGCCGTACCGCATGTTCACCAGCCGCGCCGAGTACCGCCTGCAGCTGCGCGAGGACAACGCCGACCAGCGCCTGACCCCGGCCGGCCGCGAGATGGGTCTGGTCGATGACCGCCGCTGGAGCGCCTTCGAGACCAAGCAGGCCGCGGTGGCCGCCGAACGCGCGCGCCTGGGTGCGCTGTGGGCGACCCCGGCCAATGCGCTGGGCCGCGAAGTGCAGGAGACGCTGGGCGTGGCGGTCAGCCGCGAAACCAACGTGCTGGACCTGATCAAGCGCCCGGAGCTGGACTACGCGCAGCTGATGCAGGTGCCGTCGCTGGGCCCGGCCGTGGCCGATGGCAAGGTGGCCGAACAGGTCGAGATCGGCGTGAAGTACGCCGGCTACCTCGACCGCCAACGCGAGGAGATCGAACGCCAGCAGCGGCATGAAGCCACGCCCATTGCCCAGGATTTCGATTACGCGATCGTGCGCGGCCTGTCGGCCGAAGCGCTGCAGAAGCTTGAACGCGTGCGCCCGCAGACCATCGGCCAGGCCCAGCGCATTCCGGGCATGACCCCGGCAGCGATCTCGCTGCTGCTGGTGCACCTGGAACGCGCCCGCCGCGGCCGCGTGGCGTAACCCCCCTGCCTGCGTGTCGACCAAGGTCGACACCTACCGGGACCGGTGGGTAGGTGTCGACCTTGGTCGACACGCATGCATGCGCCACGCGTGCGTTACAGTCGAGCACGCTCGACTCTACGAATCTGCTCTGCATGGACGACATCCACCCGATCGCGCCGGACAAGCGCGCCGCCATCCTTTCCACCCTGGCCGACATCGAACGCACGCATGACGTGCGCGTGCTGCTGGCCTGCGAATCGGGCAGCCGTGGCTGGGGTTTCTCGTCGCCGGACAGTGACTACGACGCGCGCTTCATCTACGTGCACCGCCAGCCGTGGTACCTGAGCGTGAACGAAGCCACCGGCCCCGGCCAGGCGCAGCGCGATGTGATCGAGCTGCCCATCGACGACGAACTGGACGTCAGCGGCTGGGACCTGCGCAAGGCGCTGCGGCTGGTATCCAAGTCCAACCCGACCCTGATCGAATGGCTGCGCTCGTCGATCATCTACCAGCAGGACGGCGCTGCCGTGGCCCAGCTGTGGCAGGCCGCCGAGCACTTCTACTCGCCGCTGGGCACGTGGTGGCACTACTTCAACATGGCCCGCTCCAACCATCGCGGCTACCTGCGCGGCGACACGGTGCGCACCAAGAAATACCTGTACGTACTTCGGCCGCTGCTGGCCTGCCAATGGATCGAACACGAGCAGACGCCGCCGCCGATGGCCTTCGAGGACCTGCTGGACCGGCTGCTGCCCCACGGCCCGGTACGCGCGGCCATCGATGCGCTGCTGATGGTGAAGCGTGCCAGCGCCGAAGTCGCCGCCGGGCCACGCATTGCCGCCATCAGCGATTACATCGATGCGGAACTGGCTGCGCGCGCCGACGGCCCACGACTGCCCGCAGGGCATGGGGATGCGGCGTGGCTGGATGATCTGTTCCGGCAGATGCTGGCCGCGCACGCGCCGGCATAGGCGGTAGCGCCGGGCCATGCCCGGCGAGCGCAGCGGCACGCGTATCATCGTCGCGAATGCCCCGAATGCTGGAGACACCGATGACCCCGCTGCGCCCTTTCCGCGACAAGATGCCCGTACTCGGCGAACGCGTGTACATCGACCCGGCATGCACCCTCATCGGCGATGTGGAACTGGCCGACGACGTGTCGATCTGGCCGGGAACGGTGATCCGTGGTGACGTGAATCATGTGCGCATCGGCACACGCACAAACGTGCAGGACGGCACCATCATCCATGTCAGCCACCACAGTCCCTACAACAAGGCCGGCTACCCCACCCTGATCGGTGAGGGCGTGACCGTCGGCCACGGCTGCATCATCCACGCCTGCAGCATTGGCGATTACAGCCTGATCGGCATGGGCGCATGCATCCTGGACGGCGCGCAGATCGCCCGCCATGCCTTCGTCGGCGCTGGCGCGGTGGTCGGCCCCGGCAAGGTGGTGGGCGAAGGCGAGCTGTGGGTGGGCAACCCGGCGCGGCCGGCGCGCACGCTCAGCGACAAGGAGATCGAATCGCTGCACTACTCGGCCGACCACTACGTACGTCTGAAGAACGAATACCTGGGCTGAGCCGCTCCGCGGCGATCACGCTCTGCTACAGTCGGGGCCCGACCAGGAACCGTCGAGACCCCGCCCATGCCCGTGGCCGCACGCCGGAGAGGACTCCAGCGCCCACATCCGCGAACATCACCCTGATGGTCGCGCCCATGCTCGATACCTACCGCGAGGTGGTCACGCCCGAAGGCGTGCTGCTGCAGTTGCCGGTTGCCGGACCGATGCCGCGTGCGCTGGCCTGGCTGATCGACCTGGGCATCCGCGTGGGCGCTGGCTTCGTGCTGGCCTTTCCGCTGGCGCTGCTGGACGAGTTCGGCCGCGGCATCTATCTGGCCATCCTGTTCCTGTTGATGTGGGCCTACCCCATCGTCTGCGAAGCGCTGTGGGGCCGTACCCCCGGCAAGCGAGCGCTCGGGCTGCGCGTGGTGATGCGCGATGGCGCGCCGCTGGGCTGGACCGGGGCGATTACCCGCAACCTGTTGCGCACCGTGGACATGTTGCCCTTCGCCTACGCCCTGGGTCTGCTCAGCAGCCTGTTCGATCCACATGGGCGACGCCTGGGCGATCTGGTCGCCGGCACCGTGGTGGTGCATGCACCGCCGTTCTACCTGCCGCCGCCGGTCACCATCGACAGTGTGCTGGCACCGGCACAACCACTGCGGCCGGAAGAGCAGACGGCGGTAATGGCTTTCGCCGAGCGCGCGCCGCGGCTGTCGCCGGCCCGCCAGCAGGAACTGGCTGGGCTGGCCCAGCCCCTCACCGGGGCCAACGGTCAGGTGGGCGTGCTGCGTCTGTACGCCATGGCCAACTGGCTGTTGGGCCGGCGATGAAACAGGAACAGTTCGTCGCCCGCCATCAGCAGGAATGGCATGCGCTGGAACAGTGGCTGCAGAAGCGCGCGGCCGTATTGCGGCGGCGGCGCCCTGCCGTGGGCAGTGAAGATCCCGGTGACACCGCTTTCGCCCAGCGCTATCGGCGGCTGTGCCAGCAGCTGGCACTGGCCCGCGAGCGCGGCTACAGCCCGCAGCTGGTGCAGCGCCTGCAGGGGCTGATGCAGCAGGGCCACGACGTGCTGTACCGCACGCCGCCCACGCGC
This sequence comes from Stenotrophomonas sp., assembly GCF_032056425.1. Taxonomy (GTDB): domain Bacteria; phylum Pseudomonadota; class Gammaproteobacteria; order Xanthomonadales; family Xanthomonadaceae; genus Stenotrophomonas. The sequence continues at coordinate 47,893 of NZ_DAMBCN010000021.1, forward strand.
TGGCAGCGTGCACTGGAATTCCTGGTCGCTGATTTTCCGCTGCTGGTGCGCAGCCAGGCACGCAGCATGTGGGCGGCGCTGGCCATGTTCGCGGTGCCCGCCATCGCCTGCTTCGTACTGGTGCAGTGGCACCCGGACAGCGTGTACCTGCTTATGGACAACGCGCAGATTGCCAGCATGGAACGCATGTACGACCCCTCGGCCGACCGCCTGGGGCGTGACAGCGGTACCGACTGGATGATGTTCGGCTACTACATCCTCAACAACATCGGCATTGCCCTGCGCACCTTCGCCAGCGGCCTGCTGGCCGGGCTGGGCACGCTGCTGGTGCTGCTGTTCAACGGGGTCACCCTCGGTGCGGTAGCCGGCCACCTGCAGCAGATCGGCCATGGCGATCCGTTCTGGCGCTTCGTGGTCGGGCATGCCGCCTTCGAGCTGACCGCCATCGTGATTGCCGGCGGTGCGGGCCTGCAGCTGGGCATGCGCCTGCTGGCACCGGACCGGCAGCGCCGCGTGGACGCGCTGGTGGAGGGCGGGCGCATCGGCGCACGCCTGTGCCTGGGCGCGGCCTTCATGCTGCTGCTGGCGGCCTTCGTGGAGGCGTTCTGGTCCTCCATTGCCGATATTCCAGCCTGGCTGAAATTCGGCGTGGGCGGCCTGCTGTGGGCCGGTGTGCTGCTGTGGCTGTGGCGCGGTGGGCGCGGGGGCAACCGTGCGGATTGAACATCTGAACGTGGCGCTGCGCACACGCAGCAGCTGGGAAGCGATGGAACTGGGCATGGCCCTGGCACGTCGCCACGCGCGCAGCGTATGGGGCAGCTGGCTGCTGGCCAGCGCCCCCCTGTTCGTCGTGTTCAACGCGCTGGCCTGGTGGCTGGATGCGTTCGGCTGGGCCTGGTTGTTGATGTGGTGGTGCAAACCCCTGTTCGAACGCGCGCCGCTGTACGCGCTGTCGCGCGGCATCTTCGGCGAACAGGTGGCGCCGCGCGCGGCGCTGCGTGCGCAGCGGCACTGGGGCAACACCGGGTTCTGGGGTTACCTCGGCTGGCGCCGCTTCAGTGGGCTGCGCAGCCTGTGCCTGCCGGTGAACCTGCTGGAAGGCAACCCGCCGGAACAGCGCGCGCCGCGCCGACGCGCGGTGGCGGCCGGTGCGGGCGGTTCGGCGATGATGCTGTGCTGCCTGTGTCTGGGCTTCGAACTGGTGCTGGTGCTGGGCGCGATCGCCTCGGCCTTCCTGTTCATTCCGCTGGACCTGCTGCCCGACTCGTGGCGTGCGGCGCTGGACCTGGTGCGCGTGGCGCCTCCGCCGTGGGCCCTGTTGCTGCTCAATCTGCTGTGCTGGCTGGCCTCGGCGCTGGTCGGCCCGCTGTACGTCGGTGCCGGCTTCGGGCTGTATCTGAACCGGCGCACGGAAATGGAGGCCTGGGACGTGGAAATGGCCCTGCGCCGGCTGCGTGACCGCCTGCTGCCGGCCGCGTCTTCGCTGGCGCTGCTGCTGTGCCTGCTGCTGCCGCTGGCGCCGGCCCACGCACAGGACAGCGACGATCGCGCGGGTGCGACGGAGCAGAGCGAAAAGACCATGGGCAAGCGCGACAAGGCGGCCGAAGACCCGGTCAACACCCCGGCGGTGATCTTCGGCGACGCGCCGGTGGACACTGCCGGCTTCCGCCAGGCGGTGAACCGCGCCTACGAAGATCCGCTGCAGCGCCCGCTGCGTCAGATCACCCGATGGCAGCCGATCGACCCGCCGGAGAAGGAAGCGAAACAGAAAAAGGCGCTGCAGAACGACACCGACGGCCATCGCACGCGCAAGACTCGCCAGGACATGCGCCTGTGGATGGCGCGCGCTGCCGAGTGGGCCCTGTGGGGCGGCCTGGGCTTGCTGGTGGTGGTACTGCTGTTGACTGCCCGGTTGTGGCTGCCCTGGCTGCGTGGCAGCGGCAGGCGCAAGGCCGCAGCGGCCCCCGCCATCCGCGAAGACAGCATCGTCCTGCCTGACGTGCTGCCGCCGGATGTGGCCACCCAGGCCGCGCGGCTGTGGGACCAGGGCTGCCCGCGCCAGGCGCTGGCCCTGCTGTATCGCGCCAGCGTCGGCACGGTGGTGGACCGCAGCGGCGTGGTCCTGCCGCCCGGCGCTACCGAAGCGCAGTGCCTGCGCGCATCGCGGCGCATGCCCGAGGCCAGCGACCGCGAGCTGTTCGCGCGCATCGTGCGCATGTGGCAGTTCGCTGCCTACGGCGGGCGCCTGCCGAACCGTGGTGATTTCGACGCACTGTCCACAGCACTGCAGCAGCAGTTCCGGTGGCAGGCATGAACCCGCGCCTGTTCTGGTCGCTGCTGTTGGGCGCGTTGATCGTGCTGGGGGTGCCACTGACGATCCTGTTCCTGCGTACCCACGAAAAGGTCACCCAGACCCTGGTACTGCCGCCGCAGGGCGAGGCCAGCTTCAATCCGCTGTACGTGCTGGGCCAGGCACTGCGCGCAGACGGTCTGCAGGTACAGACGCGGCAGCAGCTGCAGCTGCGCGACATGCCGCTGGCCGCGGGCGATACCCTGGTGCTGCTGCAGGACACCCGCGATCTGGCACCGCACACCGCGCAGGCCCTGCTTGCCTGGGTGGAACAGGGCGGGCATCTGCTGCTGCGCACGCCTCCACCCGGTAATGGCCGGCACAAGGACACCCCTCGCAGCACCCAGGGCCCGCTGCTGGATCGCATCGGCGTGGACAGCCTGTTCCACGACAGCAGCTGCCAGCGCTTCACTGTGGCCGATGATTCCGACCAGAGGGTGTTCTGCAAAGGCCGCCGTTTCTCGCTCGGCTTCCGCGCTACGGCCAATGCCGAACGCCTCTGGGGCAGCGAGCACGGTCTGGTGTTCGCGCGCCTGCGCCATGGCCAGGGCCGCATCGATGTGCTGGCCGATATGGAGTTCATGCGCGGCAACGGCGCCGCGGCCATCACCGAAAGGCGTGTGCTGGATCCCGGGCAACGCCCACGTGGTGGCCTGAACGACCTCGCCCATCGCGATCTGACCCGCTACCTGCTGGACCCCAACTATGGCCGTGGCACGGTCTGGCTGGTCTACGGCACGCGGCCGCCCACGCTGTTCGCCCGCCTGGTGCTGCAGGGCTGGCCGGTATGGGTGCCACTGCTGATGGCGATCCTGGGCTGGCTATGGGCGCGCTCGCAGCGGCTGGGCAGTGCGCAGCCGTCACCGGTGGTGGCACGCCGTTCCCTGCTGGAACACGTGCGTGCCAGCGGCGAACTGCTGCTGCGCTTCGGCCAGGGGCCACACCTGTACCGCGCAGTGCAGGCGCTGTTCCTGCACCGGCTGCGCCTGCGCGCGCCGGTGGCCGCCGCGCTGGACGGCGGCGCGCGCGACCAGGCCATCGCCGAACTTCTGCGCTGGCCGGTAGCGCGCGTCGCCAGCGCGCTTACCGTGCCCGCCGCCAACGATTCCTCCGCCCTGCGCGAGCGCATCCGCTTGCTGCTCCAGATGAGATCCCTGCTATGACCGATGCCCCTGAGCTTCCGTCCGCCACTGCCACCGGCCTGATCGAGCGCGTTGATGCCATCCGCGAAGCGGTTGGCCGTGCCTTCATCGGCCAGACCGATGTACTGGACCAGATTCTGGTCGCGCTGCTGGCCGGCGGCCATGTGCTGATCGAAGGCGTGCCCGGGCTGGGCAAGACCCTGCTGGTGCGGGCGCTGGCACAGGCGCTGGAACTGGACTACGGGCGCGTGCAGTTCACCCCGGACCTGATGCCCAGCGATGTAAGTGGCCACGCGGTGTACGACCCGAAGAGCGAGAGCTTCAAGATCCGCCGCGGCCCGGTGTTCACCAATCTGCTGCTGGCCGATGAAATCAATCGCGCCCCGGCCAAGACGCAGTCGGCGTTGCTGGAAGTGATGCAGGAAGGCCAGGTCACCATCGAAGGCAAGGCGTTCACCCTGGCGCCGCCGTTCATGGCCCTGGCCACGCAGAACCCGCTGGAACAGGAAGGCACCTATCCGCTGCCGGAAGCACAGCTGGACCGCTTCCTGCTGAAGGTGCTGATCGACTACCCGCAGCTGGAAGACGAGAAGCACATGGTCACGGCCATCACCCGTGGTCGCGCCGCCAGCGACTTCGACCTGAGCCAGGTCCCGCGCGTGCTCGGTGCCGGCGAACTGCTGTCGCTGCAGCAGGCCACCGCCGCCATCACCGTCGATGACGAAGTGATCGACTACGCGGTACGGATCGTAGCCGCCACGCGTTCCTGGCCGGGCATCGCCGTCGGCGCCGGCCCGCGTGGCAGCATCGCCCTGGTGCGGGCGGCGCGCGCGCAGGCAGTGCTGGCCGGGCGCGATTTCGTCACCCCCGACGACGTGCGCGACATCGCCCGGCCTGCGCTGCGCCATCGCATCGCGTTGGCCCCGGAACTGCAGATTGAAGGCCAGGGCCCGGATGACGTGCTGGGCGCCCTGCTGGCCAAGGTGGAAGCACCGCGCCGATGAGGCCTGCGCCGCTGCTGCTGGCTGTACTGGTGGCCTGGGCCGTGCTGGGCGGCGTGGTGCTGGCCGGCCTGCTGCCGCGCTGGAGCTGGGCCGCAATGGGCGCGGCAGTGCTGGTGCTGGCACTGCTCGATGCCTGGCGGGTGGCCCGGCAGTCTTCGCCGCAGGTGCAGCGGCAACTGCCCGAAGCGCTGGCGCTGGGCGTGCGGCGCGAGGTGGGCCTGCGCCTGCAGGCCGAGCGCGCCCAGTATGTGCAGGTGTTCGACCTGGCGCCCGGTGGCTGGTCCATGGAAGATCTGCCGCAGCAGCTGCAGCTGCGCCCCGGCCATGCCAGCACCCTGCACTACCACGTGCACCCGCAGCAGCGCGGACGTTTCAGTTTCGACGGCGTGCACCTGCGCCTGCGTTCGCCGTGGCGCCTGTGGTGGCAGCAGCGTACCCTGCCGCCCGCGCTGGATGTACGGGTGTACCCGAACTTCGTGCCGCTCACCCGCTTCGCCTTGTTCAGTGCCGACCAGGCATCGCGGCTGGTGGGCGCACACGTGAAGCGCCGCCGCGGCGAAGGCACCGATTTCCACCAGATGCGGGAATACCGCACCGGCGACAGCCTGCGCCAGCTGGATTGGAAAGCCACCGCGCGCGCGCGCAAGCTGATCTCGCGCGAGTACCAGGACGAGAAGAACCAGCAGTTGCTGCTGATGCTCGACAGCGGCCGGCGCATGCTGGCCAGCGAAGGCGGGCTTTCGCATTTCGACCATGCCTTGAATGCGTCGCTGGTGGTGGCCTACCTGGCGCTGCGCCAGGGCGATGCGGTGGGCCTGTTCGCCGCTGGCGGCGAACGCCGCTGGGTGGCACCGAGGCGTGGCATGGGCACGGTGGAACACCTGCTGCGTGCCAGCTACGACCTGCAACCGCAACCGGTGGCCACCGATTACCTGGCCGCCGCCACCGAAGTGGCCCTGCGCCAGCAGCGGCGCGCGCTGTTGATGCTGGTCAGCAACGTGCGTGACGAGGACATCGAAGACCTGCTGGCTGCGGTGCGCCTGCTGCAGCGCCGCCATCTGGTGTGCGTGGCCAGCCTGCGCGAAAGCGAGCTGGAAGGGGTTCTGGAAGGCGAAGTGAACACGCTGGAAGAGGCCGCCCAGGCCGGCGCCACCGCGCTGTACCTGCAGCAGCGCGCACAGGCGCACGACGCGCTGCGCGCCGAAAAAGTGATGGTGTTGGACGTCACCGCCGATGCCCTGCCCGCCGCGCTGGTCGACCGCTATCTGGCAGTGAAGCGCGAAGGCCTGCTATGACCGCCACACCGCGCTGGTAGGTGCCAACCTTGGTAGCGCCCCGGTAGGTGCCAACCTTGGTTGGCACAGACCCACAGCGCGCACCAAACTTGGCATCACCCCTTCAGCAATCGCCGCTGCAACCGCTCCACCGCACGCTGCAGCAGCACCCGGTTGCGGGCCAGCTTCATCCACTGCGGCAGGCGCGAGAACATCGAGGCGTTGTGCACGCCGCCATGCTCGCGCAGCGCCGACGTCGCGTAGTCATGCAGCACGTGCAGGTGCTCGGCGTTGTAGGCCCACAGCAGACCTGCGCATGTGGGCTCAACCAACTGCAGCGGCAGGCCGAAATGCGGATCTGCCGGCTCGGCATCGCGCAGCGGGCAGACGCTGACTTTCACTTCGCTGGTGCGCCCGCACTGCGCGCACTTGGCCGGCAGCACCTCGGGCACGGCCGTGGAGGCCGACGGCCGATGCTGGTGCACGCACACCCACTGGTGACCACAATAACCGCACGGGCGGCGGCCATCGATGCGCACCGCGCCCACCCAGGCGCCGCTCTCCAGCGCCACGCTGCAGCCGGTGCAACGGAAGCGCGCCGTCCAGCGGTGAGGCTGCCAGCTGGCAACCACCCAGCCCGGCGTGTCACAGCGATGGCAGCGCACCGCCACGCGTCCGGCGAAGGCGTGCAGCGTGCGGCCATCATCGAAGTGCCGCCCCGGCACCGGCGTTGTTCGCCCGCGCCGGCCCAAGGGCCGCCGCACCGCCATCAGACGTAGATCCGCGTCGGCGCCTCGTCCACGATCGCATGCGGCACGAAGCGCGCACTGTCGCGGGTGATCGCGCTGTCATCCTCGCGGATGCCGATGCCGCAGGCGTGGTCGCCGATCACCCAGCTGCCGATCAGCGGGTAACCGCCGTCGAACCGGGTGAGCGGGTGCGCGCGCTGGATGATCGCCGGCCCTTCGTACGGGCCGTCGCTGCGCTGGGTGCTGCCATCGGCCAGGTGCATTTCGATGTTGGCGCCTTCGCGCGAGAACAACGGCTTGCGCACCCAGCCCGAGGCCAGCGTGCTGCCATCGTCGAAATGCGCTTCCAACAGGTTCGGGTGGCCCACGTTGCGCTGCCACAGCAGCGGCAGGATGCCCTTGTTGCTCAGCACCGCCTTCCACGCCGGTTCCAGCAGCTGGATACCCGACCCGGGCAGCGCGCGGCCGAATTCCTCGGCTATCAGGTCTTCCAGCGGGTACAGCTTGAACAGCGTGCCGATCACCGAATCGTCCAGCGCGGTGAAACGGCCGTCCTCGGACAGGCCGATATCTTCAATGGCAATGGCCTGGCCGTGCAGGCCGGCCTGCGACGCGCAATCGCGCAGGTAGTCCACCGTGCCGCGGTCTTCTTCGGAACTGCCCACCGCGCTGAAGTACAACGGCGGCGGCAGCTGCCCGGCCAGCGCGCCGAAGCGCTCGACCAGTGCCTCGTGCATGCCGTTGAACTGGTCAGCGTGCTGCGGCAGGCGGCCCGCGTTGCGCTGGTCCTCCAGCCACTGCCACTGGAAGAAACTGGCCTCGAACAGCGAAGTGGGCGTGTCGTAGTTCAGTTCGTACAGCTTGGCCGGGCCGGTGCCGTCATACGCCAGGTCCAGGCGCCCGTACAGGTGCGGCTGGCGCTGGCGCCAGCTCTCGGCGATCCAGTCGCGGTAATGCGCCGGAATGGCCAACTGGTCCATCAGGCGTTCGCTGGCAATCACATCGCCCACCAGGTCCAGCGCCATCTGGTGCAGTTCGGCGCTGGGATCTTCGATGTCCTGTTCGATCTGGCGCAGGGTGAAGGCGTAGTACGCGCGCTCGTCCCAGTACGGCTGGCCGTCGATGGTGTGGAAGCGGAAACCGGCTTCCTCCGCGCGCGCCCGCCAATGGGCGCGCTCGGCAATCTGGATACGCTGCATGGATCGATCAGCCGCCGAAGCTGCTGCCGCTGCGGCGCGCGCTGGTGCTGCCAAAGCCACTGCGGCTGGCGGTCACGGCGCGGTTCGGTTCACTGGTGACAGGCGCCAGGCCAGCCTTGCCGGCGCCGATGCCGCTGGCGGTGTTCATGCCACCGGTGCCGCCCGGTGCCGGGCGCGCCCAGCCGGCGTTCTTGTCCTGGTAGGCCGGTGCCGACGCCGGCGCCTGCGGGGCCAGGCCGCCGCGGTTGCTCAGCATCTGCGACATGAAGAAGCCCATCATCATCGGGCCGATGAACGAGGTACCGGCCGAGGTGTGCTGCTGCACGCACTGCTCAGGCTTGTAATCCTGCTCGCAGGCTTCCTTGCTGGCGTACTTGGGCGCCGCATCGGCCGCCTTCTGCTGCGCTTCGGCGAAGGCATTGCGGCACGACGACGGGTCGCCGGTGGCCTCGGTGCAGGCCTCCACCGAGGTGTACAGGCCTTCCTGCACCTGCACCTGTTCATCCTTCTGGCAGGCGGTGAACAGCAGGGGGGCAGCGCTCATCAACAGCAGCGCGGTGGTGCGGGAACGCTTCATGGCCTCATGCCTCGGATTCGGATCAATGCCCCAATGATGCCAAATCCGCGCCATCAACCGGAATCGGCAAAGTGCGAAAGATGAACGGGTTTTCATTTTCGTTGGGCACCGGGGTCAGAGCCCATCGCGCCGCGATGGGATCCGACCCCGTCCCGTGCGTCTCAGGCGAGGAGCCCCCTTGTTGTTCAAGGGGGCGCGCCGAAGGCGCGGGGATAAGGAGAAATGCGCGAACCACCAAGCCGCTGCAAGCGGCGAAGGTGGTTGCAGCAGCAACCGAAAAACTCCGCCATGATCGGGCAACCCCCACGTTGTACGGCCCGCCCGTTCCGCCAGCCATGCCTGAATACCGCTCCCGCACCTCCACCGCCGGCCGCAACATGGCCGGCGCCCGCGCCCTGTGGCGCGCCACCGGCATGAAGGACGGCGACTTCCACAAGCCGATCATCGCCATCGCCAACTCCTTCACCCAGTTCGTGCCCGGCCACGTGCACCTGAAGGATCTCGGCCAGCTTGTCGCGCGCGAGATCGAGAAGGTCGGCGGCGTCGCCAAGGAATTCAATACGATCGCCGTCGACGACGGCATCGCCATGGGCCACGACGGCATGCTGTACTCGCTGCCCAGCCGCGAGATCATCGCCGACTCGGTCGAATACATGGTCAACGCGCACTGCGCCGATGCGCTGGTGTGCATTTCCAACTGCGACAAGATCACCCCCGGCATGCTGATGGCCGCCCTGCGCCTCAACATCCCGGTGGTGTTCGTCTCCGGCGGCCCGATGGAAGCCGGCAAGACCAAGCTGTCCGAGCACAAGCTGGACCTGGTCGATGCAATGGTCATCGCCGCCGACGAAAGCGCCAGCGACGAAAAGGTCGCCGAGTTCGAGCGCAGCGCCTGCCCCACCTGCGGTTCCTGTTCGGGCATGTTCACCGCCAACTCGATGAACTGCCTGACCGAAGCGCTGGGCCTGTCGCTGCCCGGCAATGGCTCAACCCTGGCCACCCACGCCGACCGCGAGCAGCTGTTCCTGCGCGCCGGCCGCCTGATCGTTGAACTGTGCCACCGCTGGTACGGCGGCGAAGAAGAGAGCGCGCTGCCGCGTGGCATCGCCACCCAGGCCGCGTTCGCCAACGCGATGACCCTGGACATCGCCATGGGCGGTTCCACCAACACCATCCTGCACCTGCTGGCCGCCGCGCAGGAAGCCGAAGTGGACTTCGACCTGAGCCACATCGATGCGCTGTCGCGGCGCGTGCCGCAGCTGTGCAAGGTGGCGCCGAACACGCCCAGGTACCACATGGAAGACGTACACCGCGCCGGCGGCGTGTACGGCATCCTGGGCGAACTGGCGCGCGGTGGCCTGCTGGATACCACGGTACCGACCGTGCACAGCCGCACCCTGGCCGATGCCATCGAGCGCTGGGACGTGGCGGTCAGCGGCGAATCGAGCGTGCACGACTTCTTCCGCGCCGGCCCGGCCGGCATTCCCACCCAGGTGGCTTTCAGCCAGGCCACGCGCTGGCCCACACTGGATGTGGACCGCGCCGAAGGCTGCATCCGCAGCGTGGAGCACGCCTACTCGGCCGAAGGCGGCCTGGCCGTGCTGCGCGGCAACTTGGCCGTGGATGGCTGCGTGGTGAAGACCGCCGGCGTGGATGAGTCGATCCACGTGTTCGAAGGTACGGCGCGCGTGTTCGAGAGCCAGGACGCGGCCGTGGCCGGCATCCTGGCCGATGAAGTGAAGCCGGGCGACGTGGTGGTGATCCGCTACGAAGGCCCGAAGGGCGGCCCCGGCATGCAGGAAATGCTGTACCCGACCAGCTACCTGAAATCGAAGGGGCTGGGCAAGCAGTGTGCGCTGCTGACCGATGGCCGTTTCTCCGGCGGCACCTCGGGCCTGTCGATCGGCCACGTTTCGCCTGAAGCGGCCAGCGGCGGCGCCATAGGCCTGGTGGAAGACGGCGACCGCATCCGCATCGACATCCCGGCCCGCCGCATCGACCTGCTGCTGGACGAGGCCACCCTGGCCCAGCGCCGCGCCGACGCCGATGCGCGCGGTTGGAAGCCGCGCGAAGCACGCCCGCGCAAGGTCACCAGCGCACTGAAGGCCTACGCACTGCTGGCGACCAGCGCCGACAAGGGCGCCGTGCGCAATACCGCCCTGCTCGGCGATTGAATCGCGCGGGGGGTCGGATCCCTTTCGCAGAAAGGGCTCTGACCCCGGCTCAGGCCTCAGAACGGGACCGACGCGCCAACACATCCACCGAGGGAAATCGGAGGAACCGTGCATGTGCGTCGCCGCGCGATCCGCAGCGCAGATCCCGGCCGCTCCACGACGCCGGCTCACCCTTCAACACTACTCCATCGCGGTGCAGAAACCGTGCGCGTAGCAGCGCATCGAATGGCTTCGTGCCCCGGCCCAGGCAGGCGCGCAACTGCCGTTCCTCCACATCATCAATCGAGGTAACCCAGTACGCGCGGTCCTGCCAGACATCCGAGAAATCGGCGTGGATGCAGAAGGCGTAGAACAGGTGGCCGTCGTCAGACAGCACGCCCTGGATCAGCCCGTCGTAGTACTCGGCAGTCAGCTCGATCTTCATGTGCCTGCTTCGTCCCTGTCCGATGGGGTCAGAGCCCTTCCTGCGGAAGGGATCTGACCCTGATTTCAGCCAACAGCGGTAAGGTAGGACAAAACACCGACACGGAGGTTGTGATGACGTTGCTTTCGCTTGCCCTGGCCGCTGCGCTGGGTGCCGCACCCGAACCGTCGAAGGCGCCGGACTGCAGCTACGACCGCGATGCGATGCTGGCAATGGAACCGGATGCGTTCGACCAGGATCTGGAAGGCGGCTGGCGCCCGCTGGCCGAGCGCGGTTGCCAGCGCGAAGCCGCTGATCTGCTCGCCGCCTACGCTGCACTGCCCAAGGCTGCAGGCAACACCATGATTCTCTGGCATGAAGGCCAGATGCGCGCCGAAGCGGGCCAGTACCCGCAGGCAGTTGCGCTGATGCAGCGGACCTACAAGCCCAAGGACACCGACCCCGGTTACTGGAACGCCTACGTGGACGGGACGATCGCCTTCCTGCAGCGCGATCGCGCGGCGCTGGAGACGTCCCGTGCCACCCTGCTTGCGATACCCACGCCGGCGGTGTTCGCGGAGGCCGTCAAGAACGGGCGGTATCACTTCACCACGCCGGCAGGCCAGGACGTGGATGTGCCGTGGCCGCCAAACCTGGAGATCCTGGACAGGTTGTTGCGCTGTTTTGATCGCGATTACCACACTGCGATGGACGGCCAGGCCTGCCGGAAACCGGAAGGGAGCTGAGGGTGGACGTGCTTGCGGGGGTCAGAGCCCTTCCTGTGGAAGGGATCAAACCCCGCCTCAGCCGATCACGCGCTTGAACGGCGGCAGTGCGTCGATGATGCGCTTGCCGTAGCGGCGGGTCAGCAGCCGCGAGTCGAGAATGATCACCCGGCCGGTATCGGTGGAGGTGCGGATCAGGCGGCCGGCGAACTGGGTGAGCGTGCGCAGCGCGTGCGGGATGGCGATCAGGTTGAAGGCGTTCATGCCGCGCGCTTCCACCCATTCGCTCAGGGTGGCGGTCTGCGGGTCGGTCGGCACCGCGAATGGCACTTGGGTGATGACCACCGTGGTGCAGGCTTCGCCGGGCAGGTCCAGGCCTTCGCCGAAGGAGTTCAGGCCGAACAGCACCGAGCCTTCGCCGGCGGCCACGCGGCGCAGGTGCTCGTCAATCAGCCGGGTCTTGGACATTTCGCCCTGCACCAGCACCTGCTTGCGGCGCGCGGCCGACATCAGGCTGGCCACCTTTTCCATCTTCCAGCGCGAAGTGAACAGCACCATCGAGCCCTTGGCCCAGTCCAGTTCGGTGTCCAGGTAACGCGCCACTTCGCGCGGGTGGCCGTCGCGGTCGTCCGGGGTAACCGGGAACTTCGGCACGATCAGTTCGGCCTGGTTGGGCAGGTCGAACGGCGAGGCCAGCGACACCATCTCCGCTTCCGGCGGGATGCCGTTGTCGATGGCCAGCGACTGGAAATCGCCACCGCCGGTCAGCGTGGCCGAGGTCATCACCACCGAATCCACCTGATCCCACAGCAGCTTGCGCAGCACGTGCGCGGCCGATACAGGCGAGCCATGCAGCACCAGATCGCCGTCGCGGGTGGCGGTGACCCAGCGCGCGGTGGGCGGCGCGCCGTCCTTGTCCTCGCGGCGCCAGGCCTGCCACAGGTTGTACTGCTGCTCGATCATTTCCAGCGCCATGCCGAGGTTGCGCTGCAGGCGCTCGCGCGCGGCATCGTCCGGCTTGCCCTTGGCCACCTGTGCCGTGGCGGCATGGGCCCAGTTGTAGAGGCTGCGGGTGTCGTCGGCCAGTGCTTCGATGGGCTCGCGCCACGCCTCGGGCAGGCGCCCGTTGGCCGCACGCCACATCGGCTCTTCGTCGGCCGGCGCCGGCATCCACACCGCTTCCACGTGATCGCGGAACGCGCGCAGCTGCTTGGCCACGTTGCTGGCCACGTCGATGGCTTCGTTCGGCAGCAGGTTGCCCAGGCGGTCCTTGTCGACCGCGCGGTAGGCACCGGCAATCAGGATCTGCAGGCGACCGACGCGCTTGGCCATGTCGTCCAGGGCCAGGCTGGCCGCGCCCTGGTCGATGGCCACGTTGCCGATATGGTGGCCTTCGTCCAGCACCAGCAGCATGTCCGACGGCGCGGCGATCATCGGCTGGCCGTTGTCGCTGTCACCAATGGACAGCGCCGACAGCAGCAGCGCGTGGTTGGTCACCACGATCTGCGCATCGCGCACGGTGTTGCGTGAGCGCAGCACGGCGCACTGTGCCGAGTACGCACAGCGACGGCCGGCACAGGCTGAGGCCGGCGTGGTGATGCGGCTGCGCAGGCCCGGGCTGATGGTTTCCGGCGCGTTGTCGATGTCACCGTCCCAGCTGCCGCTGGTGAAGGCATCGGACAGGCGCTTGGCGATGTCCATTTCGATGGGAGCCAGCGGCCGGTCGTACAGCGGCGCCTCGTCTTCGAACATGCCGCCCTGCGCGCCCTCGCCCTGCGCTTCGGCGGCGTTGCGCGTGCACAGGTAGCGGGTACGGCCCTTGGCCAGTGCCACGGTCGCCTCCAGGCCGGTGGCCTTGAGGAAATTGGGAATGTCGCGCTCGACCAGCTGCGACTGCAGGGCCACGGTACCGGTACTGATGACCAGCTTCTTCTTGCTGGCCAGGGCGATTGGCACGCCTGCGGTCAGGTAGCCCAGACTCTTGCCGACGCCGGTAGGCGCTTCAACCACGCCCACGCCACCACTGGTGGACAGCGCGCGCGACACCACGCCGATCATCTGGCTCTGCGAGCGGCGGGTGGAGAAACCGGGGGTGTTGGCCTGCAGCGTCGTATAGGCCTTGCGGATCGCGTCCTTCAAGGCGTCATCGAGCTTGCGGGGGGCGGCGACAGTTTCGGTCACGCCGGAAGTTACCGTGGCTGGATCAGGCCGGCCATTGTCGCATGGCCGGCCGACGGGACCGGGGCGACGGCGCTGAACGGGGTCAGCGGCGTCGGCGGTTGGCGGTCACGGTCCGGGCGCCGCGCCGCGGCCAAGGCAGATGCGGCAGGCCCGTCATCGGTAGCGCCGGACCATGCCCGGCGGCTTGACAGGGACCGCTGCGCTCGCCGGGCATGGCCGGCGCTACCGATCAGGGCGGCTTGACGCCGGGCGTGCGCGCAGCAGGCGCACCAGCGCCCAGACCACCAGCACGATGCCGATCGCCTTGACCATCGCCAGGATGAAATGCAGGACGCCCAGGATTGCGCTCATCCGCGAAACAGCACTGAAGTCGCCACTGCTGACCATCCACATCGGCAGCAGTCCGGCAGCCATTCCCCCCAGACTGGCCAGCAGCAGCAGCAGCAGGCCAGTCAGTGCCCCGGTACGGGTAGCGTCACGTGGCGAGCCCACGACCCAGACCAGACCGACGCACAGCGCGATCAGTACGGGCAACCGCACGCCCACCAAGCTCAGTACGGTCACCAGCAGCGTTGTTCCGTCCATGGATCAGTCCTGCCCGGCGAAGGCACCGGCACCGGCGCGCAGCTGCTGGTAGACCTCGTCGGTCTGCGGGCGCACGCCATGCCACTGCAGGAAACTTTCGGCGGCCTGCTCGACCAGCATGCCCAGGCCATCGACGGTGTTGCGGCAGTTGGCCGAACGCGCCCAGGCCAGGAAGGCGATGGCGGCCTCGCCGTAGTTCAGGTCCACGGCGGTGGTCATCGAGTTGACCAGCGACAGCGGCAGCTTGAACTCCACATCGCGGTCGCGGCCGGCCGAGGTGGCGTTGAGGATCAGCTCGAAATCGCCCAGTTCGCGCAGGTCTTCCCAGTAGCGGCTGATGGCGCGGCCGGGTTCACCCATCGCATCGATCAGTTCGTCGGCACGTTCCGGCGTGCGGTTCACCACCACCAGTTCGGTGATGCCGGCATCCAGCAGTGCCGGTGCCACGCTGCGCGCCGAACCCCCGGCGCCGATCAGCAGCACGCGGCGGCCGCGCAGGTCCAGGCTGTGGCGGTCGGTCAGATCGCGCACCAGGCCGATGCCATCGGTGGTGTCGCCGTGCCAGCGGTCGCCCTTGCGCAGCAGCGTGTTGACCGAGCCGGCGCGGCGCGCCCGTGCGGTCAGGGTGGTGCATACGGAAAACGCCGCCTCTTTGTGCGGCGAGGTGACATTGGCGCCCACGCCGCCTTCGGCAGCGAAGGCTTCCAGCCCGGCCAGGAAAGCATCCGGGGCCAGGTCGATGGCGCGGTAGTCCACGCTGATGCCTTCCTGGCGACCGAACGTCGCGTGGATCTGCGGCGACTTCGAGTGGGCGACGGGGTGTCCGAAGACGGCGTAACGGTCGGTCATGGAATCCTCAAGCTGGCTAGACTGATGCTCTTTCGTGCACGGACCTGGATGATGCGCATCACCCCGACCCTGCTGGTGCTCGCCGCCAGTCTACTCTCTGCCCCCGTGGCGATGGCGTTGAACGAGTACGGCATTGAAGGCATGGGGGTGGTATCGACCCGGGCCGATGAAGGGCGCGCGACGATCAGTGCCGATGGCCAGCGCATCGTGTTCGCCCGCCGCGGCAAAGCGGGCTGGGGGCTGTGGCAGGCACGGGTGGTGGACGGGCGCTGGCAGCAGGCGCAGGCGCTGCCGGTGGCGGTGCCCGGCGAGGTGGTCGATCCGTACTTCAGCCGCGATGGGCGCTGGCTGCTGTTTGCCGCCGGCCGCGAGGACGCGCTGGCGCTATACCGCGCGCCGCTGGCGGCCGATGGCAGCCTGGGCCCTGCGCAGGCGCTGGCCGGCACCGGCAAGAGCCGCCCCGAGCGTGGCCCGGCGCTGAGCGCCGATGGCCGCCGGCTGCTGTTCGCGCGCCAGCAGGGCCGTGGCGCGGGCTGGGATCTGTTCGTGGCACCGCTGGATGCGCAGGGCGCGCGTGGCGCGGCGGTGGCACTGGATGCGCTCAACAGCGCCGACGACGAGACCGATGGTGACTGGCTGGGCCAGGACGGCGCGGTGGTGTTCAGCCGGGTTGGCGCCGAGGCGGCGCAGGTGATGACCAGCGGCTGCGCGTGGACCGGCGCAGCGCTGCAGCCCTTGGGGCTGTCGTTCAACCAGCACGGCGGCTGGACCGCTGCGCCAGTGATCGACAACGCCAAGCCCGGCGAGATGCTGGTGGCCAGCAGCGCAGCGCGTGCGCCGCGCGCCGGTGGCGTGGATGTGTACCGGTTGGCGGTGCCGAAGGTCGCGGCCGTAGTCGGGTGCGTAAAGTAGATCCACGCCATGCGTGGATGAACCACAGGGCGGGCCAACCCCCACGGTAGGTGCCAACCTTGGTTGGCACACTCGCGATGGGGTCAGAGCCCTTTCCTGCGGAACGGGATCCGACCCCGGGTCATGCCGCTCAGCGCGCCAAAACCTTGGCCCGCTGCTGTTCGTACTCGGCCTCGCTGATCTGGCCGGTGTCCTTGCGCTGGTTCAACGCAGCCAGCTCAGCCTCCACCGCATCCGGCAGCGCCTGGGCTCGGGCCACATGGCGCGCGGCGGACGGCTGTTCCGGCGCGCGCCGGGCGGCACGGCGGGCGGCCAGGAACACGAACACGATGATGGCGCCGAAGATCGTGGTGCCCACGATCCAGATCAACCACTGCATCCATCCCAGTTCCGGTGCCATCGCCTGTGTCTCCCTAGTTCGTGAACGCGTTCGTGGGCGCTATTGTCAGCGCTCGCGCAGCCAGCGCGCTACCTGCGGGGCGAAATAGGTCAGCACGCCATCGGCGCCGGCACGCTTGAAGCCCAGCAGCGATTCCAGCACGCAGGCGCGTTCGTCCAGCCAGCCATTGGCGAAGGCGGCCTTCATCATCGCGTACTCGCCGCTGACCTGGTAGGCAAAGGTCGGCACGCCGAACTTCTCCTTCACCCGGCGCACCAGGTCCAGGTAGGGCATGCCCGGCTTGACCATGACCATGTCGGCGCCTTCTTCCAGGTCCAGCGCGATCTCGCGCAGCGCCTCGTCACCGTTGGCCGGGTCCATCTGGTAGGTCTTCTTGTCGGCCTTGCCAAGGTTGCCGGCGCTGCCCACTGCATCGCGGAACGGGCCGTAGAACGCCGAGGCGTACTTGGCCGAGTAGGCCATGATGCGCACGTTGACGTGGTGATCAGCATCGAGCGCACGGCGGATGGCGCCGATGCGGCCGTCCATCATGTCCGACGGCGAGATGATGTCGGCACCGGCTTCGGCGTGCGACAGCGACTGCTTCACCAGCGCTTCCACGGTGATGTCGTTGAGCACGTAGCCCTTGTCGTCGATGATCCCGTCCTGGCCGTGGGTGGTGTACGGGTCCAGCGCCACGTCGGTCATCACCCCCAGTTCCGGGAAGCGGGTCTTCAGCGCGCGGATCGCCCGCTGGGCCAGGCCGTCCTCGGCCCAGGCCGCCGACGCGTCCAGCGTCTTCTGCGAGGCATCGATGACCGGGAACAGGTCGATGACCGGAATGCCCAGCTCCAGCGCTTCTTCGGCCACCTTCAGCAGCTCTTCGATCGACAGACGCTCCACGCCCGGCATCGACGGCACGGCCACGCGACCGGCCGGCTCGTGCACGAACACGGGGTAGATCAGGTCGTCGGTGGTCAGCGTGTTCTCGCGCATCAGGCGGCGCGAGAATTCGTCATGGCGCATGCGCCGCGGGCGGTAATGGGGATGAGGCATGGCAGGCTCCGAGGAGTGGCTATTGCAACAGGTAGCCCTGCGGCAGCAGGGGTTCGGGCAGGGGACGTTCACCCAGCGCGTCGAGCTGGTCGATTTCGATGGTACGCACCAGCGCGTCCAGCGGCAGGTCGTTCGGCTCCAGGCCGAACGGGTCTTCCATCTCTTCCCCCAACTGGTCCAGGCCGAAGAACGCATAGGCCAGCACCGCCGACAGCACCGGCGTGGCCCAGCCCAGCGAGCTGGCCAGGCCGAACGGCAGCAGCACGCAGAACATCCACGCGCAGCGGTGCAGCAGCAGGGTGTAGGCGAACGGCAACGGTGTGGTGAGAATGCGCTCGCAGCCGGCCTGGATGGACGACATGGCGTGCAGGCGCTCTTCCAGCTGCGTGTACAGGATCGAATCGAGGGTGCCGGCGCGCAGCGCCTGGGCCAGTTCGGCGGCGATCATGGCCAGCAGCGCATCGGGCACATTCTCACGTTGGGCCAGTTGGGCGCGCTGGTCATCGTCCAGCCAAGGCACCGCCGCCAGGGCGACCTCACGGCGGCGCAGGCGCGCGGCCAGGGCGGCGGCGAAGGCAATGGTGAGGTAGCTGACGCGCTGCCTGCGCGGCGCATCGTCGGCCAGCAGCAGGTGCAGCTGGCGCGCCAGCGAGCGCGATTCGTAGACCAGCTGGCCCCACAGCTTGCGGCCTTCCCACCAGCGGTCGTAGCAGGCGCTGTTGCGGAAGCTGAGGAAGATCGACAACACCAGGCCCAGCAGGGTGAACGGTGCGGCCGAGACGCGCTCGATGCCGGGCGGTTGCGCCAGTTCCACCACCGCCGCAACGGCAATGGCCAGTACCAGAATGGCCAGCACCTTGGGCGCCACCGCCGGAACAATGGAACCGCGCAGGATGTACAGCAATTGCCAGCCGTGGGGCCGGGGTCGAATGATCATCGGGGCTACCGCGGCGGACGCGGTCCTGCAGGCACGCGGGGGGCTCGCGCAGCCGCCCATTCTACGCCCCTGCCCGCGCCGCGACCGTGCACCTGCGACGCCCGGTCGCACCCGCCGGGGTGTTCAGATCACCCCGCCGCCCAGGCCCAGGCGGAAGATGCCCACCACCACCACGATGCCGTTCAGCACCAGGCCGGCCCAGGCGCGGCCGCGCTTGCTGGGGTGGGTGAACAGGATGCCGATGGCGGCGATGATCGCGCCGACGGCCGCAAAGGGAATCAGGAACCAGTTGCCCCACCCCAGGAAGGGAATGAGCGCCAGGATCATCCACAGCAGCGCCACCACACCCCACAACAGACTGATAAGGCCCATGCCACGCTCCGTGCTTGGTTGCCGCCACCATAGCGGTCCCCGGCGCGGTCGCCTACCGGCGTTGGCGACAGCATCACCGGCGCTGTGGCAGCCTGCGCCCAGGGCCAGCGTGCCGGTGTTGGCGCCGATTCAGAGTGCGGGTCCGATGATCCGAGGCAATCCACAGGGGTATACGCCATGAACATCCGTTGGGTCGCATTGGCGGCCATGCTGCTGGCCGCTGCCGGGTGCGCCAGCACCTCCAAAGTCATGCTGGGCCGGGCGCGGGCACCGATCGACCCGGCACTGGTGCAGATCTATTCCACCCCGCCGGCTGGTTCGCAGGAAATCGCCCAGCTGGAATCGTCGTCGGCAGTGGGCTTCGGTACCCAGGGCCAGACCGACGCGGCCGTGGCGCGGCTGAAGCGCGAAGCCGCTGCGCTGGGCGCCAACGGGGTGATCCTGATGGGCGTGGGCAGCAGCGGCTCGCCAGTGGGCATGTCGGTGGGTGCCGGCAGCTACGGCTCGCACGTGGGCGGCGGCGTGGGCATCGGCATTCCCACCACGCAGAAGCGCGCGGCGGGTGTTGCGATCTGGGTGCCCAACCCCGAACCGCCGGCACGCCTGCCGACGCAGACCATTACCCCGCAGCGCTGATGCGGCGGTAGCGCCGGGCCATGCCCGGCGGCTTTGCTCCTGCGCTCGCCGGGCACGGCCCGGCGCTACCGGTCGGGTGGCTGGTAGATCCACGCCATGCGTGGATGGGCTTTCCCGATAACCGCCGGGTCAGAGCCCTTTCCTGCGGAAAGGGATCCGACCCCGAGGTTCAGCGCTTGTACTTCGGCACGAACTGCTGCTGCACTGCTTCGGCCAGCTGGTCCGGCGGCAGCAGGCCCTGGTCGAGCAGGAAGTTGTTGAACGCCAGGCGGTCGAACTTCGCGCCCAGCGCCAGTTCGGTCTGCATGCGCAGTTCCAGGATGCGGGTGTAGCCGTAGAAGTAGCTTCCCGCCTGTCCCGGCATGCGCACGGTATAGCGGTCCAGTTCCTGGGTGGCCATCGCCTTGGACAGGCCCACCTGATCGATCAGCACGCGCTCGCCGGTGGCACGGTCGGTCAGGCCCAGGTTGAGCATCGGGTCGAGCATCGCGCGCGCCGCGCGCAGCAGGCGGAACTGCAGGGCGATCATCTGCCCGTCCAGCGGCTCGTACGGCACCATCTCGGCTTCGGCATACAGCGCCCAGCCTTCCACGTTCACCGAATTGAACGCGAACATGGTGCGTGCCAGCGACACACCACGCTCGACCATGGCGGTGAACTGCAGCTCGTGGCCGGGGCGGCCTTCATGCGCGCTCAGGGTCCATGCGGCCGAACCGAAGTTGAAATCGTCGTACTGCGCGCCCTCGCCCGCGGCCGGGTTGCCCAGCGGCAGCACGAAGGTGCCCTGCTGCCCGGTGTTGTTGACCAGCGGTGCCGGCAGGAAGTGCGGGGCCGGGCTGGCCGCGCTTTCCGCCGCCGAGCCCAGGCGCATCTGCATGGCGCGCTTGGGCACATCGACAATGCCGTGTTCGCGGATGAGCGGATCGATCGCATCGATCACCTTGCGGTAGTGGCCTTCCAACTGGTCATTGGCGATCTTGTTGGCCTTCAGCGCGCGGATCACCGCCACCGGGTCGCTCGGGTCGGCCACCTTCAGGCCCTTTTCCTTGGCCACCAGCGGGGCCAGCTGCTGCATCGCCGAGCGGGTTTCCATGAATTCCAGCTGGGCGCGCTGCATCAGCAGCTTCGGGTCGATATCAATGCCCACCTGCTTGAGCTGGTAGGCATACAGCGGTGCCGGCAGGCGCGCGTCGGTGCGGGCCTTGGGCAGCACTTCCTTGCGGGTCCATTCGGCGTAGTCCTTCATCTGCCCGGCCAGCGCCTGCATGGCTTCATCGGCGCCGGCAATCTGGTACTTCTTCAGCAGCGACTCGATGCCGGTGATGTAGGTCTCGACGTTGTCCAGCGACTGCTGCACTTCGATCTTCGTCGGCTGCAGCAGCGTGCTGTCCTTCAGCCGCTCTTCGTAGCGCTGGCGGGCCAGGGTGGTGAACGCGGTGCTGCCCGGCTGCAGGCCGGCATAGGCCTTCAGGCGATCCAGCGCCTTGCTGCGGCGCTCGGCCGGCACCTGGTCGGACAGCAGCAGGTTCAGACCACTGAACACCGTCTGCGGCGCATCGCGCCACGGCAGCAGGTACTTGTCGTTCAGTTCGCTGCCTTCGATGTTCTGGTTGGCGGCGGCGATCATGATCTCCAGGTCCTGGCGGACGTTGGGGTCTTTCTCGCTGGCCAGCTTGGCCTTCAGCTCGTCGCGGGCCTTGGCCATGGCGGCGCGGTAGCGCTGGCCGTTGTCCGGGCCCAGGTCGGCCACCTTGTCGTCGTAGCCGGGCACGCCGAAGAAACCGGTCTCTTCCGGCTGGAACGGCCCCTGCGCGTCCAGCAGGATCTGCGCCAGCGCGTTGCTGCGGGCGACCCAGGCCGGGCTGGCCGGCGTGGCGGCCTTGGCAGCCGGCGCGGCCAGGGCCGGCGGGGCGGACAGCAGCGGGGCGGCAGTCAGGGCCAGGGCAACGGCGAGCGCGATCGGCTTCATGGGACACTCCGGGAAAGGGTTGTCCGCAACTTACGCGCTCAGGGCGATGGCGACAATCGGCTGGAGGTCATGGCGTCCCCATCGAGGACACCGGGATCATCCGATGGCGGATCCGGATGGAAGCTGGCTACGATGCCCTTCGTTTCGCGCAGGACTCTTGCGTTGTCGTGAAGATCAATGGATCCCGTTGGCACGCCCTCATGCTGGATGAGCGGGGATGACCAGATGTTCACCCGCGGGCATGTCCGGTCGCTGCACTCCAACGCCATGACGGTACGCCAGCCAGGCGCATCGTCCGCGTTGAATTGGTAGCCATGACCAAATGCGAATCTCGGAGGATTGCCGGATCCACCCCATCTACCAAGGCGCCGGCCGCAAACCCATACGCCACCCGAATAACATCGCGACCTTCACCGTTTCCTCCGGCGGCAATTCCTGGGGGAAGGTCTGGAGCGGGCCGGTCTGCTCGCCGGTCCCTCACATCATCACGCTCGTCCCGTAGAGCACGGCGCACGTCACGCTTTACCAGTTGATCGCCGTCCAGCGCGTAACGCCAGAACCCCTGGCTAAACCTCGCATGTGTTCCTGAAGCATCCGACCAGATTCGCACGTACCGGGGCGGCCCAGACTTCCCTTCGGCATCCAGCGTAACGCTCTTCACCCTGCCCACCCACTGCATGCCTGGGATAGAGCGCACCTCCCGTTGAGCACCTTCGTCACCCGCAGGCCGGTAGATCACATTCTTGACGCTCTCAAACAGGGGTTCGGAAGGATCGCGGACGAGGTGAAGAACCCTGTCATGGAGATCGACGGTGATCTCATCGGCAGCCAGGGCAACCTCATTCACACGAACCCGGCGCACCCAGTCCACATCATCGCCTGTTCTGCGAAGCTGCTGCTCTGCTCCTGCCGATGGCCCGTCCGAGACTGCTTCCACGAAGGGTTCAGCAGCCATGCCGGGTGTGACCGAATGCAGCGCAAGCACTACCAGCGCTACCACGCTCCTGATTGCATACGTTCCCATTGCACCCTCTTTCCAAGATGAAATGAGTCGTTGCAGCCAGATCTGCGCTGCAACTGCTCGATCATTGGAGGAAACCTGCGCCAGCAATCCGGGATGTCGTTTGCACTATCAATCCAAGCTATCGAAGCAGTGAAGATTGAAGGCTGCACCAATAAAAGAGCGTCGGAATTGGTCGCTCCCGCACCAGACATACCGAGCGGACCCAAGGCCCGACCGGCAAGAGTAAATTCAGCTGTTGCGGATCACGACAGCCTCGGCCCCGCCGGTCATGCAGTCACAACGCCAGGCCTTCCCTGCACCCACCCCGCGCACGACATTCCTGCAGCGCGCATTCGCCCGCGGCTTCTGCATCATCCAGCGCGGTCAGGTCGAAGGTCTGCTTGTCCTCGCCCAGCACGTACATGACCGGGTAATCCCATGCGTCATCACGACGGCTGCCCTGCACGAACAGGCGTCCGCGCGCGTCCGGTCCCTGCAGGCCCACGATCAGGCCAACATTGCGCTGGCCGTCCATCGCGGTCTGCATGCTGCCCACCGGCATCGTGTCGGCCTGCAGCGGTTCGCCGAATGCCTGCACCAGTTCAATGCTGCACCCGGCGCGGCGCATGGCCTCGCGCATGGGTGCGCTGTCGCGCGCGGCCTCGCTCCAGCGCAGCAGGCTCCACGCGATGGCGCCGCCCAGGCTGGCCAGCAGCAGCACCACGGCCAGCGGCATGGCCCAGCGCCAGTGGCGCCGCCACCAGCCGGTGGCAGGGGCGGCATGTGCGGGAACGGGCGGTGGCAGCGGCATCGGCGGGCTCCTTCCCAGTCGCGATCAGGGCTTCAGGCAGCGCTCCAGGAAGGCCTCGGCCACGCGGTAGCGGTGCAGCGCATCGGCGCCGGACAGGCCATGCTTGGCGCCCGGGTAGGTCATCAGTTCGAACGGCTGGCCACGCTTCTGCAGCGCGCTCATCAGGCTGGTGGAATTGGTGAACAGCACGTTGTCGTCGGCCATGCCGTGGATCAGCAGCAGCGGCGAGCGCAGGCCATCGATGTGGGTCAGCACGCGCGCTTCGCGATACCCGGCGTCGTTGCGCTTGGGCAGGTCCATGTAGCGTTCGGTGTAGTGGCTGTCGTACAGGCCCCAGTCGGTGACCGGTGCGCCGGCCACGCCGCAGGCATAGCTGTCCGATGCCTTGGCCAGCAGCATCAGGGTCATGTAGCCGCCATTGGACCAGCCCTGCACGCCGATGCGCGCCGGGTCGACCCACGGCTGCTGCTTCAGCCAGGCCACGCCGCGCAGCTGGTCGGCCACTTCCACCGTGCCCTGCTTGCCGTACAGCGCGCCGCCGAAATCACGGCCGCGGCGCGGGGTGCCGCGGTTGTCCAGCGAGAACACCACGTAGCCCTGCTGGGCGAGGTACTGGTTGAACAGGTGGTCGCCACGGCCGGGCCAGCTGTCGGTGACGGTCTGGCTGGCCGGGCCACCATACACGTACACCGCCACCGGGTAGCGCTTGGACGGGTCGAAGCCGGCCGGCTTGATGATGCTGTAGTTCAGCGCGGTCCTGCCGTCGGCGGCGGTGAGCGTGCCGAACTCGATCGGGCGCTGCGCGTCGCGGTAGCGCGCGTAGGGGTGCTTGGGGTCGGCCAGATCATTCTGCAGCAGCGTGGCGATCTTCTCGCCGTTGGCGCGGTACAGCTCGATCTGCGGCGGGGTGGTGCTGTTGGACCAGGTGTCCACGTACACGCTGGCGTTGCGGGCGAAGCTGGCGCTGTGCATGCCCGGGGCCTGCGACAGACGCTGCGGCTGGCCACCCTGCAGCGACACGGCGTAGATCTGGCTCTCGCGTGCCGAATCGATGCCGGCGCGGAAATAGACCTTGCCCGCCGCTTCGTCCACGGCCAGCAGTTCGTCCACCGGCCAGTTGCCCTGGGTCAGTGCGGTGGTCCTGCCGTCGTTGGCAATGCGGTACAGGTGCTGGAAACCGCTGCGTTCGGACGACCACAGCAGGCTGCCGTCCTGCAGGAAACGCAGGCTGTTGTGCAGCGGCACCCAGGTCGGGCTGGTTTCATGGGCCAGCGTGCGCGTGCCCTTGCCGGCCAGGTCAACTTCCACCAGGTCCAGCTGCTTCTGGTCGCGCGACTGGCGCTGGTAGGTCAGGCGCTGGCCATCGCGCCAATCCACGCGCGCCAGGTAGATGTCCTGTTCCTTGCCCAGATCGATCCAGCGCGGCGCGGCATCGGCGGCCGGCGCGATCACGCCCAGCTTCACCGTCACGTTGGCATCGCCGGCAGCCGGGTAACGCTGCTCGATCACATCGGTGCGGTCGGCGTAGACCTCGTAGCGCTTCTGCACCGGCACCGGGCTTTCATCGATGCGGGCGAAGGCGATGGCCGAATCGTCCGGCGCCCACCAGTAGCCGGTATGGCGGTCCATTTCCTCGTCGGCCACGAATTCGGCCACGCCATTGCCGATGGTCGCGCTGCCGTCGTGGGTGAGCTGCACGGCCTTGCCGCTGGCCAGCTCGATCACCCACAGGTTGCGGCCGCGGATGAAGCTGACGAAACCGCCCTTCGGCGACAGCTTGGCGTCGGTGGCGAAGCCTTCGCCGTGGGTGAGCTGGCGCACGGCCGCGGCGCCCTGCTGCTTCAGGTCGTACAGATAAAGTTCGCCGCCCAGCGGGAACAGCAGGCGCTGCGCGTCCGGCGCCCACTGGTAATCGACGATGCCGGTCATGGCGGCGATGCGCTGCCGCTCGCGGCGCGCCTTTTCTTCATCGCTCAGGGTTTCGGTGCCGGGCAGCACCACCTTCGAATCCACCAGCAGGCGGGTCTGGCCGCTGCCGATGTCGTAGCTCCACAGATCCAGCTGGTTGCGGTCGGTGTCCTTGCCGCGCAGGAAGGTGACGCGCGACCCGTCCGGGGCCACCTTGGGCTTCATCAGCGTGGGACCGGACAGCGGCAGCGGGCCGGTGATGGCTTCCAGGGTGAGCTTTTCGGCGTGGGCAACAGTGCTGGTGGCAATCATGAGGGCAAGCGAGGCGAACAGGTGGCGCATGGGACATCCCGGGCAACGTCAGCGTCCATCCTAACCAAGCCGGTGCGCGAAGGCAGCATGACCTTCTGCCCATGGCCAGCGGGGGTCAGAGCCCTTTGCGATGCAAAGGGATCTGACCCCGGCATCGCCAAGCGTCAGCGCTGGCCGAACAGCTGCTTGCGCTCTTCGTCGCTCAGCGGCTTGCCGGCGTTGGGGTTCACCTGCTTGCTCAGCGCATAGGCGCGCTGGGTGGCCGGGCGTGCGGCGATGGCTTCGTGCCAGCGCTTCAGGTTCGGGAAGGCGGCGAAATCGACCGGAATCTTGTCGTAGGCGCCGATCCACGGGTAGCTCGCCATGTCGGCGATGGTGTATTCATCACCCGCCAGGAAGGCGTTATCGGCAAGGCGCTTGTCCATCACC
The DNA here is from genome assembly GCF_032056425.1 of Stenotrophomonas sp. Taxonomy (GTDB): domain Bacteria; phylum Pseudomonadota; class Gammaproteobacteria; order Xanthomonadales; family Xanthomonadaceae; genus Stenotrophomonas. The sequence continues at coordinate 73,829 of NZ_DAMBCN010000021.1, forward strand.
CCGTGCAGGCGGCGCACTTCGTTGTCATAGCGCTCGACGGCATAGGGGATCTTTTCCGGCGCGTAGACACTGAAGTGGCCCATCTGGCCGCTCATCGGGCCCAGCCCGGCCATCTGCCAGAACAGCCATTCAAGGGTCGCGATGCGCCCGCGCGGGTCGGTGGGCAGGAACTGGCCGGTCTTCTCGGCCAGGTACAGCAGGATCGCGCCGGATTCGAACACGCTCTGCGCGGCGCCGCCGTCGGCCGGGGCATGGTCGACGATGGCCGGCATCTTGTTGTTGGGCGAAATGGCCAGGAAATCGGGCTTGAACTGGTCGCCGGCGCCGATGTTGACCGGGTGAACGCGGTAGTCCAGTCCAGTTTCTTCCAGCAGCAGGGTCACTTTATGGCCGTTCGGGGTGGGCCAGTAATACAGGTCGATCATGGCGTCGGCTCGGCGTCGTTCAGGAAAGTGCCAGTCTAGTGCGTTGGTTGGCTTGGCACCGTCATGGTGGGCCGGTAACCTCGCCGCTTCCCCGCAACGCACTGTCCTGCATGAGCCCCCAACGCCCCCTGTCCCCGCTGTCCTCGCTGATCTTCGCCTCGCGCTGGCTGCAGCTGCCCCTGTACCTGGGCCTGATCCTGGCGCAGTGCGTCTACGTGTTCCTGTTCGGCAAGGAACTGTGGCACCTGATCTCGCATTCGGTGTCGATGGGCGAGCAGCAGATCATGCTGATCGTGCTGGGCCTGATCGACGTGGTGATGATTTCCAACCTGCTGGTGATGGTGATCGTGGGTGGCTATGAAACCTTCGTGTCGCGCCTGCGCCTGGAAGGCCACCCGGACCAGCCGGAATGGCTGAGCCACGTCAACGCCAGCGTGCTGAAGGTGAAGCTGGCGATGGCGATCATCGGCATCTCCTCCATCCACCTGCTGAAGACCTTCATCGCCACCAGCGCACTGGGCGGCCTGCCGCTGTGCAAGCCGGAACAGTGGGCGGCGGCAGCCTCGTCGGCATCGACAAGCTTCTACGGTGCCGGTGCCGACACCTGCACGACCATGACCCAGGATGGCGTGCTGTGGCAGACCATCATCCACTGCGTGTTCATCCTGTCGGCCATCGGCATTGCCTGGACCGACAAGCTGATGTCCAACGGCCACGACAAGGCCGACAGCCACGGCAAGGGCGGCGCGCACTGAGCCTGCCTGGCCGGCGGCAAGCCCGCGTTGCTGCCGGCCACCGCCACCGGCCCTTGTACGCGATGGCGGCCGGGATGCTAGATTGCACCCTCGCCGCAGTCGGCGCTGGCGTCGGGAAACGCCAGCGACCACGCCCGGATCCCGATCCCGGCGCTGCAGCCAAACGCACTACGTAACCTCGTCTTCTAAAGGGGAGCAGGATGTCGCACGTCTCTACGATCGCTGCCGCGCGCCGGTGGATGCCGGTTGCCCTGGCGATGGCCCTGGCGGCCTGCTCGGGCAAGGAAGAAACCCCCGCTGCGGCTGCACCCGGCGCCGCCGCGCCCGCCACCGCAGCCCCGGCCGATGCCGCCGCACCGGCGGTGGCGGCCAAGGTGCAGTCGATGGGCACCGAACAGCTGCGCGAGTCCGCCAGCCAGGCCCTGCGCGAAAACCGCATGTACGCGCCGGCCGGTGACAACGCCATCGAGTATTACCTGGCGCTGCGTGACAAGACGCCGGACGACGCCTCGGTGAAGAGCGCGCTGACCGACCTGCTGCCGTACACGTTGATCGCCGCCGAACAGCACCTGGGCCGCGAGGACTTCAGCGAAGCCCAGCGCCTGGTGGCGCTGATCGAGAAGGTGGACCCGTCTGCCCCCGCCCTGCCGCGCCTGAAGGAAGGCATGACCAAGGGCGTGCAGGTGGCCGCCAAGCGCACCGAAGACGAGACCGCCAAGGTCAAGAAGGACGCCGAGGACCGCGCCAAGCAGCTGGTGGAACAGCAGCGCCTGGCCGACCAGCGGGTGAAGGAAGCCGAGGCGGCCAAGCAGATTGCCGCCCAGCAGGATGCCGCCCGCCGTGACAGCGAGCGCCAGGATGCCGAACGCCAGGCTGCCGCACGCCGCGAGGCCGAGCAGAAGCAGCAGCAGGCTGCCGCCCAGGCGGCCACCGCCGCGCGCCAGGCCGCCGCCACCGCGGCACCGAGCCTGCGCCCGGTCAGCACGCCGGCCCCGCGTTATCCGTCCGAAGCCCTGCGCTCGGGCACCTCCGGCGAAGTGCTGGTGGAGATTACCGTGGGCACCGACGGTTCGGTCACCAACGCACGTGTGCTGCGCGCCACGCCGTCGCGCGTGTTCGACCGCGAGGCACTGAACGCGGTGAAGCGCTGGCGCTTCGAGCCGGTGGGTGCACCGGTCACGACCCGCCGCACGCTGGTGTTCGCACCGGGCGGTTGACCAGCGCCACAGCAGCGCCGGGCCAAACCCGGTGAGACACCATCACAAGGCCCGGAGCACTCCGGGCCTTGTTTGTTGCAGGGCAGGAACGGCTGGATGACAGCCCTGCCCCACCCTGACATGAGGCCCGGCATGACCGGGCCTCGCTGCACATCCGCCGGGCATGGCCCGGCGCTACCGTTTGCCCATCCCCCTTTTCTCAGCCGGAAACGGCGAGGCGCTCGTTGTGGTAACGACGCACGGCGGCGAACCACAGCACCGCTGCCAGGCCCAGGCTGGCAGCCAGGTAGATGCCCCACACCGACGGCGAAATGACCTCGTGGCGGATCACCTTCAACAGCATCTGGTTCTGCGACAGGAACGGCACCGCGTACTGCCACATCTCGCTTTTCACCGGGTAGGCCATCAACGCGTAGCCCGGCAACATGGGCAGCAGCACCAGCCAGGTCATGTGGCTCTGCGCTTCCTTCATGCTCTTGGCTGCCGCCGACAGATAGGTCAGCAGTGAGGTGCCGATCAACAGCATGGGCAGCATGACCAGCAGCATCTGCAGCATGGACACGATGTTCATGTTCAACTGCCTGCCGACGTTGCCGGGCGCGATCTGTGCGCTCAGCTTGAATGCCACCAGGGTCAGCAACAGCGAAGCAAAGCCCACCACGCAGGCCGCGGCGATCTTGCCGCTGACAATCGCGCTGCGCGAACCGGGCGTGGCCAGCAGCGGCTCCAGCGACTGCCGCTCGCGTTCACCCGCCGTGGAATCCATCACCAGGTAGGCGCCACCGATGAACGAGGTAAGCGTGAGCAGCACCGGCAGCAGCATCGACAGCATCATGCCGCGCTTGGCTTCGGCGCTGGCCATGTCCTGCTGGGCAACGTCCAGCGGACGGGCGACCTGCGCGTCCACGCCACGGGCCATCAGGCGCAGCGCACCCACCTGGCCGTTGTAGGTGGCCAGCGCCGCCTGCAGCCGCGCACTGGGTACTTCGGCCGCACGCCGGGTGCTGTCACGGATCACCTCCACCAGCGCGGGCTTGCCCTCGGCCCAGTCCTTGCCGAATTCCGGGCTGATGCGCAGCGCGACATCGATGTCCTGCGAACGGATGGCTTCGGCCAGGTCTGCCGGTGCGGTGGTGGCGTTCAGGCCTTGTGCGGCCAGGAAGCGCACCAGGTTGGGCGCGTGTTCGGCGCCGATGGTGGGAATCTGCAGTGGCTGTTCAATCTGCGTGCGCACCCGGCTTTCCGACAGCTTGCCCATGCCCAGGATCAGCAGCGGGTACAGCAGCGGCCCGAACAGCAGGGTCAGCGCCAGCGTGCGGCGGTCACGCGACAGGTCGCGCAGTTCCTTGCGCATCACCGTCATCAGGGTCGACATCATGCTCATGCGTGCAGGCCCTCTTCGCTGCCGATCAGTTTCACGAACGCATCTTCCAGATTGGTTTCGCCCGCCTGTGCACGCAGTTCATCGCTGCTGCCGGCGGCCATCACGGTGCCCTTGGCGATGATGACGATGTGGTCACACAGCGCGCCCACCTCCTGCATGATGTGGCTGGACAGGATGACGCAGCGCCCTTCTTCGCGCAGGCCCAGCAGGAACCGACGCAGTGCGCGGGTGGTCATCACGTCCAGGCCGTTGGTGGGTTCGTCCAGGATGACGTTGCGCGGGTCGTGCACCAGCGCGCGCGCGATGGCGGTCTTGGTGCGCTGGCCCTGCGAGAAGCCATCGGTCTGCCGGTCCAGGATGTCGCCCATGTCCAGCGCATGCGACAGCACCTCGGTGCGCTCGCGGATCTGCTGCGCTGAGAGGCCGTGCAGTTCGCCGAAGTAGGCGATGTTCTCGCGCGCGGTCAGCCGCTTGTAGACGCCGCGGGCATCGGGCAGCACGCCCAGGTGGCGGCGCACTTGTACCGGGTCGCGCGCCGCATCGATGCCATCGACGGTGATGCGGCCCTGGTCGGGGGTCATCAGCGTGTACAGCATGCGCATGGTGGTGGTCTTGCCGGCGCCGTTGGGGCCCAGCAGACCGGTGATGCGGCCATCAGCAGCGGTGAAGCCGACGTTGGCCACGGCCTGGATGCGGCCGGTGCGGGTGTCGAAACCCTTGTGCAGGTTCTCGGCGACGATCATGGGGCCCATCCGTTGAACGAGGTGAATGCCGGCACGTAGCTCAGCGTGTCCAGGCAGCTGGCATCGAGCGCCTTGGCGTCGGTGGTGTCGATGAACTGGCCGAGCAGGCGCGGCATGCAGCCGGCGCTGAGCGTGCCGTGGCCCTGGCCGCGGGCGACCAGGGCGCGACCGTTGGCCAGGCCCTTGACCACCTGGTCGGCGTAACGCGGTGGAGTCACCGGGTCCAGTTCGCCGGACAGCAGCAGCACCGGCAGGTCGCCCTTCAGCGCGGCCGTGGTGGCGGCCGGCGCCGGCTGGTGCGGCCACACCGGGCATGCAGCGAAGAAGGCGCGTGCGGCCTCGGCACCGAACAGGGCGTCATCACTTTCCGGCGGCGCCTGGAAGCGCGGCGCGTCTTCGCTGCAGATCACCGACCACTGCATGCCACGGTTGATCTGGAAATCCATGCTGCGGGTGGCACCGCGTACCAGCGAGGCCAGCGGCGCGTAACGGCCCTGCGCCGCTTCATCCAGCACCAGCGGCAGCAGCGAGGAATATTCGGGCACGTAGGAGAAGGCGAACGCCAGGCCGACCACGCTGTCCGGCGACAGCACGTCCTGGCGCGGCGCATTGGTGCCGGGGTCGCGGTAATCCACGGTGACCGGCGCACGGCGCAGGGTGTCGGCCACGCTGCGCAGCTGTTCGCGGGTATCCACCGGGAAGCGCTTGCTGCAGGCGGCATCCTTGCGGCACTGCGCCGACTGCAGGGTGATGGCGTTGTCGAAGGTCTTGGCGAACTCGCCGCCGACCACCAGGTCGTTGGGCACCACGCCGTCAATGACGATGCTGCGGGTGTGCTGCGGGTAGGCCATGGCATAGCGCTGGGCCACGCGCGTGCCATACGAGCCGCCCACCAGGTTCAGCTTTTCCGCGCCCAGCGCCTGGCGCACGGCGTCCAGGTCGGCGATGGCCTCGGTGGTGGTGTAGAAGCGCGGGTCGGCACGGCCCTTCAGCGAGGCCAGGCACTGCGTGGCGAAGTCACGCATCACCGCTTCGGTGGGCGCAGCGTCTTCGTCCAGCTGCAGTTCCTTGCCATCGGCACCCAGGCAGCTGAGCGGGTTGGAACCGCCGGTGCCGCGCTGGTCGATCAGGAAGATGTCGCGCTGCTTGCGCACCTGGCGCAGGGCGGTGTCGACAATGACAGCCACCTCGCTGGCGGCCTGTCCCGGGCCACCGGCCAGGAAGAACACCGGATCCGGTTCACCGACACCGCTGTTGCCCGCTTCCAGCAGGGCGATGCGCAGGTCGATGCTGCGCCCGGCCGGGTTGGCGCGGTTCTCGGGCACCTTGAAGGTGGCGCACTGCGCTTCCACGTTGGCGCTGGTGCCCACGGTGGACAGCGTGCAGGGACGAAAATCAATCTGTCCATAACGGCGGCTGGGACTGTCGCCGCCATCGGCGGTGCCGGCGGAAGGCGGCGCGCTGCAGCCGGCGGCAAGCAGGCTGGCCAGTACCCCGGCCAGTACAAGTAGGTGCTTTTGCATCGTGCGTGTTTCCCCTGGAGGACGTTCCTGTCGACCACGACGGGCGGTCGCGGCGGATGTGACCAACTGCAGGGGAACAACTTACACGGGCACGGTGCTGGCGGCGATGGGCAATTGCGCTGGACCCTTCCGGCAGTGGACAGCCGGCGGTCATGACGTTCGGCCTTTGCCCCGTACAGCGCAGCATCGGCTTCAACGGGCGCCCGGGCCAGACCGGTGATCCGCGCGTACTGGCGACGCCGTGGATGCAGGCGTGGTCGCACCCGGGCCCGCAGCGCAGGGACGTTGTGGCAAAGCTCGCATGGAAACGGTTAACGCGTTCGCATTCCTGCACTTCTAGGAATTCTTGTATGGTCGATACGGCGCCCGGTTCCGAGACTACCCGCTCATTCACACGTCAAAGGACGCCCCACATGCAGCCGCGCCTCCTGCTCGCCGTCACCGCGACGCTGTCCGCAGGGATCTTCCTGCCCGGCAGCGCGCAGGCACACGGCACGCTGTCCAAGCCGATGAGCCGCATCTACGCCTGCTACCAGGGCAACCCGGAAAACCCGACCAACCCGGCCTGCGCCGCCGCCAAGGCCGTGGGCGGTGCGCAGCCGTTCTACGACTGGGCCGGCATCAACCAGGCCAACGCCAATGGCAACCATCAGGCGGTCGTGCCCGATGGCCAGCTGTGCAGCGGCGGCAACAGCAAGTACCGGGGCCTGGACCTGGACCGCAGCGACTGGACGACATCACCGATCCGGGCCGATGCCAATGGCCGCTATACCTTCGAATTCCTGGCGCCGGCGCCGCACGCCACCCGCGAGTGGAAGTTCTATGTCACCCGCGATGGCTGGAAGGCCAGCGACGGCCTGCACTGGTCAGACCTGGAAGCGTTCTGCACCCTGGGCAACGTGCCGCTGTCGGAAGGTGGCGTGTACAAGCTGGACTGCCCGCTGCCCAAGCGCAGTGGCCAACACGTGATCTACAACACCTGGCAGCGCTCGGATTCGCAGGAAGCGTTCTACACCTGTGCCGACGTGCGGTTCGAGGGCGGTGACGTGGCCCCGCCGCCGCAGTGGCAGGATGCCGGTGCGGTGACCGCACGCGGCGCGCTGGAGGTGGGCACCACGGTCTCGCTGCGCGTGTTCAACGCGGCCGGCAACGATGTTGAGCGCGTGGACGTGGTGCTGGCCAGTGGCCAGATCGCGCCTGAGCAGTGGCCGCTGGTACTGGCGCGCAAGGTCAATGCAAGTGCCGCACAGGCGCGCGTGGGCATCCTGCGCGATGGCGTGATCACGCCCGTGGCCTCGGCGACCGAGAACCGCGTGTACCTGGGCCCGGGGCATCGCTTCCAGCTGGATACCAGGGTGCCTGATCCGGTGAACCCGCCTGGCGGCGACTACGACTACGTGTATCCGGCGGGCATCGGCAGCTATGTGCCGGGGCAGACCGTGGTGAAGGGCAGCGACGGCAAGCTGTATGCCTGCCGCCCGTTCCCGGAAGGCGCGTGGTGCAACATCAACGCCGAACCGTACCGGCCCGGGGTTGGCTCGGCGTGGCGGGATGCCTGGATTCCGTACTGAACCTTGATTGAGCGCGCTGCCGCCGAGGGCAGCGCGAACGCGCCGGCCGTCGCCGCTGCGATGGCCGGCTGTCCAGACACGAAGGAACACACCACATGAATTTTCTGAAATGGGACCTTGGCAATCTGAGAGCAGGCGATGTCCTGCGGATCACGCTGACCAGGGCGGCCAACGTCCGTCTCATGACCCCAAGCAACTTTTCCAGTTTCCAGAGAGGGGGCCGCCACCACTACCATGGCGGCCTGGTGAAGACGTCCCCGTTCCACCTGACCATTCCATCGGGCGGCACCTGGCACCTGGTGGTGGACATGGCAGGCCTTGCCGGCACTACGGAGGCCTCGGTCGAGGTTGTGCCCCGGCCGCTGCCGCCGGCCATCTAGCCTGCCTACTTGCTGCTGACGTACTTCTCGCGGCGGATCTGCGGATTGCCGAGTCCCGCTTCTTTCAGCGCCTCGGCGCAGGCATCGACCATGTCCGGGTTGCCGCACAGGTAGGCGATGTCGGTGGCCGGGTCCAGCTGGATGCCGGCCAGGGCCTGCTGCACGTAGCCGTGGTGCACGTCCGGGTGCGGCTCGGCCGGCAGTTCGCGCGACAGGCACGGCACATAGCGGAAGTTCGGGTGCTTTTCGGCGAAGCTGTAGAAGTCATCGCTGTACAGCAGCTCGCCGGGGCTGCGCGCACCCTGCAGCAGCACCACCTCCACGCCGCGTTCGGCCATGGCCGTTGCCAGCAGCGGCAGCATCGACCGGTACGGGGTGACGCCGGTGCCAGTGGCGATCAGCACGTAACGGGCGTTGTGGTCGCCGGGCTGCAGGCAGAAGCGGCCATACGGGCCGGACGCGCTGACCTGGCCGCCGATGTCCAGCGCCTCGAACAGGGCCGTGGCGGCGCCGCCGGGCACGAAGCTGACGGCGATGTCGACCGCTTCGCCGGGGCCCAGGGCGTGGTCATGGAGGGTTGCCAGCGAGTAGCTGCGCTTGGTTTCGGTGCCGTCGGCGTAGGCGAAATGGACCTGGATGAACTGGCCGGGCTGGAAATCCAGCGGCTGGCCGTCATCACGCACGAACTGGTAGTGGCCGATGGTCGGCGCCAGCATGCGGCGGCCGACCAGCTTGATGGGGAATTGGACAGGCACGACTTTTCGGGACAGTGTGTAGCCGGGGCAAGCCCTCGGGGTCTTCTATAATAGACCCTCCCCGCCCCTCTCCTGCGCCAGCCCATGGGCGCGAAGGCTGCAAGCTTGGCTTCCCTGAACGAAACGGCGCCCGCCCTGCGCGTGCGCGACCTGCGCAAGACCTACGACAACGGCACCCAGGCCCTGAAAGGGGTCTCGCTGGAAGTCGCCCCCGGCGATTTCTTCGCCCTGCTTGGCCCCAATGGCGCCGGCAAGTCCACCCTGATCGGCATCATCAGCTCCCTGGTCAACCTGAGCCAGGGCAAGGTGGAGGTGTTCGGCAGCGACCTGGTGCAGAACCGCAGCGCCACCATGCGCCTGATCGGCCTGGTGCCGCAGGAAATCAATTTCAACCTGTTCGAGAAGCCCTTCGACATCCTGGTGAACTACGCCGGCTTCTACGGCGTGCCCCGCGAAGAAGCGGAGCAGCGCGCCGAAGAGGAGCTGAAGCGTGCGCACCTGTGGGAAAAGGCGCAGGTGATGAGCCGCACCCTGTCCGGTGGCATGAAGCGCCGGCTGATGATCGCCCGCGCGATGATGACCCGCCCGCGCCTGCTGATCCTGGATGAGCCCACCGCCGGCGTGGATATCGAGATCCGCCGTGACATGTGGCGGGTGCTGAAGGAGATCAATGCCGCCGGCACCACGATCATCCTGACCACCCACTACCTGGAAGAAGCCGAATACCTGTGCCGCAACCTGGCCATCATCAACCACGGCCAGATCGTGGAGCAGGGCCCGATGCGCGCCCTGCTGGCCAAACTTGATGTGGAAGGCTTCCTGCTGGACATCGACGGCGACCTGCCGGCGCAGCTTCCGGTGATCGAAGGCGCGACCCTGACCGCGCCCGATGCGCACACGCTGGACATCGACATGCCGCGCGCCATGGACCTCAACCGCGTGTTCGCCACGCTGAACGAGGCTGGCATCCGCGTACGTTCGATGCGCACCAAGAGCAACCGCCTGGAGGAGCTGTTCGTGCGCCTCACCGGCAACCTGGAGACGTCTGCATGAGCACCACCGAGCTGACCGACGGCCAGCGCAACCGCATCGCGCTGATGACCATCGTGCGCCGGGAAGTCGCGCGCATCCTGCGCATCTGGGGCCAGACCCTGGTGCCGCCTGCGATCACCATGACCCTGTACTTCCTCATCTTCGGCCGCCTGATCGGCTCGCGGGTGGGCGACATGGGCGACTACAGCTACATGGAGTTCATCGTGCCGGGCCTGGTGATGATGAGCGTGATCCAGAACAGCTACGGCAACATCAGCTCCTCGTTCTTCGGCGCCAAGTTCGGCCGCCACGTGGAAGAGCTGCTGGTCAGCCCGATGCCGAACTGGGTGATCCTGTGGGGCTACGTGGCCGGTGCAGTGCTGCGCGGCCTGATGGTCGGTGTGATCGTGCTGATCATCGCCATGTTCTTCACCCCGGTGCGCATCCCGCACCCGCTGGTGACGCTGAGCACCGTGGTGCTGGGCGCGACGATCTTCTCGCTGGCCGGTTTCATCAACGCGGTGTATGCCAAGAAGTTCGATGACGTGGCGATCGTGCCGACCTTCATCCTGACCCCGCTGACCTACCTGGGCGGCGTGTTCTATTCGGTGAAGCTGCTGCCGACCTGGGCCGAGGCGGCCACCCATGCCAACCCGATCTTCTACATGGTCAACGCGTTCCGCTACGGCCTGCTGGGCAGCAGCGACGTGCCGGTGTGGGTGGCCTACGCCCTGATGATCGGGTTCGTGGTGGTGCTGACCGCCCTTGCACTGTGGCTGCTGCGCCGCGGCGTAGGCATGCGCAGCTGAGGGTCGCCTGCAGGGCCTGCGGTCCTGCAAACCCACACCACCCCGCATTCGACAGTTGGCCGGGGCCAGTAGATCCACGCCATGCGTGGATGAGGCGGAAACCTGTAGAGCCGGGCAAATGCCCGGCTCTTTTTTGCCCATGATCTCCGGCACAATCACTGGACGACACTCCCCCAGAAAACGGTGAACGTGCAATGCGCATCCTGATTCTCGGCGCCGGTGGTACCGGCGGTTACTTCGGCGGCCGCCTCGCGCAGGCCGGCGTGGACGTAACCTTCCTGGTCCGCCCGACCCGCGCCAGCCAGCTGGACCGCGATGGCCTGGTCATCCGCAGCCCCGTAGGCGATGCCAGCTTCCCGGTGCAGCACGTCACTGCCGACGCCCTGCCCGCGCTTGCCGCGCAGCAGCCCTTCGACCTGGTCATCCTCAGCTGCAAGGCCTACGACCTGGACAGTTCGATCGATGCCATCGCCCCGGCTGTGGGCCCTGCGACCACCGTGCTGCCGATCCTCAATGGGCTGCACCACTACGGCGCGCTGGATGCACGCTTCGGCCGCGAGGCGGTACTGGGCGGGCTGTGCTTCATCAGTGCCACCAAGGCCGCCGACGGCGCGGTGCTGCACCTGGGCAGGCCGGCCAAGCTGACCTTCGGCGAACGTGACGGCGGCGCGCTGTCGCCGCGCGTGCAGGCCTTCGCTGCCGCCTGCGTGCAGGCGGGCGTGGACCACCTGGCCAGCGGCCAGATCGGCCAGGAGCAATGGATCAAATACACCTTCCTGACCGCACTGGCCGCCGCAACCTGCCTGCTGCGCGCGGACATCGGCACGATCGTGGCCACCGATGATGGCGAGGCGATCGTGCGCGGCCTGTACGACGAGTGCCTGGCCGTGGCCGAAGCGGCCGGCGAAGCGATTCCCGACGATGCGCAGGACGTTGCGCGCAGCACTCTGACCCAGGCTGGTTCGGCACTGAAAGCCTCGATGCTGCGCGATCTGGAGGCCGGCCAGCAGGTCGAGGCCGCGCAGATCGTCGGTGACATGCTGGCCCGTGCACGTGCTGCCGACCAGGAAGCGTTGCTGCTGCAGGTCGCCTACAGCAGCCTGCAGGCCTACCAGGCACAGCGCGCGCCGTGAACACGGCGCTGCCCGGGCCGGTGCTGATCCTGGGCCTGGGCTGGAGCGCGCGTGTGCTGGCCACCCGCCTGCAGGCGCAGGGGGTGCCGGTGGCGGGCACGGTGCGCGATCCCGCTGCCGCGCCGGATGATGGGGTACGGCGGTTCGCACTGCGTGCCGACGCAATCCCGTCGCCAGACCTGCTGGAGGCCGTTGCGCAGGCGCAGGCCGTGCTCTGCAGCGTACCGCCCGATGCGGAAGGCGATCCGGCGCTGCGCCTGCTGCAGCCAGCGCTGCTGGCCAGCCCGGCGCTGCGCTGGGTGGGCTATCTGTCGTCCACCTCGGTGTATGCCGACCGCGGCGGTGGCTGGGTGGATGCGCACAGCGTGGCCGACAGCACCGAGGCCACCGGTGTGCAGCGTCTGCGCGCGGAGGCGCAATGGCAGGCGGTGGCAAAGGAGCGCGGCATCGATTCGGCGGTGTTCCGGCTGCCGGGCCTGTATGGTCCTGGACGCAATGCGCTGCTGCAGCTGGCGCAGGGGCGTGCCCGCCATGTGGTGCGCCCGGGGTTGGTGTTCAACCGCCTGCATGTGGAAGATCTGGCCGCGGTGGTCATCGCGGCGATGCAGCGGCCCACGCGGGATGGCCTGTACTTGCCTGCCGATGACGAACCGGCGCCACCCCAGGATGTGCTGGCATTTGCTGCGCAGCTGGGTGGATTCACGCTGCCACCGGCAGTGGCCTGGGATGACCCGGCGGTGAGCGCGACGCTGCGGCGCTTCTACGCCAGCAACAAGCGCATCGACAGCCACGGTACGCGCGCGGCGCTGGGGTGGGCGCCGATGTTTGAGACGTACCGGGAGGGGCTGGAGGATCTGGCCGCTGCGCTCGCCGGGCATGGCCCGGCGCTACCTGATGCCGGCGTTGATTGATCCGGGCGTTCGTGGATTGCCCGCATGACCGGGCGATGACGGATGACGGATGGCCGGATGACGGATGGCCGGATGGCCGGATGGCCGGCATCGTAGAGTCGAGCTTGCTCGACTGCTTCTGCCAACAGCAGTCGAGCAAGCTCGACTCTACGA
>NZ_DAMBCN010000022.1:0-77476 GCF_032056425.1 Stenotrophomonas sp.
TGGCCCGGCGCTACCTGTAATGAAAAGGCCGCCTTTCGGCGGCCTCTTCATTACTTCAGCTTGATCTCGCGCAGGCGCTCTTCCAGGAAACCGTGGGCGGTGATCGGCTCCGGGTAGCGGCTGGGATTTTCCGCAGTGATGCACGAGGGCAGCACGTCGATCAGGAAATCCGGGTTCGGGTGCAGGAAGAACGGCACCGAGTAGCGCGGCTGGCGGGCCAGCTCGCCCGGGGGGTTCACCACGCGATGGATGGTGGACGGGTACACATGGTTGGTCAGGCGCTGCAGCATGTCGCCGATGTTGACCACGATGGTGTCGGCGTCCGAGGTGAACGGCACCCACTGGCCATCATGCGACTGCACTTCCAGACCGGCGGCACTGGCGCCGACCAGCAGGGTGATGAAATTGATGTCGCCATGGGCGCCGGCGCGCACGTTCGGGATATCGTCGGTGGTGATCGGCGGGTAGTGGATCGGGCGCAGGATGGAGTTGCCGAAGTTGGTCTTGTCCGCGAAGAAATCTTCCGGCAGGCCAATGTGCAGGGCCAGCGCCGAGAGCACGCGCGAACCCAGGTTGTCCAGCGCCTGGTACAGGCCGTAGCCGCGCTCACGGAACCCCTCGACCTCGGTCGGCCACAGGTTCGGCGCCATGACATCACGGTACTTGGAGTCATCGGCGATCTCGCGACCGATGTGCCAGAACTCCTTCAGGTCGAAGTGCTTGGAGCCCTTCGCGGTTTCCACGCCGAACGGGGTGTAGCCGCGGGCACCGCCGCTGCCGGCCACGTGGTACTTGCGCTTGACCTCGTCCGGCAGGGCGAAGAAGGCCTTGAAGACATCGTAGGCCGCGTCGATGTCGGCCTGCGGGATGCCGTGGTTGCGGATGCCCGCGAATCCCCATTGGCGGTATGCCGCGCCCAGCTCGGCCACGAAGGCCTCACGGTCGCTGTCGAAACGGGTGATGTCGAGGGTGGGGATCTGGCTCACAGCGGTTCCTGGCTTGTCGTGGGTCTGGTCGGCCCGACAGCTGTCTGTGGGCCACCTGAACATTGTGACAGATCGGCCGAAGTCCCACACCGATACATTGAAACAAACCGATACAATGCGCCGCCGCGCGTCTTGACGCCATCGTCACAGCCGCATTCCCTCCCCCCCCTTCCCCGTTGAACCCACCGTCGCCATGGATGCCGCTCCCGCCAACGCCCTCTCCCCGCCCGCACCGGGCGCCGACCGCCGCTGGCAGCGGCTGGCGTGGTGGTCGCTGTTCATCGCCGGCAATGCGGTGCTGGCCGGGCTCATCGCGCTGGGCAACATTCCGCTGCGCGACAATCCCGGCGGCGGGCTTGGCCTGGGCTACCTTGCCGTCGCCCTGCCCGGCCACCTGCTGGCACTGGGTGCGGTGGCCGGACTGCTGCCCCTGGCCCTGGGGCTGTGGCCGCAGCGCGCGCGCATTCTGACGGTATCGGCCATCGTGACGCAGGGATTGTGGCTGTGCCTGCTGTTGGTGGATGCCAAGGTATTCGCTCTGTACCGCTTCCACCTCAACGCCATGGTGGCCAACATGGTGTTCGGCGGTGCCCTGCAGGATCAGGTCAGCCTGTCGTGGAAGACCTGGGCGCAGGCGATCACGATGATCGGCGCATTGTTCGCTGCGCAGTCCCTGCTGGCGTGGGCCTGCTGGAAGCTGCTGCCCGCGACCCGGCTGCGTCGGTGGGTGCTGCTGGCCTGGGCGGCGGTGGCCGTGTGGATGGCCGGCGGCCAGGTTGCAACGGCGTACTACGACGCCCTTGGCGAACGCGCGGTCATCAGCCAGTGGAACTACCTGCCCTGGGCCCAGCCGATCACCGCCAAGAGCTTCATGCGCCGCCTGGGCGTGGTCAGCCAGCCGCAGGCCGGCCTGCCTGATCCTCGCCACGCACAGCTGAACTACCCGCTGCAGCCGCTGCGCTGCCAGAGCCACCAGCGCCCGAACGTGCTGATGGTAGTGCTGGAATCGCTGCGCAAGGACGCCCTGACGCCACAGTTCATGCCCAATACGACGGCACTGGCGCAGTCTTCACGCGTGTACGAACAGCACTTCAGCACGGGCAATGCCACCCGCTATGGGCTCTTCGGCCTGATGTACGGGCTGCCCGGCGGTTACTGGCCCACGATGCTGGCCGAGCAGCGCGGCTCGCAGTTGTTCACGGTGCTGCAGCAGCAGGGTTACGACATGCACCTGTACGGCAGCGCGCCGCTGTACAGCCCTGAGTTCGACCGCACCGTGTTCGCCGACGTGCGCAGCCAGCTGCACCAGGGCCCACGCGATCGTGACTCGGCCGGGCGTGACCGCGCCATCGTCGAATCCCTGCAGCAGGACATCGCCACCAGCCACGACGCGCAGCGCCCGTGGTTCGGCTTCGTGTTCCTCGATTCCACCCACGCGCCCTACCACATGCCTGCCGACTACCCGCCGGTGGCGATGCCGATGGCCGAGGACATCGACTTCCTGAAGTTCGGCCCGGACCACGACCCCACCCCCGAGTTGAACCGCTACCACACCGCCGTGCACTACGCCGACAGCCTGGTGGGGCAGCTGCTGGAAACACTGCGTGCGCAGGGGCTGGAGCAGGACACCATCATCCTGGTCACCGGTGACCATGCCGAAGAGTTCAACGATCTGGGCCTGAACTACTGGGGCCACAACGGCAATTTCTCCGATTACCAGCTGCAGGTGCCGTTCGTGCTGCATTGGCCCGGACAGGCCGCCACGCAGGACACCCGCACCAGTTCGCATGAAGACTGGGTGCCGACGCTGATGCGCCATGGACTGGGCTGTGAGAACGCCCTGGCCGACTACAGCACCGGCCAGGATCTGCTGGCTGCACCGCAGGGCACCCGATCGCTGGTGGTGGAGAGCTGGTCGCAGCGCGCGGTCCGCCATGGCGAGGTGATCCAGGTGTTCGACAAGTTCGGCAATGCCACCACGCTCGACCGCCGCTACCACCCGCTGCCGCAGCAGACCCCCGACCCGGCCAGCCTGCGCGCGGCCTGGGACGCGCTGACCCGCTTCCGTAATCGTTGATCCAAAGGACGGCTTCAACCATGCATCGCCCGTTGCGCATTCTGCATACCGAGGCCGCCACCGGAATGGGCGGCCAGGAGATCTACATTTTCCGCCACATGCAGGCCATGCGCGCGCGTGGCCATGAGGTGGCGCTGTTGTGCCAGCCCCATGCACGCCTGGCCGGGCTGGCCCGCGACGCGGGGTTCACCGTACACACCCTGCGCATGGGGGGGCTGCCGCGCCTGCTGCGCGGTATCTGGTCGGTCGCGCGCCTGGTGCGGCGTGAACGCTATGACGTGGTCAATACCACCAGCCGTCGCGACGCGCTGATCGCCGCTGCCGGTGCACGCCTGGGTGGTACCCCGCTGGTGGTGCGTTCGCGGCACCTGATGAGTCCGGTCAATTCACTGCTGACCTACACCGGGCTGCCGCACCGGGTGCTGACCGTCAGCAGCTTCGTGAAACAACTGCTGGCCGAACGTGGCGTGCCTGCCGCCAGCATCGGCATCGTGCCGCCGATTGCGGTGCCGCCGCAGTGGAGCGACGTCCGCAAGCCTGACCCGTGGCAGTGCCTGCAGGATGTCCGCGCCGAGGTGCGTGCCGAGCTGGGCTTCAGCACCGACGACATCGTGGTGGGCTGCGTGGCCGTGCTGCGTGAACCCAAGGGGCACGCCGACCTGCTGCAGGCCATCGCACCGCTGTGCCAGGCCAACCGCAACCTGCACCTGGTGGTGGTGGGTGACGGCGAGCCGGTGTTGGCCCGCCTGCAGGCGATGCGCGATGCGCTCGGCCTGCAGCACCAGATCCACCTGCTGGGCTACCGCGACGGCGCCTGTCGGCTGATGGCCGGCTTCGACATCTTTGCGTTGGCCTCGCACAAGGAAGCGGCCGGCACGGTGTTCCTGGAAGCGGCGTTCGTTGGCGTGCCGATCGTGGCCACACGCGTGGGTGGCGTACCAGAAATGGTGGTCGAAGGCAGCAATGCGCTGCTGACCCGTCTGGGTGACCGCGCCGCATTGACCGCTGCGCTGCGCCTGCTGGTGGACGACCCCGAGCGCCGCCGCCTGATGGGCCGCGCCGGCTGGGACTGGATGCGCAGCGCGCACCGGTTCACCCCGGCCGGCCACGGCGAAACCACCGAATATTATTATCACCAGTGGCTGAAGGAGCTGGGACATGGCTGACGCTCGTACCGTACCGGTGCTGATGCACCATCATGTAAGTCCGTCGCCGGGCATGATCACCGTGTCGCCGGAAAACTTCGAGAGCCAGATCGCCTGGCTCGCGCGCGAAGGCTGGACGTCGCTGACGCTGGACCAGTACGCAGGCTTCCTGGCCGGCAAACCGATGCCACGCAAGTCGATCGTGATCACCTTCGACGACGGCTACCTGGACAACTGGGTGTATGCCCACCCGATCCTGCAGAAGTACGGCATGCACGCAGTGGTGTTCGTGGTGACCGGCTGGATGGGCGAAGGCCCGGTGCGCGCGCATGCCGGTGTGCCCGGTGCCGTGCTGCCGCCCACGCCGGACCATCGCGGCTGCGAGGCGGCGATCTTCCAGGACAACCGCTGTGACAATGTGATGATGCGCTGGAGCGAAGCGCGCGCCGCCATCGAGGCCGGTACGTTCGAGGTGCATTGCCATACCCACACCCATACCCGCTGGCTGCAGCGGCAGGACCTGGACCGCGCGCAGCGCCGCGATGGCATCGACCAGGACCTGGCCCGCGCGCGGCAGGTGCTGCAGGCTGAGTTGGGCGAAGTGTCGGACACCCTGTGCTGGCCGTATGGCGACTTCGACCAGGACCATATCGAAGTCGCGCGCGCGCATGGGTTCCGCTACCTGCATACCACCCACCCGTTCGGCCGCAACGTGATTGGCGGCGATCCGGAACGCATCTATCGCTTCGCGATCCGCAACCGCCCGGCCAGCTGGCTGCGCAAGCGCATCGCGCAGAGCTACCACCCGCTGCTGGCGCCGATCTTCAACGGCTTCAAGGCACGCCAGAAGAAGATGGTGCCCGGGCCGTAGTTCCTTGCCTGCGGGTCGGCACGGCAGGAACGAAAACGCCCCGGTTTCCCGGGGCGTTTCGCATTGTGCAGGCAGGACCGGAGATCAGGCCGTCGCGGCGGATTTCACTGCGGCCGACAGCCGGTCCAGCGTGTTCTGCATCAGCGTGGCGTCGTCGGCTTCCACGGTAACGCGCACCACCGGCTCGGTGCCGGACGGACGCAGGAACGCACGGCCGCGGCCACTGACCGCCTGCTGCGCTTCCACCAGCGCCGACTGCACGCTGTCGGCCTGCACGGTGGCCTTGGCCGAGACATCGCCCAGGCGCACGTTGACGGTCTTCTGCGGCACCTTCGACAACGGCTGCAGTGCCTGGCGCAGGGTCTGGCCACTGCGCTTGAGCGCCACCAGCACCTGCAGCGCACTGACGATGCCATCGCCGGTCGTGGCGCGGTCCAGGCACAGCAGATGGCCGGAGGCTTCGCCGCCGAGCACGCCGTTGCCTTCGATCAGCGCCTGATGCACGTAGCGGTCGCCCACGTTGCTGCGCTGGAACGGAATCTGCAGCTCGGCCAGCGCCTTTTCCAGGCCGTAGTTGCTCATCAGGGTGCCGACCACCGGACCGCGCAGGCGGCCTTCGGCCTGCCACGCGCGCGCCAGAATGTAGAGCAGGTCGTCGCCGTCGACCGGTGTGCCCTGGTCGTCGGCCATCAGCACGCGATCGCCATCACCGTCGAAGGCGATGCCCAGATCGGCGCCGGTCTCGCGCACCTTGGCGGCAAGGTTGTCGATGTGGGTCGAGCCCACGCCGTCGTTGATGTTCACGCCGTTGGGCTCGGCACCGATGCCGATGACATCGGCACCCAGCTCGCGGAACAGCAGCGGCGCGATCTGGTAGGTCGCACCGTGTGCACAGTCCAGCACCAGGCGCACGCCGCGCAGATCGAACGAGCGCGGCACGCTGGCCTTGCAGAACTCGATGTAGCGGCCCACCGCTTCACGGGCACGTGCCGCCTTGCCCAGCTGCTCCGATTCGGCAGTAGTGAACGGCACATCCAGCGCCGCTTCCAGCGCCATTTCGGTGGCGTCATCAAGCTTCTCGCCATGGGCGGAGAAGAACTTGATGCCGTTGTCGTAGTGCGGGTTGTGCGAAGCACTGATGACGATGCCGGCGTCCACGCCCAGGGTGCGGGTCAGGAACGCCACCGCAGGCGTGGGCATCGGGCCGAGCAGCTGCACGTCGGCACCGGCAGCGACCAGCCCGGCTTCCAGCGCGGCTTCGAACATGTAGCCGGAAATGCGGGTGTCCTTGCCGATCACCACGATCGGGCGACGCCCCTGCGCGCCACGCTGGGCCACCAGCACGCGGCCCAGGGCATTGCCCAGGCGCAGCACGAAATCGGCCGAAATCGGGCTCTGGCCGACGCGTCCGCGGATGCCGTCGGTACCGAAGTACTTGCGGCCTGCCATCACGCCACCTCCGGCCGCGGCTGACGACTGAGCATGGCCAGCAGGTCGGCCAGGCGGTCACGCATTTCGCGGCGGTCGCAGATCTGGTCGATGGCGCCGTGCTCGAGCAGGAATTCCGAACGCTGGAAGCCTTCGGGCAGCTTTTCGCGCACGGTCTGCTCGATCACGCGCGGGCCGGCGAAGCCGATCAGGGCCTGTGGTTCGGCGATGTTGATGTCGCCCAGCATCGCAAACGAGGCCGACACGCCACCGGTGGTCGGGTGGGTCAGCACCGAGATGTAGGGCAGGCCGGCCTCGCGCAGCTTGCCCAGCGCGGCCGAGGTCTTGGCCATCTGCATCAGCGAGAACAGGCCTTCCTGCATGCGCGCGCCGCCGCTGGCGGAGAAGCACACGTAGGGCGCACCGATCTCGACGGCGGTTTCAGCGGCCAGCGCGAAGCGCTCACCCACCACCGAGCCCATCGAACCGCCCATGAAGGCGAAATCGAACGAGGACGCCACCAGCGGGCGGCCCTTGAGCAGGCCACGCATGGCGATCAGCGCGTCGTACTCGCCGGTGTTCTTCTGCGCGATCTTGATGCGTTCGCTGTACTTCTTCTGGTCCTTGAACTTCAGCAGGTCGGTCGGCCCCAGGCGCGCCGCGATCTCGGTAGTGCTGTCCGCGTCAAACAGCGCGGCCAAGCGAGCGCGCGCGCGGATCGCCATGTGGTGGCCGCACTTCGGGCAGACCTCCAGGTTCTCTTCCAGCTCGGGGCGGTACAGCGCGCTGCCGCAGCTGCTGCACTTTTCCCACAGGCCCTCGGGGACGCTGCGCTTCTTGCTGGGGGTGTTGTCGGTGCGGATGCCGGACGGCATCAACTTGCTGAGCCAACTCATGCGGGAGGACACTTCCGTTCAGGGCGGCCCGAAGGCCGCAAAGGCCGACAGTCTAGCGCCGCTCCCCCCGCCCGTGCACCCCCGCGCGTCTGCCGGGGGTTCCGGAAAAAACCATGCTGTGACGTACGTTTAGCGCGGCAACGCCGTGCAGGCAGCGCCGGGCCATGCCCGGGCGCGACCGTCAGGCGTCCAGGGCCTGTCGCAGCGGGGCCAGGAACGCGTGCGCCTGCTGCGCCGCCTGTTCCGGCGATTCGGCATCGGCCAGTGCGGCCACCAGCGCGCTGCCGACCACCACGCCATCGGCCTGCACGGCCATGGCCGCGGCGCTGGCCGCGTCCTTGATGCCGAAGCCGGCCACCACCGGCACCTTGGCGTGCGCGCGCAGGGCCTGCAGGCGCGCACTCGCCGCCTGGCTGTCCAGGCGTTCGGACGCGCCGGTGACGCCGGCGAAACTGACGTAATAGAGATAGCCGCGTGCCAGCCCCAGCAGCGTGTCCGCACGCGCATCGCTGGTGGTGGGCGAGGCCAGCAGCACCAGCGCCAGGCCCGCAGCATCGAAGGCCTGCAGCGCCTCACCGGCTTCTTCCGGCGGCAGGTCGACCAGCAGCACACCATCCACGCCGGCCTGCACCGCCGCCTGCGCGAACGCCGCATAACCATGGATCTCGACCGGGTTCAGGTAGCCCATCAGCACGACCGGCGTCTGCGTGTCACGCTGGCGGAACTCGGCCACCGCCTGCAGCACGTAGCGGCTGCCCGCCCCGCGTGCCAGCGCACGTTCGGAACTGCGCTGGATGGTGGGACCATCGGCCATCGGATCGGAAAATGGCACGCCCAGTTCGATCACATCGGCACCGGCATCGACCAGTGCATGCATGACCGGCACCGTGGCCTCCAGCGAGGGATCGCCGGCGGTGACGAAGGGAATGAGCGCCTTGCGACCGGCGGCACGCAGGCGGGCAAAGCAGGCATCGATACGTTCAACGGACATTTCAGCTACATCCTTCAATCAATTCAACGGCGCCACTGGCGCCCCAGTACATCCTCGATACGACGCCATCGACAATTTCCACCCGGATCGCCAGGTCCGACCCCGGGTCCTGCCAGAGCAGGCTCTCACCGGCTTCCGCATCGCCGCTGGACGGCTGGACGACGGTACCGGTGGGCAGTCGCTGCAGGGCCTGTGCGCGCGGCATGTCCAGATGCAGCCCGAACGGACCGGGCTGCACCACCACCTGGCCGGAATCATCGATGGGCGCCAGGTCGAAGCGCACCACATCATCATCCTGCACCAGCATCGACACGCCCTCGGGCAGAAGACCGCGCTCGTAGTACTCACAACGCCCCTCGGTGGCTTCATGCAGGCCGGCCGAGTGCCACTCGCCTTCCCCCTGCAGTTCGCTGAAGCGCTGGCCCACCAGCACCTCGCCGGCATGGTCCAGCGCCACCGAAACCACTGCGGGCGCCTCATCCATGGCCTGCGCTGCCGGCGGCGCAGGCGCCGGCGCGTCATCGATGGGGCGATGCGCGAGGTCGTCATCGTTGCTGGCCGGGTGCTGCGCAGCGGCAATCGCCGCCGGAGCGGCAGGCGCGGGCGCCAGTACCGGTGGCTCCGGCGGCGCACAGCCGCCCAGGCCGACGGCCAGCGCCAGCACGCCACCGTGGCGCAGCACGCAGTTCACAGCACCAGACCCTCGCGCGCGGCGATGGTGTGCACGTCCTTGTCACCGCGACCGGACAGATTGCACAGCACGATCTGGTCACGCGGGCGTTCACGCGCCAGCTTGATGGCCTGCGCCAGCGCATGGCTGGATTCCAGCGCGGGCAGGATGCCTTCGGTGTGCGCCAGCAGGTGGAAGGCCTGCAACGCCTCTTCATCGGTGATGCCGAGATAGCGTGCGCGGCCGCTGTCGGACAGGAAGGCGTGTTCCGGGCCGACGCCCGGATAGTCCAGGCCGGCGGACACCGAATGGGTTTCGATGATCTGGCCATCGTCGTCGCACAGCACGTAGGTGCGGTTGCCGTGCAGCACGCCGGGGCGGCCGGCGGCGATCGAGGCGGCGTGGCGGCCGGTGTGGATGCCGTCGCCGGCCGCTTCGGCGCCGAAGATCTCGACCTGGCGGTCATTGAGGAAGGCATGGAACAGGCCGATGGCATTGCTGCCGCCGCCGACGCAGGCGGTGATCGCATCGGGCAGTCGACCGTACTCGGCCAGCATCTGCTCGCGTGCTTCGCGGCCGACGATGGCGTTGAAGTCACGCACCATGCGCGGATACGGATCGGGGCCGGCCACGGTGCCGATGATGTAGAAGGTGTCCTGCACGTTGGTCACCCAGTCGCGCATGGCTTCGTTGAGCGCGTCCTTCAGGGTGGCCGAGCCGGAGGTGACCGGCACCACGGTGGCGCCCAGCAGCTTCATGCGGTAGACGTTGATCTTCTGCCGCTCGATGTCGGTGGCGCCCATGTAGACCACGCATTCCAGGCCCAGGCGTGCGGCCACGGTGGCACTGGCCACGCCGTGCTGGCCGGCGCCGGTCTCGGCGATGATGCGCTTCTTGCCCATGCGCGCGGCCAGCAGGGCCTGGCCGATGGTGTTGTTGATCTTGTGCGCGCCGGTGTGGTTCAGGTCTTCGCGCTTGAGCAGGATCTGCGCGCCGCCGACATGGTCGCTCAACCGCTGCGCGTGGTAGATCGGGCTGGGCCGGCCGACGTAATGGGCCAGGTCCCTGTCGTAGGCCAGCTGGAACGCCGGGTCCTGGCGGGCCTGGTCATAGGCCTGGGCCAGTTCCTGCAGCGGGCCGACCAGGGTTTCGGCGACGAAACTGCCGCCGTAGCGGCCGAAGTGGCCCTGGGCGTCCGGGAAGGCGTGGTAGTCGGCAATGGGGGAGGCAGACATGGAAGCGACCGCTGGTTCGAGACAGGTGGATACTCTAGCGCACGGGTCGTGACCGGAATATGGATATTATCTGGCCCATGATGTCAGGAAAACTCACATGAGCACGTCACTGCTGCCGCCCCTCAATGCCCTGCGCGCGTTCGAGGCCACCGCTCGCCTGGGGGGCGTCGGCCGGGCGGCGCAGGCATTGCACGTGACCCACGGCGCCGTGAGCCGACAGCTGAAGCTGTTGGAAGACCATCTGGGCGTGGCGCTGTTCCAGCGCTCCGGCCGTGGCCTGCGCCTGACCGAGGCCGGGCAGCACCTGCAGGCTGCCTGCAGCGACGCGTTCGCGGGCATTGAAAACTGCGTGCGCGAACTGCGCCGCCCGACGCCCTCGCCCGCGCTGGTACTGGGCTGCAGCGGCAGCGTGCTGGCACGCTGGATGATTCCACGCCTGCCCGCGCTGCAGGCAGCGCTGCCAGGGGTGAGCCTGCAATGGTCGGCGCTGGATGGGGCCTTCACTGAAGCACAGGCCGCGCTGGATGCCGTGCTGCTGCTGGCCGAAGGCCCGTGGCCGCGCGGCTGGCAGGTGCGCGAACTGGCCGCGGAACGAGTGGGCGTGGTGGTTGCGCCTTCGCACCCGGCCGGGCAGCGGCTGCGCCATGCCGCGCCGTCGGCCCTGCTGCAGGAGCCACTGCTGCACACCCGCTCACGCCCACAGGCGTGGCCCGGCTGGGCCCAGGCGCATGGGCTGGATGCCGCGCAGTTGCAGCTGGGTACTGGCTTCGAGCATCTGTACTACCTGCTGGAAGCAGCGGTGGCCGGGTTGGGCCCGGCGATTGCCCCGGAACCACTGGTCGCCGAAGACCTGGCCGCAGGGCGGCTGATCGCGCCGTGGGGGTTCTCCGCAACGGGTGGATACTGGGTGCTGGCCTGGCCGGACGGGCCGGTTGACCCGCGCGTGGAAGCACTGGCCGAGTGGGCCATGGCACAACTGTAGCGTCGAGCTTGCTCGACTGGAGCGAAGGCAGTCGAGCAAGCTCGACTCTACTGGACGCGGGGCAAGCTCGACGCTACGGGGTGCGGGGCAAGCGCGGCCCTACAAGCCGTTGGAGAACACGTCCAGGGCTTTTGCACTGACCCACCCCTGTGCACAGGAGCCCGAGGCGGGCAGGCAGGCCTGGCTGCGGTTGCGCTGCAGGTGCTGGATCGGGCGGTCGCCATAGGTGCTGCACAGCGGGCTGCCTGCCTGGCAGGCGGCCACGGTGCTGGCCGGCACCGAGGTAACGAAGTAGTACTGCGGGTTCTGCCCTGCACGGCCGATGGCCTGCACGCAGACCAGTTGGCCCTGCGCGAACCGCGCCGTCGCCACCGCCTTGCTGCCCGTACTGGGCACACGGTCGAGCGCGTCGGCGCCCTTTGCCTCGGCGACGCCGGCGAAGAAGCCCTGCGCACCGCAGCCGGGCGACAGTTCAACGTCATAGAAATCGCCGCTGGCGATGTCACCGGCCGTACATCCCTTGCCCGCCTTGGCGTCCGTGCACTGCACGCCACTGGCCTGCACCAGCGCGGCGACGGGGTCCACCGCCGGCGATGCAGCCGAGGCCTGCAAGGACAACAGCGCGCCGGACAGCGCAATGGAGATGCCTGCGGAACGACACAGCGATTTCAGAGGTGCGAGGGTCATGATCAGTCCTTTGGTTTCAATGACGGCGGTGATCGCCCGCCGATCAGGGGGCGGTGGGAGCGACCAGGCGCTGCTGCAGATCTTCACGCAGGCGCGCCAGTTCGACTTCGGCCTGCTGGCGCTGCTGCATGCCTTCGCGGTGGATGCTGCGGACTTCTTCCACGGTGGCGATCAACTGGTCGTGGACGTGGCGCAGGGTGGCCACGTCGATCACCCCGCGCTGGTTGCTGCGCGCGGTATCCACCGAGGCCTGGCGCAACAGGTCGGCATTGCGGCGCATCATCTCGTTGGTCGCATCGTCGATCGAGTTGGCCAGTTCGGCCGCGTTCTTCTGCTCGCCCAGCGACAGCTGGATGGCGAACTGGCGCTTCCACGAGGGAATGGTGATCTCGCGCACCGTGTTGAACTTTTCGATCAACTGCAACGCGTTGGCCTGGATCAGGCGGATCATCGGCAGCGACTGATCGGCAGCATGCTGCATCAGCAGCAGGTCGGACACGCGTTTTTCGATGAGGCGGATTGCATTGTCGATTTCGCTCTGGCGGATGCGCTGCTGCGGGTCGTCACTGCCCTGCCCGGCCAGCTGTTCAGCCTGCAGTTCGGCCAGCCGTTGCTTGCCAGCGGCGACATACAGGCCCAGCGCATGGCGCTCCTCGCGCACGATATCGTGCATGCGATCGAATTCACCCACGCGCTTGCCCATCAGCGCCTGCTGCATGCCGACATCGCCCAGCAGCTGCTCGATCTGCGCATTGGTGTCGCTGAACTTCTGCACCAGCTCACCCTTGGAGGATCGCAGGCGGTCGATCAGGCCACCGATGATCGGCACCTTTGATCGCTGGGAGAAGCTGTCCAGTTTCAGGCTGCGCGCAATGCGCACGACCTCGCCCAGTTTCTCGCCGCTGGCATCCAGATCGCGGTTGCGCACCTGGTCCAGCAGCTGGCTGGAAAACGCCGCGGTGCGGGTGGCGGCTTCACGCCCGAACACCTGCAGGTTGCCGGGGCGAAGATCGTCCAGCTCCTGGCGGATCTGCGCGATGCGCGGCAGGTCGGCCGGTACCAGACCAAGGGCCTGCAGCGTGCTGTCGTCAATCGTGGCAGGGACGGCAGTGCTCGGCACGAGGCCGCTGTTGCTGTGGCTGTCCTGGGTCATGGGGCAGTCTCCTTGCAGATGGTAATGCGGCAGCGGCGGCCGGCTCAGCGCAGTCTAGCCTGAGCAGCAGCCACTTCGTGATCGATCTGGGCCTGCAGGTCAGCAGCCTGTGCAACCTGCGCGCTACGGGCCTGGGTCTGGCCAGCCAACGCCGCCTGTCGCCAGGCGGGCAGCAGGGTGTCGTGGATGTGGGCAAAACGCTGCAGCAAGGCCTCATCCTGCTCGTTCAGCAGCTGTAACTGCCGCGCGTCCAGCGCGCGCAGGGCCGAAAGCCGTTGCAGGTGGTCCACCCGCGCGGCCAGCCCGGCCTGTGCGTGGCCGGGCAGCGTCGCCAGCATTGGACGCGCGGCATCGGCCCACTGCTGCAGTGCCTGCGCAGCTGCCTGGGCGTGGGCGATTGCGGACTGGCGCTGCTGCAGGTGCCCCTGCAGCCGCTGCGCCTGCTCACGCGCCTGCAGCACCAGCACCCCCAACTGCGACTGCAGCTGCTGCGCCTGCGCCTGGCGGGTGACGTCGCGGCCCAGCAGCCGGCCCCACCAGCTTTCCTGCTGGCGCAGCCGTGCCGGGTCGGCCGCCTGCACGGCCAGCGCGATGCGTGCCAGCGCCTGCACCAGGCCCTGTCCATCGCCGACGGCGGCGGCGGGCTCATCGGCCTGCAGCGCGCGCAGCAGCGGTGCGCCATAGTCGGCCAGTGCCGTGGCATCGGCGCTGTCAGGCAACTGCGGCGTGGGCAGGTGCGGGCTCACGGCAGCGGCGGTGGCCGCGGCATATCGTCGGCGCTGGTGTCCGGCGGCAGTGATTCGCCATAGAAGTGGCGCATCAGTGCTTCGTCCAGCGCGCGCTCTTCCGGCGTGGACGCACGGCGCACACGTGGCCGCCGGCGCAGGTCTGCCACCGGCTCGGACTGCACCTGCTGCCGCGCCCAGCCGGCAAAGGCCGCCAGGGTCTGCGACAGCTGCAGCTGCTGTTCCTGCGAGGACACGAGCACCTGCAGCAGCGGCGCCAGGCCGGCCTGCAGATCTTCGGCCAACGGCGGCGCCTGCACCACGGCAGGCGCGCTGGGTGTCGCTGCCGCAGGGCGCACCTCAGCCAGGCGCTGCAGCGCGTCCAGCAGGGCCGGCCACGGCGCCGGTTCGGCGGGCGGTGCCGGGGCTTGCACGGGCGCAGGCGGCGGCAACTGCAGTGCGCTGGCAATGTCAGCCAGCTGCGCCACCACCCGCCCACCGACATCGCCTTCGTCGGCGCCCATGGCCTTGTTGCGCAGGAAATCGCGCTTGATCTGCGCCCAGCGCTGCGCCTGCGCGTCATCCAGCACGCCACGCAGTTCCCCCAGCTTCAACAGGTTCTCTTCGGCGCCGGTAGTAAGCAGCTGCGCCTCGCCCAGGTAATGGTCGGAAATCAGCTGCTGCAGCTCTTCCTCGTTCATCACCGGCGAGATCTTCTCGGCCAGCTTGTTCATGTTGCGATAGCTGCCCTGCAGCCGGAACGGCGGCTCGGTGCGGTAGCGATCGTCCTGCGCGGCGCTGGCGATGTACTGCTGGTTGACCCGGTAGACCACGTCGCGCACCCGCAGCATGCGCTGCAGGGTGGCGGTGATCTCGTTCACCTCGGCGCCGCTGTAGGCGTGGCTGAGACCATTGGTGGAGACGTCCTTGCCCATCGCGCGATCGACCAGCAGGTAGAGGTCGGCCATGTCCCGCGTCGCCAGCGGCGCCAGCACCGGGTTGGAGGTGAGGCTGTTCTCGATGTAGCTGAGCGTGAAGGCCGCCTCCATGCCACCCAGCACGTCGCCCAGGTTGTAGATGTCGGCGCGGTTGGCCAGCATGTCCGGAATCTTGAACACCTCGCCGGACTCGGTGTACGGGTTGCCGGCCATGACCACGCAGAACTTCTTGCCGCGCATGTCATAGGTGCGGGTCCTGCCGCGCCACACGCCCTCGATGCGGCGCGTGCCATCGCACAGCGAAATGAATTTCTGCAGGAACTCCGGATGGGTGTGCTGGATGTCATCGACATACAGCATGGTGTTGTTGCCCATCTCCAGCGCCAGGTTCAGCTTTTCCAGTTCCTGCCGCGAGGTGGCATCGGGCGCCTGCTGCGGATCGAGCGAGCGCACTTCATGGCCCAGCGCCGGCCCGTTGATCTTCATGAAAACCAGGCCCAGGCGATGCGCCACGTATTCCATCAGCGTGGTCTTGCCGTAGCCGGGCGGCGAAATCATCATCAGCAGGCCCATCAGGTCGCTGCGCTTGTTTTCGCCCACCGTGCCCATCTGCTTGGCCAGGTTGTCGCCGATCACGCCCAGGTAGACGTCGTTGATCAACTTGTTGCGCACGAACGAAGACAGCGGTCGCGGCTTGAATTCGGACAGGCGCAGGGTGTCGCGTTCGCGGGTGATGATGCCCTGGCGCACGCTCTGGTAGGCATGGAAGGACGGCACGAAGCGCTGCAGGTGGTGCTGCAGGCGCGATTGGAAATCGTCCAGCGTCAGCACCAGAGTGCCGCCGTGGATGCGCGGATGCTCGCCCAGCAGCCCCTTCACTTCGGCGCGCAGGACGGCCTCGCTGGCTCGCGTGCGCAGTTGCCGCTGCACCAGCAGCAATGCCGCAGCCTCGTCCACGTAACCGGCGTGCGCGGCCTGCGCCGGCAGGCCCGCCAATGCACGCAGCCACTGCCCGGCGAGCGCCCAGCGGGTGGCCAGCGGGTCCTGGCTGCGCTGCAGCGCGCGCTCGAACGCATCGCGCTGGCCGGCCTGTTCCAACTGCTGGGACAACGCGTCAAGCAAAGCCTGTGCGTGGCGGCTGATGCTGAACACCGGCTCGCCATTGCGCAGTTCATCGGCCAGGTAGGCCGCGGCATCGGCGGCCATGTCGGCGTCGAACGGAAGGCCGTTTGCCTGTGCGTGGTGATGCAGGGCCTGCGCCATTTCCGCGCGCAGCGCCTGCCGCCCTTCGTCCGAACCAAACAGACGGGCGATGGTGTCTGCGCCTGCCTGGCGGCTGGGCCACTGCGCCACGGCATCCTCGCGCTGCTGCGCGGCCCAGAACAACAGGGCCAGCGCGCGCACGCGCGGCGCATGCCGCAGCGGACCGGCGGCCTGCTGCAACGGCAACAGCGCGCGCAGGATCAGCGCAGCGTCGTGATCGTGAATGCCGCGTTCGTAGCCCTCGCGGTAGCGCGGTGCGGCAAACGCACGCACGCGTTGGTCCAGCGCGTCCGGCTCGGCGGCATCGTGCAGCAGCTGTGGCAGATCCAGGCCGTCGCGTCCCTCTTCTGCTGCGCGCAGCAGGCAGCCGGCAAGGTACTCGCTGCGGTAGATGGCTTCGGATTCCGAGTCCAAGGTGACCGGCCAGAATGGCTTCAGCGCGTCCAGTTCCGGGTCGTGCAGGGTTTCCAGGAAGTCGGTGCCGGTCAGATGGATGGCGAGCGTATCGCCGCGCGGCAGCAGGGTCAGATCAAGCGCCTGGGTGTTCACGCTGAAGCGATGACGCGGGCCCAGCCGCACCACATTGCCGCCGGCTTCGTACAGGTCGCTGCGATCGCGCAACTGGCGCACGGCCTGGTCGCGCACGCCCTTCAGGCGGGCCTCGATATCGTCGGCCTTCACATTGTCGCGCAGCGCACGCAGGCGCTCGGCCAGTTCGCGCAGCTTGAGGATCAGCGGATCGCCGGCGAAGAAGGCATTCAGTTCGTCGGCGCTGGCGAAGCGCTCAGTGCGCTTGGCCAGGCCGTCGAGGATGCGGTTGGCCGCATCGAGCACCGAGCGCGCCTTGCGCTGGCGGTCATCCAGCAGCGCCTGCTTGTGCGTATCGAAGGCCTCAACCAGCTCTTCACGCTTGCTCAGGATGTCGCCGAGGAACTGCTCATGCTCGCCGAACTGGCTTTCCAGCTCTTCCAGCTGCACCAGCAACCGCGACAGCTGGTCATCGGCTTTTTCCGGATCGCTGGCCATGGCCAGCGCGCTGGTGATGGACTGCGAGAACAAGGCGAACTGTGCGGCAAACTGCGCCACCGACTCGGCGCTGCCCAGGGTCTTCCGGCGCTGCTCGGCACGGGCGCGGGCCTGGTTCAAGCGGCCATACAGGGCGGAAATGGCTTCCACCACGCGCGTACGCGCAGTGGCGTCGTCCACCTTCAGCCCGGCCATCAGCTGCGACAGCATGTCCAGATCGGCGGCCATGTCACGCAACCCCTGCAGCTGCTCGTCCAGCAGGCGCGCACTGGCGGCCTGCTGGGCCGCTTCATCCAGCGCCTGCAGGCGCGCAGCCAGCGGCGCCAACGCCGCGTCACCGGCCAGGAAGCTGCCGGTGGCCGCGCCGACCCGCTCGTGCGCCTGCACCAGCTCGGCGCCCATCGTCTCGATGCGGTCGGTGTCGATGTAGCGCAGTTCGCGCAGGGTCAACAGGCGGCCACGCAGCGCGGTGATGGCATTCAACGCCTCGACGAAGGCCTGCACCTCGTTCCAGTTTTCCGGCTGCAGCCGGCCCAGCAGTGCCTTGTACGCCGCTTCGGCCTCGGCCATGGCCTGCGCCGACTGCTGGCGGATCGACTGCACTTTCTCGTATTCGTCCAGCACCGATTCGCCGGTGGCGCTGATCTGCCGCAGCAGCGCTTCGGCACCGTCGCAGGCCTCGTCGCCCAGCCAGTGGTGGGCGTCGAACAGCCGGCGGGTGTCGGCCACCAGCCGCTGGTAGCGCTGCACCGACACGTCCTGGCCGTCGATCTCGCGCGCCAGGTTGAACAGGTTGGAAATGCCGCGCACCAGTTCGGCGTTGCCGATGCGGCCCATGAAGGTGTTGCCCGGCGGCCGGCTGGCAGCGAATTCGTCACTGCTGAAGGGCGTCTGCCAGACCTGCATCGGGTGGATGCGGGTGGGCTCGGTGCCTTCGGCGTTGAACAGCACCATGCGCCCATCCTGCATGAACGCATAGCCGTGGCCGAACACCGGGTTCTGCAGCACGCGCTGGATGGTGTTGTACACGAACAGGGCCGAGCGGCCGCCTTCGCGCTCATAGAAGATGTACAGCACGTCCTCGCCGTTGGGCGAACGGATGCTGCGCTTGAACTGCATGCCGGCCATGGACGCATCGAAGGCCTTGTGCTCGCCGCCCTGCAGGTAGTAACCACCGGGGAAGATCACGCCGTGGTCTTCGGGCAGCTGCACGCAGGCCTGCACGATGGCATCGTTGCGCACGATGGCGCCGGTGAGGGTGTTGTAGATCAGGCCGCGCCAGACCGTTTCGCGGTACGGCAGCACCTTCAGCAGCAGCAGCGAGCCGACCCGGGCGAACTCGAACTGCGCATCGTCCAGTGACTGGGTGCTGTCTTCCACCGGCTCGCTGTAGATGCCCTGCCCGGTCTCGGTGTTGTTCTCCACCTTGATGGTCAGGTCGCCACCGGTGGTTTCCACGAACAGGGTGTCGAGGATGTTCAGGTGCGAATGGCGGCCGTTGACCGCAAGATCGCGGGTCGCCTTGGTCCATTCGAAGTCGAACGGCGGCGGCAGGGCGATGTCACGCTCACCGCGTGCATCCAGGTAGGTCAGCTCGCCCTCGCGCGACAGCGCCCAGCGGAACACGCGCACATCGCTGCTGCGTTCACCGATCTGGAACGAGGCCAGCAGCTTGTCCCCCACCACGATCAACTGCAGCAGGCGCGCGTGCTTGTAGTAGGCGTACAGCTCGTTGAAGTCGTGTACGAAGCCAGGCTGGTCGAGGAAGCTGCCTTTCAGCTCCAGCGTGGCCACATCGTAGCCATCGGGCCCCTGCACCAGGCGATACAGGCCGAACACATCCTCGATGCGGGTCTGGGTCTTCAGCCCGATGAACACGTTGTAGCCGAACAGCAGGCGATCGGGACCGACCTGCACGATGTCGCGGCCGACGCAGTTGTTCTCGCTGCGGATGCGGAAGCGACCGACCACCTCCAGGCGGCTGTCGCCGAACTCGGCCAGGCGCTGCTGGTTCAGCGTTTCGGCCAGCGCCTGCAGGCGCTGGCCCTGTTCGACCAGGCGACGGCGAAGGACTTCGTAGGCGCCGCCCTGGGCGACGGCCTGGTCGACGGTGTCGGCGGCCACCGCCGCGGTGGCGCTGTCGGCGGTTGAATTCGTTTCAGACATCAGCAGGCTTCCAGCTCACGGATGGGTGGCCGCTGGGGCGGCCGCCGCGGGCGTGCGGTGACCCTGACGGCCACCGCACGGTGCATCAACGGACGCTGTCGACCACGGTGGCCGACACGCTCGGCACCGCGTCGGCGTCCTCGGCGATCTGCCGCGGTGCCGGCTCGGCCACGGCCACGCCCAGGTAGCGCTGCATCAGCTCCTGCACGATCGGGCTCTTGCCGGCGAAGCCTTCGATCGACTTGCCCAGCGACACGGCCTTGACCAGATTCTCGAACATGCCGCCGTCGCCGCCGACCAGATCGATGTCGGCGTTGCGCAGCGCGCTGGCGATGACGTTGGCGTTTTCGCGCGAGACTTCCTTGCCCGCCTCGATCGAGGCCAGCGCCTGCTTCAGGCTGTTGTCCAGCATCATGCGGAACTCTTCGTGGCCACGCGCCTGGTCGCTGAGCGAGGCGATGGCTTCGAACTTGCGCACCAAGCCCTCGGCCTCGGCCAGCAGCTTCTTCTGCACCACGCCGGCCTCGGCATTGCCCAGCGATTCGGTGGCGGTGGCACGGGCCAGGCCCATCTTCTCCTCGCCCTGCGCCTGCGCCTGCAGGGTCTCGGCCAGCACACGCGCCTCGTTGCTGCCCTGCTTCAGGGTGGCATCGGCCTTGGCTTCGATCACGCGGGCCTCGGCAATGCCGACCTTCTCGATGGCCAGCGCCGACGCTTCGCGCACCTGCGCTTCGGCCAGGCCGGGTGCGGCCTGTTCGGCGCGGAATGCATCGGCCAACAGGCGCTTGGCTTCGGCCTGCTTGCCAGCGGCTTCGTGCTCGGCCTGGGCCAGGGTGGTCAGCTCCACTGCGCGGTGCTTGGAGGCGGTTTCGCGCGCCTGCGCTTCCTTCACTTCGCGCACCAGCGCTTCCTGCGCCTTGGCTTCGGCTTCCAGGATCAGCACCTGCTTCTGGCGGTCGGCCTCGGACACTTCGCGCACTTCCTTGATGCGCTCCTCTTCCTGGGCCACGGTCTTGTCGATGGAGATGCGTTCGCGGGTGATGTTGGCCACGTCCATCTTGCCCTGTTCGACAACCTTGTCACGCTCCACGCCCTGCAGCTGCACTTCGCGGTCGGTGGTGACCTGTTCCAGCTGGCGGGCGCGTTCCACCCGCTCGGCCTCGATGGCCACGGCACGCTGGCGGTTCTGTTCGGCCACTTCCACTTCGCGCAGGCGGTTCTGGTCGCGGATCTCGATCAGCTGCTGCGCTTCGATGCGTGCGTTCTCGGACAGCTGGCGCTGCTCTTCCTGCACCTTGGCGGTCTCGGCTTCCTCGCGCGCACGGATGGTTTCGATCTCGCGCTTCTGCCGCGCTTCGGCCTCGGCCTGCTGGCGTTCCAGGGCCAGCAGCGCCTCGCGGGCCTCCACGTTCTTCTTGGTGATGGCGAGCTTTTCGTTCTGTTCCAGCTCGTTGGTCACCACGTTCTGCGCAGCGGTCAGCTCGGTGATCTTGCGGATGCCCTGCGCATCGAGGATGTTGAACTGGTCCAGCAGCGCCTTCGGCGTCTGTTCCAGGTAATCGATGGCCACGTCTTCCAGCACATAGCCGTTCAGGTCGTTGCCGATCACCGCGATGATCTCGTCGCGGAATTCCTGGCGCTTCTCGAACAGTTCGGTGAAGTCGAATTTCTTGCCGACTGTCTTCAGCGCCTCGGAGAACTTGGCGTTGAACAGTTCGTCCACCGCGTGCTTGTCCGAGGCACGGTCGGCACCGATGGCCTTGGCCACGCGCAGCACGTCGGCCTGGGTTTCGTTCACCCGCAGGTAGAAGGCCACGGCGATGTCGGCGCGCATGTTGTCGCGGCAGATCAGGCCTTCCTTGCCACGGCGGTCGATCTGCAGGGTGATCAGGCTGATGCGCATCAGCTCGGCGCGGTACAGCACCGGAATGATGAGCGCGCCGGTGAAGTGCACCTTGGGCGTGGAACTCATGTCGTTGACGATCAGGGCCACGCCCTGGTCGACCTTGCGGTAGAACGCCTTGAACAGACCCGCCAGGCCGAGCAGGCCCACCAGGACGGTGACCAGAATGATCAGGAAGGGGGCCGCGCCTGCGAAACTCATCGGTGATTCTCCTTGTTGCCCGGAAGCAGGTTGTCCTGGAAATCGAGGGCGACCGCATCGGCGCGGACTACCCGGTAGTAATGCTGTTCGGCCACGTGCTCGACCAGCACGATGCGCTCGCCACGCTGCAGTTCGATGTCGCTGCGCACCTGCAGGACCAGCCCGGCCCCGCCGTCGTCGACGGTGGCATGGCCACTGCGCGCATCCACTTTCGGCGAGGCGACCACGCCCAGCCGGCCCAGCAGCGATGCCTGCGGCACCGGCTGCAGGCGCAGCAGGAAGCGGCGGATCGGGCGCAGCAGCAGGGCGGTGAGCGGCACGCCCGGCAGCGGTGCCAGCAGGGCCACACCGGTGCCGATGGTCCAGCGCAGCAGGTCCGGCAGCGGCAGCAGCAGATAAAGGTGGACGAAATAGGTCAGCACCCAGCCGAACAGGGCAAGCATCGTGACCACGACCATGACCGGCACGCCGCCCAGGCCGAAGCGCTGCAGCAGGGCGGACAGACCGTGCAGATCGGTGCCGCCGTCGAGCGCGCCATCGGCGCCAAGATCGCCAAACCCATCGTCAACCAGGCCAAAGGCGGCAAGCCCCCAATACACCAGCGCCACCGACAGCACCACGCTGTACGGCAGGGTCGGGTAACCGAACACTACGGTCAGGAACTCCTGCATCGCTTGCCTTCCAGGGCTGTGGGCGCGACACGCCCGTTCGGATACCGCCGGTGGCGGCCCCGTCGATCCCCGCCACGGCCCTCATGGCCGCAGCGTTCCCTTTTATCCTATGTGAAGAGGACGTGCAGGGACAAATGTGAAGACCCCAGGCGGCGACCGTTGCAGCCGCGCCCTGGCCTGCAGGATCAGTCCAGCACGGTGCAGTCGGCGCTGCGGACTTCTTCCACGAACGTACGCATCTTGTAGCCGTCCTTGATGCCCGGCTCGACTTCGATGCCGCTGGACACGTCCACGCCCCATGGCAGCGTGGCCAGCACGGCCTCTTTCACATTGTCCGGGGTGAGCCCACCGGCCAGCAGGAACGGCCGGTGCAGACCGGTAGGAATGCGCGCCCAATCGAACGCCACGCCGGTGCCGCCGCCACCACCGGGCGCATGGCTGTCGAACAGGAAGCCGGCCGCACTGGGGTAACGCAGTTGCAGCGTGCGTGCGTTGACCTCCTCGCGCCCGCCCATGGCAATGGCTTTCAGATAGGGCATGTTGAAGCTGCGGCAGAAGCTTTCGTCTTCCTCGCCATGGAACTGCAGCAGGGTCGGCCGCACGGTGCGCAGGACCTCGCGTACCTCTTCCTTGCTGTTGTTGCGGAACAGCGCCACCACATCGACCATCGGCGCGATCGCCTGGCGCATGGCGCGGGCCTCGGCCGGGGCCACGCGACGGCTGCTTTCACGGGCGAAGATGAACCCCACCGCATCGACGCCCAGTTCACCGGCCAGGCGCACGTCGCCGGCGCGGGTCATGCCACAGAACTTGATGCGGGTGCGGTAGTACGAACGGCTCATAGAGTGACCTCGGCGGGCAGGTGCCAGTTGTCGGGGTACAGTGGCCCCAGGAACACCAGTCCCTGCGGGGGAGCGGTGGGCCCGGCCACGGTGCGGTCGCGTCCGGCCAGCAGTTCGGCGATCCATTCCACGGGTTTTTCGCCGCTGCCGACCAGGATCAGCGAACCGACGATATTGCGAACCATGTGATGAAGGAATGCATTGCCCTGCACGGCCACCTCGATCACCTCGCCCTGGCGGCTGACCTGCAGCGACTGCAGCTCACGCCGCGCATGCAGGGCCTGGCACTGCACCGAGCGGAACGCGCTGAAGTCGTTCTCGCCCAGCAATGCCTGCCCGGCCTGGTGCATCAGCGTGGCATCCAGCGCACGGCGCTCCCAGCTCAGGGTCTGCCGGTCCAGGGCCGGGCGCACCTCGCGGTTCAGCAGCCGGTAGCGGTAACGCCGGGCCCGGGCCGAGAAGCGGGCGTGGAAATCATCGGCCACCGGTACGCACCAGCGCACGGCGATCGCGCGCGGCAGGCGGGTGGTGGTGCCCAGCATCCAGGCGCGCGGGTCACGCACCACCTCGGTATCGAAATGGACCACCTGGCACTGGCCGTGCACGCCGGCGTCGGTACGCCCGGCACAGACCACCTGCAGCGGCGCGTCGGCAACCGATGACAGGGCCTGTTCCAGGCTGGCCTGCACGCTGGGACCACCTTCGCCCAGGTTCTGCCAGCCCCTGAAATCGCTGCCGTCATATTCGACGCCAAGCGCGTAACGCATGTGCTACCTCGATCTTGCCTTGGGGGTGGCGGTCAGGCCGGGTCTCGCTCGGACCAGACCGCCAGTTCGTTGCCGCCCGGTTCGATGAACTGGAAGCGGCTGCCGCCGGGGAAGGAAAACACCTCGCGCACGATGCGGCCGCCGGACTGCTGTACCGCGCTCTGCACCGGCAGCAGCTGGTCGGCATAGAGCACCAGCAGCGGCGCACCGGTGCTGGCCTGCTGCGGCGCTGCGCGGAAGAAGCCGCCCTGCAGGCGGCCATCGTCGAAGGCGGTGTAATCGCTGCCGTAATCGACGAACGACCAGCCGAACACCGTCTCGAAGAACGCACGGCTGGCGGCGGGATCGCTGGAAGCGAATTCAACGTAGTCGATGCGGTGTTCGCGGCTCATGGCAGGTTCCATCACGTGGATTCAGTCCAACCGGGCCAACAATTCACGCGCCTGCGCCTGGCAGTGCAGGTCGCCCTGCTCGGCCACTTCCTGCAGCAGGGTGCGCGCGGTCTGTGCGTCGCCCAGGTCCAGATAGGCGATGGCCAGTTCCAGCCGCTCCTGGCCGGGGCGTGGCGCCCAGTCGTGCGCTTCGGGCGGCGGCGGTTCGGGCAGTTCACCGTCGGTCTCGTGCGCGTCTGCAGCCTGCGCATCGTCATGTGCTTCGGCCGGCAGGTCGAACACGCCGCGGAACTGCGGCTGCTGCTCGGCGTGCAATGCGTAATCGGGCACGGCCACGGCCTCCGTTGCCGATGCGTCCGCATCCAGCGGCGCGGGCGCGGCTTCCGGTTCCGGCGCCACCCACTGCGGCGGCAGGTCCACGGCGGCCGGCACCTCGTCTTCGGGCGCGCCAGCAGGTGCGATGACCTCGAATGCTTCGGCGCGCGGCGGGTCGGTGTCGGCCGCAGTGGCCCACTCCGGCATCGCCGGTTCCTGACGGCCGTCGCCCGGCGCGGTGGATGCCCACGCCGACTGCTCGGCCAGGGTATCCAGAGCGGCACCGGCAGGCACGGCTGCAGCCAGGGCCGTGGCATCACCTTCGTCACGCAGCGGCGGCAGGGGCGAGGGCTTGCGCCGGCGCATCAACCACGCGCCGCCGGCCACGATCAGCAGCAACGGCAGGCCCAGCCAGTACCAGGGCGTGCCTGCGCTGGCGGCCTCCGGCGGCTGCGCCAGACGCTGCTGGGCAGCGGCCAGATCGTTGTCCTTCAGCGCGATCAGCGACTGCTGCTGGTCTTTCAGCTTTTCCAGTTCGGCCACGCGCTGCTTCAGCTCGCCGATCTCGGCATCGCGGGTGGCGATGTCCTCCTTGGCCTGGCGCAGTTGTTCATTGCCGAGCATGTCACCCTCGCTGCCGGCCGCAGTGCCGGTGGTTGTGCCCGCATGCGCGGCGTCGGCCGCCAGCGCAGGAGCGATCTCAAGACGTGCGCCAGTGGCGGCTGCCGGTGTGGCCGACGCAGGGGTGGCGACCGCGGCGGGCGCACCGGCCGGCTGCGGCACGGTGCGTGCCTGCCGCCATTGCGCCGCATGTTCGCGCAGCATCGCTGCCGCTTCGGCCGCATCGACCGCCGCCAGCGTGGCCTGGTCCGGCACGCGCAGCACCGCACCCTGCTTGAGCAGGTTGGCGTTGCCGCGGATGAAGGCCTCGGGGTTGGCACGCAGCAACGCAATCATGGCGCGGTCGCGGCTGACCTGGTTGCCGCGCGCGACCGCGTCGGCAATCTGCGACAGGGTCTGGCCCTGCTGCACGGTCACACTGCTGGCGGCGGCCACCGGTGAAGGTGCGGGCGCCCGGCGTGTCGTCGGGCGCGTGGCGCCGGGCGCCGGTGTTGCGACCGCTGCGGGCGGGGCCGCGGCCGGTGTCGCCGTGTCCCGGGTGATCGTGTCTGGCAGCATGCCTGCCGGTGCCACGATTTCCGGCTCGGCCACGGCCAAGGCGCTGGACGGCGCATCCACCAGCGCCGAGTACTCGCGTACCAGCCGGCCCTGGCCCCAGTCGGCTTCGATCAGGAAACTCAGCGACGGGGTCTCGACCGGGGTCTGCGAAGTCACCCGCACCACCGCCCTGCCCTGCGCGTTGGTGCTCAATTCGAACTGCAGTTCGCTGACCAGCCCGGTGGGCCGCTGCAGGCCCACGCGCTCAAAGGTGACCGGCGACGCCAGGGCCACCCGCAGGTTTTCCAGTTCGGAGGGGTCGGCCGATACCACCGGGATCTCGGCCAGCAAAGGCTGGCCCGGGCGCGACAGTACGCGGATGTCGCCCAGCCCCAGGGCCATGGCCGAACTGCTGGCCAGGGCCAGCAGTGCCGCGGAAAGATAGGTGAGCGGGCGTCGTGCGCCCTGGGCCCGTTTGTTCATGGGCGACACTATAAAGCGTGCGGACCAGGGTCCGCACCCACCGATTGGGGCGGTCCGCCCCCACCGTGTGGGGCAATACCGCTCATCGGGTGGCGACGATGCCCCGTAGAGTCGAGCTTGCTCGACTGCCTTCAACGCCGTCGAGCAAGCTCGGCTCTACGAAGGGCGGAGGCAGTCGAGCGTGGCTCGACTCTACAGAAGCAGGTGTCAGCGCTGTTCGGCGGCGACCAGCTCGGCCAGCTGCACGGCATTCAGGGCGGCGCCCTTGCGCACGTTGTCCGACACGATCCACAGGTTCAGGCCGCGCGGGTGCGACAGGTCTTCGCGGATGCGGCCAACGTACACCGCGTCGGTGCCCGAGGCATGGGTGACCGGGGTCGGGTAACCGCCCGCTTCATGGCGATCCACCACTTCCACGCCCGGCGACTGCTCCAGCAGCGCACGCGCTTCGGCCACGGTGACCTTGTCGCGGGTTTCGATCGCCACCGATTCGGAATGACCGTAGAACACCGGCACGCGCACCGCGGTCGGGTTCACCAGGATGCTCTCGTCGCCGAGGATCTTGCGGGTTTCCCAGACCAGCTTCATTTCTTCCTTGGTGAAGCCGTTGTCCTGGAAATCGTCGATGTGCGGAATCAGGTTGAAGGCGATCTGCACCGGGAAACGCTGCGGGTCGATCTCCTGGAAACTGAGCAGCTGGCCGGTCTGCTTGCCCAGCTCTTCCATCGCCGAACGGCCACCGCCGGACACCGACTGGTAGGTGGACACGTTGATGCGCTCGATGCCGTACTTGCGGTGCAGCGGCGCCAGCGCCACCAGCATCTGCATGGTCGAGCAGTTCGGGTTGGCGATGATGCCACGCGGACGGTTGCCGATCTGGTCCGGGTTGACCTCGGACACCACCAGCGGCACGTCGTCGTCGTAACGGAAGGCCGAGGAGTTGTCGATCACCACCGCACCGGCGGCGGCGAACTTCGGTGCGTACTCCTTGGACACACTGCCGCCGGCCGAGAACAGGGCGATTTCAACGCCGCTGGGATCGAAGGTGGCCAGGTCCTGGATCTTGATCTTCTGGCCTTCGTATTCGACTTCGCCACCGGCCGAGCGCTCGGAGGCGAGCAGGCTCAGGGTGCCGACGGGGAAGCCGCGCTCGGCCAGGATGGACAGCATGGTCTCGCCGACTGCACCGGTGGCGCCGACGATGGCGACGTGGTAGCTGCGTTGTGCATTGCTCATGGGGGAACTCTCACGAAAAACGGGAAGGGGAAAACTCACGCACGACAGCTGGGTTCGGGGAACCTCCTCGGACGGGGCGCGTGGAGGTTCCCTATCGTTTCCCGCTTTTTTTACCCAGCACGGCACGCGCGGCCAGGGCCGCGTCGGCATTGATCGCGCTCGGCATGGCAGTCGGGCTGCCCGACAGGCCCAGGCCCGCCAGCAGGTTGTCCACGGCCAGCTGCACCATGGCCGTGCGCGTGCCCAGCGAGGCACTGCCGATATGCGGGGTCAGCACCACGTTGCGCAGCGCCAGCAGTTCCGGGCGCACCTTCGGCTCGCCTTCGTAGACATCCAGGCCGGCGGCGGCCAGGCGGCCGTTGGCCAGCGCATCGACCAGGGCCAGTTCATCGACGATGCCACCGCGGGCGATGTTCACCAGCGTGGCCGACGGCTTCATCTTCGCCAGCGCAGCCGCGTCGATGATGTGGTGCGAGGCCGGGGTGTACGGCAGCACGGTGACCAGGTGGTCGGACTGCGCCAGCAGCGTGTCCAGATCGACGTAGGTCGCGCCCAGTGCAGCTTCGGTGTCGGCCGGCAGGCGCGAACGGTTGTGGTACAGCACCTTCATGCCGAACCCGTGTGCGCCGCGGCGGGCAATGCCCTGGCCGATGCGGCCCATGCCGAGAATGCCCAGCGTGCTGCCATGGATATCGGCGCCCAGCATGGTCTGGAACGACCATTGCCCCCACTTGCCCTCGCGCAGCCAGCGCTCGGATTCGGTGATGCGACGCGCGGCGGCCATCAGCAGGGCAAAGCCCATGTCGGCCGTGGTTTCGGTCAGCACATCGGGGGTGTTGCTGGCCAGGATGCCGGCCGCGCTGAGCGCGTCCACGTCCAGGTTGTTGTAGCCCACGCCGACGTTGGCGATCACCTGCAACTGCGCGGCATCGGCCAGCTGGGCCGCGCCGATGCGCTCGTTGAGGGTGATGATGGCGCCGTCGACCGAGGCCAGTTGTCCGGCGATCTGCTGCGGCGACCAGGCGGTGACGGTTTCGGTGGCGAGCAGCCGCACGCGATCGCGCAGCGGCGCGATGGCCGCATCGATCAGCGGCTGGCTCACCCATACCGTCGGCCGCGTATCAGCCATCGATCTGCCCGGGAATGCGCGGGGTAATGGTACCGACGTCGCCACACTGGGCGCGGTGGCGCAGTGCCTGGTCCATCAGCACCAGGGCCATCATGGCCTCGGCGATGGGGGTGGCACGGATGCCGACGCAGGGATCGTGGCGGCCGGTGGTGACCACTTCGACCACGTTGCCTTCGGTATCCAGCGACGGGCCCGGCAGGCGCAGGCTGGAAGTGGGCTTCAGCACGATGGACGCGACCACCGGCTGGCCGGTGGAAATGCCACCGAGGATGCCGCCGGCATGGTTGCTGGCAAAGCCCTGCGGGGTCAGCAGGTCACGATGTTCGGTGCCCTTCTGCGCGGCGCTGGCGAAGCCGTCGCCGATCTCCACGCCCTTGACCGCGTTGATGCTCATCAGCGCGGCGGCGAGGTCGCCGTCGAGCTTGCCGTAGATGGGTTCGCCCCAGCCCGGCGGCACGTTGTCGGCCACCACATCCACGCGCGCACCGACCGAGTCACCGGACTTGCGCAGCGCATCCATGTACGCCTCCAGCTGCGGCAGCTGTTCGGCGTGCGGCCAGAAGAACGGGTTGTCTTCCACCGCCGACCAGTCGAAAGCGGCCGGACGGATCTCGCCCAGCTGCGACAGGTAGCCGCGCACGGTCACCCCGAAGCGCTCGGCCAGCCACTTCTTGGCGACCACGCCGGCTGCCACGCGCATGGTGGTTTCACGCGCCGACGAGCGGCCGCCACCGCGCGGGTCGCGGATGCCGTACTTGTGCCAGTAGCTGTAGTCGGCATGGCCCGGCCGGAACTGCTGGCCGATGTTGGCGTAATCCTTGCTGCGCTGGTCGGTGTTGCGGATCAGCAGCGCGATGGGGGTGCCGGTGGTCAGGCCCTGGTACACGCCGGACAGGATTTCGACCTCGTCGGCCTCGCGCCGCGCCGAGGTGTGCCGGCTCTTGCCGGTGGCACGGCGCTGCAGGTCGTGGGCGAATTCGGCCGCATCCAGCGCCAGCCCCGGCGGGCAACCGTCGATCACGCAGCCGATGGCCGGCCCGTGCGACTCGCCGAACGTGGTGACGGTGAACAGCTTACCGAACGAATTGGAACTCACGGGCGCTGCGCCGCCAGTTCGGTGATGCGTGCGCTGTGGGCGATCAGCTCGCGGCATTCGACCGCGAAGATGCCCATCTGGCCGACCTTGAATTCGACCCAGGCGAAGTCGACTTCCGGCAGCAGCTTGATCAGGTGCTGCTCGGATTCACCCACTTCGCAGATCAGCAGGCCGTCCTCGCTGAGGTGCAGCGGGGCGTCGCGCAGGATCTTCAGTACCAGGTCCAGGCCGTCGTCGCCGGCGCGCAGGCCCATTTCCGGCTCGTAGGAGTATTCCTGCGGCAGGGCATCGGTCTCGTCGTTGGTGACGTACGGCGGGTTGGTGACGATCAGGTCGTAGTGGCGGCCGGTCAGGCCGTTGAACAGGTCCGACTTCAGCAGGGTCACGTTGTGCGCCTGCAGGCGCTCCTTGTTCTCTTCGGCCAGCGACAGGGCGTCATCGCTCAGGTCCACGCCGTCCACGTCCCAGTTCGGGTAGTAGTGGCCCATGGCAATGGCGATGCAGCCCGAGCCGGTGCACAGGTCCAGCGCGCGGCTGACATCGCGGCCGGCCAGCCACGGCTCGAAGCCGCACTCGATCAGCTCGGCGATGGGCGAGCGCGGCACCAGGGCGCGCTTGTCGCTCTTGAAGCTGAGCCCGGCAAACCAGGCCTCGCCGGTCAGGTAGGCGGCGGGGATGCGTTCGTCGATGCGGCGCTGGAACAGTTCCAGCACGCGCAGCTTCTCTTCCTGCAGCAGGCGCGCCTGTCCGTAGGCCGGGCCGAGGTCATGCGGCAGGTGCAGGCTGTGCAGCACCAGCTGGGTGGCTTCGTCCAGGGCGTTGTCGTAGCTGTGCCCGAAGGTCAGGCCCGCGGCGTTGAAACGGCTGGTGCCGTAGCGGATCAGGTCGATGATCGTGTGGAGTTCGGCGGCCGTTTCAGCGGTCATGGCGGTACTGCGGGCAAAGTGGCCAATGATTATAGGGCTTGCAGCCTGCGCCGGCATCCGTTGCGACGGAAACGATCCGGCCACAGCCGGTATGATGGGGCCCACTTCGCGCGGGGGCCCCCATGTTCAATCGCAACGTCGGCATCATCCTGCTGATCGCCCTGGCCGCGGGCCTGGGCCTGCTGGCCGCCCAGCAGGTCTTCGCGCCGAAGCCGGCGGCCCACCAGCCGGCCACCGAGGCGATCACCCTGTACCCGCAGGCACGCGCCCTGCCCGACTTCAACCTGGCCCAGTCCGATGGCACCCGCCTGATTCCCGGCGAGCTGAAGGGGCACTGGACGCTGGTGTTCCTGGGCTTCACCTTCTGCCCGGACGTGTGCCCGACCACCCTGGCCGAGCTGGCCGGTGCGCAGAACCAGTGGGAAACCCTGCCGGACACGCTGCGCCCGCGCGTGCTGTTCGTGTCGGTCGACCCGGACCGCGACAACGCCACCCGCCTGGGCGAATACGTGCACGGCTTCCACAAGGACACCCTGGCCGCCAGCGCCGACATTCCCTCGCTGGAGCGCTTTG
This sequence comes from Stenotrophomonas sp., assembly GCF_032056425.1. Lineage (GTDB taxonomy): Bacteria > Pseudomonadota > Gammaproteobacteria > Xanthomonadales > Xanthomonadaceae > Stenotrophomonas. The sequence goes on from NZ_DAMBCN010000022.1 coordinate 30,932, forward strand.
CCACCTCGCTGGGCTTCGTGTTCCAGAAGGTGCCGGGCAACCATTTCGACGAGAATCCCGAGGATTACACCGTCGAGCATTCGGCCAGCCTGGCCGTGCTTGACCCGCAGGGCCGTCTTGCCGGCCTGGTGCGCCCCCCGTTCAACGCGCCGGCCATTGCCCGCGACCTGCAGAAGCTGACCGAGAAATCCGCCCCATGAGCCTGACCACCGCCCTGACGTATGCCCTGCCCCACCGCCTGCTGTCTTCGATGGCACGCTCGCTGGCGTACTCGGACCATCCGCGCGTATCGCGCTGGTTGATCGACACGGTCACCCGCAAGTTCGACGTCAACCTGGACGAAGCGGCCAACCCCGACCCGCGCAGCTACCCCACGTTCAATCAGTTCTTCACCCGTGCACTGAAGCCGGGCGCGCGCGTGGCCGACGCCGACCCGCGGCGCCTGGTGATGCCCGCCGACGGCCGCATCAGCCAGTTGGGGAAGATCGAGGCCGGCCGTATTTTCCAGGCCAAGGGCCAGTCGTTCACCGCCGCCGAACTGCTGGGCAGCGCTGAGGACGCCAAGCCGTACAACGATGGGCTGTTCGCCACGGTGTATCTGTCGCCGCGCGACTACCACCGCGTGCACATGCCCTGGACCGGCACCCTGCGCGAAACCGTGCACGTGCCGGGCCGTCTGTTCAGCGTGGGCCCGGCGGCAGTTAACGGCGTGCCACGCCTGTTTGCTCGCAACGAGCGCCTGGTCTGCCATTTCGATACCAACTTCGGCCCGATGGTGAGCGTGATGGTGGGGGCACTGCTGGTATCGGGCGTGGAAACGGTCTGGAGCGGCGAAGAGATTCCGGCCTATGGCGACCGCATCACCCGCAAGGATTACCGCGGCCAGGGCATCGTGCTGGAGCGCTTCGCCGAGATGGCGCGCTTCAACTACGGTTCGACCGTGATCGTGCTGCTGCCGCCGGGCGTGGCCGAATTTGCCCCGCAGCTGGGCGCCGAGAGCCCGGTGCGGCTGGGCCAGGCGCTGGCAACGCTGCGCTGAGGGTGGTGGGCGTCAGCGATGCCCGGGATTCTCGGCACGCCGGGTATGCCGGGTATGCCGTCGTAGAGTCGAGCTTGCTCGACTGACGTGCGCAATGCAGTCGAGCAAGCTCGACTCTACGGGGTGAAGCAGTCGAGCAAGCCCGACGCTACTGCAGGGTCGGGGCCGGGCCGACGTCCACGCCGTCGTAGTCTTCAACGCCCAGCTGGCTGGCCAGTGCGGCCAGTTCCTGGTTGCGCAGGTCCAGCGAGGCTTCGTCGTGCACCTCGACGCGCTCCACGTGCAGCACGTGGAAGGGCGCATCGCCCTCTTCGGGCTCCTGCTCGAACTGGTCCACCAGCGTGTAGCCCTGCGCCTGCAGGCTGACAGCCAGCGCCTGCAGGCGCTCGGGGGTGGAATGCACGAAGTAGTAGCCCCACAGCAGGGGCACGCTGAGATCCCAATCGGTGTTCTCGCGCAGGTTCTCGAACAGGTCGCGGGTGGCTTGCAGGTCCATGCGGTGGGGTCTCCGGGCAGTTACTTGTCGCAGCCCTGCAGCTTCAGGGTCTGGCCCTGGCGCAGGCTGTAGGAAGGGGCCTTCAGGCCATTGGCGCGGGCCAGCACCGGCACGTCGCACTGGAACTTTGCGGCGATGCGGCCCAGGGTGTCGCCCTTGCCGACCTTGTAGCTGCGTGCCGGCTTGGCGCGCGGTGCCGGCGCCGGACGCGGTGCGGCCACCGGCGCGCTCGGGGTCGTGGCCACCGGGCTGGCCGCGTTCGGATCGGCCACCGGCACCAGACCGCCTACCGCGACGCTGCCGGTGTAGGTGGTCGCGCTGGGGCGCACGATGGCCGCGTTCAGATCGGCGGTGATGAGCGTGCGCGCCAGATCCGCGCGCGGGCCACTGACACAGTTGCGCTGGTACAGGCTGGCAATGCGCGTGGTGGCGTTGATGAGGGTGCCGGCCGGAATCCAGCCATCGGCTTCATAGCGCGGGTTGAGATTGCGCAGCGCGCGCATGTAGCCATCGCGGGTGCCGTGGCTGCCCAGGCAGATGGTCAGTTCGTAGATGGTGGTCGAACGGGCCAGCCGCACCGTGGCCGGCTGCGCGTTGATCTTCGGGAACTCCACGCCGTACTGCTGCGGGTGCAGGTAGATCCACGCCGCGGCAATCACCATCGGTACGTAATCCTTGGTTTCCCCGGGGAACTGGTTGTACACGCGGTCCACCCAGAAGCTCTGCCCCGGGTTCTCGCGTGCCACGCGCGCGGCACGGCCTTCGCCGCCGTTGTAACCGGCCAGCGACAGCTCCACACTGTTGTTCAGTTCGCGCATGCGCTCGTTGATGTAGGTGGCGCTGGCTTCGGCCGCGCTGCGTGCGTCGAAACGGGTGTCAAAGCCGGTGCCATCCGGGCCCAGGCCGAAGCGGCGGCCGGTGGCCGGCATGAACTGCATCAGCCCGGCCGCACCGGCACGCGAGGACGCATGCACGCGGCCATTGGATTCCTTGGCCATGATGCCGAACAGCAGGGCCTCGGGCAGGCCACGCTTTTCCCATTCCGGCCACATCACCGGGCGCAGGTTCTGGTAGTTCTCATAGGTGGTCATCAGCGCCGGGCGCATGTCGGTCAGCCAGCGGCGGATACCGGCCTGCACTGCCGGGTTGTACTCGACCATGGTGTCGAAGGCGTGGCGCTTGTCGTTCAGCAGCGCGGCGGCGCGCGCCGCCTCGGGCACGTCGGCGGCCAGCGGGCCCACGTGGTCCGGGTCGGCCTCCAGGCGGTCGCCGGCATCGGCGGTGGCGTCATCGTCGCTGGCGGCATCGGCATCACGCTTCAGCAGGCGCTTGTAGGTGGCCAGCATGCTGCCCATCTGGCAGCCCTTCTGCTTCACGCATTCGCTGATGACATCTTCCATGTCCTCCAGCGCCGCGTCGGCCTCGTTGCTGCCCTTGGGATCAGCATTGGCCACCAGCAGCAGGGCGTCGCCATAGCGCTTCTCGGCTGCGGCCATGCGCTGCTGCAGCGCGTCCACCTTCACCTTGTCCCGCGCCGAAACACGCTGCGCGTGGGCATCGGGTGCCAGGGAAACCAGGCCAACCAGGGCCAGCAGCGGCCAGGTGCGGGAAATCAGGACAGGAACGGGCATTGGTGGCACTGTGTGCGAAACAGGCAGGCAGAGTAGCGGTGCCGCCAAGGTCCGGGCAACCCGGCCGGCGACCGGCTGCCGCCGCCGGTTAACATTGACCGCATTCACCACAAGGGCTGGACCATGGATCCGATTCTGCTCGGCAAAGGCATGACCGACGATGTGGCCGTTACCCTGCTGCCGAAACTGGGCAACCGCCATGGCCTGGTGGCCGGCGCCACGGGCACCGGCAAGACCGTGACCCTGATGACCCTGGCCGAGGGCTTTTCACGGCTGGGGGTACCGGTGTTCCTGGCCGATGTGAAGGGCGATGTATCCGGCCTGGCGGTGCCCGGCACGGGCAGCGAAAGCCTGCAGCAGCGTGCGGCGCAGATCGGCGTGGCCAACTATGCACCCGAAGGCAGCCCTACCGTGTTTTGGGACCTGTACGGCAAGCTGGGCCACCCGGTGCGTACCACCGTGAGTGAAATGGGCCCGACCCTGCTGGCGCGCATCCTGGAGTTGAACGACACCCAGTCCGGCGTGCTGGACATCGTGTTCAAGCTGGCCGACGACCGCGGGCTGCTGCTGCTGGACATGGACGACCTGCGCGCCCTGCTGGCCCTGGTGGCCGAAGAACGCAAGGACATTTCCACCGAATACGGCCTGGTCAGCGCGCAGTCGATCGCGGCCATCCAGCGTTCGCTGCTGCGCCTGGCCCAGGACGGTGGCGAGGGCTTCTTCGGCGAACCGGCCTTGGAACTGGCCGACATCATGCGGGTCAACCATGACGGCCGCGGCGTGATCGGCATCCTGGCCGCCGACCAGCTGGTGCTCAAGCCCAAACTGTATTCCACGTTCCTGCTGTGGCTGCTGTCCGAGCTGTTCGAGCAGTTGCCCGAAGTGGGCGACCTGGACAAGCCGAAACTGGTGTTCATCTTCGATGAGGCCCACCTGCTGTTCGACGATGCCCCCGCCTCGCTGGTGCAGCGCATCGAGCAGGTGGTGCGGCTGATCCGTTCCAAGGGCGTGGGCGTGTACTTCTGCTCGCAGTTCCCCGACGACGTGCCGGCCAACATCCTCGGCCAGCTGGGCAACCGGGTGCAGCACGCACTGCGCGCGTTCACCCCGCGCGACCAGAAGGCGGTGAAGACCGCCGCCGAAACCTTCGTACCGAACCCGAAGCTGGACGTGGCCAAGGCGCTGGGCCAGCTCGGCACCGGCGAGGCACTGGTGTCCACCCTGCAGGACAAGGGCGTGCCGATGCCGGTGCAGCAGACGATGATCGCCCCGCCGCGCTGCCGGATGGGGCCGGTCACCGAGGCCGAACGCGCGCAGGTGCGTGCCGGCAGCCCGGTCGGCACCCGCTATGACACCGCAGTGAACCGCGAATCGGCCGCCGAACTGCTGGCCCAGCGCGCGCAGAAAGCGGTGGAGAAGGCCGAGGCCCCTGCCGCGCGCAGCCGCGAGCAGGACGAGGCGCAGGAAGGCGGCTTCGGCCAGGCCATCAAGGATGCGATCTTCGGCACCAAGCGCCGCCAGGGCATGATTGAAACCATGGCCAAACAGACCACCCGCACCGTCGGCACCAAGCTGGGCAACCAGATCGTGCGCGGGCTGCTGGGCGGCATCTTCGGCGGCAAGCGCTGAGCTTCAGCTGCTGGGGTCGGATCCCTCCCGCCAGGGAGGGCTCCGACCCCATTCCCTATCGTCATCCTGAGAAGAAGTCGTACTGCATGTCCCGTTGGCGTCCGCCCGCAGAAAAAAGCACTGCCCTGATCACCGCCGCCGGCCATGCCCGGCTGAAAGCCGAACTGGATGAGCTGTGGCGCGTGCGCCGCCCCGAGGTGGTGAAGGCCCTGGCCGCGGCCGCGGCCGAGGGTGATCGTTCCGAGAACGCCGAATACACCTACCGCAAGAAGCAGCTGGGCGAGATCGATCGTCGGGTGCGCTACCTGACCAAGCGCCTGGATGCGCTGCGCGTGGTGGACACCACCCCGACCGACCCGCAGGCGGTCTTCTTCGGCGCCTGGGTGGAGCTGGAGAACGTGGACAGCGGGCAGACCAGCCGCTATCGCATCGTCGGCCCGGACGAGACCGATGCCGGACTGGGCTGGATCAGCATTGATTCGCCGCTGGCGCGGGCGTTGCTGAAAAAGCGCATCGATGATGAGTTTTCGGTGGAGCTGCCCGGCGGGCAGTTCACGTTCGCGGTGATCGGAGTGGAGTACGTGCCCCGGTAGAGTCGAGCTTGCTCGACTGCTTTTGCGATCAGTCGAGCATGGCTCGACTCTACAGGTCGGTGCAGTCGAGCATGCTCGACTCTACCCGGCGATGTGCAGGGGCAGCGGGTACTGGCGGCCTTCGCGCAACGGGCGGAAGTACGCGGCATCGGCGTAGAAGGCCGCATCCTGCACCTCGTGCCAGCCGGGAATGCCGGCCAGCGGCAGCGGCCGCAGTTGCAAGGGATCAGTCAGCACCTGGTCCTGTTCGATGGCCTGCACCACCGCTTCGATGCAGGCGGTGTCTTCATCGCCACGCACCACCACGCACTTGCCCACCAGTCGCCGCCCGGGCAACAGCGCCTGTTCCATCAGCGCGTGGCCAAACACGGTCGCCACCGCGATAGCACCCTCCTTCCAGGGTCCGGGCGCGAACAGTGCCAACCAGTCATGACTGTCCCACGCCGCAAGCAGCGCGCTGTCGCGCACCCGCACGATCACGCCGGTTTCATCGAACTGGGTCAGTGCGGCCTGCGCGCGGTTGCGCTGGCCGGGCGCCATCGCTGCGATATGCCGGCATTGCTGGCCATTGAGCGCACGCTTCAGCGGCCGCAGATGGGCCCATACCAGCGCATTGAACAGGTCATGCCAGTTGTCGGCACGGGTCGCGAGGCGGCCCTGGGCAATGCGGGTTTCGTAGTGCAGGCCATCGGCCAGCAGCGCGGCGTCCTGCGCCACCAGCCGCAGGCCCGGCACGGCCAGGCGCGCATCCAGTGCCGATACGCTGGGCCAGCCCGGTGTTGCCAGCAGGTCACGGAAGCCGGCCACATCGGCAAACAGGGGATGGTCGAAGACCGATGCCGCCACCGCCGCACGCGGCGGCGGCACGAAGCGTCGATGGCCGGCGTCGGCCATCGCTGTGCTCACAGAACCTTGAGGTCGAACGCCGGCCGCGTGCTCGACGGCAGCGCATCGCCGTACAGATCGTGGTCGTCGCTCTCGGTGATTTCCACGTTGACGAATTCACCCACGCGCAGCGCCACCTGGTCGGCGTTCTGGATATGCACCAGGCCGTCGATTTCCGGCGCATCGGCGCGCGAACGGGCCACGGCGATATCGCCTTCGATGGCATCGACCAGGCACTGCTGCACGGTGCCGATCTTGGCTTCCAGGCGCGCAGCGGAAATCTGCGCCTGCTTTTCCATGAAGCGCGCCAGGCGCTCCTGCTTCACTTCTTCCGGCACCGGGTCCGGCAGGGCGTTGGCGGTGGCACCTTCGACCGGCGAATAGGCGAACGCGCCGACGCGGTCCAGCTGCGCCTCGTCCAGGAACGACAGCAGTTCTTCGAACTCGGCCTCGGTCTCGCCCGGGAAACCGACGATGAAGGTCGAACGCACGGTGATGTCCGGCGCGATGCGGCGCCAGTTCTGCACCCGCTCCAGGGTTTTTTCCACCGCACCGGGGCGCTTCATCAGGCGCAGGATGCGCGGGCTGGCGTGCTGGAACGGGATATCCAGGTAGGGCAGGATGCGGTTTTCCGCCATCAGCGGCACCACCTCGTCCACGTGCGGGTACGGGTAGACGTAGTGCATGCGCACCCAGGCATCGAGCTCGGACAGGCCTTCGCACAGCGCCTTCAAGCGGGTCTGGTAAGCCTTGTCGCGCCACATCTTTTTGGCGTACTTCACGTCCACGCCGTAGGCGGAGGTGTCCTGCGAAACCACCAGCAGTTCCTTCACCCCGCCACGCACCAGCCGCTCGGCTTCGCGCAGTACGTCATCGACCGGGCGCGAGACCAGCTTGCCGCGCATCGAGGGGATGATGCAGAAGCTGCAATGGTGGTTGCAGCCTTCGGAAATCTTCAGATAGGCGTAGTGGCGCGGGGTCAGCTTGATGCCGTAGTCGGGCACCAGGTCCACGAAGGGATCGTGCTTGGGCGGCAGCGCTTCATGCACCGCTTCCATCACGCTCTGGTAGTCCTGCGGGCCAGAGACCGCCAGCACGTTCGGGTAGGCCTCGCGGATCTGCTCCGGGCGCTTGCCCAGGCAGCCGGTGACGATGACCTTGCCGTTCTGGTTCATGGCCTCGCCGATCGCATCCAGCGATTCGGTCACCGCCGAGTCGATGAAGCCACAGGTGTTGACCACCACCACGTCTGCCGAATCGTAGGACGGGACGATGTCATACCCTTCCGAGCGGAGCTGGGTCAGGATGCGCTCGGAATCGACAAGGGCCTTCGGGCAGCCAAGGCTGACGAAGCCGACTTTGGGGTTCAGCTGGGACATGGAAATCGCGGGACTCTGGGGGCCTGGGCCCCTGCCGGCATGGCAGGGGGACCTGGGGGCCGGGGCCTGAAAGGGCGCCAGTATACCGGGGTTGGCGCCTGCGCCTGAACGGCCAGCCGCCTGATCGCGCACAGCCGCTGACGCGCCGCTAACCCGGCCAGCACCGACAATGCAGGCCTGTCCCCCTGCAACGAGGTTCCCGACGATGTCCGAATGGATCACCCTGGATACGCACCATGGCCCGGTCCGTGCCTGGCAGGCCCTGCCCGAGGGCAAGCCGCGCGCAGGCCTGGTGGTGGTGCAGGAGATCTTCGGCGCCAACCCGCATATCCGCAGCGTGGCCGAACGCTTCGCCGCGCAGGGCTATGCGGTGCTGGCGCCGTCGTTCTTCGATCTGGTCGATGGCGCCGAGGCCGACACCGATGCCCTGCCCTACACCGCCGAAGGCGTGAAGGACGGGCTGGAACGGGTGAATACGCTGGGCATGGAAAAGGGCCTGGAAGTGGTACGCGCCGCCGCCACCCGGCTGGCCCCGTACGGCAAGGTCGGCACCGTCGGCTACTGCTGGGGTGGCAGCGTGGCCCTGCTGGCGGCCATGCGCCTGGGCCTGCCCTCGGTGAGCTACTACGGCGGCCGCAACGTGAATTACTTGGACGAAACGCCCAAGGCGCCGGTGATCTTCCACTTCGGCGCGCAGGACAGGAGCATTCCGCCGGAGGCGGTGCAGGCCCATCGCGAAAAGCTGCCGCAGATGCCAACCTACGTCTACCCGGCCGACCACGCCTTCAACCGGGACGTCGGACATGCGTATGATCCAGACAGCGCCGCCCTGGCGCTGCAACGCACCCTGGACTTCTTCACGGAGCATCTTGGATGAGCGAGTTCGAACTGGATACACGCCTGGCCACCGACAGCGTGCTGGTCGCCGAAGGCCCGTTGTCGCAAGTGCGGCTGATGAACGATGAACGCTTTCCCTGGCTGGTGCTGGTACCGCGCCTGGCCGGGGTGACCGAGTGGATCGAGCTGGACGGCGAGCAGCAGGACAAGCTGCGCACCGAACTCAACCGCGCGTGCAAGGCCCTGAAGGGCTCGGACGGGGTGGAGAAGATCAACATCGGCGCGCTGGGCAACATCGTGCGCCAGCTGCATTTCCATGTGATCGGCCGCCACGACGGTGATCCGGCCTGGCCCGGCCCGGTCTGGGGCAGCGGCCCGGCCCACCGCTATGACCCGGCGGCACTGGACCAGCATGTCGCCTACTGGAAGGAACGGCTAGGATATCCGGCCCATCCCTGAGCCTTTGACGACCCGATGCGCTTCAATCTCGTCGCCGCCATCCTGCTGATCCTGATCGGCCTGTTCATGCTTGCCAGCAACCTGGGCTGGACGCATCTCAACCTGTCCAAGCTGCTGCTGACCTGGTGGCCGGTGGCGCTGGTGGGCGTGGGCATCGCCATGCTGTTCGGGCGCGGCAAATAAGGAAGCGCCGGGCATTGCCCGGCGCTCCCGATTCCCAGCGATGACGCGTGCGCTCAGGTGCGCGGCAGGGTCACGCCGGTCTGGCCCTGATACTTGCCACCGCGATCCTTGTAGGACGTCTCACAGACGTCATCGGCGGCAGACTGGAAGAACAGCATCTGCGCCACGCCTTCGTTGGCATAGATGCGCGCCGGCAGCGGCGTGGTGTTGCTGAATTCCAGGGTCACGTGGCCTTCCCATTCCGGCTCCAACGGGGTCACGTTGACGATGATGCCGCAGCGCGCATAGGTGCTCTTGCCCAGGCACACCACCAGGGTGTCGCGCGGAATGCGGAAATACTCGACCGTGCGCGCCAGCGCGAAGCTGTTGGGCGGAATGATGCACTCATCGCCGACGATATCCACGAAGCTGCCCGGGTCGAAACGCTTGGGGTCGACGATGGTTGAGTTGATGTTGGTGAACACCTTGAACTCGCGCGAGCAGCGCACGTCATAGCCGTAGCTGGACGTGCCGTAGCTGACGATGCGCTCGCCGTTGGCCTGCTTCACCTGCCCGGCCTCGAAGGGCTCGATCATGCCGTGCTGTTCGGACATGCGGCGAATCCAACGGTCACTCTTGATGCTCATGCTTTGTCCTGGGTACGAGGGGGCGCGGGGATTCTATCAGGGGGCCGGGCGCGCCCGCTGCGGCGCGGCCGTGGCGGTCACAGCAGCGAGGACAGGATCGGGATCGAACCACGCGGGCGCTTGCCCACTTCCTCGATCAGCCGCTGCGCGGCCTGGCGGTAGGCCTGGGCGGTGGCCGAATCCGGCTGTGCGGCGGTGATCGGCGTGCCGGCATCGCCCTGTTCGCGGATGTCGATCTGCAGCGGCAACGAGCCCAGCAGCGGCACGCCGTACTGCGCGGCCATGCGCTCGCCACCACCTTCACCGAACAGGTGCTCCACATGCCCGCAGTTGCTGCAGGTGTGCACGGCCATGTTCTCGACCACCCCCAGCACCGGCACCTCCACCTTCTCGAACATCTTCAGCGCCTTCTTCGCATCCAGCGTGGCGATGTCCTGCGGCGTGGTGACGATCACCGCGCCGGCCAGCGGGATCTTCTGCACCAGGGTCAGCTGGATGTCGCCGGTACCCGGCGGCAGGTCGATCAGCAGGTAGTCCAGGTCGTCCCAGAGGGTGTCTTCGAACAATTGAGTGAGCGCGGCAGTGGCGCGCGGGGCACGCATGATCAGCGGCGTCTCGTCTTCCACCAGGTAGCCGATGGACATGGTGTCCACGCCGAACGCGCGCATCGGCTCGATGCTCTTGTTGTCCGGGCTTTCCGGGCGACCGGACAGGCCCAGCATGGCTGGCACGCTGGGGCCGTAGATATCGGCGTCCAACACGCCCACGCGGGCACCGAGCTGCTGCAGGGCCACGGCCAGGTTCACCGAGGTGGTGGACTTGCCCACGCCCCCCTTGCCCGAGCCCACCGCGATCACGTTGCGGATGCGCGCATGGGGCGACAGGCCCTTCTGTACCTGGCTGGCGTGGGGACGACGGGCGGGGCTGTTCACTGCGGACTCCGGAAGCGATTCGTGGGGACTGGCAACCTCCCATCATACAAGTTGGGCTGAGGCCGACAGAAATCGAGCAGGCCCGGGGTCGGCCAGATATCGGTTCACGCCAAGTTGACGACCAGCCAGCAGTCGTTCATCTTCAGCGCATCATTCCGTGCTGCTGCCAAGGACGCCACCATGCAACGCCCTCGCTCCATTCCAGCCTTCCGGCTCGCTGCGACACTCACGGGCCTTTGCCTGGGCGTGCTGCAGGCGACCGCAGCGCCACTGCCGGCGGAAGACTTCGCAAAGATTCCCGCCCTGCAATCGGTCACCATGAGTGCCGACGGCAAGCAGCTGGTCGCCATCATTGCCGCCCCTGGCAGCAACAACGCCGACACCGCCCTGGCCAACTGGAACCTGGACAACCTGGGCGCCGGCCCGGTTGCCATCACACCGTCCGGCGACCGGATGAAGTTCATTGCCGCCAGCGCCCTGAAAGCGGGCCGCAACCTGGTCATCGGCCGCCAGGAATGGACGGGCAAGCTGGGCGGCTGCGGTGAGGGCAACAGCACCGGTGCCACCAAGACCTTCCTCACCAAGGCCTACCTGACCGACGCCAGCCAGGCGAAGTTCGACGAAGCCTTCGCCAACAACACCCGCACCCTGGGCGTCAGCCCCGAAACGCTGCGCTGCCTGGAACTGGCCGGCACCGCCTCGCTGGTCCACCTGCTGCCGCTGGACCCGGACCGGGTCATCATCAACCAGCTCAATGAAGCGACGCTGCAGGCCAACTACTACCGCTTCAACCTGCGCACCGGCCAGACCGAGATGCTGTTCAAGGGCAACTCGCGCACCACGCCCGGCCTGTTCCACCCCCGTACCGGCGAAGTGCTGACCCAGACGCAGATCGAATCCAGCGGTGCCGATGATTTCGAGCAGCGCGTGCTGATCAAGAACAGCGCAGGGCAGTTCGAGGTGCATGCGCCACTGACCACCCGGTTGAGCGACCGCTACACGGTGGACGTGGTCGGCATCGACGATGAGAGTGGCAAGCTCTACGTGCTGACCGACCAGTTCTCGGACCTGGTGCAGGCCCGCCTCTACGATCCGGTGAAGAAGGAGTTCGACAAGGAGCCGCTGGCGGCCCACCCGACCTTCTCGATCAGCTCGCTGATCCTTGGCACGCGCAAGAGCAACTTCAACCAGGTGCTGGGCTTCTATGTGGACGGCCCGGAACGCCAGGCGGTCTACGTCGACCCGCAGATGAAGGGCCTGCAGGACGGCCTGCGGAAGGCCTACCCTGGCCTGACCGTCTACATCACCGGCTACAACGACGACCTGTCGCGCGTGTTGTTCACCACCGAAAGCAACCGCAACCCGAAGAGCTACTACATCCTGGCCGACCGCAAGGACGTGGTGCCGCTGGGCAGCGAGCGCCCGTGGGTGGACAGCAAGCAGATCGGCGAACAGCGCTGGGTGACCTATACGGCCCGCGATGGCCAGCAGATTCCGGCCATCCTGGACCTGCCGCCGGGCTGGAAGCAGGGCGATGCCCCCCTGCCCGCACTGGTCCACCCGCATGGCGGCCCGTGGGCGCGTGACTATACCGGCTGGGATGCTTCGGGCTGGGTCCCGTTCTTCACTTCGCGCGGCTACGCCGTGCTGCGCCCGCAGTACCGCGGCAGTTCCGGGCTGGGCCGCAAGCTGTGGCTTGCCGGCGATGGCCAGTGGGGCCAGAAAATGCAGGATGACAAGGACGACGGCGCCGCCTGGCTGGTATCGCATGGCATCGCCGCGAAGGACCGCATCGCGATCTTCGGTTACTCCTATGGTGGCTTCGCTGCCGCAGCGGCCACCGTGCGCAGCCCGTCACCCTACCAGTGCGCCATCGCTGGCGCGCCGGTGACCGACCTGGGCCGCCTGGGCACCTCCTGGAGCCAGAACCGCCTGCAGCGCATCCTGCAGGGGCGTACGGTGAAGGGCATGGACCCGATGCAGAACACCGCAAAGGCCACCCTTCCGCTGCTGACCTTCGTCGGCGACCGTGACGTGCGCACGCCATCCTTCCATGCCCGCAATTTCTACAGCGCAGTACAGGGCAAGGTGCCGGCGCGCTTCGAGCTCATTCCGGACATGCCGCACAGCATGCCGTGGTACCCGCGCCACTTCCAGACGACGCTGACGCTGATGGAGGATTACCTCGCCAAGGACTGCGGACCCGGCGGACTCTGACGCCCGAACTATCCTGAACAGGCCCCGTTGCTGAACCAACGGGGCTTTTTTTTGCCTGCTGGATGCTGAATCGCCTTTAGCAACAGTGAGTTACAAAATTCAATTCTTCACGTTGCATTTACTTTACGGCGCACATACACTCGATTAACCGAAGCATAACAAGTGGGGATCCATCGAAATGCGCAACGCCAACCGCCACATCAAGCCAAGCCGCGTTCCTCTTGCTCTCGCTGTGCTGGCCTGCCTGCAGGCCGCACCGGTCCTGGCCCAGGAGTCCACCCAGCAGGAAGCACAGGCGTCAAGCACTTCATCCACCTCGCAGCGTGCAACCGATCTTGACAAGGTCACTGTCACCGGTTCGCTGATCCGCCGCGCCGACTACGAGACCACCTCGCCGGTCTTCACCATCAACGCCGAGACCAACGCCAAGCAGGGCCAGGTCAACGTTGCCGAGTTCCTGCAGAAGTCGGCCATCGGTTCGGCCGAAACGCAGATCACCCACCAGTTCGGCGGCTTCGTCGTCGACGGCGGCACCGGCGTGCAGACCGTTTCGCTGCGCGGCCTGGGTGCCAACCGTACCCTGGTCCTGCTGGACGGCCAGCGTCCGGGCCCGGCCGGTACCCGCGGCGCCGTCGGCGCATTCGACCTGAACGTCATTCCGACCGCGATCCTGCAGCGCGCTGAAATCGTGAAGGACGGCTCGTCGTCCATCTACGGTTCGGACGCCGTGGCCGGCGTGGTCAACCTGATCACCAAGAAGAACATCGACCGCCCGGAACTGACCGTCACCGGCCGTGTCCCGACCGAAGGTGGCGGTGAAGTGTTCTCCGCCTCGCTGGCCAATGGCTGGAACTTCGAGAAGGGCAGCATCGTGGCTGCCGTCGAGTGGTACAAGCACTACGAGCTGACCCGCGGCGACCGCGACTTCCTGAACTGCAGCAACGACCTGATCAAGGATGCCGACGGCAACAGCATCGATCGCGAAGATCGCTCGCTGAACGCCGGCACCCCGCTGGCCGGCTGCAACAACATGCTGCACAACGTGTTTGACATCGGCAGCACCCGCTACGTGCCGTCGGCGGACGGCAGCACCGTCGGCCCGGTTGCCGGCTACCGCCCGCGCACCACCCAGACCTACGCCCGCGGCCAGGCCTTCTACGATGATCCGTTGAACTTCGCGCGCTGGAGCGAAGGCCAGATCATCAACCCGCAGGAACGCAAGACCGTCTACGTCGCAACCGATTTCGGCTTCGACTCGGTCAACTGGAAGACCCAGTTCCTGTACAACCGCCGCGAAACCGAAACCTTCGCATGGCGCCAGTTCTTCCCGTACGCGTACGTGCCGGGCACCCAGATCGAAGCCAACCCGGTCATGCTGTTCAAGTCGCAGCAGGACGTGACGGTTGATTACTTCTACGCCGCCACCAAGCTCGATGGCCTGTTCAAGGGCACCGACACCTGGGCGTGGGAAGTCAACGCCAACTTCAGCCACTCCGAAGGCAAGTACGGCAACCTGGCCATCCAGGCGTCCAAGAGCGGTGACCTGGATTACACCGACCAGCCGCCGGCAGTGAACTACTTCGACCCGGACTACCTGAGCGGCCGCAAGGTCGACGAACTGGTCGACAAGCTGGGCGTGTGGGACTGGGGCAAGACCATCTACAAGCAGGCCACGATCAATGCGATCGTGAGCGGCGACCTGTTCGACATGCCGGCCGGCGCGGTCGGTTTCGCAGGCGGCCTGGAATACCGCTACTACTCGATCAATGACCAGCCGGGCGAACTGTCCCGCGCCGGTGACATCTGGGGCTCGTCCTCGGCCGACGTGACCAAGGGCAATGACAAGGTCAAGGAAGCGTTCGTCGAGCTGGACGTGCCGCTGCTGAAGGGCCTGCCGGCCATCGAGTCGCTGAGCCTGAATGCCTCCGGCCGCGTGTTCAAGTACGACACCGTCCCGGGTTCGGACAACGTCTGGAAGGTCGGCCTGAACTGGCAGGTCATTCCGTCCCTGCGTCTGCGCGGCTCGATCGGCACCTCCTACCGTGCACCGGGCCTGTATGAGCTGTACCTGGGCAACCAGACCGGCTTCTTCTCGCAGGCCAACGATCCGTGCGTCCGCTGGGGTGA
Organism: Stenotrophomonas sp.; assembly: GCF_032056425.1. Lineage (GTDB taxonomy): Bacteria > Pseudomonadota > Gammaproteobacteria > Xanthomonadales > Xanthomonadaceae > Stenotrophomonas. The sequence goes on from NZ_DAMBCN010000022.1 coordinate 45,965, forward strand.
AAGCTCCAACAGCGCCTACCAGACCAACTGCGCGGCAGCAGGCATTCCGGCCGACTATGCCGGTGGTGGCTCCAGCGGCACCGTGTACGCCACGGGCGGCGCTGGCAACCTGGTTCCGGAAACCTCGCGCGCCAAGACCGCCGGTATCGTGTTCACCCCGACGTTTGCCAACCTGAGCGTGGCCATCGATTACTTCGATTACGAAGTGAACGATGAAATCGCGCAGCTGGGCAGCACCAACGTCATGCGTGGCTGCTACGGCGGCAGCATCTACCCGAACAGCTACTGCGACCTGCTGACCCGTAACCCGGCCACCGGCAACCAGCCCTACGCCGTGACCGAGATCCAGAACAAGTACATCAACATCAACAAGCAGCGCACGCGTGGTTACGATCTGACCGCGAACTTCGACCACGACTTCTCGTTCGGCAAGTTCTCGGCCGAAACGCAGGTCACCTACACGATCGAAGACACCCAGGAAGTGTTCTCCAGCGCCGCCGCCAGCGGCCTGACCTCCTCGGAGCTGCTGGGCGACGTGGGCCGTCCCAAGGTCGTGGGTAACCTGGCGCTGAGCCTGACCCGTGGTGACTGGTCGTTCAACTGGCTGACCACCTACATCCACAAGACCGAGGACATCGACCTGGATCCGGTGTTCACCTACCAGGGCCGCCCGAACTCGTATCGCGACATCGTGGCTGACTCGCGCACCTACCACACCGCATCGGTCAGCTACGCGCAGGCCGATTGGGAAATCCTGGTGGGCGTCAGCAACATCTTCAACAAGACCCCGCCGCTGGTGTCCACCGGTGTGGCCGATGCCCGCTACGGCAACGTTGCAGCCTTCGCCACCCAGTACGACCTGTACGGCCGCACTCCGTTCGTACGTCTGAAGTACAAGTTCTGATCCAGCAGTAACCGCAACACCCCGACAGACCCGGCTTTTGCCGGGTCTGTCTTTTCATGGGCCCGGCCAGACCCTTGCGCCCGGCCATGACCTTCGACACCCTTGCAGGCCGGGCCGCAGGCGTATCGTTCGGCCCACGGCCGTCCAACCGGCCTTTCCCTGACTCACTCGGCCTGGAGGCCATTCAAGTGACCCGTACCCCCAAGATCGTGCTGCTGACCCTGGCCGTTTCGGCCGCGCTGGTCGGCTGCGGCAAGACTGATACCCCGGCAAAGGACGCCACCGCCTCCACGCCGGCCACCACCGAAGCCGCCACCGCCTACAAGCTGGACGAGAGCAAGCTGCCGGCCTACAACGCCTTCCAGCCCGGTGACCTGGACGCCAGCAAGGACGCCTGCAGCGCCTTCGGCGATTACGTGAACAGCAAGTGGCTGGCCGCCAACGAGATTCCGGGCGACCGCACCAGCTGGGGCGCCTTCACCATCCTGGACGAGCGTTCGGTGGCCGTGCAGCACCAGCTGGTCGAACAGGTGGCCCAGGTGAAGAATCCGGACCATATCGAGAAGGTGGTCGGTGACCTGTGGGCCACCGGCATGGACGAAGCCAAGATCAACGCCCAGGGCATCGAGCCGCTGAAGGCCGACCTGGCCGCCATTGACGGCCTGCAGGACAAGGCTGCCATCGCCGACTACCTGCGCAGCAGCGCCGCCAAGGGCGAGAACATGCTGTTCGGCTTCGGCGCCGAAGCCGACTTCAAGAATTCGGCCATGAACATGGCATACGCCAGCCAGGGCGGCCTGGGTCTGCCTGACACCACCTACTACACCGACGCCAAGAACGCCGACAAGCTGAAGGCCTACCAGGCCCACGTGGCCAAGGTACTGGAGCTGTCCGGCGTGGCCGCGGCCGATGCAGCCAAGCAGGCCGCGGATGTGGTCAAGTTCGAGACCCGCCTGGCCAAGGCCTCCAAGTCGAGCGAAGAACTGTCGCGCGATGTCTCGCTGTTCTACCACCCGGTCACCCTGGCCGAGGCCGACGCGCTGACCCCGAACTTCAGCTGGACCGAGTTCTTCAAGTCGCAGAACGTCGCCGCTCCGGAGAAGTTCTCGCTGGCCATCCCGACCTTCCACCAGGAAGTGAGCAAGGCCCTGGCCGATACCGATCCGTCGATCTGGCGCGCCTACCTGCGCTTCCACACTGTTGATGGCGCTTCGCCGTACCTGTCCGAAGCGTTCGTGCAGGAAAGCTACAACTTCTACGGCAAGACCCTGAACGGCCAGAAGGAACAGAAGCCGCGCTGGAAGCGCGTGCTGGGCACCATTGAAAGCGACGCCGGCGAAGCCTTCGGCCAGCTGTACGTGAAGGTGGCCTTCTCGCCGGAAGCCAAGGCGAAGATGGAAGACCTGGTGAAGAACCTGGCCGCATCGCTGAAGGACCGCATCCAGGGCCTGTCCTGGATGAGCGATGAAACCAAGGCCAAGGCCATCGCCAAGTGGGAAACCTTCACCCCGAAGATCGGCTACCCGGACAAGTGGCGCGACTGGTCGGGCCTGCAGACCAACCGTGACAGCTACCTGGGCAACGTGCGCGCGGCCACTGCGTTCAACTACCAGTACAACCTGTCCAAGATCGGCAAGCCGGTGGACAAGACCGAATGGGGCATGACCCCGCAGACGGTCAACGCCTACTACAACCCGCTGCAGAACGAGATCGTGTTCCCGGCCGCCATCCTGCAGCCGCCGTTCTTCGACCCGAAGGCCGACGACGCCCTGAACTACGGCGGCATCGGTGCGGTCATCGGCCACGAAATGACCCACGGTTACGACGACCAGGGCAGCCGCTTCGGGCCGACCGGCAACTTCGAGAACTGGTGGACCGAAGGCGATTCGAAGAACTTCGCAGGCCTGACCGGCAAGCTGGTCAAGCAGTTCGACCAGTACAAGGTGGACGGCCAGGCGGTGAACGGCAAGCTGACCCTGGGCGAGAACATCGCCGACCTGGGCGGACTGGCTACGGCCTACGACGCCCTGCAGAAGGCCAGCGCCGGCAAGGAAGACCCGAAGGTGGACGGCTTCACCCGCGACCAGCGCTTCTTCTTCAACTGGGCCACCGTGTGGCGCACCAAGTACACCCCGGAAAACGCCAAGGTCCGCCTGGCCACCGACCCGCACGCCCCGGCACAGTTCCGCGCCATGGGTGCGCCGTCGAACCTGCCGACCTTCGCTGCAGCGTTCCAGTGCAAGGCCGGTTCGCCGATGGCCCGCACCGGCGACCAGCAGGTGGTGATCTGGTAAGCCGCGACTGACCGCAACGCAGACCCAGGAGGCCCGGGATACCCCGGGCCTCTTTTTTTGCGCAATGCAGCACAAGAAGCGCTGATCCGGCGTTGTGTGATCGAGCGCACACCCCTTGAGCGCAAAGGCCTACAGGAATGATGTGAAAAAATCATTACGAAATGCTTGCCAAACGATTAGTTCATTTGATATTCATGAAATCGAGGCGCCATTCAAGCCTCGTTAATCTTCAAAGACATCCATTTTTCGGGGAAATCGATGAGCAAGCATTCAGCGCAGCTGCGTCGCGCAGGTCTGACCGTGGCCCTGGGCCTGTGCCTGGCCGGCGTGGCCCAGGCCCAGTCCGTGACCGGCAGCATCTACGGTTCTGGTGAGCCGGGGACCACCATCACCGTGCAGAACCTGGGCACGGGCGTGAGCCGTACCGTCACCGTGGACAAGAACGGCCGCTATCGCGCCGCCGATCTGCCCAACGGCAACTACAAGGTCATCCTGCAGAAGGATGGCCAGGTCGTAGCGACCCGTGATTCGGTGCAGGTACTGATCGCCAGCGGCACCGACGTGTCCTTCGGTGCAGGCGGCGTGCAGAACCTGGACCGCGTGGAAGTGACCGCCGCTGCCGTGCCGCGTGTCGACGTGACCCAGGTCGATACCCGCACCGTGTTCACCGCCGAGGAGATCAACAAGATCGCCGTTGGCCGTGACATCGCCAGCGTCGCCCTGCTGGCACCGAGCGTGGTGTCCAACTCCAGCTACACCGCCAACGGCAACACGGTTCCCAGCTTCGGCGGCGCCGCATCGTCCGAGAATGCCTACTACATCAACGGCTACCCGGTCACCAACCCGCTGACCTCGATCGGTTTCACCACCCTGCCCTTCGACGCCCTGGCCCAGCAGCAGACCCTGACCGGTGGCTACGGCGCCGAGTTCGGCCGCGCCACCGGTGGCGTCGTCAACGTCGTCACCAAGCGCGGTTCCAATGAGTTCCACGCCGGTGCCTACACCTACTGGAGTCCGGAATCGCTGCGTTCGGACCCGAAGGACTCGTACTTCCCGGTCACCGGCTTCTACGGCGATGACAATCCGGACCCGACCAAGCGCACCGACGGCAAGCTGTACCAGACCCGGAAGAAGTCGCAGAGCTGGACCCAGACCAGCGGCATCTATGCCAGCGGTCCGGTCGTGGAGGACAAGCTGTTCTTCTACGCCAACGTGGAACTGACCAAGCGTGAAGGCGCCGGCGTGGCGTCGACCAGCCAGGCTGCCGCCACCACCACCAACGCGTGGCAGGAATACAAGTACGAGTATCCGCGCTGGGCGGCCAAGATCGACTGGAACATCACCGACAACCACCTGCTGGAACTGACCGGCATCTCCGATGTCACCAAGTACTACAGCGAAGGCTACACGTACGATTACGCGACCGGCACGCACGGTGACGAGCAGAACGCCGGCACCAGCAACGAAGACAAGGCCCGCCTGTACGTGGGCAAGTACACCGGCTACATCACCGATGATCTGACCATCTCGGCGCTGTACGGCACGCAGAAGGTCGACCACAGCCAGACCCCGTGGGGCTACGACCCGGCCTGCCCGCGTACCTCCTCGTCGGCAACCACCCGCGCACCGGGTATCCCGGCCGCCAACTACGCCGGTTGCTGGACCGCAGCCACGGTCAACGTGCCCGGCGCCTACGACGAAACGAAGGGCTTCCGCTTCGACGTCAACTACCGCCTGGGCAATCACGACCTGCGCGCCGGCCTGGACAACATGGAAGCCGAGTCGTACACCGGCAGCGAGTACGGCGGTGGCTTCGTCTGGGTCTACTCGCGCACCAACAACCCGAACGCTGCGATCGACGCCTCGCATGGCGTGGGCTCACCGGCAGCGGCCGGTGGCCTGGGTTCGCAGGGTTACTACGTGCGCCAGCAGTACTACACCCAGCTGGCGAACGTGCGCACCAAGCAGAGCGCACAGTACATCGAAGACCGCTGGCAGGTGACCGACAACGTGCTGCTGCAGCTGGGCCTGCGCAACGAAATCTTCAAGAACTACACCAGCGCCGGCGAGGTCTACGTCAAGCAGGACAACCAGTGGGCCCCGCGTCTGGGCGCCGTGTGGGACGTCTTCGGTGATTCGACCCTGAAGCTGTTCGCCAATGCCGGCCGCTACCACCTGGCACTGCCGAACAACGTGGCCGTCCGCGCTGCGTCGGGCTCGCTGTACACCATGGAATACTTCACCTACACCGGCGTGGCGGCTGACGGCACCCCGACCGGCCTGGTCAATGTCCCGGTGGACCAGAGCCTGGGCTACACCTGCCCTGGTAACCCGAACGCGATCTCCTCCAACCTGGAATGCGGCAATGCGCCTGATCCGCGCACCGTGGCCGCCGTCAACCTGAAGTCGCACTACCAGGACGAGTACATCATCGGCATGGAACAGGCACTGGGCGATTCGCTCACCTGGGGTGCCAAGTTCACCTACCGCGACCTGAAGAGCGCCATCGATGACACCTGCACCCCCGCACTGGGTGGCGGCTGCTTCATCTTCAACCCCGGCGAAAGCAACACCTTCTGGGAAGAGCAGGCCGATGGCAGCTTTGCCCAGCACACCTACTCGGCCGAAGAGCTGAACCTGCCGAAGCTGAAGCGTCGCTACTACGCGCTGGATCTGTTCCTGGAAGGCTCGATCGGCGAGAAGTTCAACGGCAAGATCGCCTACACCTTCTCGCGCAACTACGGCAACACCGAAGGCCAGCTGGCCTCCGACCTGGATACCGGCACCGGCGGCCAGACCGACGTGTCCGTTACCCAGGACTGGGATCTGCCGCAGCTGATGGTCGGTGCCAACGGCAGGCTGCCCAACCACCGCGCGCACCAGTTCAAGGCGTTCGGTGCTTACCAGATCAGCGACGAATGGCGCGTGGGTGGTTCGCTGCTGGTCGATTCCGGCCGTCCGCGTTCGTGCACCAGCTACTACCCGACCGCAGATGCAGGCCTGTACAACGGCGCCTACTACCACTTCTGCGGCCTGGCTGGCAGCGGCACCGCACCGGGTTCGGCGGGCTACGTGGCACCGTCGGCGGACTACGCCTTCTCGCCGCGCGGCAGCAAGGGTGAAGCGCCGTGGAACTACACGCTGAACCTGTCGCTGGCCTACACCCCGCTGTGGGCGGACAAGAAGCTGACCCTGCAGGCTGACGTGCTGAATGTGCTCAACCGCCAGGTCGCCACCTTCTACTACAGCAACTACTCCACCGACCGTGTGACCCCGGATGCCCGCTACAACCAGGCACTGGGCTACACCTCGCCGCGCCAGGTCCGCCTGTCGGCACGTTACGACTTCTAAGCAACCCGGCTGGGATCCACCCATAGCGGGGCCGCGCTCGACGGCCCCCGTTCTCCTCTCCTCCCCCTGCTTCGGCAGGGGGATTTTTCTTTGCTGCTTCACCCATTCCCGGACAGCGGCCCGCGCACCCAGCCCCTGTCGTGTCGCGTCCATCCAGCGTCCATGCCGCACCGCCCGGCAGCGCCGGGCCGTGCCCGGCGAATGCCGCGTGACGCATGCATCCCGTGCCCATGCACGGCTTGCTATAGTTCGCCCGCCCTCAATCCATCACGGATTCGTTCTACATGCTCAACTTCCGTCCGCTTGCCGTCGCCCTGGGCATCAGCCTGGCGACCCTGGTCCCGACCCACGATGCATTCGCCGCCAAGAAGAAGGCCGCGCGCACGCCTGCCGTCAGCGCCCAGTGCAGCGACTTCTACGACGCCACCAATGCCGGCTGGCTGAAGGCCAACCCGGCACCGCAGACCGGCGCCGCCACGGCCCTGGGCCAGCTGGTGGACCGCAGCCGCCAGCAGCAGCGTGAACTGCTGGACGCCTCGATGAAGGCGCCGCAGGGCAACGTGCAGAAGCTGCTGGGCGACTTCTGGGCCAGCGGCCTGGACGAAGCGGCCGTGGAAGCGGACGGCTCGAACCCGATCGCCCCGCTGCTGACCCGCATCAACGCGATCAAGAAGGCCAAGGACGTCCCGGCCTCGATCGCAGCGCTGCACCAGGTCGGTATTCCGGTGGCCTTCAACTTCGGCCCGGACGTGGACCTGAAGGCGCTGGACCGCCATATCGGCTATTTCATGCAGGGCGGCATGGGCCTGCCCGATCCGGCCTTCTACACCCGCACCGACGCCGACACCGTGGCCCTGATGGGCCGCTACCGCAACTACGTGAAGCAGATCCTGGCGCTGACCGGTACCCCGGCGGCCAAGCTGGATGCCGAATCGCAGTCGGTGATCGAACTGGAAACCGAACTGGCCCGCAACGCGCAGTCGCTGGCCGGCATCAACAACCCGTTCAACAACTACGCGCCGATCTCGACCAAGGATCTGAACAGCCGCTACCGCAACCTGCAGCTGGATGCCTTCCTGAAGGCGCAGGGCGTGAACGACGACCTGGTTTCGCTGGCCGACCCGCAGCTGTTCAAGCAGCTGGACGGCATGGTGACCAAGCTCAAGCCGGACCAGTGGAAGGCCTACCTGCGCTGGCGCGTGGGTGACTCGATGGCCCCGTACCTGTCCAAGGCCTACCGCGATGCGGAATTCGAGTTCCGCGGCCGCGTGCTGCGGGGTGAGGCCCTGCCGCCGCAGCGCTGGGAAAGCGTACTGGACGCCATCAACGTGGCCGCCGGCCCGATGGTCGGCCGCGAGTATGCCGCGCGTTACCTGTCCGCCGAAGACCGCCGCCAGGCGGCGTGGATCGTCGACAAGGTGCGTGAAGTGCAGATCGAGGCGGTGAAGAACAGCACCTGGATGAGTGCCGAAGCCAAGACCGAAGCGCAGGCCAAGCTGGCCGCGCTGAAGATCGAAATCGGCACCCCGCTGCGCGACCTCGATTACAGCGTGCAGCCGATGGGTCGTGGCTCGTTCGGCGGCAACATGCTGATCGCCTCGACCTGGCGCCACCGCGAAGAAATGAAGCGCATCGGCAAGGGCAACGCCGACCGCCGCTGGGACGTGCTGCCGCAGCAGCCGTCGCTGGCCTACGACCTGGCCCAGAACCGCCTGATCGTGACCGCCGCCATCCTGCAGGGCCCGGTGTTCAACGCCAAGGCCGACGCCGCCGACAAGTTCGGCAGTTTCGGCGGCCTGGTCGGCCACGAACTGAACCGCGCCATCGATGCCAAGGGCGCTCTGGTGGATGCCAAGGGTGAACTGCGCAGCTGGTGGACGCCGGCTGACAAGACCGCCTGGACCCTGCTGGGCAACCGCGTGGCCGCGCAGTACGGCGCCTACGAATTCCCCGGCGTGAAGGGGGCCAAGGTCAACGGCGCGCTGACCCAGGAAGAGAACCTGGCCGACATTGCCGGCCTGGAACTGGCCTGGGCTGCCTACACCGCGCAGGAACCGAAGGCCAAGCCGGCCCAGCAGCAGGGCTTCTTCCGCGCGTGGGCCGCGCTGTGGCCGCAGCAGCTGTCGCCGAACGAAGCGGCGCGCCGCCTGACCGCCGACATCCGTGCACCGGGCCGTTGGCGCACCAACGGTCCGCTGTCGAACCTGCCGGCCTTCGGCGCGACCTTCAGCTGCAAGGCCGGCCAGCCGATGCAGCGCACCGACGCCGAGCAGATCAAGGTCTGGCGCTGAGTGCAGCGGTAATGCAGTAACGGAAAAGGCGCCTTCGGGCGCCTTTTCCGCATGTACCGAAGGGAGATCCACGCCATGCGTGGATGCGCGTCAACCCGGCTGCAACGTGCCCCGGTAATGCACGATGCGCCCCACCCCCGGCGCGCCGATCTCCACGTCGAACACGAAACGTCCATCCACCTCGTACTCGAAGCTCTGGTCACCGGGCAGCAGTGCGCGCGGCAGCGGGATGCCCAGCACCGACCAGCTGCGCGGCACCAGCTGCAGCCGTCCGCCGTCCACCACCAGCGCCAAGGCAACCGCCACGGCACCGAAGCGCTCGACCAGCAGCGCCTCGTCACGCCCCTTGCCTTCGGTCTGCAGCGAAGAGAAGCGCTGCCCATTGAAGGTGCGCGTCCAACGCTCACCGCCCGCTTCGGGGCTGAACTGCACGGTCACCGGCACGTTCGCAGCGGCGGCGGGAAAGCCAAAGATCCTGCCCAGCACACGCGACAACAGGCCGCGCCCGCGCTCCACCTGGGCCTGCCCCACCCAGCGCTGCGCCGCACCCGGTGCATGCAGCGCCTGCAGGGTGGCCGGCAATAGCGCATACGCGTCGCCCAGCACACGCTGGTACAGGCTGGCACCGGGCATGTCGCGGCGGAAGCCGGTGTGGATGGTGCGGCCGGCAAACAGCTGATCGTAGTCGGCCAGTTCCAGCGCGTGCGTTGCCGGGCGAGCGCCCGGTGCGGGCCTTTCACCGGCCAGTTGCTTGCGGATCACCGCTTCGATGGCCATCGACGGAATGTAGGGACCGTCATCGGCTTCGGCCAGCAGGTGCCAGCTCTGTTCCACCGGCATCCCGTTGCAAGTGCCCTGCGCACGCACGATCATGCCGCCGCGGTGCTCACCGAACTTCATCAGGTTCAGCACGGTGTAGAACAGCCGCGAACACGGCTCCAATGACGGCAGCTTGAAGCGCCAGCGCGCCTTCGCCAGCAGGTTCAGTGCCCGGTGCAGTACCTCCGGTACCGGGCCAGCGCCTATCCAGATATCGGTCATGGTCGGGTGTTCGGGCGGCAGCACCTGCAGGTCCGGCACGTCCACCAGCGAGAAATGCAGGTTGCGCAGCGGTATCCGGCCCGGCACCGCCACGGTGAAACGGCGGCTTTCGGCCAGACCGATACCATGGCCATCGCGGCCCTCCCGACGCAGTTTCACCGGTGAGCCGGCGTAACCGACCACCGCGCGCATCACGTTCAGGCCGATGCCTGCGAACGGCGACGGCGCGATACCGCCTTCCACCCGGGTGATGTCCATGCGCGTGGCCATCTGCCGCAGCACCGCGGCGGTCAGCACCGGGAAACTGCTGACCCCGGACAGCACGTACACACCGGCCGCGCGGGCCTGTGCATCGTAGGCCGACACGCCGAACACGAAGTCGGCGGCGTCGGCGAAATCCAGGTAATCGATGCCGGCGCCGATGCAGGCTTCCACCGCGCTGTAGCGGTGCTCACCGTAATCCTGGAAGGGCCCGGAAGCATCGACCACCAGGTCCGGACGCTCGGCCTGCAGCACCGGTGCCAGCTGCCTGCGGTCCACCTGCAGCGGACGTACCGGCGGCTGGCCCTTGTAGGCCGCGCAGAACGCCTGTGCCGCCGCCAGGTTGCGACCCGCGATCAAAAGTTCCAGTTGCGGCAGATCCGCCAGCAACCGCACCAACCGCCCACCGAACACACCGTAACCCCCCAGAACCAGGATCTTCACGCGCCTTCCCTGTCGTGTCGTTGCGCCATGGTAGCGCGCCGCCCTGCGCTCCTGCAGCGCAGCACGATCCGGTGTTAACGGGCCGCGTGCTATCGCTGCGCCATCGACCGCTGCGGAGCCCGACCATGGCCCACAAGAACACCATCTGCGTGTGGTACGACAAGGACGCCCTGGCGGCAGCCACCTTCTATGCCCAGACCTTTGCCGACAGCGCGGTGACCGCGGTGCACGCCGCGCCCAGCGACTACCCCGACGGCCGCGAGGGCGATGTGCTGATGGTGGAGTTCACCGTGTACGGCATTCCCTGCGTGGGCCTCAACGGCGGCCCGGCGTTCAAGCACAGCGAAGCGTTCTCCTTCCAGATCCAGACCGAGGACCAGGCCGAGACCGACCGCCTGTGGAATGCCATCGTCAACAATGGCGGCCAGGAAAGCGAATGTGGCTGGTGCAAGGACCGCTGGGGCGTGTCGTGGCAGATCAGCCCACGCGTGCTGATCGACGCGGTCACCAGCAGTGACAAGGCGCTGGCGCGGCGTGCGTTCAACGCCATGATGCCGATGAAGAAGATCGACATCGCCACCATCGAAGCGGCGATCGCGCAGGCATGAACCACTGGGACGCGATCATCGTCGGTGGCGGCCACAACGGCCTGGTGTGCGCCGCCTACCTGGCCCGCGCCGGGCACAAGGTGCTGGTGCTGGAACGACGCGCGGTGCTGGGCGGGGCGGCGGTCACCGAAGAATTCCACCCGGGCTTCCGCAACTCGGCGGCCTCGTACACGGTATCGCTGCTGCAGCCGAAGGTGATCGACGACCTGCAGTTGCACCAGCACGGGCTGCGCATCGTTGCGCGGCCGGTGAACAACTTCCTGCCGCTGGCCGATGGCCGCTATCTGCTGGCCGCACCGGGCCGCACCCAGGCCGAGGTGGCGAAATTTTCCGAGCGCGATGCGCAGGCCCTCCCCGCCTACGAGGCCGGCCTGGAAATCTTCGCCGACGTGCTGCGTGCGTGGGCGCTACGCGCGCCGCCCGACCTGGGCGCGGCGGCCGGCTGGCGTGCGTTGCCGGCGCTGTGGCAGATGGGCCGGCTGGGCCGCGAGTTGTCCGCCTTGGACCCGTCACTGCGGCAGGAGCTGCTGGACCTGTTCACGCTGTCGGCCGCCGAGTACCTGGACCGCTGGTTCGAAAGCGAGCCGATCAAGGCGCTGTTCGGCTTCGACGGCATCGTTGGCAACTATGCCAGCCCGTACACGCCGGGCAGCGCCTACGTGCTGCTGCACCACGTGTTCGGCCAGTGCAACGGGGTGAAGGGCGCCTGGGGCCACGCCATCGGTGGCATGGGTGCGATCAGCCAGGCCATTGCCGCAGCCGCACGCGACGCCGGCGCCGAACTGCGCGTCGCTGCCGGTGTGCAGCGACTGCAGGTCGAACAGGGCCGCGTGGTCGGCGTGGTGCTGGCCGACGGCAGCAGCGAGCGCGCGCACGCGGTGATCGCCAACGTCAATCCGAAGCTGCTGTACGAACAGTTGCTGGAACCACAGCAGGTACCGCCGGCGACCCGCGAACGCATGGCGCACTGGCGCTGTGGTTCGGGAACGTTCCGCATGAACGTAGCGCTGTCTGCGCTGCCCGACTTCCGGGCCCTGCCCGGCCCCGGCCCCCACCTGAGCGCGGGCATCGTCCTGGCCCCCAGCCTGGATTACATGGATCGCGCGTGGCTGGATGCACGCCGCGACGGCTGGTCGCGCGAACCCATCGTGGAGATGCTGATTCCCAGCACCCTGGATGATTCGCTGGCGCCGCCGGGGCAGCACGTGGCCAGCCTGTTCTGCCAGCACGTGGCGCCCGTACTGCCGGAGGGCCGGCACTGGGATGATCATCGGGACGAGGTGGGCGATCTGATGATCGCCACCGTCGATCGCCATGCGCCGGGGTTCGCGGCCAGCGTGCTGGGCCGGCAGGTGCTGTCGCCGCTGGATCTGGAGCGCACGTTCGGGCTGATCGGCGGCGACATCTTCCACGGCGCGCTCAGCGCCAACCAGCTGTTTTCAGCGCGCCCGATGGTCGGCCAGGCCGGCTACCGCGGCGCCCTGCCTGGGCTGTACCTGTGTGGCTCGGGCACCCATCCCGGCGGCGGCGTCACCGGTGCGCCAGGGCACAATGCGGCCCAGGTGGTGATGCAGGATCTGTGAGGTGCTCCGCATTGGTAGGTGCCAACCTTGGTTGGCACGCCTTTGCGTGTGCCAACCAAGGTTGGCACCTACCCGCGTCAAATGATCCTTCGGATCATTTGACGCTGCGCAGGTGGTTCGGGCGCTTCGGCGGGCCCGGCGGGCGGCGCTTGTTGAACGGGGGCTGGCCGCGCCAGTAGCGGATCAGCAGCCAGCCGAACAGCATGCCGCCCAAGTGCGCGAAGTGGGCCACGCCCGGCTGCCAGCCGGTCATGCCCAGCACCAGCTCACCCACGCCGAACAGGATCACGAAGGTCCGTGCCTTCATCGGAATGGGCGGGAACAGCAGCATCACCCGCTGGTTCGGGAACAGCATGCCGTAGGCCAGAAGCAGGCCGAACACACCGCCGGAGGCGCCCAGCACCGGTGCCGGGTTCTCCAGCACTGCGCCGACCAGCAGCTGGCACAGGCCGGCGCCGACCACGCACACCAGGTAATAGATCAGGAAACGCTTCTCACCCCAGGTCTGTTCCAGCGGCGCGCCGAACATGAAGACGGCCAGCATGTTGAAGAACAGATGGCCGAAGCTGCCGTGCAGGAAACCGTAGGTCAGCAGCTGCCAGGGCTGGAAATTGCCACCGGGCGAGAACGCATCGAAGCCCTGCTGCAGCGGTTGCAGCATGAACGGGGCAAAGGTCTGCATGCCGAGCAGGAACGGCTGCTGCAGCAGGAACAGGATCGCATTGGCGATCAGCAGGGCCTTGGTAACGGTGGGCAGTCGCGGGAACATGGGATGACCGGGATGGAACAAGCTCCATCATAGCCGCTGCACGGTGTGCGTTTGGCGACGGCAGCGCGGTACCGGTTCAGCCAGCGGCTGCGCTCACCCCGGGCCCCACAGCGCTGCGTCCAGGGCGGCGGCCGGGTCGACCGCTGGCATGCGCACGCGGCCGTGGGTGACCACCACGCCTTCCGCGCGCAGCCGCTGCGCCTGTTCGCGCCAGCCCGCCGAACCTTCGGCCATGGCGATGCGACCATCCGAACGCAGCACGCGGTGCCAGGGCAGGCTGGGATCGTCGTTCTGGCAAAGCACGCGTGCGGTCAGGCGGGCCCGACCGGGCAGGCCGGCACGCATCGCCACCTGGCCGTAGCCCAGCACCTGCCCGGGCGGAATAGCGCGGATGACCTGCAGGATGCGGGCGCGCGCCTGCTCCGGGCTCAGCGCCGCAGGCGGGTCACCAGCAGCACGCCCAGCAGGACCAGCACGGTGCCGGCGATCTGCGCCGGCCCCATCGGTTCGTCGAGCAGCCATAGGCTCATCACGATGGTGGAAACAGGGCCCAGCATACCCACCTGCGCGGCCAGCGAGGACCCCACGCGCTGCACGGCCAGCATGATCGCCAGCACCGGCAGTACCGTGCACACCGTGGCATTGACCAGCGACAGCCACTGCACCGGCGCCGGTGCCTGCCACAGCAGCGGCAGCGGGTGGGTCACTGCGAAATGCAGCAGCACCAGCACGCTGGCCACGCAGCTGGCATAGGCGGTCAGCCGCACCGCGCCCACGCGCGTCACCACCTGGCCGCTGCCAAACAGGTACAGCGCATAGCTGAGCGCGCTGCCCAGCACCAGCAGGCTGCCGATGATGATCTGCCCCCCCTCGCGCTGCAGGTCATGGCCGAAGGCCAGCAGCACGCCCAGGTAACTGAGCAGCAGCGCCGCGATCTGCCAGCGCCCCGGCCGCTGCCGTGCCAGCAGCACGTTGATCAGCAGCACCAGGGTCGGGTTCAAGTACAGGATCAGCCGCTCCAGGGTCACGCTGATGTACTGCAGGCCCTGGAAATCAAGCAGGCTGGACAGGTAGTAGCCGGTGAACCCCAGCCACAGCACGCGCGCACGGTCGGCCCAGGACAGCGCATCGGCTCGGCGCGCCGACCACAGGGCCATCAGCACGAACAGCGGCAGCGCCATCATCATGCGCAGGGCCAGCAGGGTGGTGGCATCGACGCCGTGGCGCAGGCCCAGCTTGACGATGATCGCCTTGCCGGACGCGGCAATGGCACCGACCGCAGCCAGGCCGATGCCGCCCAGGGCAATGCGGGGCGAGGCGGTGGCAATGCGCGAAGACGGGCTGGACATGGGAACGGCAGCAGGCCGCGCGGGGCGGCCAGGGGCAATCGTGGGGCCTCTATTGTCGCATGGGCTCGCGCGGGCCGTAGAGTCGAGCTTGCTCGACTGATGCACCGCGCACGGATGGAACGCGCGCAAATGGATCGCGCGCAGTCGAGCAAGCTCGACTCTACCCCGCCGGGTTACCGCATCAGCACCACTTCTTCCGACGAGGTGGGATGGATTGCCACGGTGGCATCGAACTGCGCCTTGGTCGCGCCCATCTTCACCGCCACCGCAAAGCCCTGCAGGATCTCATCGGCGGCTTCACCCAGCAGGTGGATGCCCACGACGCGTTCTTCCGGGCCAGCACACACCATCTTGAACAGACTACGCTGGGTGCCGTTGGCCAGCGCCTGCAGCATCGGGCGGAACCGGCTGTGGTAGACCGTCACCTGATCGAAGCATTCGCGTGCCTGCTGTTCGCTCAGGCCCACCGCGCCCAGCGGCGGGTGCGAGAACACTACGCTGGGCACGGTCCCGTAATCCATCTTCGATTCCGGCTTGCCGCCGAACAGGCGGTCCATCAGGCGCCGCGACGCCGCCACGGCAACCGGGGTCAGGCCGACCTTGCCGGCGATATCGCCCACCGCGTGCACGCTCGGCACGGCGGTGGTCTGCCACTCGTCAACCTCCACCTGGCGGTGCTCGCCGATGCCGATGCCCAGCGCTTCCAGGCCCAGATCGGCACTGTTGCCGCGGCGGCCGGTAGCGAAGAACACCGCATCGAACGCGCAGTCCAACGCCCCCTGCGCGCCCACCACGCGCACCTGCTGGCCCTCGCGCTGCAGTGCCTTCAGGTCGAATTCGAAGCAGATGCGCACGCCCTGCTGGCGCAGGTTCTCGGCCAGTTGTTCGGTCAGCTCGTAGTCGAAACGGTCGAGCAGGCGCAGCCCGCGCACCAGCAGGCTGACCCGGCTGCCCAGCGCCTGCAGCAGGCCGGCCAGTTCCACGGCGATGTAGCCACCACCGACGATCGCGACCTCGGCCGGGGCGGCGCGCAGATCGAAGAAATCATCCGACACCAGGCCCAGTTCTGCACCCGGCACGTCGGGCCGCTGCGGGTGCGCACCGGTGGCGATCAGGACGTGCTGGGCGCTGTAGCGCACGCCATCGGCGCAGGCCACCGTATGCGCATCCAGCAGATGCCCCCGCGCGGGAATGCGCACCACGCCGGTCTCATCCAGGCGCGCGTGGTAACTCTTGTGGATGTTGGTGATGTAGGCCTGGCGGTGGATCACCAGTTCCTTCCAGGACAGCGCAGGACGCGCCGGCACATCGAACCCCATCGCGTGCGCCAGGCCGATGCGTTCGGCCAGGTCGGCCGCCAGCCACATCGCCTTCTTCGGCACGCAGCCGATATTGACGCAGGTGCCGCCCAGCTCGCCCGGTTCCAGCAGCGCCACGCGCTTGCCGTACTGTGCAGCGCGGATCGCACCGGCCAGGCCGGCCGAGCCGCCGCCAAGCACGATCAGGTCATAGTCGAAGGGCGCAGTACTCATGGGAATCGCTCGCAGATAAGGGAAACAACAACGTCAGGGGCGCGTCGCGCGCCAGCTGCGAGCATGCCACGGGCGGCAGGCAGCACAGCGTGAGTGATGGCGCGCCGATCAGCCCGGTGCGCTGGCGCGGCGCATGGCCGGCCATTGACGATAGGTGACGGCCCGCCACAGCCACTCCACCGGCCCGAAGCGGAAATGCCGCAGCCACGCGTGACTGATTGCCACCTGTGCGGCGAACAGTCCCAGCGCCAGCAGCAGCTGCCACGCGCGCGGCACCTGCTCGAACGCGCCCAGCCCATAGTGATAGAACAGCAGCGTGCACAGCAGCGACTGCAGCAGGTAGTGGCTCAATGCCATGCGCCCCACCGGCGCCAGGCCGGCCAGTGCGGCGCGCCAGCGCACCCCCCATGCCAGGTAGCCCAGGCACATCGGCACCGCGCCGATCGCCACCATCGCCATGGCGGCGGTGGTCACCAGGTCGTACTCACCCGGCGGCAGGTAGGGCTTCCAGTACGTGCCCAGCAGGGTCAGCAGCAGGCCCAGCGGCAAGGCGACCCAGCGCAGCAGTGCGTACAAGCGCGGAAAACGTTCCGGCGCTGCCAGCGCCCCGCTGCGGGCGAACCAGCTGCCCAGCAGGAACATGCCCAGCACCTGCGGCCCGGAAATGATCATGCCCCCCAGCGCCACGCCGAAATCATGCAGGCGTTGGCCATTGGCCTGCAGCCAGCTGCCCTGCCCGTACACCAGCCGTTGCTGGTCAACGCTCTGCTGGGCGTCGGCCAGCATGCGCTGCAGGTCTTCCGGCGTGGCCATCGACACCATGGCCCCCACCAGCAGCATCAGCAGCACCCCGCCCAGATAGACCATGGCGCCCATCCACGGCAGCCAGCTGCGCGGCGCTTCGCGGCAGGCCAGCAACGGCAGCGACGCCAGCGCATACAGCACCAGGATGTCGCCGGACCAGACCAGCAGCGCATGGCACAGCCCGATCAGCAGCAGACCGGCGCTGCGGCGCAGATAGAACGGGGTGAAGTCGCGGCCGGCCGCCTCGGCGCGCTGCGCCATGACCGCGAAGCCGGCGCCGAACAACAGCGAGAACAGGGTGAAGAATTTGCCCTGCACGAACACGTAGACGAACGCGTCGGCCCAGTAGTCAATGCCCTGCCAGTGCGTGTCGATGCCGGTGAAGGCCAGTTCCAGCGGGCCCGCGAAGGCCTCGATGTTCATCAGCAGGATGCCCAGCAGGGCGACCCCGCGCAGCACGTCCAGCACGGCGATGCGTTCGCCGGACGCAACCGGCTGCAGGGTAGGAAGTGCGGCGTTCACGGAACATCCGGTGGACAGGTCCGTCATTATGCCGCCGCCGGGCGCCGAGCGGCGTTGCCCGTCGCGCGGCGCAGAAACACAACGGCCCGCCGAAGCGGGCCGTTGCTGGCATCAGGCTGTCGCAGCGATCAGTGCTGGTGGCCGCCGTCGCCGTGCACGTGGCCGTGCTCGATCTCTTCCTTGCCGGCTTCGCGCACTTCGACGATTTCCACGTCGAAATGCAGGTCCTTGCCGGCCATCGGGTGGTTCAGGTCAACGTCGACCACGCTCATGCCGACCTTCTGCACGGTCACTGCGCGCGGGCCGAAGTTGGTCTGCAGCACCACCTGCTGGCCCGGGGCCAGCTTGGCATTGCCGAAATGCTTCTTCGGCACGCGCTGGGACAGGCCCTCGCGGCGTTCGCCGTAGGCGTCTGCCGCGGTCACGTCGACGCTGAAGGTCGCGCCGGCTTCCTGGTCCATCATGGCGTTTTCCAGGCCCGGGATGATGTTGCCGTGGCCGATCAGGATCGCCAGCGGCTCGCCGCGGTCCTTGGACGACTCGATCGGCGCCTGGCCGACTTCGGAAACGGTGTAGTGGAAGCGGACAACGCGGTCTTTTTCGATCTTCATGCGCAACTCTGTCTGGATCTGCCGGAGGCAGGCGGGTTGGGGCGGGTTGTCGCCCGGCGGGGACGCCGCCATCATGACGGCCAATCCAAGGTGGCGCATTATCCGGAGATCATGCACATCACGCCAGTTTCGTCCGGCCCGCGCCGGCTCTTCGCGCCCGCCCTGCTGCTGGCCCTGCCCCTGTTGCTGACCGCCTGTGGCGGCGGCAAGGCCACACGCCCTGCCCCGCCGCCGCCGCCCTCGGCGCACTGGCCGGCGACCACACCGGACGACCCCGAGGCCGCCAATTCGGTGCTGATGCGCGCGATCAGTCTGGTCGGCACCCCCTACCGTTACGGCGGCAACACCCCTGATTCGGGCTTCGACTGCAGTGGCCTGGTGACCTATGTGTACCGGGAAATGGTGGACCTGAAGCTGCCGCGCACCTCGCGCGACCTGGCCGCGGTGCAGGGCCCGAAGATCGACCCGGCGCGCCTGGCCACCGGCGATCTGGTGTTCTTCGGCAGCCGCGGCAGTGTCACCCACGTGGGCATCTATGTCGGCGAAGGGCGCTTCGTGCACGCGCCCAGCACGGGCGGCACGGTCCGCCTGGATTCGCTCAGCGGTCCCTACTGGAAAGACCACTACACAGGAGCGAAACGCGTCCTTCGCTAAACTGAACAGGCGATATGTTCAAATCTGTGACGCGCATCACATTGAAAATAACGTTTTTATAACGAAATTTTTAACTTATCGCGGCTTTTACAGGGCATGATGCCCCATCGTTTTTTTTCTGTGACCGACGCGTGACGACTGACGACCTGCAGGGCC
The DNA here is from genome assembly GCF_032056425.1 of Stenotrophomonas sp. Lineage (GTDB taxonomy): Bacteria > Pseudomonadota > Gammaproteobacteria > Xanthomonadales > Xanthomonadaceae > Stenotrophomonas. The sequence goes on from NZ_DAMBCN010000022.1 coordinate 65,139, forward strand.
AAGGCCAGACCGCCGTTCCTTCACATCGTGTCCGCCCGCTGCTGCTGGGTCTGGCACTCTGGCTCTCCAGCCTTCCGGCCTGGGCGCAGACCGCTCCGAATCGTTCCGATGCACCGGCTGCCGCTGCAGCTGAAGCGACCGCCAAGCCGGCCGCCAAGGCCGAACCGGCCGCCCAGCGCAGCCGCGCCGATGCCGCCGCCAGCGCCACCCTGGCCGCCCTGCTGCCGCATCTGGCCGCCAACGACACCATTCCGCTGATGGACCGCTCGGCCATGGTTGCCGGCGACCTCAGCCGCCTGCTTGCCAACTACGACACCAGCGCCGCCGCCACCGGCAGCGCGGTCGGCAGCGAAGCCGACAACGGCAAGGTGCAGTCGCTGCTGCGCCGTGCCATGACCCTGCTGGGCACGCCGTACCGTTGGGGCGGCAGCAACCCGGACAGCGGCTTCGACTGCAGCGGCCTGGTCGGCTATGTATTCCGTTCCGCGCTGGGCATCGAACTGCCGCGCGTCTCGCGTGAAATGGCCCACGACAACAACGCCCAGCTGATCAACGACCGCGCCTCGCTGGCCGCCGGTGACCTGGTGTTCTTCGGCCGCAAGGGCCGGGTCGACCATGTCGGCATCTACGTGGGCGAAGGTCGCTTCCTGCACGCGCCGAGCACCGGCAAGGACGTGCGCGTGGATACTCTGCTCAGTGGCTACTGGGGCAACAAGTTCATGCAGGCGCGCCGGGTCGATCTCTGACCGCTGCGCGCCGCGCCACTGCATTACCGGATAAGCCGCTGCCCTGCAGCGGCTTTTTCGTTGGGTCGGGCTGGCCGCTGGGCGTTGCCCCGTGCGTTGGAGGTTGATGTCACGGTCCATCGGGCCGCGGCTGGCTGCCAACCCGCGGCCGACGTAATCCGGCGTGGGGCGGCACGCCGGGGTACCCCGCCAGACCCGCCCGCGCTGTCTGCATGCCGGGGGGGGAAGGGATGGCAGCAAGCCTGGAAGTTCCATCACGCTGCGTGATCTGGTTCGGCCAGCCGCAGGCCTCAGAGCGCGGCGCGCTTGCCGCCGCCGGTTGGCAGCTGCGCTGCGTGGCCCCCGGCCCGACCATGGCGGTGGGCCTGCGCGGCCGCGATCACCTGGTCGCCGTCATCGACCTGCGCCACCTCGACCTGGAGGCCCTGCGCGTACTGCTGCCATGGATGGAGCAACACCACCATCTGCCATGGCTGGCGGTACTGCCTGCCGGGGTCGACAGCCCTCCCCCCGCCTGGACCGACGTGCTGCTGGCCTGCCAGAACCAGTTCACACTGCCCCTGGAACTGGCCACCCTGGTATCGACCCTGCAGCGCCAGGCCGACGAAGACATCTCCGACCCCGCCCGTGTCTGCGATGGCGGCGGTTTGCCCGCCCTGATCGGTGACAGCCCGCGGGTGCTGGCAGTGCGCGCAGCACTGCACAAGTTCGCCCCGGTGGATCTGCCGGTGCTGGTGACCGGCGAAACCGGCACCGGCAAGGAACTGGCCGCACAGGCCCTGCATGCGCTTTCCGGTCGCGCCGGCAAGCCCTTCCTGGCCGTGAACTGCGGGGCCATCCCCGCCAACCTGGTGCAGTCGGAACTGTTCGGCCATGAGCGCGGCGCGTTTACCGGCGCCGCGCAGCGCCGCATCGGCCTGTTTGAGTCGGCCCATGGCGGCACCGTGTTCCTGGATGAAGTGGGCGATCTACCCGGCGATGCACAGACCAGCCTGCTGCGCGTGCTGCAGGAAGGCACGCTGGAACGCGTGGGCAGCAACCAGCCGCTGCGCGTGGATGTACGCGTGCTGGCGGCCACCCATGTCGAACTGGAACAGGCCGTGGCCCAGGGCCGTTTCCGCCGCGACCTGTATTACCGGCTGAACGTGCTGCGCCTGCCGATGCCGCCGCTGCGCGAGCGCGGCACCGACGTGCTGCTGCTGGCCGACCATTTCCTGCGCGGCTTCCGCCAGCGCCATCCCGGCCGCGCTCGCGGCTTCGATGCCGACGCGCGCCAGGCCATGCGCGGTTTCGGCTGGCCGGGCAACGTGCGCGAGCTGTTGAACCGCGTGCAGCGCGCGGCGATCGTGGCCGAGGGCGAACTGATAACGGCAGCGGATCTGGAACTTGCCGACGCCGATGCCCCTGAACCCCGTGCGCTGCTGCACGATGCCCGTGGCCAGGTGGAACGCGACCTGCTGCTGCAGGCGCTGCGCCAGCACGGCTACAACGTCTCGGCCTGCGCGCGGCACATGCAGGTATCGCGCGTGACCGTGTATCGGCTGTGCCGCAAGCACCGCCTGGAACTGCCGCCGGAACGCTGATGCCCGGCTGCCGTTGACGTTGAACTTGACGTGGACGTTGACGTTGACTTGGATCCGCCTTGAAGCGAGCCGAGCACCGCAGGTCCGGCGAGGGCGAAGAGGCGCCGGTGTCTGAGCGCAGCGAGTTCGGCGCCGTCCCTCGACGGGCCGAGGAGCGCAGGGTACCGGCGCGCAGCGCCGGCTCGCGGACGGCGGCGTGTTTCTTTGGTTACTTTCTTGCACGAGCAAAGAAAGTGACACCCCTCCGCGGTCGCGGAAAGCAGCCGCCGGGCTTGGCCCGGCGCTACCCTGCGTGAGCGCCACCACAATAGAAAAACGCCGGGCATGGCCCGGCGCTACCGATGCATGGCGTCAGCCCTTCGCTACAACATGTACGGCACCTTGAACGCCAGGGTGAAATCGGGCGCGTCCGGGGTCAGCCCGATGCCCAGCAGCGTCACCAGCGTGGTGTTCTGGTTCAAGGCGTAGGTCACGCCCAGGTTCAACGAGGCCGCATTGGCATCGCTGCCGATCACCTTCACCCACTGCCCGCCCTTGAACCGCGTCGAGGCCCGGGAGGTGATCTTGTCGCTGAAGGAAATGCTCAGGCTGGTGCGTTCGTTGAAGGCAAACGCCACGCCCGCACCGAAGTACACCGATCCGCCCAGCTTCACGTCGCCCGGATTGGTGGTGTCCGGATTGCTGTCGATGTCACTGAACCCACGCGGGAATGAGTGGATGTAGCCGGCATTGGCGAACAGGATCGCCGGGTCGGCGGTCTTCACCATCGACACGCCCAGATTGGCCTGCCACACGCCGTTGCCGGTGGGCTGCTCACGTGGCACCGCGAAGCGGATGTAGTCATCGTCATCGCGCTCGATCACCTTCCAGTCCAACCCATACGGCGCGCGTCCGGTGGGCGCGGTCACGCCGCCGGTCAGCACCGTTTCCGGGCGCCAGCCACGTTCGCCGAACAGACGATAGTTGGCACTCACGCTCACATCGCCCAGGCCGTGGCCGTTGGTCTCTTCCTGCGCGATCGCCGCGGCGGCACCGCCTGCACCGCCCTTCTGGTAGACCGTACGCCGCGCCAGGTACGGCACGTCGGCGTTCAGGGTCAGGTTCGGGCTGACCCCCCAGCGCGCGGCCAGGTTATAGGTGAGCGAATCGGATTCGACGTTCTCGATGGCGATGTTGCCCAGGAAGATCGCATCCAGCGCCAGGAACCCATTGAGGGTGAGCTGCTTGCGGTCGTAGCGCGCATAGGTGAGGCTGTTTTCCAGGGTGAACCTGCGCGAGAACAGCGCGGCCTGCTGCTGCTTCACGTCGTCCACGCTGCGCCGCGCCTCCTGCTTGGCCTGCTGCGCCTCGGCGGCAGTGCTGGCGTAACCCTCGCTGCTCGGCGGTACCGCGGCGGCAGCGGCCGGGGCCAGCGGCGCGGCGGGCGTTGTAGCAGCGCCGGCGCGACCGTTCAGGCGTGCCTGCATGGCCTGCACCTGCATGTCCAACTCGCGCAGGCGGCGCACTTCCTGTGCGTAATTGGCTTTCAGTTGCTCCAGTTGTCCGATCAGCGCCTGCACGTCGGCGGTATCGTTGGCTGCCGGCTGCTGGGCGAAGGCGTTGGCCGCCAGCGCCGCCAGCGCCAGCGGGGTAAGCCGCAAATAGGTATGCATGTCAGTGACCTGCGTTGAACGTTCGTCCCCCTTGACCGGACCGGTTTACTGGCCCGGGCCCATGCCGCGGTTCAGCGCGATTGCCTGGGCCACGTTCTGGCTCAACGGCAGGTTGCCGGCCACGGAATTGCGTACCAGTTCCAGCTGCAGCCGGTTGCTGGCGTTCTGGCCGTCGCCGCTCAGGGCAATGCCCTGGCCGACGCTGCCGTTGCGGATCCACTGCTGCACCATGCCCTGGCCATCGACCTGCAACAGCAGGCGCGCCTGGTTGCCGTCCAGTACGGCGCTCGCGCTTGCACCGCCGTGCTGCACCTGGGCGATGCGCGTTCCATCGTCAGTGCCGGCCACGGGCACGGCGCCGTCACGGATGGTGAGCGAGGTCACGTTGCGCGCAGTGTTGCCGTCGCCTGCCACCTGCACGCTCTGCACCAGGCCACTGGCATTGGCCAGGCCGGTGCTGTCGATGCTGCGAGCGCGGGTATCGGGCAGCGGTGCGTCAGCGGCGGTCACCTGCACACTGGGCTGGAAGGTCAGCTTGGGCGTGCTGCCCCGCCGGAAATCCATGCCCAGGGTCAGGGCGCCCTGCAGTGCGGTACCGTCGCTGCCTTTCCACTGGGAAATCATGGTTACGCCGAACCAGGCCACGTTGTTGCCGCCCACGGTGTAGCGACCGCGCATCAGGTTCAGCTCTGGATCGGGAATTTCCTTCAAGCCGCGTCCCGGCGCACCGTCAGCGGCCCAGGCGGGCAACGCAGGCAGGACCAGCAGCGCAGCAATCAATACACGTTGGCAAAACATGATCGTGCCTCCTTCAGAACAGGTCGGCATGGCTGAAGCCGAAGTCGACCAGTTCGGCATCGGTGATCGGCCCCTGCCGCGCATACAGCGCGCGTGCACTGGGTCGTTCGCTCGGTTGCAGCAGGACAGTGTTGCGGTCGAAGTCACTGCCGATGACGACGAAAACGGCGCGCGAGGGCCACGCTTCCAGGAATTCCGGCAGCGGCAGCGCACGGTTGCCCAGGATCGGGTCGGCCACTTCCACCACGCCGCCCCGCACCTGCTTGAGCACCACGAAATGGCGGAACCCGCGCACATCCATCAGCACCAGCCCGGGCACCCGCAGGGTGCGCAGGCGGGTTTCATCAATGCGGTAGCCGCGGCCGCGCATGCCCAGCGATTCGACATAGCGCTTGATGTCCAGCAGCGAGAACCCCCGCTCTTTCACCAGTTGTGGATCGGAAACCCCCATCATTCCCTCGATCACCGTGGCTTCGGTGGTGTCCAGGTGGTAGGCGTAGCGCAGGATCGTGGCCAGCGCTGCGGCCCCACAGCTGTAGTCGGTGTGCTGCCGCACCAGGTTGCGGTAGCGCCGCTCCTGCATGCTTTCCACCTTCTGCTGCATCAGCGCGCCGTTGGGCAGCACGCCGCTGAATGCGACGTCCCCCGCCCAGGCGCCCGTGCTGCCCAGCACCAGCAGGCAGGGCAGAAGACGCAACCACCAACGGGAACCGGCCATGGTGCTCTCCACGGGAAGGAAGGAGCCCCTGCCCCAAGGGGGAGGAGGGACAGGGGCTCCCGGGGAACCCGGTCATTGGCGGATGGCCGGGCTTGTTGCGCTCAACGCAGGTCAGCTGCGAAAGCGGTCACGCGCGGTGTTACTCGCCGCCGCCGGTGCCGCCGCCACCGCCGGTGCTCGGCTGGGCCACGGCCAGGGCCAGGCTGTTGGCCTGCAGGTTGCCGGTGCCGGAGGCCACGTTCACGCCGATGTTGCCCGACGCCCCGGAGAAGGCACTGCCGGACAGCGCCGAGGTGTTGGTGGCGTTGACGTTCACCCAACGGGTGGTGGTGACAGTGCCGCTCAGGCTGGCGTACAGGTCGGCAATGCCAAGCTCGACGAACTGGCTGGTGCCGCTTTCACGCGTGTCGAAGCCCAGGCCACCCACGCCCTGGCGGTACGGGTTCATCGTTGCGTTCTGGATCTCGTTGTCCAGATCGATGTGCCCGGTGCTGTTGCCGTCCGGATGCGGCAGGTCGCCATCCCAGCTGTCGAGGTAGTAGTTCGCCATCTGGTAGGCGTTGCCACGGCCGCTGTAGGTGCCGGCACCGTAGGCCAGGGTCAGGCCGCCCACGCCACCGCTCATGCCCACTTCCACGGTATCGGTGTAGGACTGCACATAGCCGGCGTTGGCCACCGTGTTGCCGGTGGAGACCTGGTTGGAGCTGATGCTGGACTGGGCCATGGCACTGGTGGCCACCGACGCGGCCAGCGCGTTCTTCTGCTCGTTGTTGTTGCCCGAGGCGATGTTCACGCCGATGTTGCCCGACGCGCCGCCGAAGGCATTGCCACCGAGGCCAGCAGCGTTGGTCACGCCGGAGTTCATGGTGGTGTTGTTGAAGCCCGCCTGGTTGACGAACACTTCCGCATCGGCCATGCCGAAGCTGAAGGAGGCGTCAGCCGCGGACAGCGAGGCCGCGTTGTCCTGGGCGTTGTTGTCACCGGCGACCACGTTGAAGCCGAGGTTGCCCGACGCACCGGCACCGACGTCATCGGCGATGGAAGCGCTGTTGGTGACCAGGCTGTTGGAGCCGAGGTTGTTGCTGATCGACTGGCGGTTGTCGATGACCGCGATCGCGGCCGAATCCAGATCGATCGTGCCGGTCACTTCCGGGTCACCGGAGAAGCTGATGTCCGAGCTCAGGCGCAGGTCCTTTTCCAGGTTCACATCGACGCCGTGGTTGTTCTTTTCCTTGCGCTCGTCGGCCTGGATGTTGCTGTTCTTCTGTACCTGCTCGTTCACCGTGCGGTTGCGGGTGATGTTGGAGCTGTCGGTGTTGCTGCGTACCGTGGTGCTGGTACGGGTCCAGTTGCGGACCTCGTTGTCGGTGTGGTTGTGGGTGTCGTTGCGGGTTTCGGTCACGACATGGTTGTGGTTGATGTTGGCGTTGGCGTTCTGGTTGTCCCAGCCGTTGGCCGCTGCCGCAGTGGAGGCCGTGGCAATCGCCATCGCAAGCACGGTCCTTTTCAGGTTCGCGTTCATGGTGCCCTCTCTCTCATCAGGTGATACATCGGGTGGTTGTTGCTCACGGGTTGCCCTGCACGGCCATGGTCAGCACGTTGGCCGTGTCATTGCGCGCTCCCGCGATCTGATTGAGTTGCAGGACACCGTCGAAGCCCCGCAGTGCCGTCGAAGCGACGCCGACACTGCGGATACCCGCCGCAACACCGTCACCGGTGTCGCCCTGCCCCCCTGCTGACGCGATATCCGCTGCGGCCAGCGCCGCGTCATCGGATTCGCGTATCCCTTGTCGGGCCAGCGTCGCGCTGACGACGTTGAGCGTCGTGTTGGCGATGCCGCTGGCCTGGTTGATCGATGCGATGCCACTGGCGCCGGCCAAGGCTTCTCCGGCGATGTGCGCGCTGGCCTGCAACGGTGCCGACAGCACCACGTTGCCGCCACGCTGCTGGCGTGCGGCCACGGCCACGTTGGCCTGGTCGCCGCTGGCCATGCCCTGCAGATTGGCCTGGATGTTGAGATCGCCGGCGGCCTGGTTCACCGCGATCGCGCCACTGGCGCCGGCCAGCGCGCGGCCCTCGATGCGGGCGATGTCCAGGTAGGCCAGCATGCCGCTGTAGTCATCGGCCATCGCGGTGGCCGGCAGCAGCACCACGACCAGCAGCAGGCCCCGCGCGCGCCGCATCATTTGCCACCGCCCGGCGCCGGGGCGCCCAGCGGGAACTGCGACAGCGCGCCGCGCACCGTATCGCCAATGCCGCGGGTGGTGTTGCCCACCGCACCCAGCGGGCCGCTCATCGCCCCGCTCAGGTTGCTGCCGCTCATCATGCTGTCGCCGGAGCGCCCGAGCGTGCCCCCCAGCGCCTGGTGGGTCACCCGCTCCACCGTGGTGCCACCGGGCGCGGCCAGCTGCTGGGTCTGCCCAGCGCCCAGCCCGGCGTAGTCATCGTCGCTGAGTTCGTCCATGCCACCGTGCGCGCCGCTGCTGCCGAGTGCAGCGGAGATCTCACGCTGTGGCTTGGGATCGGCGATCAACGCCACACCGGGCGGGGCCATGCGGTAGGCCGGGCGCGTGGACACATCGCGCAGCAGCACGATTTCGCCGGGCTGTGCCTTGACGCCCTGGCGCGCACCGGAAGCGGCGGCGGCCAGCGGGCAGGCCAGGGCCAGCAGCAGCGCCACCTGCCGTACCGGACTACCCGTGAGAATGCTGCTGCCGTCCATGCCGCTCTCCCGTTGCGTATGCGCAGGGAGGGAGCAGTTTCCGTGCCAAGTCCTGCAGGCCCGATGTACAAGGCCTTCGCGTCCCGTCTGGAACGCCGGTTGATGCCGCCGCGTTACAGCCGCGTTGGGATTTCGTTGGGCTTAACGCGGGTGAAACGCCGGATTCACGCGCTCTGCGGGGGCTGTATCAGTCCTGTTACAGGGGCTGATACAGCCCGTTGCAGCGCCGCTTCAGCTACGCGGCGGGGTCGGGTCGGGATCGTCGATACCGACGTTCGTGGACGGGTTGTCGTACACGCTCTGGTCCAGCAGCCCGGTTTCCTTGGCCACGATCACCGGCACCAGCATCTGCCCGGTCACGTTGGTCATCGTGCGCATCATGTCCAGGATGCGGTCGATGGCGTACAGGTAACCGATGGTCTCCAGCGGCAGGTTGGCCGCGCTCAGCACCACGGTGGCCATGATCACCGCCGTGCCCGGCACACCGGCGGTACCGAAGCTGCCCAGCACCGAAGCGATCAGCACCACCACGTACTGTTCCGGGGTGAGCGGCACGCCGCTGTACTGGGCAATGAACACCGCACACAGCGCCGGGTAGATCGCACCGCAGCCATCCATCTTGATGCTGGCGCCCAGCGGCACCGCGAACGAACCGTAGTCCTTGTTCACGCCCAGGTTGTGGGTGATCGAGCGCAGCGCCACCGGCATCGCCGCGAAGCTGGACGAGCTGACGAAGGCCACCTGCATGCCCGGCGCCGCACCGCGGAAGAACTTCAGCGGATTCAAGCCGTGCGCCAGCAGCAGCGCGCTGTACACCACCACGATGTGCAGCGCGCAGGCCACGTACAGGGCCAGCACGAAGTGGCCCAGCGGCAGCAGCTTCTCGAAACCGTAGCTGCCGACCAGCCCGGCAATCAGGCCGAACGTACCGATCGGGGTGACTTCCAGCACGAAGCGCGTCACCTGGATCATGATGTCGCTCATCTGCCCGACCAGCCTGCGCGCCTCGGTCACCTTCTCGCCCAGCTTGACGATGGCAAAGCCCACCAGGCCGGCGAAGAAGATCACCGGCAGGATCGAGCCACGGCCAGCGGCCAGCACGGTTTCACCGGCGGCATTCACCTTGGTGCCGATGCCCGACAGCGCGTAGAACACGTTGGACGGCACCACATCCAGCAGCACCTGCACCACGCTCGGTACTTCGCGCGGCACGTAATTGCTGGCCATCGACAGCTGCAGGCCGCCGGCACCGGGCTGCAGCACCGTGCCCACGCCCAGGCCCACGCACACCGCCAGCGCCGCGGTGATCACGAACCACAGGAAAGTACGGCCACTGAGCGCCGCCACCGACTTCTGGCCGTGCAGCGACGCAATGGCATTGATGACCGCGAAGAACACCAGCGGCACCGCGATCATCTTGATCAGGGTCACATACAGTTCGCCGAGCGGGCCGAACCACGTTTCCGCGGCCGGGCCCAGCGCCCAGCCAGCCAGCGCGCCGAGCACGAAGCCACCGACCACGCGCTGCCAGAATGGAATCCGCAGCCAGGCAGACACCAGTTTCATAGGCAATCCAGAGGGAAGGAAGGGATGGTTCCACGATAGCCCAAGCCTGCCCCGGGAACGACCGCCCCACCGGCAAATCAGTGTGTCATCGGCGTGCCTTGCTGGGCCGGGCATAATGAACGTCCCGTTACAGTGTGTGAGATCCCAGCGTCCATGCGTCGTTCCGTCTCCCTGTTGGCCGCCTGCGCCACCACCCTGCTGCTGGGCGCCTGCGCCAGCACTGCCCCCGCCACCGCCCCCGCCGGCCTGAAGGTTGCCGTCGATCCGGTCGCCCACCCCGCCGGTGAGACCCCGCAGTGGTGGTACCGCAGCGGTGCAGCCCAGGCAGCAGCAAACGGTGCGATGGCCGGCAAGGCCAAGAACGTCATTCTGTTCCTGGGCGATGGCATGAGCCTGACCACCGTGGCCGCCGCGCGCATCTACGAAGGCCAGCGCAAGGGCAGCGCCGGCGAAGAAAACCTGCTGTCGTGGGAGCGCTTCCCGGCCACCGCGTTCAGCAAGACCTACAACACCGATTCGCAGACGCCCGATTCGGCCGGCACGATGACTGCCATCACCACCGGCGTGAAGACCCACATGGGCGCCATCGGCGTCAGCGCCGGCACCCGCACCGCCTGCGCCGACAGCCTGTCCAAGGGCCTGCTGACCTGGCTGCAGCTGGCCGACAGTGCCGGCCTGGCCACGGGCATCGTCTCCACCGCGCGCCTGACCCACGCCACCCCGGCCGCCACCTACGCGCACTCGCCCGAGCGCAACTGGGAAAACGACACCGACCTGACCGAAGAAGCCAAGGCGGCCGGCTGCCAGGACATCGCCCAGCAGTTGCTGTCCACCTCCCGCTACGGCCGTGGCCCGCTGGTCGCCCTGGGCGGCGGTCGCGGCGAGTTCACCACCGTGGAAGAGCGTGACCCCGAGTACGACGACAAGGTCGGCCAGCGCCTGGACGGCCGCAGCCTGGTGCAGGAATGGCAGCAGGCGCATCCGCAGGGCGCCTATGTCTGGAACAGCAAGCAGCTGGCCGCGGCCACCAACGCCCCGGCCCTGCTCGGCCTGTTCGAGCCGGACCACATGCGCTACGAATACGAGCGCCCGCAGGATCCGGCCGGCGAGCCGAGCCTGGCCGAACTGACCGCCGCGGCGATCAAGAACCTGGCCCAGCACAAGGAAGGCTATGTGCTGATGATCGAAGGCGCGCGCATCGACCACGCCAACCACAGTGGCAACGCCTACCGTGCGCTGACCGAAACGGTGGCGCTGTCCGATGCGGTGCGCGTGGCCAACGAACTGACTTCGGCCGATGACACGCTGATCATCGTCACTGCCGACCACTCGCACACCCTCAACTTCGTGGGGTACCCGGCGCGCGGCAACCCGATCCTGGGCAAGGTGAAGGACAAGGGCGGCGAAGACGGTGCCGGCAAGCTGGACAACGCCCTGGACGGCAACGGCCAGCCCTACACCACGCTGAGCTACGCCAACGGCCCCGGCCACACCGGCGCCACCAACCAGCAGCCGGCCGGGCCGAAGCGCTACCCGCACAACCCCAGCACCTTCGAGCAGGCCAAGGGCCGGCCCGACCTGCACGGGGTGGACACCGAGCACCCTGACTACATGCAGGAGGCGCTGGTGCCGATGAAGTCTGAATCGCACGGCGGTGAAGACGTGGGCATCTGGGCCCGCGGCCCGGGCAGCCAGGCGATCCGTGGCACGCTGGAACAGAACGCGATCTACCACATGATCGTGCAGGCCGCCCCGGCCCTGCGCGCACGCCTGTGCCAGGCCGGCACCTGCGATGCGCAGGGCGTGCCTGTGCAGTTGCCGGCACCGAACGCGTTCGAGCGCAAGGCCGAGGCCAAGTGATGCTGCAATCGGCCCCTGCCATGGCGGGGGCCGGTCGCCGCGTCGCGCGGTGGCTGGTCCTGCTGGGCGTGCTGGCCAGTGCCGGTGCGCTGGCCCAGCCGCCTGCGTGCCAGCTGCTGACCGAGAGTGAAGGTCTGGTGCCGTTGCCAGGCTGCGCCGTCGCCAACGGTCAGCCACGGCTGGACGCCACGGCGCTGGCCGCATTGCCCTACGACGCACAGGGACTGGCGGTGGTGCATGCCGGCGGCAGTTTCCATTACGTGAACCGCGCCGGCAGCAGCCTGGCGGTCATCACCTGGGACAACGGCCCCGACACCCCGCAGGAAGGCCTGCTGCGTGGCCGCGTGGGCGACCGCATCGGCTACTTCGACGTGACGTTGCGGCAGATGATCGAACCGACCTTCGATTTCGCCTGGCCGTTCCAGGACGGCGTGGCCGACGTCTGCAACGGGTGCCGACGCGGCACGCCCGATGGCGACGGGCACACCCCGATGGAAGGCGGCGACTGGTTCCGCATCGACCGCACGGGGCGACGGCTGAAGTAGTGTTTTCGGCAGGGCTGCGCCCTGCACCTGCTCAACGTCAACGGCAACGGCAACAGCTGCATTGCGTGGGATGGCGGGGCGGTGTCGGATTGCGGGGACGCCGCAAGTACGTCCGTGTAGCAACTGTGTTGTGGGATGGGATTTTGGC